>JAEUHH010000087.1 GCA_016795505.1 Verrucomicrobiales bacterium | reverse complement strand
GAGCAATTGCTGGAGGACGGTAACGTTGGATCGGGCTGGCGGTTTTTTGTTCATACACCCCTACCGAGTGGCAGGGGAACGAAGGGCGCCAGCCCGCTTTTCAGCCTCAATCGCGTCCCTGCTGTGGGACGGCTGTGTTTTACTTTCTGAGGCGGCTGGTAACGGATGACGAACTCGACTGAATCCCGGAGGGATTCTCCATGAATAGCCCGGCGTGAAACGCCGGGGTTGGATGCGCCACCTCGAACAACTCCGGATGGGGTTGTCCAATGGGGAATCTCGGGGCGACCTGGCGTCAAGGCTTGTCGGCGGGGATCAACTCCCGCACGCCGCCTTTCAACTGGAACAGGCGGGTCACTTCGTCATCCGTGAGGACGCGGTCGAAAACGGCGAGGTCATCCTGATGGCCGACGTAAGCCGCGCCGATGACGAGGCTCACGGACGCGGGGTCCCAACCGAAGGTGAGATCGTGACCGTCGATGCGGCCCTGCTTCTTGCCGTCGAGATAGAGGGTGCCGGAGGGCGGGGCGGCTTTGTCGTTGATCCGGTCGAGGGTGAAGACGGCGTGGGTCCAGCGCTCGCGGGAAAAGGGGGCATTGAGCACCCGCACCATGGGCCGCTTTTCATCGGGAATGCCCTCCCAGCCGAGTCCCTGGGGATCCCACAGTTCGATCAGGGGACGAATGGCATAACGGAAATGGCGGGGATTGTGGTCCTTGGACCATTCCAGAAAGATGAAACCCTTCTTGGTGTCGTCGCCAACGATCTGGACAGGGTCGCAATAGCCGGGCTCGAGGTCCTCATCGGGGGTGAGCCGCAGCCAGAGGGACACGGTGGTGCTCCAGCTTTTGTCATTGTAGCCGAGCACATTCTGGCCCAGCCAGAGCGGCCGGGTGGCGCCTTTTTTGGGAAACCAGACCGCGCCGCCGAAACGACCGGCATCGGGAGCGAGCTTCACTTCATCGCTTTCCTGGCAGGGAACGAGTTCGGCACCCTTTTTGAGATAGCAGGTCTTGTCGCCCTTGGAGAAATCGGCGGTGAAGCCTTTGTCGAACGACACGAAGTGAGTCAGCGATCGGCTCAGCGCCTCGTCGGCCCTTCCGTTGCCAGTGGAAAGGCAGCCGAGAGCGGCGATGAGGGGCAGGGCGAGGGCGGCGGTTGAGAGGGGACGGGGTTTTTTCATGATTAGGCTCACAGGATGCGGGAAAAGGGGCGATCCGGCAAGGCGTGGTCGCGATCGCGTATGGCCGCGGAGGGCGGTACGCCGCGATTCTTCAAAAGAATGCGGTTGACGCTCAAGACGCCGATTGGAGAGGATGCTACGCTCTCACCCCATGAAACTCGCGACCGGCACTACTTTGATTCACCATGGCCAACTCATTGACGGCACGGGCGCGCCACCGGTGCCGGATGCGGCGGTCGTCGTCACGGACGGGATCATCACCTACGCCGGCCCCGCGGCTGATGCCCCTCCGGTGCCGGAGGGGGCGGCGCGGATCGATGCACGAGGCGGCACCATCCTGCCGGGTCTGATCGAGGCGCATATCCACCTGACCTACTTCAATGTCACGGAACTACAGGATCTCGACATCAAGTTCCCGGTGGAATACGTGACGCTCCAGTCGGCGGTGAATGCGAAGACGGCACTGGAGTGCGGCTACACGGCGGCGCGGAGTGGCGGTTGCCTGCACAACATCGACGTTTGGATGAAAAAGGCGATCGAGGAGGACATGATCCCCGGGCCGCGCCTCAGTGCGAGCGGGCGCGAGATCTGCGGCGCGGGCGGCCTGATGGATTGGAATCCGGACTACCGCAAGATCGGCATGGAGGGCATTGTTTTCATCGTCAACGGCCCCGAGGAAGCGCGCAAGGCGGTGCGGAAGCTCGTGAAGGACGGGATCGAGTGGGTGAAGACCTACCCGACCGGCGATGCCGCCTCGCCTGACATCAATGATCACCACACCCTCTGCATGACCTTCGACGAGATGCACGCGGTGGTGCAGACGGCGCACAATCACGGGCTGAAGGTGACCGGCCATTGCCGCGCCACCGAGGGCATCCGCAACGCGTTGAAAGCCGGGTACGATGCGATCGAGCACGGCACTTTCATGGACGACGAATGTCTGGAGTTGCTGCTGAAGCGCCATGTGCCGATGTGCCCCGGGCTGGGATTCGAGAAATTCAGCGTCGATCGTGGCAAGGAATTCGGTCTGTCGCAGCAGGTCATCGACGGACATCAGGAAACGCTGGAAGCCGGAGCGGAGAGCTGCCGCCGGGTGCTCGCGGCCGGGGGCACAATGGGGCTTGGAGGCGATTACGGCTTTGGTTGGACGCCCCACGGCACCTACGCGCAGGAACTGACCTTCTTCGTCGATTACGTCGGTTTCAGTGTCCTTGATACGATCCGCTGCGCCACCCTCGGTGGTGCGAAGATGATGGGGCGGGAGGCCGAGATCGGGTCGGTGGAGCCGGGGAAACTCGCCGACGTGCTGGTGGTGGCAGGCGATGTGATGAGGGACATCTCGATCCTCGAAGATCGTGCCAACCTGCTGGCCGTGATGCAGGGTGGTGTGGTGAAGGCGGGGAGTCTGGCGGGAAGAGGAGCGGATACGCGGTCCAACGAAAACACCAAAGATTGAGAACGATGAAAAGTAGAATCTCCCTTCAGATGATTGCCTTTTCCGCCTTACGGTTCCCACGGCACCTCCTCCCCATCATTCTGCCTGCCTGTTTGATCGGCTCTCCCGTGGCAGCCGCGGACCTCTTCGACAAATCAAACCTCGCCGCGTGGTGCATCGTGCCGTTCGATGCGAAGAAACGCTCGCCCGAGGAACGCGCCGAGATGGTCGCGAAGATGGGCATTAAGAAAATCGCCTATGACTGGCGGCAGGAGCACGTTGCCGAGTTTGAACGAGAGATCCTTGCCTATCAAAAGCACGGTATCGAGTTCTTCGCCTTCTGGAGCACGCACGACGAGGCCTTCCGGCTTTTCGAGAAATACGACCTCCATCCGCAGATCTGGCTCACCCTCAGTGGTGGCAGCGAAGCGACGCCGGAGGAACGGGTCAAAGCCGCAGCGACGAGGCTGCTGCCCATCGTCGAGCGGACCCGCAAGGCCGGTTGCCCACTCGGACTCTACAATCACGGCGGATGGGGCGGTGAGCCGGAGAATCTCGTCGCCGTCTGCGAATATCTGAAAAAAAACCACGGAGCCGACCATGTCGGCATCGTTTACAATCTCCACCACGGGCACAGTCATCTCGACAGGCTCCCGGCGGCGATCGAGCGGATGAAACCGCATCTGCTCTGTTTCAATCTCAACGGCATGGACATTGCCGGCGACACGAAAGGGCGCAAGATCCTGCCACTCGGCGTCGGCACGGAGGATGTGAAGGTTTTGCGCCAGATCCGCGCCAGCGGCTACAACGGTCCTGTCGGCATCCTCAATCACACCGACGAGGACGCCGAGGGGCGACTTCTCGACAATCTCGACGGACTGAACTGGCTCGTCCCCCAACTCGACGACGCGCCGCCCGCGGCGAAGCCGAAGTACCGCACCTGGAACGATGCGAAGCCGCAAGCCGGAGGCGGCGGGCGGCCGGCGATCCGGGAGGGAACGGAGGTCGCGTCCCTGAGCGCCGACTTCGGCAAGGCGCTCTCGGGCGGACTCGTCATCGAGGGCAGCGCGGACTACCACACGCTGCCCTTTTCGATTGAATGCCGCGCCAAATTGGATGGGAAGGATCGCTACAACATCCTCGTCGCCTGCAATCCGAAATCGGCCGGGACGCACTGGGAGCTCTACACCCACGCCGGACGCGGCACGCTTGCGCTTTATATGCCCGGCCGCGGGGGAGACTTTGATTCCGGCGTCAATGTCTGCGATGGCCAGTGGCACAACTTCGTCGCCAGCGTCGATGCGGAGTTGGTCACGCTCTGGGTCGATGGAAAGAAGGTGTTGGAAAAGCCCGTCGGCAAGGCGGGCGAATTGAGACAGGCGGAGAAGGAGCAACTCGCCTTCGGTCGTCTCGTCGAGGGCGGAATCGGCTGTGACGGAATCCTCGACGACGTGCGGATCTCCCGCGGCGTCATGAAGCCGCGACCTGGCAACACCCCGCGCGAGCGCATGGACAACACGCTTGGACTGTGGGATTTCGACCATCTCGACTCGCTCCTCACCGGGCCGCGCGCTCCGGCTCCCGCGCCCTTCGAGCCGACTCTGGAGCCGCTTGATCCGTCGCAAAACCGCCATTGGAAGGCATTCGTGAACCGCGAGCGCGTCTTCGATTTTTACGGCAAACAGGCGCTCGCTTTTCTCACCCATCGCCCGCTGCCGCAATTGATTCCCGATTTCCCCGGAATGGATGGCGGCCAGCAGGGACACTGGGGCAACCAGAATGACCAGGTCACCTGGAAAGACGGGCGCTGGGCTGAAAGTGATCACGGCAATCTCTTCAGCGGTGTCTTCAAAGGCGCGGGCCTTACCCTGCCAAAGGGCGTCTGTGTCCGATACGACGATCTCGCCGCGGTTTTCAATCCGGAGACGCTCAGCTTCCCGGTGACGTGGAAAGGTGGATTTGTCAGGCTCAACGACGCCCGCCACGGTTTCATGGCCGGAGCCCCGATGGAGGGCGAGGTGGTGACGAAGTCGGATGAGAAACGCGAGGGGCGTTATCTCGGCTTTTACCGGCATGGCAAAGAAGTAGTCTTCGCGTATGAAGCCGGCGGCAGGACGCAATACCTCAATGCCCGTGGCGAGGCTTCGGAAAAACTCGCCGCCCTGACCCGGGGTGGTCCCGCGCAATGGCCGCAGTGGCTCGAAACGAAGGGAACGGTCGGATCGGAGAAGCCCTTCGCCACCGACACGCTGACGATCCCTTTTGAGAACCCTCATGGCACGATCTTTTTCCTCACTGCGCACGATTTCTTCGAAGACGGCAGCGCCGCCGTGGCGACGATGACGGGCGAGGTCTGGCTGGTGCGCGGTATCGATGAAACGCTCGAAACATTGCGATGGAAACGCTTTGCCACCGGTCTGCATCAGCCGCTCGGGATGAAAATCGTCGACGGGAAGATCCACGTCCTCGGCCGCGATCAGATCACCTGTCTCCACGACCTCAACGGCGACGACGAGGCCGACTACTACGAGTGTGTGACGAATGCGATGCAGTCCTCGCCCGGCGGGCATGATTTCGTCGTCGGGCTCGAGCGCGATGCGGCGGGGAATTGGTATTTCACCTCGGGCAACCAGGGGCTCTGCCGCATCGACAAGGCAGGTAGTCTCGACGTGCTCGCGACCGGCTTCCGCAATCCGAACGGACTCGGCATCTCAAATGACGGCCGTTTTCTGACGACGAGTGCACAGGAAGGCGACTGGACGCCGGCGACGAGCGTCTTCCAAGTCGAACTCGGCGTGAACGAGGGCGCCCATTTTGGCGCGGGTGGACCAAAGAACGGCCAGTCGCCCGAGCCGGTGCTGCTCTATCTGCCGCGTGGCGAGGACAACTCCGCGAGCAGCCAGGCCTTCATCTCAGGAGAGGTGTGGAGGCCGCTCGAAGGCAATGGCAACCTCGTGCACCTGTCCTCCGGCGGAGGCAGTGCCTGGCTCGTGATGCGCGAGCAGGTGAAGGGCCGCTGGCAGGCTGCCGCGATGAAGATCAGCGGCAACTTCGACTCGGGCGTCCAGTGCGCGCGTTTCAGCGGAAAGGATGGCGCGCTCTACGTGACCGGATTGCAGGGCTGGGGCACCTACACGCCGCTCGATGGTTGTTTCCAGCGGGTCCGTTTCACTGGCGGCACTCCCGTGCCGGTCGGCTTTGAGACGCGGGAGAATGGCGTCATCGTCCGCTTTGATCAGCCCGTCTCCGAATCCGCGAGTGTCGCCGCGGAGACATTCGCCCAGTGCTGGACCTACAAATACAGCGGCACCTATGGATCGCCGGAGTATTCGGTTCGTTACCCTGACACGCCGGGGCATGATCCGCTCGAGGTGCGCAGCGTGCAGCGACTCGAGGGGGGCAGGGCGATTTTTGTCGAGATCCCGCAGATCGTGCCGGCGGGACAGGTGCATCTACGGCTCGCGACGGGGCAGGATCTTTTCCTGACCGTGCACGCGCTCGGCGGGGCCTACACCGACTTCACTGGTTATACGAAGATCCCGAAGACCCTGCACGCCGCCCAGATCGGCGTGGTCGCCCCGGTCGCCGCAAAGCCGAATCCGTGGGCAGGTGGATCGAAAGGCCGCCAGATCACAGTGGAGGCAGGGCTCGGGCTGCAATATGTGCAGAAGGAGATTCGGGTGAAAGCCGGAGAGCGCATCAGTCTCACGTTTGTGAACCCCGATCTCGTCCCGCACAACTGGCTCCTGGCGAAGCCGGGCACGCTGCAAAAGATGGGCGAACTCTGCAATCTGATGATCGCCGACCCGGAGGCGCTCGCGCGCCACTACGTGCCGAAATCGGATGAGGTCGTCGTCTGGACCGACATGGTGAATCCCAAGGCGGACTTCACGATCCACTTTGACGCGCCGAATGAGAAGGGGAGCTATCCCTACTTATGCACCTTTCCGGGTCACTGGATGGTGATGAATGGCGTGTTGATGGTCGAGTGACAGTCGGCTCGTCAGGCGTGCTTTCCGATGGAACAGGGTTCGATCGGAGAGGCAACAGGGTACCATCGGAAACCGGCCACTGCCAGAATCCACGCGGAGCGCGACTGGGCGGTTCAATCGTCCACCGAGATGCCCTCGACCTCCATCAGGTGGCTCAGGGCGGCTTCCATTTCCGCGCGGCAGTCGGCGGTGACGCGGTGGAGGTAAGCGTGGAGTTGGGCATCCTCCTCATTGCGGTTTTCGCATTCGGCGCTGTAGCTTTCGAAAGCCGCGAGGCTGGCCAGCAGGTTGGCCAGGTGCTGGGGGCACTCGCACTGCACCACCGAGGAGTGCCGGGCGATGCGGGCGAGTTGCCGGTCGTTGAAGAGGCGTGGCGGCAGGTCGATCACGCCGGCCGGAGCGGGGAAGGCCGTCTCGCCAGTGCCGGTCTGGCTTCGTCTCGCCAGCGCCCGGGCCGGCTGGGCATCGGCGAGACAGGCGAGACGCAGTTCGTCGGCTGTCACCGGCGCGCGCAGGGCGGTGATGCACCGGATGTCCTTGTCGGCCGGCTGCAGGGCCTGGGTTTTGGCAAAGCGATAGATCATGACCGCCCGGCGGGCATGCAGTGACTCGACGAGCTGCTGGATGGCGGCGACTTCCTCCTCGAACACCGTGGGGCACTCGACGACCACGAGATCGATGGCGCCGGGTCGCAGCGTGCTGCCCAATTCCTCGGCGGTGATGAATTCCCCGACGATTTGCAGGCCCGGACCCGCGTCGGCGGCAGCCCGCAGCACATCGCGGGACAGGCTGCCGGCGAAGGCGACCCGGGTGGGACCGGCTGTCCAGGACACTTCGGCGGGGCCGTTGCCATTTCCGGCCGGCTGGGTCTCGCGCAGCCGGGCTTCGAGCGCCTCGGTGCCCAGCGGAGCGAGGTGGCGGATGGCGTGACCGGCATCGACCAGCATTTTGATCAGGCTGAGTCGGCGAATGTCTTCACGGGTGTATTCGCGACGCCGCGTCTCGGTGCGGCCGGGATCGACGACGCGGTAGCGGCGCTCCCACACGCGGAGGGCGTGATCGGAAATACCGGTGAGGCGGGACACCTCGCCGATGCCGAATACTTCGTCGGAAGGCGAGGGGTCTGAAGAGGAGGAGGAGTCGGACACGGAATAAAATCTCATCTTGTCTTGAATTTGTCGAATAATTACGCCCAAATTCCGTCCGAAGAATCAACAAAACGACAAAATGTCGAAATTTTGTCGAAAAAATCTCTTGCGCAAGACGCTGTCTCGTTCTCATTCTAGACGAAATTTAGACAAAATCATGAACACCGCACCCGCCTCCCTTTCCACCTCCTCCGCTCCTGCTTCCAGCCGCGAGGAAGACCATCAGTTGATGCAGCGCATCGCCTCGGGCGATCACGACGCCTTCGATGCCTTCTGTGACCGCTATTCGCCGCTGATTTTCTCCACCGCCTACAAAGTCCTGAACCATGCCCAGGATGCCGAGGATGTCGCCCACGATGTCCTGCTGTCCGTCTGGCAGAAAGCCGACAGCTATGAGCCGACCAAGGGCACGCTGGTGACCTGGATCTGCACCACGACCCGGAACCGCTCCATCGATCGGGTCCGCAGCGTCCAGCGCCGGTCCGCCATGCACGACCGCTACGAGTCGCGACAGGAGATCGAACTGCCCGAGGCCCAGGCCAGCGGTCGCGACGAGGTTTTCCTGTCCGACGCCCGTCAGATCCTCGAGAGCGCCGTGGTCGAACTGTCGCCGGAGCAGCGGGAAGTGATCGAGATGGCTTACTTCGAAGGTCTGACCCAGCGCCAGATCGCCGACCGGCTGAACAGCCCGCTCGGCACGGTGAAGGCCCGCATCCGCCGCGGTCTCCAGCGCCTCCAGGGCATGATCAGGGAGCGTCTCAGCGGCGAGGCTGAGGTGCTCATGCGCGGTTTCTGATCGCGAGGCAATCTCACGGGACCGGAGCGGGTGGCAGAGAGATCCCGCTCCAGTCCTCAATGCCGATGATCGGCTTTGCAAATTCCACGGTGCGCGATTTTGCGGGGATGTTCTCGAAGCATTCCATCTAACAATCGGTCGCTTTCGGAAATGTGGTTGACCGCGGCAGTGAATTCAGCGCAGAATACCTGAAAGAGATCGCCGATTAGCCCTTCCTCTTTCGAAATAGTTTCCGACCCGGTCCCAAAAGATGCGGGTGATCGGAAGGGTTGAAAAAGCGTATTCCTACCAGTTCACAACCATGAGATCGTTCACCGCTGTCATCGAAAAGTGCCCAGAGACCGGCCTTTTGGTCGGTTTTGTGCCTGGTTTCCCTGGCGCCCATTCGCAAGGCGAATCTCTCGACGAACTTCACGGAAACCTGCGTGAAGTGATACAATTGCTTTTGGAAGACGGCGAACCTGAACTGGAAGCCGAATATATGGGAACACAGTTGGTGACGGTTTGAACCGATGGGCAGAGTTCCCGTTCTCAAGGCGCGCGAGGTTATCCGCCTTCTCGAAGGGCATGGCTTCTCAGTGATCCGGCAACGAGGATCACACTGCCAGCTAAAACATCCGGATGGGCGCCAGACGACTGTTCCAGACCACCGAGGGAGGGATATCGCTCCTCCACTGCTGCGGCAGATTGCGAAAGATGTGGGAATGACAGTTGACGAGTTTCTCTCGGAAGAATAATGCCGAGCAATACTGCTGCCCCAGATCCCGCCATGTTCACGGGACCGGAGCGGGTGGCAGAGCGATCCCGCTCCAGTCCTCAATGCCGATGATCGGCTTTGCAAATTCCACCGCGGCCGCTTCGCCGGGAGTGTCGAGGGCGCGAAAGACCTCCCAGCTTTTCTTTTTCGCCAAAGGCAGGGTGATGGTGCCGGGTTTCACGGTCCAGAGTCCCAAGTTGAGGCCGCCTTCGCGCTCGTGGTCGATCCAGCGATGATAGTGAAATGCCTCGATCGATGCGATCGGGGCGATCTTCTTCCAGGCATAAGCCAGCGCCGCCGCCTGGGTGGCCTGTGAGGTCTCGGAGGTGTCCGGAGTGTGAAATCCCTGTTCCGAAAGCAGGATGGTCCGCACAGTCTTTCCCTGATAGCGATAGGCGGGCTGTTGCATCCAGCGGTCGAGCACTTCGATGTTGCGAAAGGTGATGTAGGGCGAGTCGGGGTCGTTGCGCGCGCCAACGTCCTCCCAAGTCCTGGGGTGGAAGAGGCTCTGCGGGTAGGGGTGAAAAGCCAGACCCCATTCGAAGTCGCCTTCGAGACGGGACAGGCGGTTCAGCAGGCCGAGCAGGTGACGCGAGGGGAAGAAGCGCGGGTCTTTGGGCAGGTGGGAGCGGGTCCAGTTGTGCGTCAGCGAGATGTGGACTTTTCCCAGCGGATCGTAGCTGCGTACCGCCTGGTAGGCGATGCGCATGGACTTGGCGTAGTCGTCGAGATACACCGCCGCGGGCTGGTGGCCGGCGTTGGTCCAGACCCAGCCGGAGTCCACTTCGTTGTGGATGATCCAGTGGGCGATGCGGCCGAGCGGACTGTCGGGGCGGCTGTAGCGCTCGGCGAGGAACCGCATCGCGGCCGCGTAGTGGGTGATGCCTTCGAAGGTGGCCACATTGGCGAGGCTGTAAATGCCGGAGGGGTGGGCCTCTGGGTGGGTCAGCACCCGGCCGGCCCAGCTTTGCCGATCCGGCAGGTTAGGCACCAGGATGATCGCCGATACGACGATGCCGTGCTGATGGGCGAAGGACGTGACGCGGTCGATGGTCGCCACCCCGGCTTTGGCAAAATGGTAGGTACGCCCCGCGTAGTCGTGCGACAGCGTGTCGGGGCCGGCCTTCTCCCGGAGCAGGCTGCCGAGGGTGATGTTGTGGGTCAGATGGCCGATGCCCAGTTCCACCAGATCGGGGAAAAGCGCGGGATCGGGGTGGATGCCGGCAAGTCCCTTTTTGGTCCGGGCGGTGACCGGCGGCAGGTCCGGGCGCGCCGCAGCGGCAGTCAGGTCGGTGCCGTGGACAGCGTGGCTGAGCAGAGTGTCTGGCGCTTGTGGGTCTGCGGAGCGGGCAATCACAGCCCATTTGGAGAAAATCTGGTCGTAGACCGGCAGGACTCGCTGGATGTCGAATGCCAGCGCGCCATCCGCCCCTCGCACCGGCAGGGCGAAGGCCCGGGGATAGCGGCCTTGCGGCGGCTGGGTCACATCCTCGTGAGGGCGAATCTCGGCGAGGTGCAGGGCTGTTCCCGAAGGCGGCGCCGCGGCGTGGATGGCGAAGTGAATGCGATCGGCGGTCACGCGCACCGAGTCGATGCGCGCGGGGAAGTCGGTGCGTTCCCAATAACTGCGGAGGCGTTCGGCCCGGGCCACCGAGGCCGGTGTTGGCGCCGTGGCCGGTGCCTCGGCCGATCGGGAGGGCGACACCGGCACCAGCAGCAGCAAAGCCACGCCGAGCCGAAAGCCGGAGGATGGATGAATCAACCTCACGCGACCGGAGTGACGCCCTTGGTGAGCAGCAGATTTCCGTATTTGGCCGTGTCGCCGGTCATGACGATGGCGAAGGCGCCGCGGGCTTTCTCATAAAACGCGAAGCGTTCCAGATGAGCGATGGGTGCGGTGCCGGGTGCTTGGCGGTCGATCACGGCCCGATAGGTGGCCTCCACCGCTGGATCGGCCGTGTCGCCCGGCACCGGAGCCATCATGGCCACCGGATCGGGGATGAAGTCGTCGAGCACGAACAGGGGCAGAATGCCATCGAGCAAGTCCGCGATCTTTAGGCCATCGGCCCGGAGCGTCAGGGCATTGACCGAGTGACCGGGGAAATGGGCATCGGCGAGCACGATCGTGTCGCCGTGACCCATCCGGCACAGAGTGGCGAGCAGGTCGGGGGAAAGCAGGGGGGAAATACCGCGCAACATGGGCTCCAATCATCGCCCCGCCCGCGCCGACCCGCAAGCGGCGGCATCGCCACGCGGTCGGAGCCGGTCCGGCGCGGCGATCGGCTCGTCCCGGAGGTTGGCTGGCGCGATTGCGCCGCGAGTGGCGCCGAATCTGCTTGATGTGATGAGAAATTGATTCCTAAATGAGGTCGTATCGATTTGTTACCTGTTAGTGTCATGAAACAGAAATCGAAAACTACGATACGGGCAGCCCTGCTGCTGCCCATGGTGTGGATGGCCGGTCTCGCCGGCGCGCACTGTCAGTCTGAATTCCGCGATTTTTCCAATCCGGAAGGCAAGACCGTGAAGGCACAAATCCTTGGGGTGACCGGGGACAAGGTGAAGTTGAAACTGGAGGGTGGCCGCGAGATCGAAACCGCGACGACTTATTTCTCCAAAGCCGACCAGGACTTCATTGCCGAATGGGGCGCCAAGAACGCCTCCAAGGTGAAATATGACTTCGACGTGGAGTATCGGCGGAAACGGACGGAGAAGGAGAAACGAAGCGAGGGCGCCGTTGAGGTGACCTATGAGAAATGGGTATACGAAGTGATCGTCGAGAATGTGAGTGATGCCGATCTGAAAGGGTTGGAGTTGCAATACAAAATTTATAAGTCAGCCAAGGCGGATGCCAATGAAAGCCGTTACCGCTCCGAAGGCTTGACCCGCGAGGGCCAGTATCTCGTGTTGAAGGGAAAAGTTTCCCTGGGCGACGTGCCCCGGCTGAAGGCCAGCACGGTGCAAACGGGTAGTATCCCGCTGTCGACGAGCCAGTTGGAAGCCGGCTTCTACTACACGGACGGCGACAAGAGCAAACAGAAGGACGACATCGACGGCGCGTGGTTCAAAATTTTCCACGACGGCAAGGAGGTGCATGAGGTGAAGTCAAGCCACGCCGCGCTGAAGGAAGCGAAGTGGTGAAGGCCCGACCACCGCTCCCGGCGTCGATTCTCTCGCGGCGGAGCGGTCGGGCTTTTCGATCAGACAGGGTATCATCGCCGATGAGACAGGGTATCATCGGAACAATCGATTCCCCCCTTTTTTCTGACTCACCATCCTGATCACTGGAGAGAGGCCGCCCCCACGCCTCCGCAGATCGCCATCCACCGATCGTCCCACCTAATGACCGTTGCACTCCGACCGGGCGGTCGCACCCGATCCGCCTGCCGGCCCCGGATTGGACCGGTGTGGAGCTGCGCCTTCGCTACATACCGGCGGGCCGCTTTCGGATGGGATCGCGGGGGATGGGCCGGGTCAACGGGTGGCATAACTATGAAGAGCTGGTGCACTGGGTGGAGATCACGCGGCTGTATTGGATGGCGGAGACTCCAGTGACGCAGGCGCAGTTCGCGGCATTTTTACCAGGGCACGAGAACGGCTTTCCAGGACGCCCGACTCACCCGGCGGAAAACCTGACCTGGGACGAGGCTGGCGCGTCTTGCCGCTGGCTCTGGGTGACGCCCTACTTGCGGTCCCAGTTGCCGTCTGGGTGTGAGGGGGTGGATCTGCCGACGGAGGCGCAGTGGGAGCGGGCCCGTCGGGGGCCGGATGAGCCGGAGAAAGGCTGCCTGGGCCATCTCTGCGAGTATCATACGGGAGACGGCGAGTCGGCTTTGAGACAGGCGGGGTGGTATGGCGAGGAATTGGGAAAAGGCTCGACGCATCCGGTGGGGCAGAAAGAGCCGAATGGCTGGGGGCTGCGGGACCTGCATGGGAATGTGTGGGAGTGGTGCCGGGACTGGTGGCATGATCATCCGTATGTGTTGAGAGAGGATGGGGTGCAGGACCCGGAGATCACGGCCGAGACTCCCGGGAGCGACCCCTCGATTCGCGTGGTGCGTGGCGGCTCGTGGAACTGCTCGCCCCGGGGGTGCCGCTCGGCCTTTCGCGACTGGAGGGGGCCGTCGTACCGCAACCTGATCCGGGGCTTCCGCCCGGTGCTGTTCTGTCTGGCCGCGTTCCCTGGTCCGGCGGAGCCGGCGGCGTGAAACGGGAGGCCAGAGGCGGAGCGACGGGCGGGACGTGGAGCAGGGGCCCCGCGGGACGCGGGGAAGCGAGCGGCCCGCTGGCGCGGAGCCGGGTAGGGAGGGGAGAGGCGCGCCCTGTTACGGCTCGTTGATTTCCTTGGAATAGAGCACCGTCCACTCGGCGGCCTCCTCGATGAGGTCGCGGGCGCAGGCCTCGGTGGCATGGAGGACCTCGGCGGTCCAACTGCCGGGATCGTCGGCGGGGTTGGTGAGGTGCTGGTCGATGAGATGGCGCAGGTTGTCCAGACGGTCTCCGTGGGTATCCAACAGGCGGGCCATCATCAGGGAACGGTCGGAGAGGCGTTGGCATTCGCTCTGGTAGCGGACACCATGGATGGCCGCCACCACCGCAGGCAGGAGGCCGGCGAGAAAAATCAGCCAGGCGGAGATCGTCTGGAGCGCACCCGCGACCGCATCGGGCGGATGGGTGAGTTTAAAGGCAATCAGACCGATATCCAGGGCTACGATGGCGACGACGGCGATGTTGAAGAGTTTGCCGGCCGCCTCCAGCGCCTCGTGCATCAGGTGCATTTTTGCATGGTTGCCTTTGTGGTAATCGATCTGCGCATCCACCAGGAAAAGGGTCGCCAACTCCGCTGCGATCTCCGGGGTGGGCTTGACGATGGTGACTCCAGAGCCCGAGCCGGATTTGGGTCGGGCAACCATCCAGCACTTGACCGGTGCCGAGCGGACGATGGCATCGAACAACCAATCGAAAATGCCCTGATCCATCGCCCGCGAGGCCGACTGGGAGACACCGGCAGCGGGTGGCTGGAAACTGCCGAGTCTCGGAAAAATATGCATCACCCGGAGCCGCTCGGCGAGATAGCGGTAATTGATGGCGCGGTCGTTCCAGCGGCGACTGTTGCCCAGGGTGGTCAGCCAGAGGATGCCCAGCACGCACCCGATTTTTAGGAAGGCCAACACGAGCAGGGCGGGCAGATGCGGGCCGTTTTGGTGTCCCGAATGGTGAGATTCTCCGTGGCTGCCGCCCATCTCAGGTGAGGGCGGCGGCGCCCCAGCCACCGTGGGAGAAGGGTGTAGTCCGGCCGCAGCGCGGAAATCTCCCAGACCGCCCTGGCCACCCAGGACGAGCAGGCTGACTCCGGCGAGGGCCACGGCGATCACCGACAGCAGGTAGATGGCCACGATGGTGCCCCGGTAGAGGCCGGCGTAATGATAACTCAACGCCGTCGCCCGGTCCCGCCATTTCTTGACCCCGGGGATTTCGAACTCCTTCAACCGCTTTTTCCGATCGTCCTCGTTCGAAAGAATGCGCCGATTGGACTCATGTGAGTTTCCTGAATTCGCACGCTCGGGCGATGGAGTAGGCTCGGAACCTCCGTGGCTGAGGCGCGCGATCCGATCCCGCTCTTTCCGGCGCAGCGCGTCGAACTCGGCGAGCCGGTTCTTCGCGTCCGGACCCAACTCGATGGTGAGACGCTTCCAGGCCCAGCCCCATTCTTTGACACTTTCCGCCGCCCCTATCAAACTGGGGCCAATTTTCTCGATTCGTTCCCCGAAGTATTTCCAAAATCGCTCCTGCCAGGATGGACGCCGGTCCTCTTTTCCCTTCTTCATCATCACTTCTGGCACTTCCCTTCGGTAGAAGTATTCATTCAGGTAGTCCAACTGCTTCTTCAGATGAACCTTGGAATTGCTGGAAACGCCGGGCTCTTCAACGCCCTCGTGCTTTCTCAACAAACTGATCGCCGGGCCCGCGACCAGAATGCCGATCCATTCTTCGATTTTCTTTTTGATAGACTCGGTGACGCCTTCAACATGATAATCTGCCGACAGGGCGCCCTCCAAGGTCTCGTCAGGTTGGATGAATGTCGGTTTGACCGCTTTTAAAACGAGAACGGTCTGGGTGGCGGACGTGTCTTTCGTTTCGGAGTCTTTGGACGCTGTAATCAGCTCGACAAATACCACCGGCAGCCGAAAGCCCTGCGCGGATCGCACGGCCTCCAGGGTGCCGCCGGCGAGGGCGTCTTTCGACCGGTCTGCCACCGCGACGAGGATGTCACTATTCCGCAGAATCAGTTCGGTCTGGGCCCGATAGGCCCGGGCGCGGCGATCCTTGTCCAACTGATGGTCCTTCTTTTTGTCTGCGTTCGGGTAGGGCCTTGCAGGGCCGTCGAGTTCCAGCACATGGGTGCAGTCCTGCGCGAGTCGATCGAATTCACGCTGATGAGCCGGGGGACGACTGTCTCGATAGGCGGCATAGGGAAAGCCGATCACCGCGCTCTGGGAGTGCTGGGTGACGGGTTCGCCTTTTGATTTCTCTTTCAGATCGAGAAAGAGATCTGCCGCCAGAGCATCGGCTCCCTCCGCCAGGCCGGACACGAGATGCAGCCGGGGGAATTTTTCCGAGAAAAATTCGAACATGGCAATGGGCAAATTGGGAGGGAAAGGCGGCTCTTCCAGAGATGGGGAGATCGCGGCCAGCCGATGGGCCATGATTCGGAAAATCTCGGAGAGCGATGCGTGAATTTTTTCGTCAGGGTCTTCGGGGAGCTTGCAATTTCCCACGAATCCGACCCGCAACACCAGGTCGGGGCGCTTCAGAAGGGCTCTCTCGGCGGTGGATGGGCCCGTTTTCGATTGGTTTGGCTCGGCACTCATTCTGCCAAGGGTGTTCGGCCAGAATCGGGCGATTTTCCACTGGGAATTCCTCGCCCCAGTCCTCTCGCGCTGGGCTCCCCCCGACCGGGGCCAGACAAGGAGGGAATCGGCCTTTTTCCGACTCACGCGCCCGCCGGCGGGCTGGTGTGGCCGCCTTCTTTGAGCTGGCGGATGCCTTCGAGGATGTATTGGGCGCCGGAAATGACGGTGAAAAGGGCTGCCGCGCCGATCAGGATCGACAGGCCGAGCGGGGGATGCTCGGGATTGCGGAAATCGAGCAGCACCCAGACCACGCAACTGAGTTGGAGGAAGGTGCACACCTTGCTGCTGAGCTTCGGTCCCATCTTCACGGTGCCGGTGAAATACTTGATGATCAGGACGCCGCTCACGATGACGGCGTCGCGGGCGATCACGAGGGCGGCGAACCAGATGGGCAGTCCGACGTGCCAGTGGGTCACGCTGAGGGTGATGACGCCGGACAGCAGCAGCAGCTTGTCGGCCAATGGATCGACGACCTGCCCAAACGGGGTGCGCTGGTTGTAATGCCGGGCGATGTAGCCGTCCACGGCGTCGCTGATGGAGGCCAGCGCATACACCGCCAGCGCGGCGATGCGAAAGCCGATCTCCTCCGCTCCCTGGGCGATGCTGCGGGAGTAATACGCGGCCAGCGTGACAAAGACCGGGATCAGCAGCAGGCGGGCGACGGTGATCTTGTTCGCGGTGGTCACGGTGGCAGGGTGGGGGAGAGGCAGTCGGGCGGTGGTCGGCTCGACGAGGGGAAAAATCCCGCGTCGATCCCGCCGGCCGAGGCGTATTGTGGCATGATGAATGCCCGTCCACAACCCGGCGATCCCGCCCCGTCTTTTTCCGCCCCCGTCGCTGGCGCGCCCTACGCCGACGGGGACATCGTCAGCCTCGACGCCCTGCGGGGCCGCAAGGTGGTGCTCTATTTTTACCCGAAGGACGACACGCCCGGCTGCACCACCCAGGCCTGCGGGCTCCGCGATGCCTGGGGCGAGATCGGGAAAAGGGCCGCCGTCTTCGGCGTCAGCATCGATCCGGTGAAGAAGCACCGGAAATTCATCGACAAATACAGTCTGCCCTTCCCTCTGATCAGCGACGAAGCCCAGCGACTCGTGCAGGACTACGGCGTGTGGGTGGAAAAGTCGATGTATGGCAAGACCTACTTCGGCACGGAGCGGACCACCTTCGTCATCGATGAGGAGGGCCGCATCGTCGCGGTCTTCCCGCTGGTGAAGCCGGCCGAGCACGTCGACAAGCTGCTCAGTGTGCTATGACGCCGCGGCCGCTTCCTTGGCGCGGGCAAATCGCTCCAGGGTGCGCTCGCGCTCCTCGCCGTGGTCGACCATCGGCAGCGGGTAGTCCGCCGCGATGGGGCGCGTCCCTGCGGGCGGGCTGAAAAACGCGGTCGCGGGACAGCGGGCCAGTTCGGGCACCCAGCGTTTCACGTAGGTGCCGGTCGGATCGTGGCGCTGGCTCTGGGTCCAGGGATTCTGGATGCGGAAGTAGGGTGCGGCATCGGCTCCCGTGCCGGCGGACCATTGCCAGCCGCCGTTGTTGTTCGCGATTTCCCCATCCAGCAGGTGACGCATGAAGTGAGCCTCGCCGAGCCGCCAGTGCAGGTGCAGGTCCTTGGTCAGGAACATCGCCACGATCATCCGGACGCGGTTGTGCATGTAGCCGGTGGCGAGGAGCTGGCGCATGCCGGCGTCCACGATGGGAAAGCCGGTGCGGCCCTCGCGCCAGCGGTCGAAGGCATCGCTCCGCGCGGGATCCTCCCACTCGAGGTGACGCCACTGCTGATTGAAATCCGCGTCGAGCACGTGGGGGAAATGCCCGAGCACGGCCATGAAAAATTCCCGCCAGGCGAGCTGTTTTTGGAAGGTG
Organism: Verrucomicrobiales bacterium; assembly: GCA_016795505.1. GTDB lineage: Bacteria > Verrucomicrobiota > Verrucomicrobiia > Verrucomicrobiales > DEV007 > JAEUHH01. Next base: position 42,826 of record JAEUHH010000087.1, on the reverse strand, counting down.
TGGATCGACTCGCGCTCCGCCGCCGTCCGGCTGCCGTCCAGCGCCTGTTGGGCGCGGTGAAAGACTTCGCGCACGGAAATAGTGCCGTAGCGCAGATCGGGGCCGAGGTGGGAGGTGGCGTCGGCGGCGGGATCGTTCCGCTGCTCGGCGTAGCGCAGCACGGGACCGGCCAGGGCGGCCTTGAGCCGGTCGTGCGCGGCGCGTTCCCCGGCCGGAGGCAGGGTGAGGTCGCCGGGCAGACTGAGACGCCAGTGGTCCAGGGTCGGCAGGGGATCGGAGGCGACCTCCGGCGCGGTGCCAAGTTGTTTGGGACGGCCGAGGATGCCGGCTTTGGCCTGGGTAAACCATGCCCGCGAGTAGGGGGTGTAGACACGGTAGGGATCGCCCGCGCCGGTCAGGACCTCGCCCGGCTCGTGCAGCACGGCATCCTTGTAGTCATGCACCGCGATGCCCAGCGAGCGGCAGAGCCGGCGCACGCGTTCCTCCGTGGCGCGGCCGTGGGGATCGGGGTCGCGATTGAAATACACCGCGTCGGCCCGGCTCTCGCGGATCAGCATTTCCAGAGCCGCCACCGGATCGCCTTGGCGGATGACGAGCCGGCTATCGAGGGTGCTGAGATTGCGCGAGAGCGACTCGAGACAGCCGCAGAGGAAATGCTGCCGGCCCGGACCAGTCCAGTGATGCGCGCCCTGCCAGTCGCTGACCACATAGACCGGCAGCACGGCCTGTGAGGCGGTGGAGGCGTGCCAGAGGGCGGTATTGTCACTGAGCCGCAGATCGCGGCGGAACCAGTGGATGGCGAGACGGTGGGAGGGCTGGGACATCGGCTTGGCTTACGCTGGCGAACCGCCGGTGGATGTCGCGCGCAAATGATGATATGGAGGAAAATCGGGCCCGCTGAAAGGAATCCGCTGGCAGTCCGTCGAATATCGCCGTAAAGGAATATTGTTTCCATGAAGCCGCTTTCCCTCTTCCTCCTGTGCTCGCCGCTGCTGATCGCGACCGCCTGCCATCGATCGGCCGAACCGGCCGCGGTGATGCCGCTTGATCCCGTCACCGCCGAGACGACCACGGTCGAAGCCACCGAGGTGCCCGTCTTTGAAGAAGTCGTCGGCACCGTGCGGCCACGGCAGGAGGCTCAGGTCGCCGCCAAGGTCACCGGTCGCGTGCTGGAGATCGCCGCCGTGCCGGGGATGAAGGTCAAAGCCGGCGAGACCCTCGCCACGCTGGAGGTGAAGGAATTGGAAGCCGCCCTTGATCGCGCCCGCGCCGCCCTGGCCCAGGCCGACCGCGATCTGGCGCGCCAGCGGATGCTGCGCGAGTCCGGCGCCGCTACCGAGGCGGAGTTCGAGCAGGCCGAGTCCCAGCAGCGCATCGCCGCCGCCACCGTGCAGGAGACCCAGACTCTGGTCGCGAATGCCACCGTCACGTCGCCCTTTGCTGGCACCGTGACGCGGAAATATCTTGAGCCCGGTGACCTCGCCGCCCCGGGACGACCGCTGTTCGCCATGGAGGATTCCTCGCTGCTGCGGCTGGAAATCGCCGTGGCCGAGGGACTGGCCGGCAGCCTGAAGATCGGCGACCGCTTTGCCGTGGAGGTTTCCGGCGCCGAAGCCCGCGTCGAGGGCACCGTCAGCGAGATCGCCCCGTCGGCCGATGTCGGCAGCCGCACGTTTTCCATCAAGCTCGACCTGCCCGCCACCGCCGGGCTGCGCGCGGGCCTGTTTGGCCGGGCTTACCTGCCGCGGGGAGAGCGTTCCGCCATTTTCGTCCCCGCCACCGCGGTGCTGGCGCGCGGGCAGATGGATTACGTCTTCGTCGTGGTGGAGGGCATCGCCCGGCTGCGCATCGTCCGCGCCGGGATCCGTGACAATGGAAAAACCGAGATTCTGTCCGGCCTCGATGGCGGGGAGAGCGTCGTCGTCACCCCGCCGGCCGATTTGCGCGACGGGCAGCCCATTCAGTGACGCGATCAGACCCTGTTGGATCGGAGACCCTACCCTGTTGGATCGGAAATGAGCGACTCTACCCAGACCCCCGAAGTCCACGGGCTCGCCGGCAAACTGGCGGCCGGCTTCATCGACTCGAAGCTGACGCCGCTGGTCATCGTCGCCTCGGTGCTGCTCGGCCTGTTCGCCGTCATCATGCTGCCCCGCGAGGAGGAGCCGCAGATCAAGGTGCCGATGATCGACGTGATGGTCGCCATGCCGGGCGCCACGGCCAAGGAAGTCGAGGAGCGCGTCACCAGTCCGATGGAAAAGCTGCTCTGGGAGATCTCCGGCGTCGAGTATGTCTATTCCACCTCCCGCGCCGGCGAGAGCCTCGTCATCGTGCGCTTCAAAGTCGGCCATGATCTGGAGACGGCATTGGTGCGGCTCAACCAAAAGCTGCAATCCAACTTCGACCGCATCCCGCCGGGCGTCTCGCCGCCGCTGATCAAGGCCAAATCCATCGACGACGTGCCGATCCTGGCGCTCACCGTCCACAGCGAGCGCTACGACTCCGTGACGCTGCGCCGGCTGGCCGCGGAACTGGAGGACGCGGTGAAGCAGGTGCCCGATGTGGCTGAGACCACGCTGATCGGCGGCCGGCAGCGGACCATCCTCGCGTCCATTGATCCGGCCAAGCTCGCGGCGCGCAACCTGAGCCTCGCGGGCATCGTGCCGGTGCTGCAGCAGGCCAACCGCCAATACCGCGCCGGCGAGGTGGCCTCGGGGAATACCCAGGTGCTCATCGAGAGCGGCGCCTTCCTGCATTCCGCCGAGGAGGCCGGTGCGGTGGTGCTCGGGGCGCAAGGGGGCAAGCCGGTCTATCTCCGCGACGTGGCCACGCTGTCGGATGGCGCCGACGATCCCGACCACTACGTGCTCTTCGGCCACGGCGCGGCCAGCGGACGCATTGGCGGGGAGGAAAATGCCGTCACCCTGACCGTGGCGAAGCGACCGGGTACGAATGCCATCAGCCTCGCCGAGCAGGTGCTGGCCAAGGTCGAGGCCCTCAAAGGCCGCGTCATTCCCTCCGATGTCACCGTGTCGGTCACGCGCCATTACGGCGAGACGGCGGCGGAAAAGTCGAACGAGCTGCTCTACCACATGGGCATCGCCGTGGTCAGCGTATCGCTGCTGATTCTCTTCATGCTGGGATGGCGCGAGTCCCTGGTGGTGGCCATCGCGATCCCCTCCACGCTGGCGCTGACGCTGCTGGTATTCTACCTCTACGGCTTCACCCTGAACCGCATCACCCTCTTCGCGCTGATCTTCTCCATCGGCATCCTCGTGGATGACGCCATCGTGGTGGTGGAAAACATCGTGCGGCACTACCGGCTGACGGAGAATCGCGACCGTCCCGCCATGCGGGTGGCCATCGGGGCGGTGAGCGAGGTGGGGAATCCCACCGTGCTGGCCACCTGGGCGGTCATCGCGGCGATCGTGCCGATGGCCTTCGTCGGTGGCCTGATGGGCCCCTACATGCGGCCCATCCCGATCGGGGCGAGCGCGGCGATGATCTTCTCGCTGCTGATCGCCTTCATCGTCACCCCGTGGGCGGCGGTGAGGATCCTGGGCAAAAACACCGGCGGCAAGGGCCACGACGATCATGCCCGGGAAGGCGCCCTGACCCGGCTCTACCGCCGCTACATGAACTGGCTGCTGGAAGGCCACCTGCACCAGTGGGCCTTCCTCGCCATCGTCGGCGCACTGCTCATCGGCAGCATGGCGCTGGTCGGCACCGGCTTTGTGAAGGTGAAGATGCTGCCCTTCGACAACAAGAGCGAGTTCCAGGTCATCATCGACATGCCCGAGGGCTCCACTCTGGAGCAGACCACCCGGGCCGCGCGCGAGATGGCCGCGGTCATCGCCGGCGAGCCGGAGGTCACCGACTATCAGGTGTATGCCGGCACGGCGTCGCCCTTCAATTTCAACGGCCTGGTGCGCCACTACTTCATGCGCACCGGGGCCAATGTCGCCGATATCCAGGTGAACCTGCTGCCGAAGCACGACCGCGACCAGGAGAGCCACGACATCGCCAAGCGGGTGCGGCCGAAGCTCCAGCCGATCGCGAAAAAGTTCGGCGCCGCCATCGCCGTGGCCGAGGTGCCGCCCGGACCGCCCGTGCTCCAGACCCTCGTGGCCGAAGTCTATGGGCATGACCGCGAGGACCGCGAGCGCCTCGCCCTGGAGGTGCGGCGCATCTTCGAGTCCACCCCCGGCGTGGTCGATGTGGACTGGTATGGCGAGGAAGATCAGAAACGCTACCGTTTCCTCATCGACAAGGAAAAGGCCGCCCTCAATGGCATCACCGCCGAGACCATCTCGCAGACCATCCGCATGGCGGTGGATGGGGTGGATGTCGATCTGGCCCACTTTCCCCGCGAGCGCGAGCCCGTCGTGGTGCGGGTGAAACTGCCCCGCGAGGCGCGCACCGATCCGCGCCAGCTCCTCGGCCTGAGGGTGCGGTCGGGCGATGCCAATGCCCTGCCCGAGCCCGGCGGCCAGCCCGCGCCACCCGCCCTGGTGCCGCTCGGCGAGCTGGTCACGCTGGAGGAGGACATCATCGACAAAAGCATCTATCACAAAAACCTCCTGCCCGTCACCTACGTCATCGGCGATGTCGCCGGCGTGAAGGAGAGCCCCGTCTATGCCATTCTCGAAATGAATGAGAAACTGGCCCGGATCGACATGACCCAGTTCGGCGCCAGCGACCCGACCCTGAAGGTGCTGAATGCCACGCTGCCCTTTGTCGACACCGAGCCCTCCATGAAGTGGGACGGCGAGTGGCACATCACCATCGAGGTGTTCCGCGACCTCGGCATCGCCTTTGCCGCTGTCATCGTGCTCATCTACATCCTCATGGTCGGGTGGTTCAAATCCTTCGTCACCCCGCTCATCGTGATGGCGGCCATCCCTTTCACACTGATCGGCGTGCTGCCGGCCCACGGGCTGATGGGCGCCTTCTTCTCGGCCACGTCGATGATCGGCTTCATGGCCGGCGGTGGCATCGTGGTGCGGAATTCCATCATCCTCGTCGACTTCATCCACCTGCGTCTTAAAGAAGGCATGCCCCTGCGCGAGGCGGTGGTCGATGCCGGGGCGGTGCGGTTCCGGCCCATGCTGTTGACCGCGATGGCCGTGGTCGTGGGAGCGGGGGTGATCCTGATGGACCCGATCTTTCAGGGGCTCGCCATTGCCCTGATGGCCGGCGAGATCGCTTCGCTGCTCGTCAGCCGCATCGCCGTGCCGGTTATTTATTACATGGTGAACCGCGAAGACTGATGGCCACCAGCCCGACGGCTTCCTGACCCAGCCTGATACGACTATGAAAATGAACGACTGCATCCGGGCGATCGCGGGGACCTTCATCCTCGCGTCGCTGACCCTGGCCCATTACGTGCATCCGAACTGGCTCTGGTTCACCGCCTTCGTGGGGGCGAACCTGCTCCAGTCCGCCTTCACCAAATGGTGCCTGATGGAGAAGATCCTCGCCAAGCTCGGCGTGAAGGCCTGAGCGGATGGGGGGACTCCCGCGTCGCCTGGCTTTCACGCAAAGACGCCGCCGGGCGGGGGGATTTGGGCATTGACCGGAGGCGGGCTTGCCAGTGAAATGGCGACCGCATGAAAACTGTCCCCGCATTCTCCCGATTCCTCGCGCTCGCCCTCGCGGCCGGCGCCCTGTCCGCCGCCCCGGCCCTGCGCGCCGAGCTGAAGCTGCCCGCCATCGTGGGCGACCACATGGTGCTGCAGCGCGATCTGGCGCTTCCCATCTGGGGCTGGGCCACTCCGGGCCAGACCGTGTCGGTGGCGATCGCCGGTCAGAAGGTCGAGGGCAAGGCAAATGACAAAGGCCGCTGGGAGGTGAAGCTGGCCGCGCTGAAAGTTTCGGACAAGCCGCTGGAGATGACCATCACCGCCGGCGCGGAAAGCCGGGTGCTGAAGGACATCCTTGTCGGCGAGGTGTGGGTCTGCTCGGGCCAGTCCAACATGCAGTGGTCGGTGAACCAGAGCTACGATGCCGATCTGGAAAAGCTGACCGCGAAGCACCCCCAGATCCGCCTGATCTCCGTGCCGCAGGTGGGCACGCAGGAGATTCAGGACGATTTCAAGGGCCAGTGGGATGTCTGCACGCCCGAGGTGGTGGGCGATTTCTCGGCGGTGGGCTTTTACTTCGGCCGGCAGCTCCACCAGACCCTGGGCGTGCCGATCGGACTGATTGACAATGCCTGGGGCGGCTCGGCGGCTGAGGCCTGGGTGCGGCGCGATGTGCTGGAGCAGGACGCGCGCTTTGCCGATGTCATGGCCCAGTGGAAGATCACCGAGGCGACCTACAACCACGACGCCGCCCTGGCCGCGTGGAAGACCGCTTCCGAAAAGGCGAAAGCCGAGGGCAAGCCGGCGCCCCGCCAGCCCACCAATCCGCTGGTCGGCCAGCACCGGCCCGGCAATCTCTATGCCGGCGTGCTGCATCCGACGATCGGCTACGGCATCCGCGGCGCGATCTGGTACCAGGGCGAAAGCAATGCCGGCCGCGCCGCCCAGTATCGCGACCTGTTCCCCCTGATGATCGAGCATTGGCGGAAGGAGTGGGGCCAGGGCGATTTCCCGTTCTACTGGGTGCAACTCGCCGATTTCATGGCCGAGACCCCGAAGCCCGGCGACAGCAACTGGGCCGAACTCCGCGAGGCGCAGACCCGCACCCTCTCCCTGCCGAACTCCGGCCAGGCGGTCATTTACGATGTCGGCGAGGGCCGCGACATCCACCCGCGCGACAAGCAGACCGTCGGCCGCCGGCTCGCCCGCATCGCGCTGGCCCGCGACTACGGCGTGGCCGTGCCCTACCAGAGCCCGCAGTATGACAAGATGGAAGTGCGGGGCAACAAGGTGTTGCTGACCTTCAAGGAAGTCGGCGGCGGCCTCTATTCCTTCGACGTGCCGGAGCCGAAGGGCTTCGCCATCGCGGGCGCGGACAAAGCCTGGCATTGGGCACAGGCGCGCCTCGTGCCGGGGACGAACCATCAGGTGGAAGTCTGGAGCGATGCCGTGGCCGCGCCGGCTGCGGTGCGCTACGCCTGGTCGGACAACCCCGTGGCCACCCTGCGGAGCCGTGAAAACCTGCCGGTCGTGCCCTTCCGCACCGATGACTGGCCCATGATCACCGCGCCGAAGCCCGCCACCCCGGCTCCCGCGGCGAAGTAGTAATCCAGCGCCTGACGGTTTCCCCATCGCCGGGATTGACCGGACGCCGGGTGAGGCTGTATGAGTGGCTGCAGAAAGGCAACGCCCCGCCAGAAGGGGCGCATTTGTAGGTATCCCATGAAAGCGATCTCATCGAAGTGTGGTTCTTCACGCCGGAGCCTGATGGCGGCGCTGGCACTGGTCCTCGGCGCGCTGGCCGGCACGGGGCTCTCGGGTTGCGCCACGGCGGACGACTCCGGCGGCACCATCACCTATCCCGATCCGGCTGAAAAACAGTACCGGATGCAGGAAAAGATGAGCCAGGTGACCCGCTCGTTCCTATGAGACCGTTCCAGGCTTGGGCGGTGCGGGTGTCGGCATCGGTGACCGCGGCTCTGGCTCTGGTCCTGGTGGTCCTGACCCTGGCCGGTTGTGCCACCACCCCGCCGGCGGGGTTGAGCGCGGTGACCGGGTTCCAGCCCGAGCGGTATCTGGGCACGTGGTATGAGATCGCGCGCTACGATCACCGCTTCGAGCGCGGGCTCACCCATGTGTCGGCGACCTACACCAAAGGCGCCGACGGCCGCATCCAGGTGCTCAACCGCGGCTACGACACCGGCGCGGGCCGGTGGCAGGAGATTCGCGGCACCGCCCGGCTCCAGACAGCCGACGGCGGCACCGGCAGCCTGCTCGTGACCTTCTTCCCGCCCTTCGAGGCCGGCTATCACGTCATCGCCCTCGATCAGGCCGGCTATCGCTGGGCCGTGGTGGCGGGGCCGAATCGCGACTACCTCTGGCTCCTGTCCCGCACCCCGCGGATCAGCGCCGCCACCCGGGCCACCATGCTCCGCGCCGTCACCGGGGCCGGTTACGATCTGGAGAAACTCATCGACGTGCCGCAGGACTCTCCACCGCCGGCCTTGATGGAGCCGCTCCGCCGTGCGGAGTGAGAGCGGCGGCCATCGATCGGCCGGGATAGGGGAGAGCGAGTGATGAGACGCTGAGGCGAGAGGGAAGGGAAGGGAAGGGGAATGTGAAGAGTGAGAGGGGCTCGGCTGCTGCGCCGCGCAACGATTCGCGGCATTCCTTTCATTCCTTTCCATTCGCGTTGAATGCGAAGCCAGAGGCTTCAGTTTTGGCTCGTACCAGGAGAACACAAATCCGTCCAAGCCCGAATCCTCGCCTACACCGAGGCCGAGGGCGCGTTGCTCACGCAGTTCCGCCATCTCTTTCCTTCCATCCACGGCAACCGCGAATTCGTCGAGCACCTGCGCAACCGGGGAAAATTCTTCGATCACGAGGAGAATCGCCATGAACCATCCGAACGATGAAACCTGAATCACTCTCACCCGACTACCGCAAGTTTCTCTCGGAGGTGAAGGGCCGCATCCAGACCGCGCGTCTTCAGGCCGCACGGGCGGCGAACCGGGAACTGGTGATGCTCTACTGGGACATCGGGCGCGGGATCGTGGAGAAGCAGCGGACGGCGGGCTGGGGCGAGGCGGTGGTGGAGCGGCTGGCGGCGGACTTACGGGCGGAGTTTCCGGATATGACTAGCTTTTCAGCGGACAATGTCTGGCGGATGCGGCAGTTCTACATCGAGCATTCAACAGCGGAGTTCCTTGAACAGGCTGTTCAGGAATTGCAGAGGCGGGCGGGAACGGCATTTCTGGGACAAGCTGTCCCAGAAACAGGCGGGAACACCGATCATTCAATTCTGGGACAAGCTGTTCCAGAAATGCTCGCACAGGCTGTGCTGGAATTGGTGTCGCGGGTTCCGTGGGGCCATCACGTCCAACTGATGAAGAAGGTCAAGGATCCCACCGCCCGCCTCTATTATCTCCGCGCCACGGCGCAATTCGGCTGGAGCCGGAGCGTGTTGTTGAACCAGATCAAGGGGCAGGCATTTGAGCGGGCGGTGAGGGAGAAGAAGGCTCACAATTTCGAACTGGCCCTGCCGGAGCACCTCGCGGAGCAGGCGGACGAAATGCTGAAGAGTCGCTACAACCTGGAGTTTCTCGGGATCGCGAGGCCAATGAAGGAGCTGGAATTGGAGGAGCGTCTGATTTCCCGGCTCCAGCAGTTCATCCTGGAACTGGGCTACGGCTTCTGTTTCATCGGTCGGCAATACCGGCTGGTGCTGAGAAAGAAGGAGTATTTCGTGGACCTGCTGTTTTACCATCGTTTCCTCAAGGCACTGGTGGCGTTTGATCTGAAAATCGGCGAGTTCGAGCCGGAGCACGCGGGCAAGATGGATTTCTATCTGAACCTGCTTAACGAAAAGGAACGTGGACCGGACGACCGGCCGTCGATCGGCATCATCCTGTGTGCTGAGAAGGACGACGTGGAGGTCGAGTATGCGCTGAAGACCAAGGCGAACCCGATCGGCGTGGCGGAGTATCAGCTCCAGGAGACCTTGCCGGCGGAGTTCAAGGGCAAGCTCCCGACCGCCAGGCAACTCACAGATGTGGCGAGGGAAATTTTGCCGGCGCCGAAAACCAAGCGGAGGCGAACAAAGCCATGAGGGCAGAAAACGGCACCGCAGATTTGACCCGGCTGGCTCTGCGGGGGCATTTGCAAGCTCTGCTGCCACTGGCGGAGAACACCGAACCGATTGCGCTTCGTGTGGAGATCTCAAGTAGTGATTGCCGATGCCTACCCCCGGAGAACACAAAGCCATCCAAGCCCGGATCCTCGCCTACGCCGAGGTCGCAGGGTGGACAATGGTGTCCCGCGAGTAAGCCGAGCAAGGGTGCGGGTTTGACCCGGACGTGCCCCCAGTTGACCGGGCCAAGAACCGTTCACCCACCATTTTCTCCGTGCTTCCCGCGGCGGTTTGTGGCTGAATGGGGTCCTTGGAAAAGGTGACCACCACGGTGGAGACGCTCACCCGGAATCTCGTAACGGTGAAATCCTAATCAACCCACACCCGAGGAATCGACATGAAACACATCGTCATCTGTGCCGATGGAACCTGGAACTCCCCCGAAGAAGAGGGAATCTCGAATGTCCTGAGATTGGCGGAGGCAATCGCCCCGGTGACGCCGACGGGCACGAAGCAGGTGGTCTTTTACGATTGGGGGGTGGGAACGGACCGCAAGAAGCTGACGGGTGGCATCTCGGGGGACGGCTTGGACAAGAACATCATGGATGGGTACCGGTTTATCGTCCAGAACTACGATCCGGCGGACCGGCTGTTCCTGTTCGGCTTCAGCCGGGGAGCCTACACGGTGCGATCCCTGGCCGGGCTGATCCGGAACAGCGGCATCCTGAAGCGGGAGCACGCGGGCCGGGTGGACGATGCCTTCGAACTGTATCGCCAGCGGCAGCCTAGTAAGGCGCCCGACGCACCGGCGGCTGTCGACTTCCGGCAACGCTATGCGGTGGCCGACCTGTCGCCGATCGAATTCCTCGGGGTGTGGGACACGGTGGGGAGTCTGGGGATTCCGGTGCCCTTGTTCGGCGTGCTCAACAGCGCGAACTACCTGTTTCACGACACGTCGCCGAGCAGAATCATCCAATGTGCCCGGCATGCGATGGCGATCGATGAGGTGCGGGAGGATTTCCCGGTGGGGCGGTGGGATCCGAAGCCGGGTCTGGATCTGAAGGAGGTCTGGTTCGCGGGAGTGCACAGCGATGTGGGTGGCGGCTACACGGACGACCGGCGGCTCTCGGAAATCCCCGCGGCGTGGATCTTGCGCGAGGCGGCCAGCCGGGGTCTGGCGGTGGAGCCTCATTTCAGCGGTCGGCTGGCAAACGATCCCACGGCGGTGCAGCACCCGCAGCCGACGGGGATCTGGAAGATGCGGGGAAGAACCTACCGGGTCATCAAGCCGACTGATCTGATCCACTCGTCGGTGAAGCAGCGCTACGAGACCCTGGGATCGGACTGGAAGTCGCCGGCTTTTCGGAAGTTTTTCAAGGAGATGGGCCAGCAGTGGAACGGAATCCAGATCGAGCCCTGAGGGAGACGATGAGGCAATCGGACGATGCTAAAGAGGCTTTCTGCCAACGGGCGCGGGAATGGGCGGAACGGCTGGATGTCGGGACTCGGGCGATCCACATCCGGCCGATGCATCGCAAATGGGCCACGTGTTCAACGGCGGGAACGCTGAGTTTCAATGAGGAACTCCTGAGTTTTGACCGAGAGGTGTGGGACTATGTGATCGTCCACGAACTGCTCCATTTCTTTGGGCCCAATCATGGAAGGCTGGGGAAAAGCCTGATGCGGGCTCACCTCGGAGATTATGAACCGGCTGCCAATCGATTGAATGACTTGGGGTCGGGCGAGGGGGGAGGATGAGGTTTCTTTTCGGGTGATGGTCTTCGTCCTCCCAAGCACTCTTCATTCGGCTCCCGCCTTTCAACCGTAACCGGGACTTCCTCTTCTCAACCTACGTGCTATGCTTGGCTGATGAGCAAAACCACCATTCAAGTTGAATTACCGCCAGAGTTGGTGGCGCGGGCTCTCACCTATGTCGAAGAGGGGTGGGCTTCCGATTTCAACGAACTGCTGGCGGATGCCTTGCGACGCTTTCTGGAGTCTCACTCCGGGCGCTTGACTGAGACCATGGTGATGAGTGACGTGCAATGGGGGCTGAATGGCGACGATTGACCGGAAAGCGGTCCGAGCCCACCCACCATTTTCTCCGTGCTTCCCGCGGCGGTTTGTGGCTGAATGGGTCCCATGAAAAAGACCCTGCTCGCCGTCGTCTGTGCCGCCTCGCTCTGTCCGTCCCTGTCGGGGGCGGCGGAGGATCGGCCGAATCTGATCGTCTTCCTCGCCGATGACCTGGGGTGGGGGGATCTGGGGTGCCAGGGGCATCCGGTGATCCAGACGCCGCATCTGGACGCGTTCGCGAAGCAGGGGGTGCGGCTGACGCAGTGCTATGCGGCCAGCGCGGTGTGCAGTCCGTCGCGCTCGGCGATCCTGACGGGCCGGACGCCGCATCGCAACGGGGTCTATACGTGGATCGCGGAGGGCGCCGAGGTGCACCTGCGCACCAGCGAGCGGACGCTGCCGTCGCTGCTGAAACAGGCGGGCTACCAGACCTGTCACAGTGGGAAATGGCACCTGAATGGCCTGTTCAACGATCCGCGGCAGCCGCAGCCGGGGGATCATGGCTACGACTGGTGGTTTGCCACCCAGAACAACGCGGCTCCGACGCATGAGAATCCGGACAATTTCGTCCGCAACGGCCAGCCGGCGGGCCGGCTGACGGGCTACTCGGCGCCGCTGGTGGTGGAGGAGGCGGTGAAGTGGCTGCGGGAGAAGCGGGACCGGTCGAAGCCTTTCTATCTGGCGGTGTGGACGCACGAGCCGCACTACCCGATCAAATCGGACCCGGCCTTCAAGGCGCGGTATCCGGAGCTGACGGACGAGGTGCAGATCGAGCACCACGCGAATGTGACGCAGATGGACCACGCCTTCGGCGAGCTGATGCGGGCGCTGGATGAGGAGAAGCTGACGGAGGACACCTTTGTCTTTTTCACTTCGGACAACGGTCCGGAGGGCGACGGGGTGAAGTCGCCGGGCCGGGGCAGCCAGGGCGACCTGCGCGGGCGCAAGCGCGACCTGCACGAGGGCGGCATCCGGGTGCCGGGTCTGGCGCGCTGGCCGGGACGCATCGCGCCGGGGTCGGTGTGCGAGGTGCCGGTGATCGGCAGTGATCTGTTTCCCACCCTGCTGGGGCTGGCCGGGGTGGCGGTGCCGGGCGACCGGGTGCTGGATGGGGTGGATGTGCGGGCGGTGCTGGAAGGCCGGTCGGAGGCGGTGGAACGGCCGCAGCCGCTCTACTGGCGGCTGCACATGGCGCCGAACGCGCAGTATGCGATGCGCCTCGGCGACTGGAAGATCCTTGCCGACGGGGAACTGAAGCAGTACGAGCTGTACGACCTGAAGGCTGATCCGCGGGAGGCGACGGATCTCCGCGAGAGTCAGCCGGAGAAATTCGCCGAGATGAAGGCGCGCTTTCTGGAGCACAATGCCGCGGTCGAGGCCGAGGGGCCGGACTGGTGGAAGCGGCTGAATGCCTCCGGCGGCCGGCCGCGCACGGCGGAGGACGGCAAGAAGAAGAAATCAGGCGGCAAGGCCAAGGCGAAAGCGAAGGAACAGGCGCCGGGGAGCCAGGCCGGCAAGGCGCCGGGGGCGTGACGGAGCCACGGAGCCGGGCGCTCTCTCACGGAGCATCGGCGCCAGCAGCCACCGGCAGCCGCGCGGCTACGAGGGATCGGTCGTCGCGGGCATAGACACGGTCGCCGGCAAAGGCGGGGTGGGCCCAGGTCTTGCCGATGAGTTGCTCGCGCCAGACTTCGGTGAATCCGGCGCGGGTCAGGGTGCCGTGGATGAGCTCGCCATTGGCATTCAGCGCGAGGACGCCGGGCGTCTGACCGAGCCAGACGAGATTCACCTGGGGATTGCGCTCGGCGGGGGTGAGCCGATGGGCGTCGTCGCCGATTTTTTGGCCGGTTTTCCAATCGAAGGAGACGAGCCCGTGCTGTTTGTCGAGCAGCCAGGCGACGCCGTCGCGATAGAGGGGCTGGGACATCAGGCCGCGGAGGTGCTCGTTGTCCTCCCATGCCAGGGAGCCGTCGGCGAGGCGGATGGCCTTGCTGCCGTGCCAGTAGCCGGCCACGAAGACGAGCCCGTCGTGGACGATGGGGGTGGCGATGGAGACGCCGTAGGTGATCTCGTAGGGAAACTGCCAGAGGGTGCGCCCGGTGTCGGGATCGAGCGCCTGGATGTGGGCGGGGGTCCAGGCGATCATCAGGTCGCGGTCGCCGTGGCGGGTGAAAACGGGGGTGCAATAGCCGGCCGGGTCGCCCGAGCCGCGCCAGCGCTCGACGCCGTCGTCTTTGCCAAAGGCGACGAAGCCGCCGCCATCGGGCACGCCGAGGTGGATGATGACGGTGTCTTTCCAGATGACCGGTGACGCGGCGAAACCCCACTTGGGCCGCACGGCGCCGAGTCGCGCCATGGCATCGAGCGACCAGATGACGCGACCGGTGGCGGCGTCGAGGCAGTGGACGTGTCCGGAGGTGCCGAGGGTCCAGACTTTGCCATCGGCGATGGTCACGGAGGCGCGGGGACCGGAGTCGTACTCCAGGCCGCTATAGTCGGAGACATAGCTGTGGGTCCAGACGGGCTCGCCGGACTGGGCATCGAAGCAGAGCACCCGCTCGGTGACCTGCGGTGTCTGGCCCTGCCGGTCCATGGTATAGACCCGGCCACCGGCCGCGGTGACGCCCGAGTAGCCGCCGCCGATGGTCTGTCGCCAGAGTGGCTCGAGGCCATCGCCACCATCGGGATCGATGGCCGGGGCGTGGAGCCAGGTGCCATCGCCCTGCGGTCCACGCCAGCGCGGCCAGCCATCGGTATCGTCAGCCCAGCCGCTGATCGGCGCGGTGGCGAGGGCGATGACGAGCAGGGTCGGGAAACAGCGGGAGGCGGCGGCGGGGATCATGGGCGTGGACTGACGAGGAAACAGGGTCGGATCGGAGACTGAACCCGGTCTGATCGTCGGGTCAAAGTCGCGCCATCGCGTCCGGCCGAAGCGGCGCTGTGCCGGAAGCCCCGTCGGCCGGGTGCGGTGTACTTTTTTCCTTTCGCGCCGGGGCCGATCTGAATAAGGTGCGCGTCTCCGGCCTTTTGAAAGAACGTCCGACATCACCGAAAGCCGAATGGCTCGTCACGCTGCCGTCCTTTGGCTGGTTGCTGGTGTTTTTTGCCATCCCGACGGTGCTCATCGTGGTGATGTCGTTCAAGCCGGCCGATCCCTACGGCGGCTTTGGCGAGGGGTGGAGCCTGAAGGCGTGGGTGGACATGCGAAACCCGAGCTACCCGCAGATCGTCTGGCGCACGGTGTGGCTGAGCGTGGTGGCGACGGCGATCTGTCTGGCCTTTGCGCTGCCGGTCGGCTATCTGCTGGGCAAGCTGCGGTCGCACTGGCGCAATATCGTGCTGCTGCTGGTGGTGGTGCCTTTCTGGACGAATTTCCTGATCCGGGTCTTCGCGTGGAAGGTGCTGCTGCACCCCGAGGGCTTCCTTCGGCGGGGGCTGCTGGCGCTGGGGGTGATCGATGCGGAGACGACGCTGCTGTACAATGAATGGGCGGTGCTGCTGGTGATGGTCTATTCCTTCCTGCCCTTCGCCATCCTGCCGATCTATGCATCGGCGGAGAAATTCGACTTCGCGCTGCTCGATGCGGCGCGGGACCTGGGCGCTTCGGCATCGCGGGCCTTCTGGCTGGTGTTCGTGCCGGGCGTGCGGCGCGGCATCCTGGCGGCGGTGGCGATGGTGCTGATCCCGGCGCTGGGCTCCTACATCATCCCGGAGTTGGTCGGCGGACCGACGGCGGAGATGATCGGCAACAAGATCGGGCAGCGGGTCTTTGTGGACCGCAACTGGCCCCACGCGGCTGCCCTGGCCTGTCTGCTCATGCTGGTGTCTCTGGCGCCGGTGCTGGCGGCCTTTTTCTCGGGCCGGCAGGCGAATGCCCCGGCGACCGCGCCGATCCCGGGACGGAAGGGAGGGGACCGCTGATGAAATACAACCGACACACGCTGCCCATCGGGCTCACGGTCGTGGCCCTGCTGTTCCTGTATTTTCCGATTCTGATCCTGGTGCTCAATTCCTTCAATGCCTCGCGCTACGGGGCGAGTTGGGAGGGCTGGACGACGCATTGGTACGAGGTGTTGTTCAGCTCGGCGAGCCGGGACATCTGGGCGGCGGTGTGGCGCTCGCTCAAGGTGGCGGCGGGGGCCAGTCTGGTCTCGATGGTGCTCGGCACGCTGGCGGCCTGGGCGCTGAACCGCTACCGGTCGCGGCTGCAGCGGGCGCATTTCGGTCTGGTCTATCTGCCCATCGTGGCGCCGGACATCCTGATGGGGCTCAGCCTGGGCATTTTGTTCATCGCCCTCGGCATCGAGCGCAATCTGGCGGTCATCACCGTGGCGCACATCACCTTCTGCATCAGCTTCGTGGCCCTGGCGGTGCTGGCGCGGCTGCAGGACTTCGACCATTCCATCGTCGATGCCGCGCGCGACCTCGGGGCGACATGGGCGCAGGCGGTGTGGCGCGTCGTGGTCCCGCTGCTGATGCCGGGCATCTTCGCCGGCGGCCTGCTGGCTTTCACGCTGTCGATCGACGACTTCGTCATCACCTTTTTCGTGAAGGGCGTGGGCTCCGACACCCTGCCGCTGAAGATCTACAGCATGACGCGCCATTCCCGCGAGATGCCGGTGATAAATGCGCTTTCCACCCTGATGCTCACGTTTACATTCGCCACCGTCTGGTGGATCCAGCGGCTCGCCAAGCCACGCCCGCAATCCGCCGCCTGATCTCTCGAAACCAACCACCCCAGTGCGCCCAAGAAAATGAAGATGCTGATGAAACGTCTCCCCGGAATCCTCGCCGCCCTTTGCGCCAGCCTGTTCCTCGCCGCGTGCGGTGAGAAAAAGCCGGCGCTCCATGTCTTCACCTTCGACGACTACATCAATCCCGAGTTGATCCCCGAGTTCGAGGCCAAGCACGGGTGCCGCGTCGTCATCGACACCTTCGACTCGAACGAGGCGATGCTGGCCAAGATCCAGGCCGGCGCCTCCGGCTACGACATCCTGGTGCCGAGCAGCTACATGGTCAAAATCCTCGACAAACAGGGCATGATCCAGCTGCTCGACCACGCCAAGCTGCCGAATGTGAAGCAGCACATCGATCCGGAGTTCCTGCGCGACCATTCCTTCGACAAGGAAATGCGCATCAGCGTGCCCTACATGTTCGCCGCCACCAGTTTCGCCTATCTGGCCGACAAGGTGGAGAATGTCGAGCCGAGCTGGAAGGTCTTCGACCGCGCCGACCTGAAGGGCCGCATGACCCTGCTCAACGACATGCGCGAGACCATCGGCGCCGCGCTCAAGTCCCTCGGCCATAGCCTGAACACCACCGACGACGCCCATCTCCAGGCCGCCCGCGATGTCGTGATCGGGTGGAAGAAGAACATCGCCAAGTTCGAGAGCGACCAGTACCGCGCCGGTATCGCCTCGGGCGAGTTCGTGCTCGTCCACGGCTACACCGGCGACCTGCTCCAGTCGCAGGAGTCCAATGACCAGGTCACCATCGTGATCCCGCAGGAGGGCACATCCATCGCCTGCGACGACCTCGTCATCCCCAAGGATGCGCCCAATCCCGACCTCGCCCACGCGTGGATCAATTTCCTCTGCGACCCCGATGTCGCCGCCCGCAACGTCGGCTACGTCTACTACCTGTCCCCCAACAAAACCAGCTACGACAAGCTGGACCCCGAGATCCGCAACGATCCGACCATCTTCCTGGAGCGCGACGTGCTGGCCAAGAGCGAGATCATCGACGACCTCGGCGAGGAGGGGAACGCGAAATACGTCAAGATCTGGGACCAGATCAAGGCGGCGGCGGCGCAGTGAGGACAGAGGTGTCCGAGCTGACGATCAGACCCGGTCTGATCGCCGATCCAACCCTGTCTCATCTCCGATTGAATCCTGTTTCCTCTCCGCCCATACCCTCTGCCATCGGATTCCTTTCCTTCGCCGCCCTCGAGCCGAGGGGCCTTCGCGCAATCCAAGCCGATCACTCCGGCTCCTGGGGGGCGGCAGCCTAGTGAGCCGGCACGTCCGGGGGATGCTGCTTGATCTCCGGGCATTCTCCGGCATGATACGGCTTTTCCGATCCTTCCCATGCCCTCCGTCCATCAGATCGACACCGAGCAGCTCTCCGAGCAGATCCAACATCAGGGTGCCTGGGTGCATGCGGTCCGGGAGGAAATGGCCCGGGTCATCGTGGGGCAGTTGGATCTGGTGGACCGGCTGCTGATCGGCCTGCTGACGAATGGCCACATCCTGCTGGAAGGGGTGCCCGGTCTGGCCAAGACGCTGACGGTGAACGCGCTGGCCGGCTCTTTGCACGCGAATTTCTCGCGCATCCAGTTCACGCCCGACCTGCTGCCGGCCGACTTGATCGGCACGCTGATCTACAATCCGCAGACCACCGAATTCTCGCCGCGCCTCGGCCCGGTCTTTGCGAATCTGGTGCTGGCCGATGAGATCAACCGCGCCCCGGCCAAGGTGCAGAGCGCGCTGCTGGAGGCGATGCAGGAGCGGCAGGTGACCATCGGCGACACGACCTACCGGCTGCCGGACCCGTTCCTGGTCATGGCGACGCAAAACCCGATCGACCAAGAGGGCACCTACACGCTGCCGGAGGCGCAGCTCGACCGCTTTCTCCTGAAGGTGCTGGTCACGTATCCGTCGCCGGAGGAGGAGCGGGAAATCCTCGACCGCATGAGCACGTCGGCGCCGAAGGTGCGCACCCGGGCGATCGTGGAGCCAGCCACGGTCATCCAAAGCCGGGAGCTGGTGAACTACATCTATGTGGATGACGCGGTGAAGGACTACATCGTCTCCATCATCCACGCGACCCGCTACCCGGAGATCATCGATCCGGCCCTGAAACCGCTGATCCGGGCGGGATCGTCTCCGCGGGGCACCATCAACCTGACGCTCGCGGCCAAGGCGGTGGCTTTTCTCTCCGGCCGGGGCTACGTGGTCCCGCAGGACATCAAGAGCCTGGCTCATGATGTGTTGCGTCACCGCATCCTGCTGACCTACGAAGCCGAGGCGGAAGAAATCACCAGTGAGTGGATCGTGGACCGCATCCTGGAGCGCACGCCGGTGCCGTGAAGCCGGATTTTTCGGAAACTGAATCCATGGATAACCCCACGACTCCTCCGCCAGCCTCCGACGCCGCCCCCCGTGGTGGCCTGAGCCCGAAAGCCCTGGTTTTCATCCTGATCGGCCTGTCCGCAGTGGTGCTGGCGCTGATCTGGTGGAAAGGGCAGGGCCGGGAGCGGGCGCGCGAGGCGCTGCGGGCCGAGTGGGGCGCGGAGGTCGATGTCGAGCCGGAGGGCACGGG
Organism: Verrucomicrobiales bacterium; assembly: GCA_016795505.1. Classification (GTDB taxonomy): domain Bacteria; phylum Verrucomicrobiota; class Verrucomicrobiia; order Verrucomicrobiales; family DEV007; genus JAEUHH01. The sequence goes on along the minus strand of JAEUHH010000087.1, from coordinate 23,719 downwards.
CGTGACCGTGGTGCTGAACCACGAGTCGCTGACCGACCTGACGCCGGTGGCGGCTTTGCTGAAAACGGCGGGGCCGGTGAAGACGCTGGACCTTTCCGGCAGCCCGAAGCTGGCTTCGCTGCGCGGGGTCGAGGGGCTGGATTCGCTGGTCTCGCTGATCGCGATCGGCTGCCCCGAACTGGCCTCGGTCGACGGCGTGCAGGGGCTGCCGTCGCTGATCGAAGTGGTGGTGCCCGACAGTCCCGCGCTCACGGATCTGTCGGGGCTGAAGGATCTGCCGGCGCTGACCAATCTCGATGCCAGCGGCAGCAACCGGCTGACGACGGTGAGCCTGGCGGCGCTGCCGGGCGTGCAGAATCTGTATTTGAGCCGCTGCGAGGGGCTCACCTCGCTCGATGTCGCCGGGGCCGGCGGGCTGCGGCAATTGTTTCTGGAAGGCTGCCGGGCGCTTCCCGAGATCGGCGGCCTGGAACAGGCGGCGGCGCTGACCGATCTGGATGTGAGCACCTGCCACGCGCTGAAGCACCTGAACGGGCTCGACCGGCTGACGTTGCTGGTGATGCTGAATGTGCGGAATGCCGCGGCCGTCTCCAATCTGGCCGACATCGGCAAGCTGACCTCGCTGGAGGGGCTGCAACTGGGCGGTCGGCCGGAATTGACCGACTTGAGCCTGTTGTCGGGGCTGAACCAGCTCACCGAGCTGCATGTCGAGGGCTGCGAGAATCTCGCGTCGCTGCGGGGATTTCCGGCTTCGCTGACGGGCTTCGCGGCGGTGGTGCACTGCCCGGCGCTGACATCGCTGGAGGGCATCGAGCGGGCGACTGGCTTGGAGCGGCTCGATCTGTCGGGCTGTGACCGGCTGGCGGACCTCACGCCGCTGACCCAACTCGGCCAATTGCGCGAGTTGAACCTGGCGGGCTGTCGCGCGGTAGTCGATCCGGCGATTTTCGGGCAACTGCCGGCGCTGGAGATTGTTCAGTTGGGTGGCTCCGGCATTCCGATGGCCCGGCTCATCGAGATGCGGAAGGTCCGGCCGGAGGTGATCTTCGACTTCACGATCTCCGAGGGCTGAAGCGCCGCGTCCTTTTTCTCGAACCGTCCCATGAGCACCCTGATCGACTACTGCACCGGGCTGCCGGTCCGTGAATTTGCCGCCGGAGAGGTGATTCTGGAAGAAAACCGCAAGGATGGTCGCTGCTACGTGTTGAAACGCGGGGTGGTCGAAATTTCCAAGCGCGGCACCCTGATCAACCGCCTGTCCTCGGCCGGCAGTGTGCTCGGGGAGGTGGCTGTCCTGCTGGATCAAAGCCGGGCCGCCAGCGTGGTGGCGGTAGAGCCGACGGAGGCGTTTGAAATCGAGGATGGCGCCCGCTTTTTCGCGGCGCGTCCGGAATTGATGGGTCTCGTCGCCCGATTGCTGGCCCGGCGGCTGAAGAACCTGACTGATGAATTCGTCGAGTTGCGCGAGCAACTCGAAACGGCGGTGGAAGACGCCGACGAGGACGAAGGGGTCCATGTCGCCACGCTCAACGCCGTCCTGCGGCGGCTGGTGGACCACCATTTGGACCGCGAGTTTTGAGGGAGGGGGAGCTCCCGAAAGGCGATCGGACTCTAGAGCAAATCAGAATGATTCGTAGCCGCGCTCGCCAGAGCGTGGAACTAAGGCACCGGGCCACCTTCTGGCGAAGGCGGCTACGTATTTGGCTAAGACGCTCAAAACCGTGGGGTTGCCTCAAGCTGCCACGCGGGACAAGCCAGCGGGCCTTTCCTGGCTCCCAAAGCCGCTCGCTCAACCCCCGCCCGCAGTGATGGTCACGCCGGCGCCGCCGGTTTGCTTGCCGAGGACGGACAGGCCCTCCTGCACGGCGACGGCCTGGGCGGCGGTGACGAGGACGGCCTGAGTGTAGTTTTTCAGGTTGGTGAAGACCGTATTGGGCACCCAGACGATGTCGCCGGCAGCGAGGCGGGCGTCGGAGGCCTGGCCGCGGATGATGTCGTGGAGATTGACCTTGGCGACCTTGGGCTGGGTGAGCGAGCCGCGAATGACGAGGGCATTGATGATGACGGCATCCTGACGGGGACCGCCGGCCATGGCCACGGACGAGAGGATGGTGGGATCGGTGTCGAAATAGACTGGGCCGGGATTTTGCACCGAGCCGAGCACGTAGACGGCGCGGCGTTGCACGGAGGGCAGGTAGAGATAGTCGCCGGGACGCACGTAGGCATTCTGACCCATGTCGCCATGCTCGACGAGACCGCGGAAGTCGACCGGGATGATTTCCTCGCCGCGAATGAGCAGGGAGCGATCGAGGTCGACCAACTCCTGTGAGTCGCCGGTCACATTCTGCGCGGTAAACAATCCGCCGGCCTGGGAGATCGCCTCGATGACCGTGGTGGGCTTGCCGAGCGGGTAGGCGCCGGGATTTTTCACCTGACCGAGGATGAAATAGCGCTGGCTCTGGGCCTCGGCGAGATTCACCGTGACCACCGCGGCCGGGTAGTCGCCGGCGAGGCTCTTGGACAGGGTGGCCGAGACTTCCTTCAGCGTCATGCCGGTCACTTTCACGCCCTCGGCGACATCGAAGTAGAGCATGCCGTCGGGCATGACCTTCACCGAGGCGCGGGTGCGGGCATCCTCGGCCACTTCGATGGCCAGGACATCGCCGGGGCCGACGCGGTAGGGGGCCTCGGAGGGACGCAGGGCCTCGGGCGGCACGGGGCGGGCGAGATCGAGGGAGAGAAAGTCCGGTTCGTCACCGACTTCGGCGAGCGGGTCCTCTGCATCGAAGCGCTCTCCCTGCGGGATGGCGCAACCCGACAGCAGGAGCAGGCTCGCGAGGGCGGCGGTGATGGGGAAGGGCGATCTCATCGGACGGGAAGGGCGGGGGCGGGACGGCTCCGGTCGGGCGGCGGGGGCGGTCACTGGGCGGGGATGGAAATGTCGTTGTATTCGTCGTTGATCGACTCGGCGGTGACGGTCTGGACGAAGGTGAAGATGGCGGAGTCGAGCGCCTTCTCGACCATCTCGAAGGGCCGCTTGTCGACAAAGATGATGTCCCGGTCGCCGACGGGGATGTCGTTGGATTTGCCGCGCAGGATGTCGCCGACATTGACCACGGTCACGTCGGGCTTGTGAATGCTGCCGCGGATGAGCAGGACGCGGCTCTTGTAGGCGTCCTTCGAGTAGCCGCCGGCCTGGGCGATGGCCCGCGTGACGGTGAGGCGGGTGGTCATCTTCAGGCGGCCGGGACGACCGACGGCGCCGAGGACGTAGACTTCGTTCTTCAGGCTGGAAGCCACGAAGATGTAGTCATTGGGCTCGAGGAAGGCATTTTCGGCGAGTTTGCCCTGGTAGTAGAGGCTGGCGAGGTCGACATCCAGCTTCCGGCCGTTGCGGGCGACGAACGAGCGGTCGAGGTCGGCGAGTTCCTGTGACGTGCCGCCGACGGAGCCGACTTCGATGCCTTTGGCGAGCGCGATGCCCTCCAGAATGGTCAGGGGCCGGTCGAGCAGGTAGCTGCCGGGCTCGCGGACTTTGCCGATGATGGTGAACCGCTTGCTGCCGATCGTGGCCGGCGTCACGATGACCTTGGGCGACTTGTGGTATTCCCCGAGTGCGGTTTCAATGGCTTTGCGGAGCTCGGGGATGGAGCGTCCAACGGCTTTCACGCCCACGGCCTGCAGGTAGCTGATGGTTCCGTCCGGCGCGATCGGCACCGACTCGCGGGACAGGTCGGGACGGTCGTACATGGAGAAATTCAGCGTGTCGCCCGGTCCCAGCGTGTAGCGGCGATGCCACGACGGCGCGCCGGTCGGGGTGACGCGGGGCATCTGGTCGACTTCGGCCCGCACCTCGCGGCGAATGGCATCGATCGGCACGGGAGCGACCGGCGCCATGGGTTGTCCGGCCCAGGCGGGGGCGGATTCGACGACCGGAGCCGTCTCAGAGCGGCCGACGGAGTGGGCCGGGGCTTTGGGCTGGCTTTTGGCCGGCTGCGCCCAGGCAAAGGGTGCCTGCTTGGGGGCCTCTTGAGCCATGGCTCCCGGCCCGCCGGTGGCGAGGGCGAGGATCAGGCTCCCGAAACAGGTCAACACCTGCCAGCCCGCCAAACGGGGGACAGCGGGAGCCTCGGGAAGGAACCGGGAAAAAGGATGCCGAAAAGGGAAAGCCATGAAGCGGCGAAATTGGTCTGGACCCAATAGTAACCGCCTCTAAACAATCTAGCAAATGCGAAAATTATGAATTTTATATTTAGAGTCCCTTTTTTTCGGGCTTTTCGGGGATTCCGCCGCTCCGCGGGCAGCCGCAGCCGCCTCCGCAGCCCGATTTTCCGGTGCCGCCGGTGGCGCGGAGCCTGCGCCATCCATAGCGGGCCAGCAGCAGGCCCGTCGCCGCGACGATGGCCCAGGCGGCGAGGGTTTGGCCCGGAATGTCGGTGAATCCATCCATGGCGGGGTAAGGAAAAAGCGGAGAGGCAGAACCGGTCAGACGTAGCCCAGCAATCGACCGCCCTGATAGACCAACAGGGCTGCCAGATAGGCGGTCGCGGTCATGTAGGCGAATTGAAAGATCGGCCAGCGCCAACTGTTCGTCTCCCGGCGGACGACGGCGACGGTGCTGGCGCACTGGAGCGCGAAAACGTAGAAAACCATGATGCTCAGGCAGGTGAGGGGAGTGAACAAGGCTTTCCCCGCGTCGTTTTTGGCCAGCCAGAGCTGATCGCGGAGCCGGGTGATGGTGTCGTCCTCGTCGTCGCTCTCTTCGACCCGGAAACTGATCGCCATCGCGCTGACGAAGACCTCCCGCGCCGCGAACGAGGCCACGATGCCCACGCCGATGCGCCAGTCATAGCCCAGCGGCGCGATGACCGGCTCGATGGCGTGGCCGAGTCGGCCCGCGAAGCTGTTTTCCGCCTGCGTGGCCGGATCGGCGCCGGGTGATTTCGGGTAGGTGTTGGCCGCCCACAGCAGAATGGAAATCCCCAGAATGACTGTGCCCGCCCGCCGGACAAACAGCCGGCTGCGCTCCCACATCTGCACCAGCACCGCCCGCAGCGAGGGCGCCTTGTAGGTGGGCAGTTCCATCAGACCGGGCGCGCTGACGCTGCGTTTCAGGACCTTGTTGAACAACCAGGCAAACCCGAGGATGCCCAGCGTGCCGAGCACGTACATCCCGAGCAGGAGCAGGGCCTTGGACGACGACGACGCCTGCTCGTTCGGGATCAGGGTCGCGATCATCAGCATGTAAACGGGCAGCCGGGCGGTGCAACTGGCAAAGGGCGCCACCAGGATGGTGACGAGGCGATCCTTGGGATTTTCGATGGTCCGCGTGCTCATGATCGCCGGCACCGCGCAGGCGTAGGCGCTGAGCAGGGGAATGAACGAGCGGCCGTGGAGCCCGACCCGCGACATGAACCGGTCGAGCAGGAAGGCGACGCGCGACAGGTAGCCGGTGTCCTCCATCAGACCGATGAAGAAAAAGAGGATCAGGATCTGCGGCAGGAAAATGATCACCCCGTTGAGCCCGGCGATCACCCCATCGACCAGCAGGTCGGTCAGGTCGCCCTCCGGCAGGTGGGCGCGGGCCAGATCGGACAACTGCGAGAAAATCCAGTCGATGCCCTGCATCGGCAGTTCGGCGCCCGAGAAGACCAGCATGAACAGGCTGCCCAGCACCGCCAGCAGGATGCCCCAGCCGAGCACCGGGTGCAAAAAGACGGCGTCGAGCTTGTCCGTCCGGGTGCGATGGCCCGGCTCGGCCTGTTTTTCCACCGAGCCTTCGCAGATTTCCCGGATCGCCTCGTAGCGGGCCGCGATGAGCCGGTCTTCCCACTCCTGATTCCGGTCGAGCTGGTCGCGGGCCGCGCCCGGGAGGTAGAGGGCGGCATGCCGGGCCAGGTTGGCGTCCGCGGTGCTCGATTTCTCCAGCAGCCCGTGGACTTCCTCCGGCAGCGGCACCTGGTGGTTCGATGGCGGGAGATCGGCCCGGCTCATGGCGATGCGCAGCTCCGGCAGCCCCTTGCGCTGATGCGCCCGCATCGGGATCACCGGCACATTCAGCCGCACCGCGAGTTGCTCGGGGTCGATGCGGATGTGGTGCGCCTCGGCGATGTCCGTCATGTTCAGGACCAGGATGGTCGGCAGGCCGAGCTCCAGCACCTGCGAGGCGAGATAGAAATGGCGTTCGACATTCGTCGCATCGATCACGCAGATCACCGCATCGGGTCGGGGCGTGTCAGCGCGGCGGCCCAGCAGCACATCGCGGAGGATTTCCTCGTCCGGCGACTGGGGATTCAGGCTGTACGCGCCCGGCAGGTCGAGCAGGCGGATGGCTTCGCCGTGCTGGCCGATGGCGGTGCCCTCGCGGCGCTCCACCGTCACGCCGGGGTAGTTCGAGACCTTTTGCCGCAGGCCCGTGAGGGCGTTGAACAGCGTCGATTTCCCGCAATTCGGGTTGCCGACCAGGGCAAACACCCGCGGCGCTTGCTTGGCGGCTGGCGAGGCACTCATTCCGCGGTGGGATCGGCTTCGGAAATCAGCGAAACAGCGATCAGGGAGGCCTGCTCGCCCCGGATGGAGAGCAGCGAGGCGCCCACTGCGACTTCGATCGGATCGCCGAGCGGCGCGCGGCGGACCACCTTGATCAGCGTCCCTGGCAGCATCCCGAGTTCCCGGAAGCGGCGCAGCGCCGGGTCCGCCGACAGGTAACGATCGATCCGGGCGGTCGAGCCGACCGGAACCTGGGTCAGGGGCGCTGCGTCTTGTGCGATCATGGGGGATACAACTCTATGTGAGACGGGATCTCAATATTGTTCGATGAAAATCGAAACGATTTCGACAAAAAATTGGCGTCGGACCGAGAAAAAACGCGTCCCGTCCTCGCGGCGACGCGCCCTCACCGGGCCTCGATGCGGTCTTCGCCCTGACCGAGGCGCGCCTCCCAGCCGCGGGCGATGCGCTCGACCCAGGCCGAGTAGGTCTTTTCCTCCGCCTGCGGGTAGGTCAGCGTCCAGCCGGCGCAGTGGTTCGCGTCCGCCTCGTAGCGGGTGTAGAAGCCGACGCCGTACGTCGTCACGCCGGAGACGACGTACCACTTGGTTTTCTTGACCTTGTAGGTGATTTTACGCCCCTCGGTAGCCAGTTCCGATTCCCATCGGGCGGTCACGTCGCCGAGTCCGTCGACGTTGAAACTGCCCCAGCAGACCAGATCGACGCCCCGCTGGGTGGAGAAAAAGCGCTGCCCGCCGCCGTTGTCCGGGGCGCGGTCGGCCTTCAGTCCCGGAGGCACCGGGAGGACAAAGCCGAAGCGGGCATTGCGATAGTTGTGCCAGTCACCGGTGCCGGCTTTGTCCTGCGAGAAGGTGGGGCCGGCGAGGGCCAGGCCGGACAGGATGAGGAGGCAGAGCGCGCGCATGGCGCTATTCAGGAGCCTTTTGGGAAAAAGATCAAGCCTCCTCGCGCGCCGCCACCGCGCCCAGGGCGCCGACGGTCCAGACCAGCGGGTAGAGCCGCTCATAGTACCAGAGTTTGGCAAAGTAGAAGCCGATCGGCGAGGCCGGGAAGTCCGTGCCGCCGCGGGTTGCGCCGATCAGCCAGTCCGTGCCGCGCCGCAGCGCCTCGGCCGGCACCGCGGCGACCGGGGCCAGCGTCTCCAGCGCCAGGGCGGTCTCCTCGATGCTTGATGGCGTCCCCAGACCGCCGCCCCAGCCGCCGTCGGGGTTCTGGTTGGCCAGCAGCCAGGCCAGACCGCCGCGGGCCAGATCGGTCTCGCCGAGATCGATCAAGGCGCGCACCACCATCGCCGTGCCGTAGGTGGGGTTCTCCTCGTCGCGGCGCAGGTGCTGATTGCCGAACCACAGTGGCACCCACGAGCCGTCGGCGCGCTGCTCCCGTCTCAGGTAGGCCAGTGCCTGCGATTTGCCGGCAACGATGCGCTGGCGGTTGGCTTCGTCGAGATCGGCCTCCCAGAGGTGCCAGGCCCGCAGCGTGTGGGCGGTCAGGTCCGGGCTGGAACGGTCAAACGGCAGCGCGCCCCAGCCACGGCAAAAAGTCGGGATGCCGCCGTCGCGATTTTGCAGGTCCAGCAGCCACGTCACCCCGCGCGCCGCCTCGTCCCGATGCTCAGCGCCCGAGAGCAGCCGCAGCGCCAGCAGCGCGCCGGGTGTGTCGTCGGCATCGGGCACACCGCCGGGCAGGTCGGTCCAGGCCCAGCCGCCCGGCGCCGCGTCGGTGAACGGGTGGCGCTCGCGATATTGCTGGCCCAGCAGCCAGTCGAGCACCGGTTTCTGATCAAACCCGGTTGCATCGCCGATCAGACCCGGTTCCCTCTCCGATCCAACCGGGTAGGATCGGAGCGCCTTCACCGCCAGGGAGGTCACCCAGGTGGCGAGATTCGTGTCGATGGGCCAACTGCCATCCGGCCGGACCGAGCGCTCCAGGAAATCGACCGCCCGCGCCACGACGGGGTGCCCTTTCTGGCCGGACGAGGCCAGCGCCATGGTGACGAAGCTCGTCAGCGGTGCCGCCTCCAGAAAGCCGCCTCCATCGGGCTGGATCGTCTCCAGCAGGCGCGAGGCGCGCGGCCAGGCGAGCAGGCGAATGAGCCGCCAGGGGCCCAGCGGAGGCTCGTGATGAAAACGGGCGTGCCCGATCGCGATCAAAGCCGGCAGGGCGTAGCTCACCACCGGCAGGCGCAGCGCGGCGAACCAGTGGCGGGGAAAGGTGGCCAGCTCAAAGGGCAGTGGCAGCACGCGCCGCCAGGGACGCGGTCCGAGGCGTCCGCACAGGGCGCAGAGCATCAGGATGGGCACGGAAAAGGTGCGGTCCTTGCCGTAGCGGGCGCTGACCACCTCGACGATGCGGCCGGGCTCCAGCGAGCCGACGTAGTCGCGGATCCAGTGGGCGGCGCGGGTTTCCGCCGCTGCGATGGGCACGTCGCCGGCGCTGCGGGTCAGGGCGCTCCAGCAGAGCAGGGTGGTGGAGATGTTCGAGGCGCTTTTCACCGTGTCACCCCAGCCACCGTCGGCATTCTGATGCGCGATCAGCCAGCGCAGGCCGCCGGCGATGCGGGCGGCGTGGCGCGCCCGGTCGACCTGGTCCAGCGCGACGATCGCCGTGGCGGTGGACAGGGCCGAGGTGGCCAGTTCGCCCTCCCAGTGGCCGGCCGCGGTCCGCTCCGCGAGCAGGGCGCGGCGGGCGTTGAGATACGCATCGTGAAGGGCGGGGGACATGGGGCGACGGGGGCGACAGGGAAGCGGGAAACCGGGCCGATGGCAAGGCCGTCGGGCCGAATCGCTGTTGGCTGGCTCAAAAGAGGAAGCTTTCCTCCACGGGTGGGCCGTTTTGGGCGGTTTTCAGGGGATTCAGGCAGCGATACATCCGCAGGTCGTCCCGCGCCTCGTCCAGAAAAGCGGCGGCCTCGGAGGCGGGGCCGGTCTGGAGAAAGGCTTCCACCCGGTCGGTCGGCAGGATCACTGGCATGCGGTCGTGGATCGCGGCGATCGGGCCGCTGGCGTCGCGGGTCAGCATGGCGTAGCAGAGTTCGCCGGTGCGGGCGTCCGCCTCCCAGAGACCGGCCATCCAGAGCCAGGTGCCCGGCGCGGTGGGATCTTCCAGGGCGTAGGTCTGTTTGGCGCCTTTTTCACCGCCGCTCCATTCGTAAAATGCCGACGCCGGGATGACACAGCGCCGCTCCCGCCACGCCTCGGTCCAGGTGGGCGAGTCGAGCTTGTCGGTGCGGGCGTTGTTGATGCAGTCGCTGAACTCGCGGCGGAATCCCCAGCGCATCGGCGTCGCCTGCCAGGCCTCTGGGGCGGATCGATCGCGGCGCACCACGACGCCGCGGTCGGTGCGACGCAGGGCGTAGAGCTTGGGCAATTGTCCCAGCACCGAGACCACTTCGCGTTCCCAGCCCCGCGCCTGCCGCGCCGGTCCGGGGCCGATGTCGTAGAGATTGCACATGGATGGGGAGGCGGTCTGGAGGGCGGGAGGGAGCGACTGATGGATCGCGCCGGGGTTTACGATTACACTGCTGATTTTTCTGCCATGAAATTGCCCGCGATCCTCTGGCTGTCCATCCTCTTCATCCTGCCCGCCCGCGGCTACGATCCGATGTCGGTGGCTGCCGGCGGGAAGGGGGAGCCGCTCGATTTCACCGTCTCGGATGCGGGGCGACAGCGCGAGCTGCCCATCCGGGTGTATCTGCCGACGGGCAAGGCGCCGGCGCCGGTGGTGCTGTTCAGTCACGGGCTCGGCGGGTCGCGGGAGAACAATCCCTACCTCGGTCGCCACTGGTCGGGGCGCGGCAATGCGGTCGTCTTTGTCCAGCATCCGGGCAGCGATGAATCGGTGTGGAAAGGCGTCGCGCCCCTGCGACTGCCGACGGCGCTGAAGCAGGCCGCCAGCGGGCAGAATCTCCTGCTGCGCGTCGCCGACATCCCGGCGGTGCTGGATCAGTTGGAACGCTGGCAGGCGGAGACGGGGCACGCGCTGCAGGGGCGGCTGGACCTGAAGCGCGTCGGCATGTCGGGGCACTCCTTCGGCGCCGTGACCACTCAGGCGGTCAGCGGGCAGAGCCTGCCGGCGGGCGGGGCGCGCTTCACCGATCCGCGCATCCGGGCGGCCATCGCCATGAGCCCCAGCGTGCCTGCCGTCGGCGATGCCGGGCGTGCCTTTGGCGCCGTGAAGATCCCCTGGCTGCTCATGACCGGCACCGCGGACGTGGCCCGGATCGGCGGCACCACGCTGGGACCGGCCGACGTGGCCTCGCGTCTCGCGGTCTATCCCGCCCTGCCGGAAGGCGACAAATATGAGCTGGTGCTCGAAGGCGCCGCCCATCATGCCTTCGGTGATCGAGCCCTGCCCGGCGAGGGCGCGGGGCGGAACCCGAACCATCACCGCGTCATCCTCGCCCTCAGCACCGCCTTCTGGGACGCCTATCTGAGAGACGATCCCGCCGCCAAAGCCTGGCTCCAGGGCGACGGCGCCCGCTCCGTGCTGGAAGCGGGGGATCGGTGGCAACGGAAATAGCCACCCGCGGGAACTGGGCGGCGACCACCGCCTTCCCGGCGAGCCGGCGCGGAACCTCGAATCGGGAAATCGGCCGTCCTCGCGCGAATCCAGCTTCCACTCCCCGCCCAAGGCATCGCTGCCCGGGACGAAAGGGCGGGGTGGTGCGGGATTCTCCTCGCGATCCTCCTAAGGCGTTGATTTCGAGGCGTTGCGGCGATGATCGGGCTGGCGGAATCCCGAGAAATCGCCGCAATCGGGCTAGCCATTTTGACAATCGGGTTCACCTTTTTGGCAATCGGGTTCACCTTTTTGGTGATCGGGTTCACCTTTTTCGCGATCGGGCTAGCCTTTTTGGCAATCGGGTTCACCTTTTTGACAATCGGGCTAGCCATTTTGACAATCGGGCTAGCCTTTTTCGCGATCGGGCTAGCCTTTTTCGCGATCGGGCTGGCCTTTTTCGCGATCGGGTTGGCCTTTTTCGCGATCGGGTTGGCCTTTTTGGCGATCCGGCCAGCCATTTTGGCAATCGAGCCGGCCATTTTTCCCATCCGAACCAGGTTCGCGCCTTGTCGGGTCCGATACCGACTGGGTCTTCTCAATTGATCCTAAAGGCAGGAGCGGGGCTCCGCGTCAAGTCCGCATGAATGGGCTCGCCCCATCGGGTGCGATCTGATTCCCTGTCCGAATGAAAAATCTCTGGCGATCAATCGGGCCGGCCATGGTCGTGGCGGCGGTCGTGCTGGGGCCCGGCAGCATACTGACCAGTTCCAAAGTCGGGGCCGGATTCGGCGGGATCGGTATCCCGGTGGTCATCGCGGCGGCCGTGATGATGATCGGCATGGTGGCTCTGGCTGCTCGGATCGGTGTCAGCTACCAGGGCAGCACCTGCGATGAACTCGCCGCCCGCCTGGGACGACCCCTCGCGATCGTCGTGGGCCTGATCCTTTTTCTCGTCGTGGCCTTGTTCCAGTCGAGCAACAATCTGGCGATGGTCGCGGGTCTTTCTCCGCTGATCGAGATGATGAACGGCGGAAAGGCGGTCGCTTCGAACGGCCAGGTCCTCCTGCTCCTGCTCTTCAACGCGGTACTCATCGGGGTGCTCTATCTGATGCGCGAACTCTACCGTTCGATTGAGAAGCTGATGAAGTTCCTCATCGGCGTGATGGTCGTGGCCTTCCTGTTCAATTTCCTCGTCGTCTATCTGACGCCGCGGTCGTTCGAGTGGGTTGCCCCGACGAGCCAGGGGGATCTCTTCGCCCTGATCGGTCTCATCGGGACGACTTTCTCGGTCGGCGGCGCGTTTTACCAGAGCTACCTCGTGAAGGAAAAAGGCTGGGGGATCTCAGACGCGAGGCGCGGCCTCACTGACACGGTCGTGAGCATCTCGGTGCTGGGACTGGTGACGGTGGTGATCCTGCTGACCTCGATGCGGGTTTTTTACGGTCGGCCCGATCAGCCCGAGCTCACCAGCGTCGATCAGGTCGCCCGCCAACTCGAGCCGCTTTTCGGCTCGTGGGCCACCGTCATTTTCAGCGTGGGCATCGTCGCGGCAGCCTTCAGCTCATTTTTGGTGAACGCCATGATCGGCGGCACGGTGATGTCGGACAGTCTCGGAAAGGGGAGCCGCCTCGGCAAAGGCTGGCCCATCCATCTCACCAGCGTGGCCCTGCTCACGGGGATGGGGGTGGCGATGCTCTCGCTGACCCAGAGCGGCAGCACCGTGACGCTGATCACGATCGCCCAGGCTCTCACTGTGGTGGGGAATCCGGCGCTGGGAGCGACCCTCCTCTACCTGGGGACGAGACCGGAGCTGAGTGGCGAGCGACGCATCCCGCGATGGATACTGGCGCTCGCCTCGGTCGGGTTCGTAATCTCCTGCGTCGTGGCGTTTCGCACGGCGACGGCGGTGTGGGAAAAGATTCAGGGCTGATCGGCGGGGGGCAGGGGCAAAGCGGCCCGGGTCGCACCGGGGGAGTTGGGGCCTGTCGGTGGATTTTCATCGTGGAGCCCCGGATTGCGTCCCGTTTCGGCGTTGCCAGTGGCGCGGATGCCTCGCTACAATGGCGGCATGATCGACTCTCTGCTCCGCCCGTCCCTGATCGCCCTCGGCTGCGCCGCTTTCGCCTGCACTGTCGCCGCCGCGCCGCCGGAAGCGAATTACGACGAAGCCAAGATCCCGAAATACACGCTGCCGGATCCGCTGGTGTTCGCGGATGGCTCGGCGGTGAAATCGGCGGCGGACTGGCCGAAGCGCCGGGCGGAGATCCTGTCGCTGTTCGAAACCCACGTGTATGGCCGCACGCCCGCGGCGGCCCGCGGCGCGAAGTTGAAAGCCGAGGTGACGCAGACCATCCCCGATTTTCTCGGCGGCAAAGCCACGCTGCGGGAGATTCGCCTGACCCTGCCCGCGGCGGGCGGCGGCGAGGGCGTGGCGATGCACCTGATGCTGGTGACGCCCAAGGCGGCGACGGGACCGGTGCCGGCCTTTGTGGGACTGAATTTCCGCGGCAATCACGCCGTGCATCCCGATCCGCGGATCACGCTGTCGACCGCGTGGATGCGACCGGACAAGGACGGCGGGGTGGAAAACAACCGCGCCACCGAGGCCACCCGCGGGGCGGCGCAGAGCCGCTGGCCGCTGGAGATGATCGTGGACCGCGGCTACGCGCTGGCGACGATGTATTACGGCGACATCGATCCGGACTTCGACGATGGATTTGAAAACGGCATCCACTCGGTCTTTGGCAAGCCGGGGCCGGAGGAGTGGGGCTCCATCGGCGCGTGGGCCTGGGGGCTGAGCCGCATCCTGGACTATCTGGAGACCGATCCGGCGATCCATGCCAAACAGGTGGCGGTCATCGGGCATTCCCGCCTCGGCAAAACCTCGCTGTGGGCGGGGGCGCAGGATGAGCGCTTTGCCTTTGTCATTTCCAACAATTCCGGCTGCGGTGGCGCCGCGCTGAGCCGCCGGGCGATCGGGGAGACGGTGGAGCGGATCAATACGTCCTTCCCGCACTGGTTTTGCGATCGGTTCCTCGACTACAACGCCAAGGAGGACGCCTGCCCCGTCGATCAGCACCAGCTCATCGCCCTGATGGCGCCGCGGCCCGTCTATGTCGCCAGCGCGGTGGAGGATACCTGGGCCGATCCCAAGGGCGAATTCCTCGCCGCCCAACTGGCTGGTCCCGTGTATGAACGGCTCGGCAAAAAGGGCGTCGGCGTGTCAGAGCAACCGCCCATCGACCAGCCGGTGGGCGATGTCGTCGGCTATCATATCCGGACCGGCAAGCATGACGTGACGGACTATGACTGGCAGCAGTATCTCGGCTTCGCTGACCGGCATTTTGGGCGGAAGTAGAGGTTTGGTGGAAGGTAAAAAGTAAAAGGTAAAAGGTAAAAAGGTTGAGCTGGTAAAGGGACGCCGTTCTCTCAAGTAGAGCTCGTTTTGAGCATTCCCTCTTTGAAATTCGAAATTGTTTCGGATTTCGAGCTTAGGATTTCGGATTTCCGCCATTTGGCGCTCAAACCACCCTCGAGCACATCTCATAAAGATGTTGATAGACATCCACGGCATGGATTTTGGCACCTCTACGGAGGCGGGGGAAGTTGCCGATCAGGACCGGGTGGTTGTCGATCAGCTCGGGGATACAGCCGTGGGAGCCCTTCACGAGTGAGGCATCGAGGGGGATCACGTCGAGCGTCATGCGGAAGCCGAGTGCCTTGCGCAGCATCTTCAGGCCGATCTTGAACTTCGGGGCGCGGATCTTGGGGTCGATGAACAGCTCGCAGGGGTCGTAGCCGGGCTTGCGGTGGATGTCGATGGTCCGGGCGTAGTCGGGAGCGCGGCGATCCTTTTCCCAATAGTAGTAGGTGAACCAACTGCGGATGTTCGACACGGCGATGAGGTCGCCGGCGCGGCGGTGTTCCAGGCCGCGGTAGTTCCGCATCGAGCCGTCGATGACATCGGTCACGCCCTCCAGTTCGGCCACGGTGTCGCGCACCTCGGCGAGGATGGAAGGGTCGTTCACATAGATATGGGCGACCTGATGGTCCGGGATGGCGAAGGCCCGGCAACTGCCCAGGTCGATCATGTCGGTGCCCACCTCGTCGCGGCAGGTGATCCAGCCCTTTTCCCGAAAGACACGGTTGATGTGGATGGGGTTGTCCACCTCGGTGATGCCGTATTCGCTGAGCAGGACGACCTGCACGCCGCGATTTTCGTAAAAGCGGATCAGATCGCCCACCACGGCATCGATCTGGCCGAGTTCCTGGGAGAGGAAGGGATCGTTGGGGCCGGTTTTCTGGAGTGGGTAGTCCAGATGGGGCAGGTAGACCAGGTTCAGGTTCGGCGAGTATTTTTCCTCCACGAATTTCGCCGAGCGGGCGATCCAGTGGCTCGATTCGATGCCGGACATCGGTCCCCAGAACGCCTGGAAGGGGAACTTGCCCAGCTTTCGCTTCACTAGCTTGCGCAGATCCATCGGCCAGGTCTGGATGTCGAAGATCTTGCGGCCATCGACCCGGTAGATCGGGCGCGGGGTGATGGTCCAGTCGGCGGACGAGTACAGGTTGTTCCACCAGAAGAGCTTGGCCACGGTGTAGCCGGGATCGGTCTCGCGGAGGTGCTCCCACAGTTTGCGGGCGTGGACGAGGTGGTTGCTCTGCTTCCAGTTGCGGTGCTCGGCGTAGTCGCGGTCGTACCAGCAATTGCCCACGATGCCATGGCCGGCGGGTGTCTTGCCGGTGAGGTAGGTGGCCTGCATGGTGGAGGTCACTGCCGGGATGAGCGGCTCCACGTGGGCGAGGACATTGTCCTCCCGATCGACGAACTGGGAAATGAACGGCGTCTCCGGGCCGATGTGGCGCGGGGTCAGACCGACGACGTTGAGGATAGCGGTGCGGGGCAGGGAACTCACGGATGCGGGAGGACGTCCAACGATGGAAAAATGTCAGGGTAGCTCAAGTATTGCGGTTGAGAAAGCATTTCGGCACGATTGATTGCCGGACCATGAGTGAATTCCCCGGTACCGACCGCCCGCTGCGCCTGTTGTTCGTCTGCATGGGCAATATCTGCCGCTCGCCGGCGGCGGAAAATGTGATGCGCCACCAGATCGATCAGCAAGGTTTGAGCCATGCCTTTGCGCTCGATTCGGCCGGCACCATCGGCCTGCATGCCGGGAACCGGCCCGACGCCCGCATGATCGAAGCCGCCACCCGCCGGGGCATCGCCATGACGGGTCGCGCCCGGCAGATCGTGCCGGGTGATCTCCATGAGTTCGACTGGGTGCTGGTGATGGATCGTGAAAATCTCGCCGACGTGCAGGACATGAGCCGTCACCACGGCCCCGGACAGGCGCGGGTGGTGCTGTTTGGCGAATTTTGCGAGACCCACCGCGGTGTCGCCGAGGTGCCCGACCCCTACTATGGCGGTCCCGAGGGCTTCGAGCGCGTGCTCGACCTGCTGGAGGACGGGTGCGCGGGCCTGCTCCGCCGCTGGCGGGCCGGTGAGCTCGGTTGATTGACACCGGACGCCGGCGCGTCTCAGCCGCCCCAGCCGCGATTCAGCAGCCAGCCGATCACCAGCACCTGCGGGACGGTCACCAGCGGCAGAAAGAGCGCCGCTTTCCAGCTCCGCGTCGTCTCCCGGAGGCTCAGGATCTCGGTGTAATCGGTCGCCACCCCGGCCATCAGGAAGGCGAAGCCATTGCCCGGAGCCGCGCCGCGCGTCAGCAGATCGGCCGCGATCGGGCTGGACCCCTCCGAGCAGACCTCGATGATGGTCGTGGCGACCAGCGTCAGGCCCAGTCCCGCCAGCGTCGGCCCGAACCACGCCGCGAAAGCCGTCTCCGGCACCGAGGCCCGGATCGCCGCCGCCAGCACGGTGCCGAAAAAGATCCAGCGCAGGATCATACCCGATTCCGCAAAGCCCTGGCGCAGCACGCCGAGGAAGAAGGCCCCGTCGAACCGCGTCTCCCGCAGCCGTCGGCGGGCTTCCGGGAAAAAGCGGAAGCCCTCCGGCAGGTCGATGCGGTGGGGATTTTCCGGCAGCACGCCGCTGGCGACGAAACGCTCCATCAGCCAGCCGCCCAGCAGCGCGACCACCATGGACAGCCCCACGAAAGCCAGCGTCCAGCCCAGCCCGATCAGCGAGATGAGGATGAGCGTCAGCGACAGCGAATTCCACGGGCTGGCGATGAGGAAGGCCACCGTCTGCCCCAGACTCGCCCCGCGGCGGTAGAGCTGCGTGCCCACCAGCAGGATGCCGTGGCTGCACAAGTCCAGCAGGGTGCCCGCCGCCGTGGCGCGGAGCAGTCCGGTGAAGCTCCCGCCCTGACCCAGCACCCCGAGCACGAATTCGCGCGGCACCCGGGCGATCAGGCCGACGGCCACGATGCCCGCCAGCAGACCCCACCACATGCGATTGAGCAATTCAAAGGCCCCGCCGGAAAACATCGTCAGCCAGCCGCCCGCGCCGCCGTGGACATGGCCCGTGCCACTGCCGCTGCCGAGCGCATGCCAGAGATAAGCCGGCAGCAGCAGCGCCGCCGAGCCCCACAGCAGCCAGTCGATGCGCCGCTTCGCCGCGGGCGCCCCGCAGCAGGACGGTGCTGGCTCAGGCGTCGACCCGCCGCCGCAGCACGATGGCCGGGATTCCGGTTCGGGCGGAGGCGGGGGCGTGTGGCCGCAGCAGGAAGAGGACATCGGAAAGAGGCGTAGAGAGTGGTTCCCTGTCAGACGCCGCCGGGACCGTTTCCTTGCAGGGCCGAGGTTTCGATCGAACCCTGTCTCATCTCCGATCAAAGAGGGTTACATCGGAGGCTCGACCGGATCGGGCGGCGCGTCCGGGCCGGCTTTGTCTTTTTTGAGGGGAGTTGATTTTCCGGCGGCGGGTTCCTTGATCTGGTTCTTGATGTCGCGCGCGTCGCTGTCGCCCATCACGTAAACGGTCATTTTCTGGAACTCGGCGTTCATTCCCGGCTTGGTCGCGGTGCCTTCCAGGTGGGTCACGCCGTCCTCGTAGTAAAAGCGGGCATCCTCCAGGTGATGGATCAGGGGCAGGAGCAGGTCATTGACCCGGTTGCCCCAGCGAACTTCCTCGATCCGGGCGTCGGCGGTGAGGTTGTTGACGATCTCGGCGTCGGGGAAATTGCTGGTGATACCAGAGACGATGTCGGCGATCTGGAAGCGGCTGGAGAGGTGGCCGGAGAGGGTGATCTTGTTGCCCTGTTCGCGGACTTCGAGGATGGGCTTGAGCGGTGGCTCTGGTGCGGGTGGAACTGGAGCCGGCTCGGGAGCGGCGGCCACGGGGGCGGGTGGAGCCGGGGCGGCAGGCGGTGCGGGAGCGGGCTCCGGGGTGGCGGGCGGCGGCGTCTGCTCGGCCTGGGGCGGCAGGGACGGGGTTTTCACCGGGGCGTCGCAGGCGACCAGGAGACTCAGGAGGAGCGTGGCGAGACAGGAGGGGAGGTGTTTCACGGAGGGAACGGATTTTCCGGGTAATGCTGTCAGCTTTCTGTCAAAGTTCAATCCCCGTCCCGTGGCGACGGCTGGAGGCGGAAGCGCGAAAACTGTGTGTCACGTCCGGCGGCGCCATGACAAATCCCTGTTGAAGCCCGTTCCCGCCATGTCCGGCCCGACTCCCGAGAATTACGTCCAATTCGTCCGCCAGTATCACGCGGGGCTGCGGGCCTTTGTGCGATCGCTGGGGGTGCTGCCGATGTGGGTGGATGACATCGCGCAGGAGGCATTTATCGTCGCCTACGAGCGTCTCGATGAATTCGACGAAAGCCGGGATTTTGGCGCGTGGGTGCGGGGCATCGCGCGGAATCTGGTGATCAACGAGCGGCGCAAGGACGCCCGCCGGAAACGGATCCTGGCGGACAATTTGACGGACATCCTGGTGCGGACCAGTTCGGTGCAGGAGGATGAGGATGAGGAATTGGGCGACTACGGCACGGCCCGCTTGGCGGCGTTGCGGGACTGCCTGACGCAGTTGCCGGAAAAGAGTCGCGACCTGATCAAGGCCCGCTATGAGAAGGACGAGGCGGCGCCGGACATCGCGGACCGGCTCCAGATGAAGGCCCCGGCGGTGCGCAAGGCGCTGGAGCGGGTGCGCGATGCGCTGAAACGCTGCATGGAGGAAAAACTGCGCTGTGTGGCGGAGGTGTGAGTGAGGAACCAACGGAAACGAACCAACGGCGATGACAACGGACGACAGTCAATTTCAAAAATGGGTGGGAGACCTGCTCGACGGCGAATTGGAAGCCGCCGACCGGGATGCTCTGGCCCGGCTCTGCGAGGCGCGGCCGGATCTGGCGCGCCGGCTGCGGGACGAACTGGAACTGGCCGAGATGATCCGCCAGATCGCCCGGGACGAGTGGGGTGAGGCGGCTTTTTCCGAGGAATTGGGCCAGCGGCTGCGCGGCGGAACGATCGGGGTGGATGAAGCACCGGAATTGATTCAGCGGCTGCTGGACGGCGATCTGACGGATGAGCAACTGCGGTCGCTGGTGACGCTGTGCTGGCGGGATGGGGCGATCGCGGCGGAGGTGCGGGCGGCTTTGATTCAGGATGATCTGCTGCATCAGGTGGTGGCCGGGGCGCGGTCGGAGGCGGCTTTTGTCGAGGCGCTGGAGACCCGGATGTGGGCGGAGCAGGCCGAGGATCAGTTCGTGTCGTCGGTGGCGTCGAAGATCGTGTCGATGACGCCGGCGGGAACGGGGACCGTTTCGATCCCGCTGGTTCCGGTGGCGGAGACGCCGGTCCGCCCGCGTCGCGAGCGGCTGCCGGTGACGTCGATCATCGCGCTGGCGGGCGGTTGGGCGGCGGCGGCTGCGGCGGTGGTGCTGCTGGGGATGGCGATTCAATTTCAGCCCAAGCCGGGGGCGCCGATGGAGTCGGTGGCCGAGGTCACGCGGGTCCGCGATGATGTGCGCTGGCAGGTGGAAGGAGCTCCGGTCGAGGACCGGTACTTCGCGCCGGGTCGCTATGCGCTGGAGTCGGGGGTGATCACGGTGACTTTCGGCAGTGGCGCGGAGATGACGGTGGAGGGACCGGCGGAATTCGAGGTGCGCGGTGAGCGCGAGGCGTTCGTCCACAGCGGCGTGGCGGTGCTGGCGAAAAATGACGCCGTCGCCAACGGGGGCTTTACCCTGGGGACCGATGCGCTGGACTTGGGCGAGAGTGGCGAGACGATCGGACTGGTCGCGAACGGGGCGGCCAGCGCCGAGGCGGTGGTGTTCGACGGGGAATCGGAGATCTGTCTGCCACGGCTCGGCTTTTGCCGGGAATTGTTCGCGCTGGAGCCGGTCCGGGCGGATCTGAGACGGGAAAAGCTGTTCGACATTCCCTACAATCCCGGGGTTTTTGCCAAAGCCTGGCAGGCCAATGCGGGCATTCAGGGCAACACGGGACCGCTGCGGGTGGCGCTGCCCGGTGAGACGCCGCTGACGGACCCGCAGCCGAAGGCGGGCGAGGTGCGGCTGTCGGTGGAGAAGATCCGCTTTGTCGCGGCCGGTGAGATCGAGGTGGACACCCTCGAGCCGGGGCAGTTTGCCCAAGTCTCGGCCGGGGATGGCCGCAAGCTCGACTCCTCGGGACGGCAATTGCGCAGTTACCTGCTGGAGTGGGACGCGGCCACGGGCACGCTCACGAAGGACGGTGAGCCGGTGGAGGCATCGGTGACGTTTGACCACGAGATCGTCGGGGTGATCTACTCCCCGGAGCGTCTCGCCGACTCGGATGACCTGGTCGGCGCGGCGGGCGACGGTCTGCTCGCGGCTCGCGGCCAGTCCGCCCCTGGGTCGGGCGACCAGATCCTGCTGTCGGACGACCGGCGCACGGTGAATCTGAAGCTCAGCGGCGACGGCGGCGACCGGCTCGACCATGTGCGGGTGCTGGTGGCGCTGAATTGAGAATCGAGCGGCTTTCCTCCCACGAAAAAAGGCGTCCATCGCTGGACGCCTTTTCCGATGGCACCGGGTGCGGGGTGCCAAAATGCGGGGATGCCGGGGCGATCAGACGCTCTGCGTCTCGGCCACGCCGGGGATGGGCATGGGGCGGACGGGCAGGGGCGCGGCCCAGTCGATCTTGTCCGGCACGAGCTTCTCGGGGCTGTTGATGACATCGTCCCACTTGATCTGCTTGCCGGTGTAGGCGGCCATGCGGCCCATGATGCCGAGCAGGGTGCTGTGGGCGACCCACTCCTCGTCCGCGTGGCGCTCGCCTTTGCGGAGGTTGGCGAAAAATTCGTCGTGCTCGGTCTGATACATGTTCCGACCGCCGGTACGGGGCTTGCGGAAGGTCCAGGCCTTTTCACCGGTGATGGAGGCGTTGCCGATGTCGAACTCGGCCATGCCCTTTTCTCCCACGATGTAGTCCTTGTCCTCCTTGTGAACGCCGGCGCCGTACTGGCTCCAGTCGATGTGAAAGCGCAGGCCGTTCTCCCACTCGTAGGTCACGCTGTAGTGATCGTAGGTGTTGCCGGCGTTGTTCGGGCGCTGGCGACCGCCCTGGGCATAGCAGGCGACCGGGGTGGGCAGCTTGTTGCCGGTCATGTTGGCCATGAGCCAGGCCATTTTGTCTACCTTGTGGATGGCCTGCTCGACGTAGCCGTCACCGCTGAGCCAGGAGAAATTGTACCAGTTCTTGATCTGCCACTCGGTGTCGCTCATGCCGGCGGGGCGGTCGGCTTCGGGCGGCATGGGCTTCACGATGTTGGCCCAGTAGGTCGAGTGGACCGCGCGGATGGCGCCGATGTCGCCGCCGGGCAGGCGCTTTTCGAACAATTCGCGTCCGTGGTCGGAATAACGGTAGCAGAAGCCGCAAAGGACGGAGAGTCCCTTCGACGCGGCGATCTTGCCCGTTTCGAGGAAATCTTTCACCCCGGCCACGTCGGTGGCGCAGGGTTTCTCGACGAAGGCATGGATGCCGCGATTGACGGCTTCCTTGAAATGGATCGGCCGGAAGCCGGGAGGCGTGGTCAGCAGCACGACATCGACGCCGCTGTCCATGACCTTCTGGTAGGCGTCGAGACCGCCGAAGATGTTCTTGGTGCTCTGGACCTCGGGGGAAATCTTCGCCGCAGACTTGCGATCGCGGGCCAGCACGCGGAGCTGGGTCATGGCGATGTCCTGATAGACGTCGCCCATGGCATGGAGCACGACATTGTCATCCGCCGCGAGCGCCTGGGCGGCGGCACCGGTGCCACGACCGCCACAGCCGATCAGGCCGACCTTGAGCGTCTTCTTGTCGCCCTGGCCGAGGGTGATGGAGGGAAAGCCGATGGCGGAAGCGGCCACCCCAGTGGCGGCGACGGCCGAGGTCTTCGACAAAAACTCGCGGCGCGAAGCCGGGGCCGGGGTGGGTTCAGTGGGGGATGCGGGATCGCTCATGGGGATGGGCAGGACAGGTGGGGATGAATTACTGGGTAAGGGACCGGAAACTTCCCGCATCCATGGGGAAAGTCAAAGCGGCGCGATGATGCCGCGATTCCGTGGCGGCGCTGGCGACTTCGGGATTGTCAGCGGCGGATCGATTTGCCAGACTGGCGCCGACTGGTCCCCAGGTCTTTCCCATTCGTCTCCCATGAAATCTGTCCGCTTTTTCCGTCATCTCCCGGCCCTGCTGGCCGGCTTCGCCGCTTTCCCGTCCGCACCCGAGGCGGATGCACAAGTCAATGTGGTCCAAAAGGTCGCCGAGGGCGTCTATTTCCACGAGGGCGAGCTGAAGCCCTCGGGCCACTGCAACAACGGCTGGATCATTTTCGAAGACTACGTGCTCGTGATAGACGCCAATTTCCCCTCCGGCGCCAAGGTCACCCTGCCGAAGATCCAGGCCATGACGGACAAGCCGATCCGCTTTGCCTTCGACACCCACCACCACGGCGATCACGCCTACGGGAATCAGGTGTGGTTCGAAGCCGGCGCCACCCCGGTCGCGCATGAAGGCGTGCTGGAGGAAATGAAGAAATATGAGACCGCCCTCTTCGGCGGCGAGCCGGGGCGCTGGGAACAGGCCGCCGCGACCCGGCCCGATGTGGCTGCCAGCAAGTTGAAGGCCCCGAGCCTGCTCTATCGGTCGGAATTGATCTTCGACGATGGCAAACAGCGGGTCGAACTGCTGCATTTCGGAGTGGCCCATACCCGCGGCGACGGCTGGGCGTGGCTGCCGAAGGAGCGCATCCTGTTTTCCGGCGACGCCTGTGTCAACGGCCCCTACAACTACACGGGCGATGGCGACCTCGGCGAGTGGATCAAAACCCTGGAAGCCGTGAAACAGCTCAAGCCCAAGATCGTCTGCCCCGGCCACGGCCCCATGGGCGGCCCGGAGCTGCTCGATGACCAGCAGGCGTTTTTCATCGCTCTGCGCGACGAGGTGAAGCAATACGCCGGTCAGGAGCCCGCCAAAGTCGAGGCCGCCGTGCCGCGCATGATGGCATCGCTGCGGAAAAACGAGCGCATCGCCCGCTATCTCGGCACCTTTTTCATCAATCAGGTCGAAAAGGCCTTCGTCGAGCAGGGCGGCCAGCCCTTTCCCAAGATGGAGATCCCGGCGAAGAAGAAGTGAGCGTTTTCGATTCCGATCAGACCCGAATGCCACGGGATTAAGACGGCTCTTCGGTCCAAACGGGTGTTTCGAGCGAAATAGATGCCGCAGGCATCACAGCTATTAGCCGGTGGTTGAGGAGCGTAGCGACGACACCACCGGATCA
>JAEUHH010000082.1 GCA_016795505.1 Verrucomicrobiales bacterium | reverse complement strand
GAGGCGGAGGAAAGGCGGGAGGGCAAGTTGTCGATCCCGGAGATCATCCGCTGTCGGGTGCGGTATTTCTGCGATGGGGCGGTCTTCGGCTCGGTGGAGTTTGTGAATGGCGTCTTCGAAGCGAATCGCTGGCGCTACGGTCCGAAGCGGAAAACGGGCGCGCGCCGACTGCGAGGCGGGGTGGACTGGGGAGACCTGCGGACGCTGCGGGACTTGCAGATGAGGCCAGTGGGGTGACTGGAGTAAAGTTGGTTTCATCGCCAATTTGATTGGGAAGTAATAGGGCCCTCAGACTTTGCCCCACGATTCCCTCATGGATCGGTGCGACTCACCAAGCCGGATGATCGAATGCCGACAAGGTGCCGACGGCTCACTTGATGCGGATCCGGTCGGCTCGATCCTACTCCCCTGTTCGCAACCAGTCACAGGCCCCAAGCCTGACTCGGGGTGGTCTTTTTTCGCGTTTCCCTGACGGGGCGCCGCGTGCCGCATTGCATCCCTGCCCGGCGGTGCTAGCGTCTGGCACATGAATCCCCGCTCGTCCCTCGTCGCCCTGGCTGCTCTCTCGCTGCTAGCGGCGCTGCCATCTGCCGCCCAAGCCCAGCAAAGCAGCGCCACATTCACCGCCAGCGTCACCCGCCAACTGTCGCTCAATTATCTGGTGCAACTCCCCGAAGGCTATGACGCCCCTGAGAATGCCGGCAAGAAGTGGCCGCTCGTCGTCTTCCTCCACGGCGCCGGCGAGCGAGGCAGCGACCTGTCGGTCCTGAAGAAGCACGGCCCCCCGAAACTCATCGAAGCCGGCCGGCGTTTCCCCGCGGTCGTCATTTCCCCCCAGTGCCCGGCCGACAGTTGGTGGACCGACCAGCCGGTGCTCGAACTGGTCGACCATGCCGAAAAGACCTACCGCCTCGATCCCGCGCGGCTCTACCTCACGGGCCTGAGCATGGGCGGCTACGGCACCTGGCATTTCGCCTCGCAGGCCCCGGACCGCTTTGCCGCCATCGTGCCCATCTGCGGCGGCGGAGTGCCCTACCACATGCGCAAACTCGGCAAGCTTCCGGTCTGGGCCTTTCACGGGGAAAAAGACACCGTGGTCCCCCCGGAGGAATCCGTCCGCCTGATCAATGCCCTCGAAAAGGCCGGCAACACCGCCGTGAAATACACTGCCTACCCCGAGGCAGGCCACGACTCCTGGACGCCGGCCTATGACACGGCGGAACTGTGGGACTGGCTGTTCGCCCAGCAGCGCCAGCCCTGACCTGATCGCGCCCTCAGGCCCGCCCATGCTCCAGATCATCCACATCAGCGACACCCACATCGGTCCCGATCCGGACTTTGAGGTGCGGGGCGCCCGTCCGCTGGCCCGTCTGGAGGCGCTCATCGCCGCCATCGACGGGCTCGATTTTGTGCCGGACCTCATCGTCCATACCGGCGATGTGGCGAATGATCCGCACCCCGAGGCCTACCGACTCGCCGCCGACCGGCTGATGCGACTGCGCGCGCCGGTTTGCTACGTCACGGGAAATCATGACGACGCGGCCATGATGCGCCGCCTGCTGCCGCATCCGGCCGGTCTCGTGCCGCTGGGACCCAACGTGGAAGATCGACTGGCCTACCGGATCGACCTGGGCGGTTTCCGCCTCTATTTCCTAGACGCCAAAGTGCCCGAAACCGAGGGTCCCCACGGCCGGCTGCCCGATGACCAGCTCGCCGCCCTCGGGCACGATCTCGCGGCGTGGCCCGGTGAATACGCGGTCTTTCTCCATTTCCCCACCCTACCGATCGGCTCGCCGTGGATCGATGAGCACCTGCCCCTGCGCAACGGAGCCGACCTGCACCGCCTGCTGGCCCAAGCCGGGGCGGCGCGGAATCGCGGCGTCTTTTTCGGTCACCTGCACCGGGGCCTGCAGATCACCCGCGATGGCATTCTCTACTCCGCCGTTTCCAGCCCGGCCTGCCAGTTCAGCGTCGGACCGCGGGATGGGGCCGTCTCATTCGATTCGGCCTGCCCGCTGGCCCACAATCACATCACGCTGCTTCCCGGCCAGACGATGGTGAAGGAGTTGACGCCCCTGCCCGCCGTGTAGCCTATCCGGCCCAGCGTGGCGAGGGGCCTCGCAACTCACCATTTTCCGGGAGTCAGAATGACCGAGCCGGAGACCGTCTTGCCCCGGTAACCGCCCCCGACGAGCCCCTGGCGCTGGAAGACGACGCCTTCGACCGCGACGCGGAAGCCAGTGGCCAAATCGATCGCCGTGGCGGTGAAAACGCCGGTCCGGGGATTCACCACACCCGCGAAGCGGCGGGTGCCGGTGGCCACGATCCGGTTATTGGCCTGCCAAAGGACAGGCCAGTAGTCTTCGCCACCCGAGGCGGCATCCTGGAACAGGGCGATGGCCTCGCCACCGGTCGCCGTGAGGCCATCGATCAGCGGGCGTCCCGCGACCGGTGCGAAACGCGAGCCGATCGCCGTCACAAAGCTGGCGCTGACGCCCGCCCCGGTGCCGCCTCCGGCGATCTGGAGCTTGCCGTCGAAGTCGCTCACTCCGCCGGTGTCGCGAAAGGCCAGTTCGCCCCCGAGCAGCACGACCGACGGCTTCGTGGCGATGATCGCAAAGAGCGACCATTCATCGCGGGCGGACAGATAACCGGCGTGGCTGAACAAGCGGCCATCGGACAGCCGGCCCACCGTCTTCACGATGCCGGTCGGGGCAATGGCGGTGACACCATACCCGGTCGGCTGAGACGCGGTCGAACCCGGAAGCAACTGGGTATAAACACCGGCCAGCGGCGCGGGCGCGGCCTTGGAATAGCCACCCCGCAGCGCCCGGAGCCGGCTCTCGACACCGGCGGCATCGATGAAGAGGCCGTAGAGATCGATGGCTCCGTCGTTTTCGAACAGGCGCAGTTCGAGACGGCTGCCATCGGCATAGACGGCGCTGTGGCTGCCACCCGCATCGAATCGGCCCTTCAGCACGATCTTGCGCCCGTTAAGGACACCCTGGCCGCTGAAAATGCCATCCGTGCGGAGAATCAGACTGGTCAGACCGCCGGTGACCGGTTCCACCCCGTCGTCGCCGACCGGGCCAAAGAACAGACCGTTGTAGGCGCCGCCCTTGCCGAAGTCGAAGGACACCGCGCGGCCCTTTTCCGCACCACTGGTGAAGAGACCCTCGGTGATTTCCAGATCGCCGACAGAGCCGGACCGGGCATTGACATCCGCGAGCTGTCCCTGGGCCGTGGTCGCATTCTGCCGCAGGTCGAGGTCGTCGGTAATGACCACGCCATTGGTGCCGCTCCAGACCCAGGCCGAGATCGACGTCGCGCCGTTCGGCACCTGGGCCAGCACCTCAAAGGCGGTGTAGCCGGAGGCCGCCGTCAGGGTCGTCTTGCTGTCACCCAGCCACGATCCATCCGCCCCCCAGAAGCTGATGCCGGCTTCGTTGCCCGTTCCTGTGCCCTCGGTGCGATAGAACCCGCCAAACCGATACACCTCACCCGCTGCCGCAGCGCGATTGAAGACCACGAACGACTCGGAGCCCAGCCGCACGGCATTCGAGCCCGTGCGGGCGCCACCGACCAGCGAGGCCGAGCCACCGGTGTCCCATCCCGCGAGGCCGCCGCTCTCAAAGCCACCGTTGCTGAAGAGATTCGTCGAGTTCCCGTCGCCGGTGCGGAGCAACTGGAGGGAGTCGACCGTGATCTGTCCGCCGGCGCCGCTCCACACCCAGACCGTCACGACCGTGGTGGTCGGCGGGACCGTGGCCGACACCGTGAAGTCGCGATACGATGCGGAATTCGACAGCACGATGGTGCTATCCTCGAGCCACTGGCCGGCGGCATTCCAGAAGGACAGGCCGACCTCCAGACGCTGGGAATTGCCGGTGGACAAGTAGGAGCCGCGCAGTTCCAGATTCTCACCCACGTTGACGCCCTTGCCCTGCACGATGAAGGATTCGTCGCCGATGCGGGCGGCCTGTGCGCCCTCGCGGGCTGTGGTCGAAAGGGAAACGGCATTGCCGCGATCCCAGCCCGTCAGGCCGGACTCGAAGCCACCATTGTCGAGCAGGTTCTGCGAACCGCCGCCGCCATTGCCGCCGCCGCCTCCCTGGCCGTCTCCATTGCCACCAGCCTTGAAGACAATCTGGTCCACGGTGGCTCCGCCACCACCGCCGGCCAGCACCCAGACGGACGCGACTGCCGCGCCGGACGGTGCCGTCACATCCTTGCTGAAGGCGGTGTAACCGCTGACCTGCGCCAGCGAGACCACGCGGTCGCCCACCCAGGTGCCGTTCGAACTCCAGAAAGAAATGCCTGCCTCCAGATTCTGTCCGCTGCCCTGGCTGAAGTAAAAACCGGACAGTTGGTAGTTCGAGCCCGCCGTCACCGTGGCCGACTGCACGATGTGGGACCACTCACCGATGGTCGCCGAGCGCGCGCCGCTGTGGGGCGTGGCCGTCGCGGCGAAGGTGCCGCCGCCATCCCAGTTGGTCAGGCCGCTCTCGAAGCCGCCGTTGCGGAGGAGGTTGTTCGGATCCTCGGTGAAGGTGGTCTCGTCGCCGTCGAGCACGCCGTTGCGGTTGAAATCGAGGGCGAGCCGGTTCGCCATGCCGTTGGCGACGAGGGTGAAAGTCAGCGGATTGCCCGAGGCGGCCAGCGCCAGCAGGTCGTTGAGGGTGCGGGTCTCGCCCTGCTTGTCGGCCTGGAAAGTCGTGCCGGAGACATGCAGGTAGCCCCGCTTCACGCCCGCGACGCGGCCTTTCACGATCAGATCGGCATGGGTGCTGCCGTTGGCGATGGCGATCAGTTGATCGACCCGGCTGCGCTGGGCGGTGGTCACCGTGCCCCGCAGGGTGATCTGCTGCCCCACGCCGGCATGCGTGTCCTGGCGTCGCTCGCTGCCCGTCAGCGGTCCGCCCGGGCCCTCGAGCGTCAGGATCTCGGCCAGCATGTCGGTTTGGTTCTCCGCCGTGGTGGTGCGGGCCGCCCCCCCGATCGAATCCGCGCCGTCATGGAAAAAGCCGAAGCCCGAGGTCGACCCATTCTGGCTACGCGGCCAGAAGCCGAGCCGGTCATAGAACGGCGCGAAGGACGGCGCGATGAATGCCTGGCTCAGCTCTACATTCGACGCGTCGTTGCGGGTGTCGCCGTTCAGGTGGCATTGCAGGCAGTTGTTGCCGCGGCTGTTCTGCCCGCGCAAGGCGTTGAAAGAGGCGGTCGTGGCGGTGGAGCCGTCCGGCAGCGTCACCGAAGCCGGCCGGGTGTTGTCGATGCGGCGGTAGGGATTCGGCGGCAGGTGAATGGTGCCGAGGAAGGCGGCGAACTTGGCCATCTCGGCCGAGGTGAGCTGGCGCTCCGCTCCCAGCAGCCCGGTGAAGGCGCCATTGAACGTGCTGAGACCGGCCCGGTCGCCGCGCCAGTGGAGCCGGTCGTAATTCATGATGTCCTGGAGCGTCTGCGTGAGCATCGGCCCCTTCATGGGATGCACCGTGGTGGTGCCGGTCGTGTTGCCCGTGTTGTTGTCCGCGCGCAGCACCGTATCCATCGTGCCGGCGGGATTTCCCAGGTCCCAGGAAAGCCTGTCGGTGCGGGCATCAACGTGGCAGGACGCGCAGGAGACCTGACCGAGGCCCGAGGTGAGATGGGTATTGTAGAGAAAGGGGCGCCCTTCCTTGATCACCGCCGGCGTGGGGTCGTTGAAGGCGGTCACCGCCGTCTGGCGACGCGCATTGAGATCCACCGTCGAGATCGAGCCGTCGAACTTGTTCATCACAAAGCCGATGCCGCGGCTGTCATCGAGCACGATGCCGGTCGGCCCCTGCCCGACCGTGAAATGGCCGAGCCGGTTGCCCGCCGGGTCGATGATGACGACATTGTTCGACCCCATGCCGGTGATGAAGGCCTGCTGGCCATTCTGGCGCCACGCGATGCCGCGCGGATCGCCGATGGACTGCTGGCGCTGATCCGCCGGCAGAGTGGCGACCTGATAGGTGAGATGGGGATTCAGATCATCGCTGTCCGCCGCCCCGCCGCCGCCGAAACTGGCCGCGCGGACCCGCACAAAGATGCCGTTGAGGATCGGCTCAAAGCGCACCTCGTTGATGGCCTCGGTGCCGATCGCCGTGACGCGGCCGGTGGCGGGATTCACTCCCAGGGCCATGACCGTCGTCATCATGCGCGTCTGATACGAGATCGCCAGCGTCTGGGCATCGATCACCGCGACATCGCGGTCGGTCAGGTCCCAGTTGGCCACGCGACCCGTCAGGCTGGCCAGCGAGCCATTCACGAAGATCGACCAGTCGCGGTTGTTGTCGTCCATCCAGCGGTTCGAGGCGTTCTTGCGCACGATCATCGCCGTGCGGGGCGGCGCGGGCAGGGCGGGATTGATGGCCGGCACAAAGGAATTGCCGCGATTCGGCGGCGGATTCTGCCCGGCATAGGGTCCCTCGGGGCGCGAGACCACATTCTGCGCCGTCACGCTGCCGCCGCCGCTGATGGCGGTGGTGCCGTTGCCGGACTCGAAAATCGCGGCATACACGGTGCGACCGTCGGGGCTGACCGCGAGGTGGCGCGGATCTTCGCCGCCGATGGCCAGCCGGGTCGGAGCGGCGCCCAGATTGGCCAGATCAAAGACCTCCACCCGATTCACTTCCGAGCAGCTCACGAAAGCCCGCGCCGGCGTACCGGCGAACACCACATCGGCCGGCTCATTGCTGGTCGTCAGCGTCTGCACCACCGCTTTCAGGGTCAGATCGACGATGCTGATGCTGTCCGACACATGGTTCACCACCCAAGCCTCCGTATTCGACCGGGCGCGCACCGACACGGGATCAATGCCCACCGCCACGCTGTCGACCAGCACCGGCGTCCCGCCGCGCACGTCGAAGATTTCCAGCGTGTGCGCCGCGGTGTTCACCGCCAGCAACGTCTGCCGATCCGGAGTCAGATCGATGGGATGCACGTGGGGCGTCTCGTAGTTGACCAAGCCATCGGTCGGAGCCGTGTCGGCCAGGACCTTGCCGGCCATCAGGACTGCGGCCACGGCGAAGGCGCGGAGAGCGGTGGTGGGGATGTGTTTCATAGTCGTGGGAACGGGAAAACGGTTTGGGTAGAAAAAGGCGGACAACCTCAGCGGCCGACGATCTCGCCGACCCAGGTGGCGTACTCGGCGCCTTCGGTGCGCGCGACCTCGCCGAGGACTTGGCGGCCCTGCTGCTGGATGCGCGCCGGATCGGGCACTTCGGTGCGGCGCAGTTCGACATCGAAAAATTCCACGCCGCCGTGTCCCAGAAACACCGTCGGCTCGGCCGCCTCGAAGCCGTTCGCCCGACCCCAGGCGATCATGCGGTCCGCGATCGCCGACGTCTCACAACGCACCAAGTGCTTCGACGGCATCGGCAAGGCCAGGTCCGAACCATTCTGTTTCAAAGCCGCCAGCGAAGCCGAAAGAAAGTCGTCCGTCAGAAAATCCGGCAGCGTCTCGACCACCACCGCCGGCTTTTCCTCCTGCGGAGCCTCGGTCGGCGCCAGCGTCACGGCCGCCACGGCCTTCTCCGCGTGGGAATCACCCGCGGAAGTCTCAGCAGGCCGGCGAATCAGGCCGATCGCCACCAAGATAATGAGGGCAACCAAGGCCAGGGACGCAAGAATTTGAGGCTTTTTCATGATTTCTATAAAAATTTACCCTTTCTAGGTAGAGATGCAACATAAATGCTAAAATTTATGGAAATTATTCCCAACATTGCGAAACCGGCCCTTTTCCGGCCATTTCGGCGCCGCCAATGCGCCAGACGCTTTCGCTTGGGGAACCCGCTCCGACCTTGGTAGCATCCGATTTAGCCTCTTACCCACGAGATCCCCCATGCACTCCCTCCCCCGCCCCAGCCTCGCCGCCGGTTTGCTGGCCGCCGCCCTGGCGATCCCCGCTCCAGCGGCTGATTTCGAAATCGACCTCACCGTCGCCCGGCAGGGCTTCGAGGGCACCCACTGTTGGGTCCATGCCCGCGCGGGAGCCATCCCTGCCGGTATGGGCGCCCATTCGGGGCCGCAACCGCTCGTCATCATGACCCTGCAACGGCTGCAACTCTCCGGCTCCGATGTGTTTTTCGCCCTCCACGACCTGCGCAGTGCCGATGGAGGCAAAAGCTGGTCCGCGCCCGCCGAGTTGCCCGGCTTTGGCCGCCGACCGTTCGCCTACGGCGGCAAAGCCGACCTCGAAATCACCGTCTGCGACTTCTGGCCCCAGTGGCACGCCGCCTCCGGCAAGCTACTCGGCACCGGGCACACCGTCGTCTATGAGAACAACCGCGTCGCCGAAGTCAGGCCGCGCTCCACCGCCTACGCCGCCTTTGATCCCGCCACCGGCGCGTGGTCGGGCTGGAAAGCCCTCGCCATGCCGGACGAGCCCCGCTTCGAAAATGCCGGAGCCGGCTGCACCCAGCGGGTCGATCTCGAAAACGGCGACATCCTGCTCCCGATCCATTTCAAGGAAGCCTCCGCCAAGCGCTACCACGCGACCGTGCTGCGCTGCCGCTTCGACGGCGAGACGCTGACCTACGCCGGCCACGGCTCGGAGCTGACTGTCGACTCCGGCCGCGGGCTCTATGAGTCGTCCCTCGCCCGGGCCGGCGGCCGCTTTTTCCTCACCATGCGCAACGACTCGCACGGCTACGTCGCCGCGAGCGACGACGGCCAGCAATTCGGCGAGCCGCGGCCCTGGACTTTCGACGACGGCTCGGACCTCGGAAACTACAACACCCAGCAACATTGGGTCACCCATGGAGACGATCTCTACCTCGTCTACACGCGCCGGGGAGCGAACAACGACCATGTGTTTCGCCACCGCGCCCCGCTCTTCATCGCCCGCGTCGATCCGGAAAAGCTGCACGTCATCCGCGCCACCGAACGCGTGCTGGTGCCGGAAAAAG
The DNA here is from genome assembly GCA_016795505.1 of Verrucomicrobiales bacterium. Classification (GTDB taxonomy): domain Bacteria; phylum Verrucomicrobiota; class Verrucomicrobiia; order Verrucomicrobiales; family DEV007; genus JAEUHH01. Next base: position 37,290 of record JAEUHH010000082.1, on the reverse strand, counting down.
GCGCCCGGCTGGGCAACTTCGGCGTGACCCCGATCGGTCCCGACGAAGTCTGGGTGACCGCCGCCGAATGGATGCAGGGGCCCGGCGCCGCCGCCCACGACCCGAGTTCCCTCGTCGCCCGAGGCGCCGACAACCGCGTCTGGGTGGCCAAAATCCGGTGGACCCGATGAGACCCTGTTTGATCGGAGATGATACCCTGTCTGATCGGAAATCGGCAGGCAGATAATCTCCGCCAGGCTCTCCGCTTTTCGAAACCAAGCACGATCACCCGGCTTTTTTCGGCACCGGGCCGATGGTATCGCCGGGCACGAATTTCGCCACCGAAGAAACCTGACGGACATCCCCCTGGCCACGGCTGAGCCCGTCAGCCCATTGAAACACGCGCCGCATCACCGGTCCGCGACTCCAGTCGATGTGGGCGACGCTCCGGCGGCACCACGCGAAAATGGGATCGGCATCGGTGCAGACGAGCGAGAGATCCTCCGGCACCCGAAGCCGCCGGGCGAGGCAGAATTGCATCACTGCGACAAACAGCGCCGCCTCGTCGACGATCATGGCCGTCGGTGGCGTGACGCGGAAGATGGACTCCAGCATGGCGTGAAAACGCTCGGGCGTCTCATCCCACTCGGGCAGGTGATAGGGCGCGGGCACGATGCCGTGCGCCTGCAGTTCATCGAGAAAAGCCTGCTCCGGCACGCCCGGTACGGGTTCGCGACGGCGCGGCCGCACCAGCATGACGAGTCTCCTGTGCCCGAGACCCAGCAGTGTCCGCGCCGCCTCGACGATGGCGGGCGCCTTGCGCGGCCCGGCCCCGGCGATGCGGATGCCGGTCATCGGTCCGAAGAGGGCAAAGGCCGGGACGGAACCGGTGGCGAAGCTTTCCAGCACCTCGCGCGAGCCCGCCACCACGATCCAGGCATCCGCCGCGGTCCGCGCGACGAGGCTGGCGATGCGATCGGGATTCATCGCGAGATCGATGAGGGTTTTCTCGGCATGGAAGGCCTCGTGACCTGCCAGCAGCAGTTGCTGCCGGATATCGACGATGAAATCGAAGCGAGCGTCGTCCTTTTCGCTGAGGAGCAGGGCGATGCGCAACGGGGCGACGGGCCGCTCCTCCCCCGCGACAATCTGTCGCCGCCGGCCTTTCCCCGGATTCATCAACACGCCTTCGCGCTCCAACTGGCGCAGGGCGGCTTCGATGGTCTTGGCATTCACCCCCAGTTCCCCGGCGAGGCGCTCGCGACCGGGCAGGCGCCCCTGCCACCGTCCTGCGCGGAGGGCGGTCCGGAGGTGGTCGGTGACTTGTTCGACGATGCGTTGCGGGGCAAAGGGCATGGGCCGAAACCTGCCCCATTGATGGACAGGTTGTCGAGCGCGAAAACGGCTGCTCGAGCGCTTGGATTCAGTCACAGTCGAAACGTTCGCTTCTCGCCGTCCCCGCCGCCGCCATGGCCTACGTTTCCGCTCTGATGCAGCTCTTTCGCCAAGTCTTGACCGCGCTTTTGATGACCGCCACGATTGCCGCCGCCGACGAGGCCGAATTCCGCTCGCTTCTGGAGCCGGCTGCGCAAGGCGATCCGGCGGCACAACTCTCGCTCGCGATCGCCTATCGTGATGGCAAGGGCGTCGAAAAGGATCCTGCGGCCGCCATGCTCTGGGGGCACCGGGCCGCCGATCAGGGCCATGCCGAGGCACTCGACTTCGTCGGCTTTGCCTATCTCCGCGGCGCGATGGTGAAGCGCAACACGCCGCTCGCCCTGGCCTACTTCCAAGCAGCCGCGGGGGAATCGGCTCAGGCGGCCTTCAATCTCGGGCAGTGCCATTACGGGGCGCAGGGCACGGAGCAGGATTGCGCGAAGGGGCTGGAATGGTGGGAGAAGGCGGCGGCCATGGGGCACGGTCGCGCGGCGGCGGCGGCGGCGATGGCTTATCTCTCGGGAGAGGGCGTCCCGCGCGATCCCGCAAAAGCCCGCCGTCTCGCTGAACGGGCCGCGGAATTGGGCAATGCCTCGGGCTTGGTCGTCCTCGGGGAGATGCAATTCCAAGCCGGAGATCTCGAGGCGGCGAAAGCGAGTTGGACGAAGGCCTCCCAACTCCACCCCACCGGCGAAACCGGCCATCCCGCCCAGCCCTCCGACAACGCTTCTGCCCAACAGGGGGCCGATCTCCTGAAGCTCATCGACTATCGCCGGCGCAAGGGCGAGCCGGGGAAGTTCGCCTTTGTCCCCATGCCGCACATCCACCAGGGCTACAACAACTGCGGCGCGACCGCCTGCGCCACGTTCGCGCGCTTTCAAGGCAGCGAGATCGGCGGCTGGGATTTCAAAAAGCTCTGTCCGAGTCCCCTCGGCACCGGCACGGACTGGTGGCATCTGCTCGAGGCCTCGGCAAAGATCGGCCAAAACTGGAAGCTCGTCACCTACACGCCGGATGATGCCGGCTTCGAGGAAGCCACCGCGATGCTGAAACGCGAACTCGACGCCGGCCGTCCCGTGGTCGTCGATTTCAAATACATCGGCCCGCAATACGCGGGAGGGTTCGCCGGACACACCCTCAGCGTCTGCGGCTACCTTGCGGAGGAGGATCTCTACATCCTGTGCAATCCGGCGGTCGCGACGCCGGGGCTCCAGCTCATCACGTCGGCGGACTTGAAGGATTTCTGGCGCTCCGATTATTATGGAGCCAAAGCCAACGCCGTCCTCTCGCGACCGGCCTTTGTCATCGAGGTGCCATGAAGCCATTGCCACGGATTTCGCTCCTCGTGGGCCTCGCCTGTACGGGCGGGTTGGTCTTGGCGCGGGCCGAACCTTCGAAACCCAACGTCCTCCTCATCCTTGCCGACGATCTGGGCTACGGGGATGTGCGCTGCTACAACGACGCATCGAAGGTGCCCACGCCGAACCTCGACCGTCTCGCGGGCGAGGGAATGCGTTTCACCGATGCCCACAGTCCCGCGACAGTCTGCACACCCTCGCGCTACAGCCTCATGACCGGCCGGATGGCCTTCCGGGCTCCGAATGGCGGCACGGTCTTCACCGGCGTGGGCGGGCCTTCCCTCATCGAACCGGGCCGGCTCACGTTGCCCGCGATGCTGAAACAGCAAGGCTACGCGACCGCCGCCATCGGCAAGTGGCATGTCGGGTTGACCGTTCGAGACACGGACGGAAGGCCCATCCACGACGGCGGACTCGAAGCGGTGAAACGCATCGACTACTCCCGCCGTATCGAAGGCGGACCGCTCGATCACGGCTTCGACCGTTTCTTCGGGACGGCGTGTTGTCCGACGACGGACTGGCTCTATGCCTTCATCGACGGCGACCGCATCCCGGTGCCACCGGTCAAGCCGCTCGACCGCTCCACCCTGCCAAAACACCCTTATGCGAACGACTGCCGGGAAGGGCTCATCGCTCCGGATTTCCCGATGGAGGAGGTGGACATGGTCTTTCTTGAAAAAAGCCGCGAATTCCTCGCGCAACACGTCCGCGACTCTCCGGACCGTCCCTTCTTCCTCTATCACGCGACGCAAGCAGTCCACCTGCCGTCCTTTGCCGGAAAAAACTTCCGCGGAAAAACCCAGGCCGGCCCGCACGGGGACTTCATCCACGAATTCGACTGGATCATCGGCGAACTGATGGCGGAGCTCGAGAAGCACGGCCTCGCCGAAAACAGCCTCGTCCTCGTCAGCAGCGACAACGGACCCGAGGTCGCCAGCGTCGTTCACATGCGGGCCGATCACGATCACGACGGGGCACGGCCCTGGCGCGGCATCAAACGCGACTCGTGGGAGGGCGGTCACCGCGTGCCGCTGATCGTCCGCTGGCCGGGACGGGTCAAGCCCGGCACGACGAGTGAACAACTCGTCTGCCTGACCGATGTGATGGCCACGCTCGCGGCGATCACCGGCTTCGCCTTGCCCCGCGATGCGGCCGAGGACAGCTTCGACCTGCTGCCGGTTTTGGAAGGCAAGACCACGACCCCGGTCCGCCCCTATCTGCTGACCCAGGCGTTCAGCGGAGCCAAAACGCTCTCGATCCGTCGCGGCGATTGGAAATACCTCGATCACCGCGGCTCCGGCGGGAACCGCTACGATACCGGAGGGCTGAAGCCCTTCGCCCTGCCCGAAACCGACCCCGAAGCTCCCGGCCAACTCTACGACCTCGCGAACGACCCCGGCGAAACCACCAACCGCTTTTCCGCGAAACCCGGACTCGTGAAGGAACTCCGCGACCTCCTCGAACAATCCCGCGCCTCCGGTCGCAGCCGTCCATGAAACCGTTCGCCGTCATTCTCGCGTTCTTCGCGCTTTTCGGCGGCGGTCTTCCCGCCGCGGAGCGGAAGCCGAACGTGCTGTTCATCGCGATGGATGATCTGAACGATTGGATCGGCTGCCTCGGAGGGCATCCGCAGACGAAGACGCCGAATCTGGACCGTCTCGCCGCGAGCGGCGTGTTGTTCCGCAACGCTTATTGCCCGGCGGCCTCCTGCAATCCATCGCGCACCGCGATCTTCAGCGGGCTGCCTCCGCATCGCTCGGGGCTTTATCGGAACCAGCAGACGATGCGCGAGGTGCTGCCTCAGGCGGAGTTGCTCCCGCGCTATTTCTCGCGCCACGGCTACTGGTCGGCCGGCTCCGGAAAACTGCTGCACTACGTCATCGACCCACCATCATGGGACGACTACTTTCCCGACAAGGCGAAGAACGATCCCTTTCCGCGCACCTTTTATCCGAAAGAGCGGCCGGTGAGCCTGCCTCGCGGTGGGCCGTGGCAGTATGTGGAGACGGATTGGGCTGCCCTCGAGGTCACCGACGAGGAGTTCGGCGGCGACTGGCTTGTGACCGAATGGATCTGCGAGCAGCTATCGCGCGAGCATGAGAAGCCGTTCTTCCTCGCCTGCGGAATCTACCGCCCGCACGAGCCCTGGTTCGTGCCGAAGGCGTATTTCGAACCGTTTCCGCTCGAAAGCATCCAGCTTCCTCTGGGATATCTGGAGACTGATCTCGACGATGTGCCCGCCGAAGGGCAACGCATCGCCCGGAACCGCTACTTCGAGCACATCAAGAAGCACGGGCAGTGGAAAAAAGGCATCCAGGCCTATCTCGCGTCTATCCATTTCGCCGATGCGATGCTCGGCCGCGTCCTCGACGCGCTCGAAAAGAGTCCGCAGCGCGACCACACCATCGTGGTGTTGTGGAGCGACCACGGCTGGCATCTCGGTGAGAAGGAACACTGGCAGAAGTTCACTGGCTGGCGCGTCGGCACCCGCGTTCCCCTCATCATCCGGGTGCCCGAAGGTGCGCCGGGATTGCCCGAGGGAACCCGCGCGGCCGGCGTTTGCGACCGTGCCGTGAGCCTGGTGGATTTGTTCGGCACGCTCACCGAGCTTTGCGGGTTGCCGCCAAATCCCGATATCACCAAGCGCAGCCTCACACCGCTGCTGAGCAATCCGAAAGCCGACTGGCCGCACGCCGCCCTCACCCATCTAGACAACCCGCAGAACTACGCGATCAGCACGGAACACTGGCGTTATCTCCACTACCATGACGGCGCGGAGGAGCTCTACGACATCGCATCCGATCCCCACGAATGGGAGAATCTCGCATCGCAGCCCGAACACGCCGGCAAACTGTCCGAAATGCGGACGCTTGCCTCCGATTCCATGGCTCCACGGCCGGAGACGAAAGCCCCATGACCTCCCAGCGCTTCATTCTCCTCACTTTCGCTCTCATGCTTTCCATCATCACCGCCCCCATGGCCGCCGAAGAGGAAAAGAGGTGGAACGATCCAGCCCTGCTCGATCTCGACCGCATCTTCTCCGAAGGCGAGTTCAAGGAGCGCCGCCTCGGCCCCTACCGGTGGAGCCGCCGCTCGGAATCGTATTTCACGCTCGAGACGACGACAGGCGATGGCAAGAGACAGGACCTGGTTCGGAACGATGCCGCCACCGGCGCGAAGGAAATCGTCGTGCCTGCCGGTGCCCTCGTTCCAGCGGGCGCAAGCGAACCCTTGAAGATCGATTCCTTCGAATTCTCCGAAGACGAATCGCGGGTGCTGATCTACACAAACAGCCAACGGGTCTGGCGGCAAAAGACGCGCGGCGACTACTGGGTGCTGGAAGTCGATAAGCCTGGCTCTCTGCGGCAGCTCGGTGGCGACGCGGAGCCGGCCACCCTCATGTTCGCGAAGTTTTCGCCCGATGCCACCCGGGTGGCCTATGTCCGGGAGAACAATGTCCATGTCCAGGAACTGGAAGGGATGACGATTGCCGCTGTGACCACCGATGGCTCGGCCACTCTCATCAACGGCACGTCCGACTGGGTCAACGAGGAGGAACTCCAGATCCGCGATGCCTTCCGCTGGAGCCCCGATGGCTCGTCGATCCTGTTCTGGCAGTTCGACACCCGCGGCGTGGGGCGGTTTCATCTCATCAACAACACGGCCGGGAACTACCCGGAGATCACGTCGTTTCCGTATCCCAAGGTCGGCGAAACCAACTCCGCCACCCGCCTCGGGGTGGTCGGCGCCGACGGAGGCGCGGTGTGCTGGCTCGATCTGCCGGGCGATCCGCGGGAACACTACCTTCCCCGCGCGGAATGGTCGCCCGACGGGAAGCACATCCTCGTGCAGCAGCTCAATCGTCTCCAGAACCGCAACCGGGTCATGCTGGCCAATGCCGGGACCGGCTCAATTCGTGACGTCCTCACCGAAACCGACGACGCCTGGCTCGAAAACGACAATCCGATCCGCTGGCTCAAGGACGGTTCCGCCTTTCTGTGGTTGAGCGAGCGGGATGGCTGGCGACACGCCTATCTCGCCGGCACCGATGGGGAGCGGTTTGAACGCATCACGGGGGGCGATTTCGACCTGATCCAGATCCGGGCGGTGGATGAAGCGAACGGCTGGCTCTACTTCTCAGCCTCACCGGACAATCCGACCCAGCACCATCTCTACCGTCAGCGCCTCGGCGGCGGCACGCCGGAACGCCTCTCACCGGCATCACAGCCGGGCTGGCACGACTACGAGTTTTCCCGTGACGGCCGCTGGGCCATGCATACCTATTCCACCTTTGCCAAGCCACCGGTGGTGGAACTTGTACGGTTTCCCGACCACCAGGTCGTCCGGGTGGTCGAAGACAATGAGACGCTCCGCGCTCGGGTGGCCGCCCTGCGCGCTCCGGAGACCGGCTTCACCCGGGTGGAGATCGGCGACGGGGTGCTTTTGGATGTCAGCTTCATCAAACCTCCGGCATTGGACCCGGCCCGACGGGTTCCCTTGCTGATCCATGTCTACGGCGAACCCGCCAGCCAGACGGTGCAGGACAGATGGCAGGGCGAACGAGGGATGTGGCATTGGATGCTGGCGCAGCAGGGTTACCTCGTCGCCAGCATCGAAAACCGCGGCACTCCCGTCCCGCGCGGACGCGCCTGGCGCAAGATGGCCTTCCGACAGATCGGCATCCTCGCGGCGGATGACCAGGCCGCCGGAGTCCGCGCCCTCCTGAAGCTGTGGCCTCAGGTCGATCCCGCGCGCGTCGGCGTCTGGGGATGGAGCGGCGGCGGCAGCATGAGCCTGAATGCCCTTTTTCGTTACCCCGAGCTCTATGCCATGGCGATGGCGGTGGCTCCCAATCCGAGCCAACTCCTCTATGATACCATTTATCAGGAGCGCTACATGGGCCTGCCGCGGGACAACGCCGCGAACTACCGACTCGGCTCGCCTATCACCCACGCGCACCAGATGAAAGGCGATCTCCTGCTCATCCACGGCACCGGAGACGACAACGGGCACTATCAGGGCACGGAGCTTCTGATCGACGAACTCATCGCCCACAACAAGGTTTTCACGGCCGTACCCTACCCAAACCGCAGCCACGCCATTTCCGAAGGAACCAATACCGTGCGGCACTTTCACACCACTCTCACCCACTACCTGCACCGGCATTTGCCGGTCGATTTACCGCCCGCATTCGAAGCCCAATGAATCTGGAAGGCATTCAATCGGAACTGCAACGCCTCGGACTCGATGGCTGGCTGTTCTTCGACCATCACCTCCGCGACCCGCTCGCCTACCGCGTGCTCGGCTTGCCCATCGCCGGCCATGTCTCGCGCCGCTGGTATTATTTCATTCCCGCCCGCGGAGAACCGCGCGGCCTCGTGCACCGCGTCGAGCCGCATCAACTCGATCCCCTGCCGGGCGACAAACAGCTTTATGCACGCTGGCAGGAGCAGGAACCGGCCCTGCGGCGGTTGCTCGACGGGGCGCGAACGGTCGCGATGCAGTACTCGCCGCATTGCGCGGTTCCCTACGTGGCCCATGTGGATGCCGGCACGGTGGAACTCATCCGCAGCCTCGGCACGGAGGTGGTCAGTTCGGCGGAATTGATCCAGACCTTTGAGGCAAAATGGTCTCCCGCCCAACTCGAGCTGCATCTCGAGGCGGGACGCCACGTGGACCGAATCCGCGAGGAGGCGTTCGATTTCATTGGAACCGCCACCCGCAACGGCACGGCCATCGACGAATATGCTGTGCAGCAGTTCGTGATGCGGCGTTTCGCGGAGTCAGGGATGGTCACCAACCACCCGCCGATCGTCGGCGCGAATGTCAACGCGGCCGACTCTCACTATTGCCCGCCGGAAACCGGCAGCGCGCCGATTCGTCGCGGTGACCTCGTCCTGCTGGATCTCTGGGCCAAGATCGACGTGCCGGACGGCGTTTACTACGACATCACCTGGATGGCCTTTTGCGGCGACGAGGTTCCCGCCCCGATGCGCGAAGCCTTCGCCACCGTGGTCGCGGCGCGTGACACCGGTATCCGCCTCGTCCAGGAAGCCATGGCGGCGGGCCGGACGCTCCGCGGCTTTGAGGTGGATGACGCGGTCCGCGGCTGCATCGAGTCGCGCGGGATGGGGGCCTTCATCCGCCATCGCACCGGACACAGCATCGGCCGCGAAGTCCACGGCGTCGGCGCGAACATCGACAACTATGAAACCCACGACGACCGCCGCATCATTCCCTGGACCTGTTTCTCGATCGAGCCGGCGCTTTACCTCCCCGATTTCGGCGTGCGCACCGAGATCAATCTCTTTGTCGAGGAACGCGGCGCCCGGGTAACCGGCAGAATTCAGAACGAGTTTGTCACCTTATGAACCCCACTCCTCCGCCCCACCGCCGCTGTCCCCGTCCCCTCGTCGTCGCGCTCGCGCTATTCGTGCCGGGTGCAGCGCTCCATGCGCAGGACGAAGCCGCGGATCTTTCCAAACCGGTCAAGGTTTTCATCCTTCTGGGCCAATCCAACATGGTCGGTCTCGGGAAGGTAACCGGCGGCGACATGTCCCTCGAACACGCCGTGAAGTTTGAAAAGAAGTATCCTTACCTCGTGGATGCCTCGGGCGCATGGACGGAACGGAAGGACGTGCGCTTTGTCCGCGTGATGCAGGGCCGCGGCGGTGGTGCGATGCAGCGACTGAACAACGAGTGGATGACGGTGAACGCGTGCAAGACGATCGGGCCGGAGTTTGGCATCGCGGAATTCGTCGGCGATGCCCTGGAGGAACCGGTGATGATTTTGAAGAGCTGCATCGGCAATCGCAGCCTGGGCTGGGACCTGCTCCCGCCGGGCAGCGAGCGGTATGAATTCACCGTCAAAGACCGCGCCGGCGTGGACAAGAAGATGGTTTATGCGGGCTACAAGGACAAGCCAGAGTCCTGGGAAATCGATCCCGCCAAGGGCCTCAAAACCGAGCCGGGGCCCTGGGTGGACAAGAACGGAAAGCCGATCGACTGGTATGCCGGAAAGCAGTGGGACGACGACATTTCCTACGCGAAGACGGTACTCTCCGAACTCGACCGGCACCATCCCGGCGCGAAGGGATACGAGGTCGCGGGATTCTTTTTCTGGCAGGGCGAAAAGGACGCCGGCAATCCCGGTCATGCGGCCCGCTACGAGCGGAATCTCGTGCATTTCATCGAGTCGGTGAGAAAGGAGTTCAACGCGCCCGACGCGCCCTTCGTCCTCGCGACCATGGGCGAGTCGGTGAAGGGCGGCGAAGGCAACGGCGCGCTGATTCTCGACGCCCAGCTCGCGGTCGACGGAGCCTCCGGCAAATATCCCAGGTTCAAGGGAAATGTCGCAACGATCTACACCCACCCGATGGCGCAGGGCGGCAGCGGCAACGGCCACTACGGTGGCAAAGCGGAAGTCTACATGGATGTCGGCGAAGCGATGGGCAAAGCAATGGTCGAACTGTTGAAAACCAAATGAAATCCAAATGAAAACCCATCTCCCCCTACCTACTGTCATGAATCACATTCACACGCTCATTGCCCTCTCCCTGCTCGCCTGCGGCCACGCTAGTGCCGCCCCCCTCAAGGTCTACATCCTAGCCGGCCAGTCGAACATGGAGGGCCATGCGAAGATCGAGACCTTCGACTACATCGGCGACGATCCCGCCACGGCCCCGCTCCTGAAACAGATGCGCGTATCCGACGGCAAGCCGACGGTCTGTGAGAACGTCTGGATTTCCTATCTCACTGGGAGGTATGACGGCAGCGCGAATGGCGAAGGCTTCGGCAAACTCACCGCCGGCTACGGTGCCCGCGGCGATCGTCCGACGGAGGATGGCGGCAAGATCGGCCCGGAATTCACCTTCGGGCTCACACTCGACGCGGCGCTCGACGAGCCGGTGCTGATCATCAAAACGGCGTGGGGAGGAAGAAGCCTGAACACGGAATTCCGCCCACCGAGCGCGGGACCGTACGAACTGAACGACTACCAGAAAAAGCTCTACTACGGCCCTCCCGGCCATGGCGTGCCGAAAGACATGAATCAGTGGCTCGCGGAGAAGAAACAGGAAACCGGCCGCTTCTATCGCTACATGATCGAGCATGTCAAACACGTGCTAGCTGATCCCAAACGAATCTGCCCCGCCTACGAGGCGAAAGATGGCTACGAGATTGCGGGCTTCGTTTGGTTTCAGGGCTTCAACGACATGGTGGACGGCCATACCTACCCGGATCGCGGCAAGCCGGGGCGTTTCGCGGTTTATAGCGACCTGCTCGCCCATTTTATCCGCGATGTGCGCAAAGACCTCGACGCGCCGGGGATGCCCTTTGTCATCGGGGTGATGGGCGTCGGCGGGGCAAAGGCGGATGGAGACAATCTCGCTTTCCGCGAGGCGATGACGGCGCCGTCGCGGCTGCCGGAGTTCCAGGGCAACGTCTTCGCCGTGCCCACCGCGCCCTTCTGGTCGGAGGAACTGGCCGTGATCGATGAGAAGCGCGCCCAAGTCCGCCAGATGGGCCATTTCCTGAATTCCAAACACAAGGATCACGCCAATGCCGATGGTCACATGACCGAGGAAGAGAAGCGTGCCTACCTCAAGGACTACGAAGCCAAACTCATCACGCCCTCTGACGTAGCCCTCTGGGAGCGCGGAGCTTCGAACGCCGGCTACCACTATCTCGGCTGCGCGAAGACCTTTGCGCTGATGGGCAGGGCCTTTGCGGAAACCCTGTTGAACGCTTCCTCGCGATGAAGAGCGTCTTCCTCATCTTGCTAGCATTCGGCCTCGCTGCCACCCTTCCCGCCGCGGATGCCCCGGAAGAGGGAAAGGACCGGATCGACACGCCCGCGATCGGAAGCGGCTTGTGCGTCCACAACCTGTTCCAGTCCAACATGGTCTTGCAACGGGATCGCCCCATCCCGATCCGGGGCTGGGCCGCGCCCGGTGAGACCGTCACGGTGACCTTTGGCAAGGAAACCCGGACGGCCACCGCCGCCGACGACCGGTCCTGGCAGGTCGAACTGCCCGCGAGGCCCGCCAGTTCGGAGCCGCGCACGATCACGGTGAAGGGCAAGAAGGAGACCCTCGAGCTGACGAACCTCCTCGTCGGCGATGTCTGGTTGCTCGGGGGCCAGAGCAACATGGAATTCGAAATCCGCAAACTGGAGGAAGGTCCCCTCGAGATTCTCTCGGCGAACTTTGATCAGATCCGTCTCTTCACCGTGCCCCAACAGAACGGGCCGGAGCCACGCAATTCGTTTCCCCGCCAATACCAGTGGAATTCGTTTTTCAGCCAACACTTCCGTCAAGGATATTGGGACGTGTGCTCGCCGGAAACGGTGCCGGATATGTCGGGCATCGGTTACATCTTCGGCCGCCGCCTCCACATGGCCACCGGGATTCCGATCGGACTCATCGATGTCTCCCGCGGCGGGACGACGCTCATGTCCTGGACTCCGATCGAGGTGTTGCAGCAGATCGACACCCCGGAGGTGAGGAATGCGCTGGCCGAATGGGATAAGAAGATTTCTGAGTTCGACCCGAAGAAGGATCTCGAGAACCGCATCCAGCAGTACAACACCTGGGCCGCCAATCAGAAGGCGCAGAGCAAGCCGATTCCTCCCGACCGTCAACCGCCCACCGATCTGCAGCCGGGTCCAGCAGCGGATATGAACCGGCCCGGCACCCTCTACGCCGGCACGCTCTCGACGATTGCCGGGCTGCCGGTGAAGGGCGCGATCTGGCATCAAGGCTACAACGAGGCCCTCATGCCGAACGGACACAAGCTGTATGCCCGGGTCTTCCCGGAAATGATCCGGGCCTGGCGCACCGCCTTCGATGATCCCGCCATGCCTTTCGGCATCATCACCCAGGAGACGCAGGACCAGCCCCAGACGCTCGAGAATTTCCTGCCGCCGATGGTGGACGAGGGAAACTACATCCGCGAAGTCCACTACCAGACTTTCTTGAACCTGCGCAAGGCCGGTGACCAGAATATCGGTTACGCCGCCAGTTTCGATCAGCACCGCGCCTGGTATCATCCCCAAATCAAAATTCCCGTGGGCGAACGCATCTCGAAGTGGGCGCTCGCCACACAATACGGCAAAAACATCCGCTGGCTGCCGCCTCAAATCCAGGAGGTGAAAGCCGCCGACGGCAAACTGATCCTGAAGCTCGACTCCTGGGCGATCCCCTACCACGACGGTCCGATCCGGGGATTCGCCATCGCGGGAAAAGACGGCCGTTTCCAACCAGCCGAGGCGCAATGGTTCGACAAGAATGCTGGAAAGGGTCAGCCAAACTGGGAACGCTCCACCATCGTGCTTTCCAGCGAGTGGGTTCCCGATCCGGTCTATTTCCGCTACGCGTGGGCGAGGAATCCACTCGAAACCCTCAAGTCCAGCGATCTCTCGAATCTGCCCTTCGACACCCAGCGCAACGATTCCTTCTCGCTCGCAGACATGTATGAAATCTACACCGGCAAAAAGTCCTCAACTCCTGGATTACTGAATCGCGGGGAAACCAACGAACTCATCACCGCTCTGAAGGCGGAGGATCGGAAGCGCCGCGTCGCGGAGGCAAAGAAGCTCCTCACCGAACCCTGAAAGACCCTTCCCCAGCCTGTACCTCCCACCAGCCCGACTCATTCTGTTCCGACTTACCACCCTGAATCCCGACTTGTCATGAAACTCAGACTTCTCCTCGCCATCCTCCTGCTGCCCGGCTTCGCTTCGTCCGCCGAAGTGAAGGCACCGGCCACGCCACCTGATTTCACGACCGATCCGACCCTGCCGACCGGTGCGAAGCACGATTGGACGCTCGGTCCCACCGGGCTCCGCGGCTGGTATTTCACCGCGAAAGGCCACTCGCGCGAGGCACGCCAGATCCTCGTCACCGAGGTAGCAGCGGGCTCGCCGGCGGACGGTGCCTTCAGCAAAAGCGATGTCATCCTCGGGGTGAACGGCACGCCGTTCTCCGACGACGCACGGGTGCAGTTCGCCCAAGCCATCACGACCGCGGAGGCATCCGACGGTGAGCTGAAATTGCTGCGTTGGCGGAGCGGCAAAACGGAACCGGTGACGCTCCGGCTACCCGTGCTGGGCAGCTACAGCGCCACGGCCCCTTACGATTGCCCGAAATCGCAGCGCATCCTCGAACTCGGGTGCGCCGCGCTGGCCGAGCGCATGGCTGCGCCGGATTACACGAAGGGCCTCAATCCGATCCCGCGTTCCCTCAACGCCCTCGCCCTGCTCGCGAGCGGCAACCAGGCGTATCTGCCGCTGATCAAGAAGGAGGCGGAATGGGCCGCTGACTTCACCACGGACGGATTTCTTTCCTGGTACTACGGCTACCTCATGATCTTTCTGGGGGAATATGTCGCGGCCACGGGTGACACGGCGGTGTTGCCGGGCCTGGAGCGTCTCGCACTGGAAACGGCGCGCGGCCAGAGCGGCGTGGGCACCTGGGGCCATCGTTTCGCTGTTCCGGGCGGCAATCTCGGCGGCTACGGAGCGATGAACCAGCCAGGCCTGAGCCTCACCATCGGCATGGTCCTCGCCCGCGAGACCGGGGTGACACATCCTGATCTCGACCGGGCCATCGAGAAGGCGGCCGGCTTCCTCCGCTGGTGGGTCAACAAGGGCGGCATTCCTTACGGCGATCACCGCCCCTACCCCGCACACGAGGACAACGGCAAATGCTCCGCCGGAGCGGTCCTGTTTGATCTGCTCGGCGATCGCGAAGCGGCCTTGTTCTTTGCCAAAATGTCCACCGCTGCCTACAGCGAACGCGAGCGCGGCCACACCGGCAATTACTTCAACTACCTCTGGGCGCTGCAGGGTGTCGCCCGCTGCGGCCCGCAGGCCATCGGAGCCTATCTCAAAGAGCAGGCTTGGTATTATGACTTCGCCCGGAGTTGGGACGGTGCCTTTGTGTATCAACCCTCTCCCGAAGGAGCCGAGGAGCACCACAAATACGTTGGCTGGGATTGCAGCGGCCAGCATCTCATCGCCTATTCCCTGCCGTTGCGGAGCCTGCGCCTCACCGGCAAGAAACCCTTCACCGTCCCGCCGCTCGACGACAAACAGGTCGCCGAAGTCATCGCCGCCGGCCGCGATTTTGCCTTCAAAGGCGATCCCGACCGCTACGAAGAGCGCAGCGACGAGCAGCTCCTCACCGGACTCACGAGTTGGTCTCCCTTCGTCCGCAAACGCTCCGCCGCCGCGCTGGGCCAACGCGAGGGCGACCACCTGCCCGTGCTGCTGAAGATGCTCGCTAGCAGCAACCCTGATGCCCGCTACGGCGCGTGCGAGGCCCTCGAAGCTCTCGGCAAACGCGCCGATGCCGCGGCCCCGCAACTGCGCGCCGCCCTCCGGGATTCCGACCCGTGGGTGCAATGTCTCGCCGCCGAGGCGATCCCGGCGCTGGGCCCTGACGCGCGCAAGGCCTGCGTGAGCGACCTGCTCGCCTTGGCCGTCGGCACCAACCCCGCCGATCCCCGCCGTCACACCGCACTCTCCGCCAGTCTCGCGCTCTTCGCGAACTATCCCGGAGAACGCGGGCCGCAGAGCATTCTCGGGGCCTCCCTCGAGGGCGTGGACCGCGCCCAACTCTATCCCGCCCTGCAGGCGCTCCTGCATCATGAGGACAGCATCGCCCGCGGCGGAGCTTCCAAGACATTCAACAAGCTCACCGACGCGGATGTCGTCGCCCTCTTGCCAGACATCGTCAAAGCGATCCAGCAGCTCGCACCGAGCAACGAGATGTTCGGCGACGGGGTGAGGCTGGCAGGACTCGACCTGCTCTCGCGCCTCGGCATCCGCGAAGGCATGGAACTCTGCGTCAGCACGATGGAACCGGAGCGATGGGGTGAAAGAAACCGCACGAAAGACTGTCTCATCTACCTCCAGCGCTACGGCGCCCACGCCAAGACGTTCCTTCCAAAACTCGGGGAGATCCGCGCCTACCTCGCGAACGTGAAGAAAGTTTCCGCCGATCACCTGCAGATGTTCGACCAGGGGGTCGCCGCGATCGAGTCGGCCACGGCCACACCGACACTGGTGGGATTCGCCGAGTTCACCGCCCGCTCCGCCAATTGACGCCCGCTCCCACCATCCCATGAGATCCGCCATCGCCTTCCTCTTTCTCGCGCTCTCAGCGCCGCTTCATGCCAAACCGCTGAAGGTCTTCATCCTCGCCGGCCAGTCCAACATGCAGGGCCACGCGAAGATCGCCACCTTCGAACACATCGGGATGGACCCCGCCACCAAGCCGATGCTGGATATGATGACCGGCCCGGATGGCCAGCCGAAGGTATGTGACCGTGTCTGGATTTCATCGCTCGGCAGCGCGGATGAGATCAGGAGTGGCAAACTCACCGCAGGCTTCGGCGCGAGCCAGAACGGACCGAAGATCGGGCCCGAGTTCACCTTTGGCCTCACGATGGAAACGCTCACCGATGCGCCCATTCTGCTCATCAAGACTGCGTGGGGCGGCAAAAGCCTGCACACCGATTTTCGTCCACCGAGCGCCGGACCTTACGGGTTCAATGAAGCGCAGCTCGCACAGTTCCAAAAGCAGGGAAAAGACATCGCCGCGATCAAAGCGGCAAAGGAGAGGGAAACGGGCGTTTACTACCGGCTGATGATCGAGCATGTGAAAGCCGTGCTCGCTGACCTCCAGAGCGTCGTCCCGGACCACCATGCCTCGCAGGGCCATGAAATCGCCGGTTTCGTGTGGTTCCAGGGTTGGAATGACATGGTGGACCAAGGCACCTATCCGAACCGCGACCAGCCCGGCGGCTACGACGCCTACAGCGAGGTGATGGCCCATTTCATCCGAGATGTCCGCAGGGATCTCAACACACCGGCCCTGCCCTTCGTCATCGGCGTGCTCGGGGTCGGTGGCCCGACTTCGGAATACCTGCCGGAACAGAAGCGCTATCAGCGCACGCATGAAAACTTCCGCGCCGCCATGGCGGCCCCGGCGCAGTTGCCGGAGTTCAAGGGCACGGTCGCATCTGTTCTCACCGAAAACTACTGGGATCCGGAGCTGACCCGCGCCCGCGCCAAAGACGGTGGCATCACCAATGAGGCCAAAAAGCTCGCCAAGGAGCAGAGCCTGAAGCCGGCGGAGGAAAGAAGCCTCGTGGAGAAGATGCGGGCCGAAGGCCTCTCCGAACGGGAGCGCCTCATCCTCGAGAAAGGCGTCTCCAACGCCGAATTCCACTACCTCGGTTCCGCCAAGATCCTCGGGGGCATCGGCAAGGGCTTCGCCGAGGCCATGGCGGGACTGGCAAAAGATTGAAGACAACGGAACCGCGTCAATCACTGATCAAGCTCATTTCGATTCGTTCACCCTCCATGAAACTCGCCCTCCTCCTCCCTGCTCTATTTCTCACGACGCTCGGCCACTCCGCCGGACCGAATGAAACCACCGCGCCTCCCGATTTCACGAAAGGGGGTGTCATTCCCCCAAACGCCAAACACGACTGGAACCTCGGAGCCACGGGCCTGCGGGGCTGGATGCACTGCGACAAACTGGTGACGAGCGACGCCCGTCAAATCTTCATCACCAAGGTCGAAGAGAAGTCCCCTGCGGATGGCATCCTCGCCGTTGGTGACGTGATCCTGGGAGTCGCCGGCAAACCCTTCTCCTACGATCCGCGCACGGAGTTGGGCCTCGCCCTCACGACCGCCGAAACGGAGGCCGGTGCGGGGAAGCTGGTCCTCACACGATGGCGGGCGGGCAAAACGGACGAGGTCGTGGTGACGCTGCCCGTCCTCGGCAGCTACTCGGCCACGGCCCCGTATGATTGTCTCAAATCACAGCGCATTCTTGAGGAAGGATGCCGGGCGCTCGCGGCGCGGATGGCCGATCCTTCCTACGGCAACGGTCCGTCGGGCGAGCCCATCACACGATCACTCAATGCCCTCGCCCTCCTCGCGAGCGGCGATCCGACCTACCTGCCGCTGGTGAAGCGGGAGGCCGAATGGGCGGCCGACTTCTCCGCCGACAACATGCAATCATGGCGCTACGGCTACGTCATGATGCTGCTGGCCGAGTATGCCATGGCGAGCGGTGATACGACGGTGATGCCCGGCCTCGGACGCCTCGCCATCGAGTCGGCCAAGGGTCAGAGCGCGGTCGGCTCCTGGGGCCACACCTTTGCCAAGCCGGATGGCCGGCTCCGGGGCTACGGGATGATGAACTCGCCTGGAATCCCCATGACGATCGGACTTGTGATGGCACGTGCTGCCGGAGTCAAGGATCCCGCGATCGACCTCGCGATCGAGCGCAGTTCCCGTTTGCTGCGATTTTACATCGGCAAGGGAGCGATCCCTTATGGTGATCACCACCCGTGGATCGAGAACCACGAAGACAACGGCAAATGCGGCATGGCCTCGGTCCTGTTCAGCCTCCTCGACGAGGCCGAGGGCGCCGAGTTCTTCTCGCGCATGAGCCTTGCCTCCCACGGCTCCGAACGCGACACCGGTCACACCGGCAACTTCTTCAACCTGATCTGGGCCATGCCCGGCGTGGCGCATTCCGGACCGCAGGCCACGGGGGCCTGGATGCAGGAATTCGGTTCCTGGTATCTCGACCTGGCCCGCCGCTGGGATGGCACTTTTCTTCACCAGGGGGCACCGGAGCCGGGCAATGACAGCTATGCGGGCTGGGACTGCACCGGAGCCTTCCTGCTCGCCTACGCCATGCCGCTGAAGAAGATTTTTCTCACCGGGAAACGCTCTGCGACCATCCCGCAACTCGACGCCGCCAAAGCCCAGGCAGTCATCCTCGATGGTCGTGGATGGAACAACAAGGACCGCAACACCTTCTACGATTCGCTGACCGATGAACAACTGATCGAGCGCCTCCAGAACTGGTCACCCGTCGTCCGCGAGCGCGCTGCCATGGCTCTCGGCCGTCGCAAAAATGCCAACGCCGCGCCCTTGATCGCAATGCTCGAATCCCCGGTCCTCGAGGCCCGCTACGGCGCCTGCCAGGCATTGACCTTCCTCCGCGGACGCGGGGCCCCCGCGGTCGAGGCGCTTCGGAAAACCTTGTCGCATGAGGATCTCTGGCTGCGGATCAAGGCCGCCGAGGCCCTCGCGGCGATCGGCGCACCCGCCATGCCGGCGGTCCCGCAACTCCTCGAACTGCTGGCCAAGGTCGATTTGGAGAAAGATCCCCGTGGCATGCAGCAACGCTACCTGTCCTTTGCCCTGTTCGACCGCGATGGCATGCTGAGCCGTTCGCTCGAAGGCGTGGATCGCGCCGCCCTTTATGAAGCGGTTCGAGCCGGTCTGAAAAACCAGGACGGACGCGCCCGCGGCAGCATCGCCTCTGTTTACCAACACCTCTCCCTCGAAGAGATCCGGCCGCTCCTGCCCGCGATTCACGAGGCCATCATCCAACCCGCGCCCAGCGGCGAGATGTTCGCCGATCAGATCCGCGTCGAAGGGCTCCGCCTCCTCGCTCGGCACCATATCGAGGAAGGCATGGCCGCCCTCGTGCAATACACCCGCGACCAGAATCCCTGGGCGAGCCAAATACGGACGCCGGAACTGATGAAGATCCTCCTCACCTATGGCACCCACGCGAAATCGGTCATCCCGGAACTGGAGAAGATCGCGCACTATTTCGAAAAGGAAGAGAAGGACTTCCCCCCCAAACTGATGATTGAAAAGGCCACCTCCGTCCGCGAGGCGATCCGTGCGATTGAAGACTCGACCGAATCCCCCGACCTCATCCGCCTCGAGTGAACCGGCAATCCGCGTTCCCGTGCCCTCCTCGCATTGCACGGCATCGCCGCCTCCATCCCCCCCGAGCAATTCGCGCGTTTCCTTGCGAAGCTCAAGTCGATCGAGGACGGCGCGGGCACGCTGCTGGACCACTCGATGGTGCTGTTCGGCAGCGGCATGGGCAATGCCAACTCCCATATGAACACGAATCTGGCCATCATCCTCGCCGGAGGCGGCTTCAAACACGGCGAACACAAGAGCTGTCCCGCGAAAGGACCGGACCGCCAGATGCCCTGCAATCTCTACCTCTCGATGCTGCACCGCTTCGAGGCGGAGGTGGAGAGCTTCGGCACCAGTACGGGAACGCTTACCGGACTCGCTTGAATTCCATGAAGGCAAATACCTGCCCGGGCTTCACGCCCATTTCGAAACGATGGAGTCTTGGACTAACGCACAAACTAGCTTTCCTTCTCGTCCTGCCACTTACCCTGCACGCCGATCCTTCCGAGATCCACCGCTTCCTCACCACCTACTGCAACGACTGCCACGGCGCCGAGAAACAGGAGGGCGATCGACGTTTCGACGAGTTGGCGCTTCCCGCCTCCGATCTCGACACCCTCATCGCTATCGACGACATCCTCGAGCAGATCCACCTCGGGGACATGCCGCCGAAAAAGTCGCCGCAGCCCACGCCGGAGGAGCGGGAGATCTTTCTCGAGCAAATGGCCGGTGCCCTCGCCCAAGCCCGCGAAACGCTCTCCAGCAACGGGAGCAGCATGGTTCTCCGCCGTCTCAATCGTCGCGAATATCTCAACACCATCGGCAATCTTTTTTCTCTCAACATGGCGGCCTTCGATCCCACGGCGGAGTTCCCCCGCGATCGCCCCCGCGTTCTCCTTTCGCGCCGAATCGGAGGAAACGTTCTTCACCCTCGCGCAACGCAAAGGCCGCTGATGGTTCGTCACGCCGGAGGGCAAGCCCTTCTTCTCGATCACGCTGAACCACATTGATCCCGCGCCTCCGACGAGACTCCTGACACCGCCGCTCTCACCGCCATCACTGCCGCCAACCGCAAGGCAGCGGAATGGGTGAAGACGGAGGAAGCATCCGTCCGCTTTACAGCGGCTCCGAGGCGTGAATGCGAAGTTGCCGGACCGCGCGCTTCGCCCGAATGGAAGGAGTGAATCAACCCGTTGTCATGAAACACGCCCTCACCCTTGCCTGCATCTCGTTGAAATCCGCATGGCAGGCTGTCTTCCTTCGGTCGGCTCTCGCCGCCCTGCTGCTCGCAACGTTTGCCGACATGCATGCCGCGGAACTTCCCGCGCGGCCCAACATTGTCTTCATCATCTCGGACGATCAGGGCGCCGGTGATTACGGCTTCATGGGACATCCGCAGGTGCAGATGCCGCATCTCGACCAGTTCGCGGCACAGAGCCTCGCGTTTCCGCGCGGTTTCGTGCCCACGAGCGTCTGTTGTCCGAGTCTGGCGACCATCATCACCGGGCTTTATCCGCATCAGCACCAGGTCACCGCCAATGATCCGCCGCTGCCGCCGGGCACGAAGGCCAAAGGCGGGCGCGGTTCCACCGCCGAACTCACCGCGCGGTGGAATGGCATGCTCGACCAGGTGCCGACGCTGCCGCGCTTGCTCGCGAGCGCGGGATACCTGAGCTTTCAAACCGGCAAGTGGTGGCAGGGCGACTACACGCGCGGCGGCTTCACTCACGGCATGTCGCGGGGCTCCCGCCACGGCGATGCGGGACTCACCATCGGGCGCGAGGGCATGCAGCCGATCTACGATTTCATCGCCGAGTCACGGAAGCAGCAAAAACCCTTCTTTGTGTGGTATGCGCCGTTCATGCCGCACACACCGCACACCCCGCCGGAGCGTCTCTTTCAAAAGTATGCCGCGAAGACCGATTCGCCGCATCTGGCGCGCTACTGGGCGATGTGTGAGTGGTTTGATGAAACCTGCGGCGAACTGCTCGGTCATCTCGAGAAGGAAAACCTTTCCGAAAACACCATCGTCATCTACGTGACCGACAACGGCTGGATCCAATCGCCCACCACTGGCGGATTCGCACCGAAGAGCAAGACGAGCCCGTTCGATGCCGGGCATCGCACGCCCATCCTCGTGCGCTGGCCCGCACAGGTGAAGCCGGCGATGTCCTCCGCGCTGGCCTCGTCCATCGACCTCGTGCCCACGGTGCTCGCCGCGCTTCAACTACCCGTTCCGGAGGGACTCCGGGGCGTCGATCTGCTCGACGCCACGGCCGTCGAAACGCGCCGGCAGGTGTTTGGCGAGGACTTCACCATTCGCTCGCAAACGCTCGACGACGTGAACGCGAATGTGGTGTGGCGGTGGGTCACCGACGGTCGTTGGCGTCTCATTCTGCCACGCACCTTTGAAGCCGAAGGCTCGCTCAAGACCATCCCGCCGGACAACTACCTCAAACCCTATCTCATCGCAGCGCTCAAAGCCGCTCAACCCATGCTCTACGATCTGGAGTCCGACCCGAGGGAGGAAACCAACGTCGCCAGCCAGCATCCGGACATCGTCGACTCCCTCCGCGCCAGGCTGGATGCACACTGGACTCCGAAGGCTTCCCCGAAATGAAACTCGGATTGGCACTCCTCACTGTCCTTGTCTTCGCGCCGCTGGCCGTGCTCCATGCAGCCGAGCTGAGGCTGCCCTCGATCTTCTCCGATCACATGGTCCTGCAACGCGGGAAATCCGTACCGGTGTGGGGCTGGGCGGATCCGGGGGAGGAGTTGGTGGTGGATTTTGCGGGACAGAGCCGGAGCACGACGACGAACGCGGATGGCAAATGGACGGTGAAGCTCGATGCCCTCGAAGCGAACGCCGAGGCCCGCGAGCTGGTCGTGAAATCGCTGACCCGGAACCGCAGCCTGAAGGTCGCCGACGTGCTCGTGGGCGAAGTGTGGGCGGGCGGCGGGCAGTCGAACATGGAGTTAGACCTGAAGGCGATCACGAGTGCGGCTTCCGAAATCGAGGCCTCGGCGAACCCGGCGCTGCGGCAGTTTCACGTCTTGAAAAACCCTTCTGCCGATGCTCCGGCGGACGATGTGCCGGGCTACTGGACCGCGGCACGTCCAGGCACGACGGAGGATTTTATCGCGGCGGGCTACTACTTCGCCAAAAGTATCCAGCGCGAGCTGAAGATCCCCGTCGGCCTCATCAAGGTCTGCTGGGGTGGCTCGAAGGTGGAGCCGTGGATCAGTCCGGCCTCGCTCGCCAGCGTGCCCGAGTTGGCCTCAGGCGCGAAAAACCTCAACGCCATGAGCGAGCGCAACAAGGCCGCCTTTCGCGAGTGGTTGAAGCGGACACAGCGCGAAGACCGCACCTCGGACGAGGTGTCGCGATTCCTCAACGGACCCGCGTCGACGGAGGACGGCTGGGTGGCGGTGAAGGACAGCGGGCCGGTGTCCGATCCTTCCTTGCCCCAGTATGGTGCCTTCTGGTTTCGCAAGGAGGTCTCCTTGAGCGCACGACAGACCGGCGCGGCGCAGGTGCTGCAGTTCGGTCCCACGGCCCCGTTTGACCAGGTGTATTGGAACGGCACCCTCATCGGCGAGCGTTCGGTGGACGGCTTCACCGGCCTCAATAGCGTGCGTCATTACCTGATTCCGCCCGCGCTGTTGAAGGACGGCGTGAACCAGCTCGCCGTGCGCCTTTTTGCTCCGGCCGAGCCTCCGGGATTCAGTTGGTTCCCCAGCGTGGGCACCACGAAGATGCCCGGTGGCTGGATGGCCAAGGCGGAATATGCGCTGCCTCCGCTCGATGCCGAGGCGAAGAAAGCCGTCCCGCCACTCACCGGCCAGCACGTCCTGCCCGGCAGGCTTTTCAACGGCATGGTGCATCCCCTCCTGCCCTATGCCATTCGCGGCGTGCTTTGGTATCAGGGAGAGTCGAACACGGGCAACCCCAGCCTCTACCGCACCTCGTTTCCCTTGCTCATCCGGGACTGGCGGCAGCACTGGGAGCAGGGCGATTTCCCTTTCTACTTCTGCCAGCTCGCCAACTACCGCGGGAAGACGGACCAGCCCGGCGAGAGCGTGTGGGCGGAGCTCCGCGAGGCGCAGGCGAAGACGCTCTCCGTGCCGAACACCGGCATGGCCGTGCTCATCGACACCGGCGAATCCGAGGACATCCATCCGCAAAGCAAGCAGATCGCCGGGGAACGCCTTGCCCGGATCGCGCTCGCGAACACCTATGGCCGCGAGGTCGTGTCCTCCGGTCCGGTTTACACCTCGATGACGATCGAGGGCAGCGCCATCCGGCTGAGCTTTGACCACCTCGGCGGCGGCCTCGTCGCCAAGGAACTTCCCGCGACCTACGACGTGATGCGCAAGGCCGGCAAAACCGCGCCGCTCGTGCGCAACAGCCCGCAAAGCCCGCTCGAAGGTTTCGCCATCTGCGGTGCCGACCAGCAGTGGGTATGGGCCGAGGCGAAGATCGAGGGAGACACCGTGCTCGTCTCGTCAAGCCAGGTGCCCGCGCCCATCGCCGTGCGTTATGCATGGGCCGACAACCCGACCTGCAATCTCTACAACCAGGCCGGCCTGCCCGCCTCGCCCTTCCGCACCGATGAGTTTGCCTTTGCGGCCGCGAGCCCCGCACCCCCGACCCAACCCTCTCCGGTCTCCCCTCCGACCCGGTCGAGTCCACCCGCGCCGACTCCAGGCAAGCCACTCGCCATCACGCCCACGCCGCGAACGGACAATCCCGGCTGG
Organism: Verrucomicrobiales bacterium; assembly: GCA_016795505.1. GTDB lineage: Bacteria > Verrucomicrobiota > Verrucomicrobiia > Verrucomicrobiales > DEV007 > JAEUHH01. The sequence continues at coordinate 13,008 of JAEUHH010000082.1, read as the reverse complement.
ATGAAGATCGTCGAGCGACAGGCGGCGGCGGCCAAACCCGGCCGATGGGATCTCGTCTTGATCGGCGACTCGATCACCGCGGGGTGGCAGAGCGGCGCCCCGGCGGAGATTTGGGCGAAACACTTTCCCGCCTACCGCACCCTGAACCTCGGCATCGCGGCGGACAAAACCGAGAATGTGCTCTGGCGTCTCGGATTCCCCGGAACGCTCGACGGCTACCAGCCCAAGCTTTTCATCCTCATGATCGGCACCAACAACACCGGGCATCGTTTCGGCACCGAGACCGCCGACGACACCGCCCAGGGCGTTCGCGCGATCCTCGACACGCTCGCCGCGAAGGCCCCCGACGCCAAAATCCTCCTCCTCGCGATTTTCCCCCGGGGCGAAACCATCAAACGCCAGCGCAACGACGAAGTGAACCGGCGGATCGGGAAGCTGGCCGACAACCAGAAGGTCTTCTGGCTCGACCTCGGCGAACATTTCCTCGAGCCGGACGGCACCCTGTCGACGGGGTTGTTCATGGACGAAAAACCGTTTCCCATCCACCTCACCGCCGAGGGATATGAGGCCTGGGCGAAGGCCATGCAGGCCAAAGTCGAGGAACTGATCGAGGAATGAAGCCCGCCGTTTCGTTCCCGGCGCTCTTTCTCACTCGGTGAGTTTCGCGCGCGGATCCAGCCAGAGGATGACGCTGCCCTTCTTCCTTCCCGAGTCGACGACGCGGTAGGCATTGACGATGTCTTCGAACGGAAAGCACGCATCGATCACGGGGCGAAAGGTTCCTTCTTCGGCGAGCCGGGCGATCGTCATCAGGTCCTCGGTCCGCTCGGACGCGGGACCGGCGATGACGCGGTGGGAATTCCTGCCTCCGACGAACGGAGCGCCGAGCACGGCGGGAAGATCGGCGAGAACGGCGAGGAGCCGACCACGCGGCGCGAGGATGTGCTTCACTCGGGAATATGGAGCGTTTCCGACGCAATCAGTTCCCTGATCATCCGGTCAAAGTCCGACTCGAACAACCGGTCCTGTACGATGCGGTATTTTTCAAACTCGCTTTCCGCGTGGGCCTGCGCGATCTCGGCGGTGACCTTGCCGGCGTCCTGCAAGATCTCCCGGTCGGTCGCAGCGATGAAGCGGTTGAGGCGGGTTTCCCAGTCCTGCATCGTCATGGGAATCTGCCGCAGGGCCATATCCTCGGCCACATCCAGGTAAGCGGAGACGAGCCGCTGGAGCTGGGCCATCTCGTCTTCGGTGAGGTAGTTTTTCGCCACGCTCACATCGAACTTCTGGATTTTCCCCCTCGGCGCATCCTTCCAAGTGGTCAGGCCCATTCGCTCTTTTGTGGCATCGGCGCGGGAAAGGATCACCTCTGCCGCAGTCTGGCCGTGGATGGCCCAGTGTAGTTTATTTTGCACGGTGGCGAAGAACCGCTTCGTGGCGGCGGCGGTGACATCGTAATCAATGGAGGTCGCGTAGATGTCGGTGATCTTCTGATAGAACTTGCGCTCGCTCAGCCGGATCTCGCGGATGCGCTGGAGCTGCTCCTCGAAGTATTTTTTGCCGAGGATGGATCCGTCGTTCTTCAAACGCTCGTCGTCCATCGCGTAGCCCTTGATCGTGAAGGACTCGATGATGCCCGTGGCCCACTTGCGGAACTGCACCGCGCGCTCGGAATTCACCTTGTAGCCCACGGCGATGATGGCGGAGAGGTTGTAGTGGCCGGTTTCGTAGGTCTTTCCGTCGGCGGCAGTGATCCGAAAATATTGGATAACTGACTTTGCCTCCAACTCGCTGTCGGCGAAGACGTTTTTCAGGTGGTAGCTGATCGTCCGGACATCCACGTCGTAGAGCACCGCCATCATTTTCTGACTGAGCCAGACGTTTTCGTCCGCATAGACCGCCTCAACGCCGCCCTGGCCGCTGGCCGCGACAAAGCTCAGGTATTCCGCCGCAGAAGAGCGTACGAGCGAGACCTCAGCTTTCTTTTTCGAACTACCGCAGGAGGCTGACGTCTTTTTGCTCATGGATGGGTGCGGTGCTTCTCAAGGGGTTCGAAGCGGGATTTGAGTCGAAGTCCGTTGCTCGCCCTTCGGGTCACCTTTGGTGATCTGGGTCGCTCCGCTCGGCTCAGTCGCGTCCGGATGGTTGCGGCACGGGTCACCGTCGAGGTCGATCCTGACAGACCGCGTCGCCTCGAAGCCGGGCTTGGCGATGGAGGCGGCGGGTTTTGAGGATGCTTTTCGGGCCATGGGTTCCAATCAAAACGGAATCGCCTTTACCTGAACCACATCCGCGCCGCTGTCTCAAGCGTTCGCTTCGCGCGATCGCTCCGAAAACGCCCGCCCCGATCCCTCGCGATCCAAGAGGGTCAGGTCGCCGATCCAAGAGGGTCAGGTCGCCGATCCGAGAGGGTCAGATCGCCGATCCAACTGGGTCTGTTAGGCACCGAGCCGACGGGAACGACCCCGCCTCTGGACTTTCCGGCCGGAGCCTTGAGATTGAAGCCCCCGCATCTCCGCCCAGCCCATCCATGAAGGCCCTGCAATACGATCATACCGGTGTGCCCCGTGAAGTCCTCAAGCTCCGTGAGCTCCCGTTGCCCGACCCGGGGCCGGGGGAGCTGCGTCTGCAGATCGCCTATGCTCCGATCCATCCCTCGGACCTGAATCTGATCGAGGGAACCTACGGAACCCTGGCGATCCTCCCGGCGATTCCGGGGGGCGAGGCCTCGGCGCGGGTCGATGCCGTCGGGGAGGACGTCGATGGGTTCTCGCCGGGAGAGGCGGTCCTCTTCAAACGCCGCTTCGGGACCTGGCGCGAGTTCCTCTGCGCTCCGGCGACCGATTGTCATCCGCTCCCGGAAGGGATCGATCTGCAACAGGCGGCGATGCTGGCGATCAATCCGGCGACGGCCTGGAGAATGCTCGAGGATCTGACGCCCCTGCGAGCGGGCGACTGGGTGCTACAGAATGCCGCCAATTCCGCGGTCGGACTCTCCGTCATTCAACTCGCGAAAGCCCTCGCCTACCGGACCTGCAATCTCGTGCGTCGCGCCGAACTCGTCGAATCCCTCGCGGCTCTCGGAGCCGACGAGGTGATCCTCGATCAGACCGGTGCCGGAAAAGTCATCCGCGAACGCCTCGGCGAGACCACGCCGGTGAACCTCGCCTTCAACGCCGTCGGCGGCGACAGCGCCCTGCATCTCATGAACGGCCTCTCTCCCCACGGCACGCTCGTCACCTACGGAGCAATGGGCCGGAGACCGCTGACGGTGCCGAACGGCCTGCTCATTTTCAAGGGACTCCATCTCCGCGGATTCTGGCTGACCGACTGGCTCAAGTCGGCGGCGCCCGGGGCGGTCACCGAGCTCTTCGAGGCCCTGACAAGGCTCTCAAAAACCGGCGGACTGCATCTGCCGGTGGCAGGGTGTTTTCCGCTCGATCAATACGAAGCCGCGCTCGAAGCGGCCAGCGGAGAGCGCCGGAACGGGAAAATCCTCTTCAAGATCGATCCGGAGCTTCCATAGACATCGGCATCGAGGAAAGGCGGCGTTCCTCCGGTCGCTCCCGGAACTTTGGGGACCTTCCAGGGTTTGACGATCCGAATCCATGCCGATCATCCCTTGATGAAATCCCTTCTTTGTCTCCTGCTGTGCCTCGTCGCCGCTCCGCTTTTCGCCCAGTTTACCTATCCACCCACCTTCACGGACGCGCGGGTCGAGACCTACCGGACGATCGACTCCACCGAGCTGAAGCTCTGGATCTTTGGCGAATCGGATCCCAAGTCGCCGAAGCCGGCGATCGTGTTTTTCTTCGGCGGTGGTTGGACCGGGGGCTCGCCCGCCCAGTTTGAGAATCAGGCCCGTCATTTCGCGAAGCGCGGCATGATCGCGATCACCGCCGACTACCGCGTGAAGTCGCGTCACGGGGTGCAGGTGGTGGAATGCGTGAAGGATGCCAAGGCCGCGATCGCCTGGGTGCGGGAAAACGCCGCCCGTCTCGGCATCGATCCGAACAAGATCGCCGCCTCGGGAGGCTCCGCCGGTGGTCACCTCGCCGCTGTCACGGGCACGGTCACGGGTTTCGGCAGCGATGAACGTCCCAACGCCCTGATGCTCTTCAACCCCGGCTGCACGCTCGGTCCGATCGGGGAATGGAATCCGCCGGCGGGTGCGAAGCTCGGCGTCGAACGCCTGGGCGTCGAGGCGGAGGTGATCTCACCGGCGCATCACGTCGGCGAACACACACCGCCGACCCTGATCCTCCACGGCACGGCGGACACGACCGTCCCCTACGCCACCGCCCTTGCCTTCGAGAGTGAGATGAAACGCGCCGGCCGTTCTTGCAAACTGGTCGGCTACGACGGCGCGGAACACGGCTTTTTCAATCGCGGGGAGGATTACACCAAAACCCTCGCGGAAGCCGATGCCTTCCTCGTCGATCTCGGCTGGATCCGGAAGTGAAGGGGCGTGTTGAAGGGCGGGGTTCGGAGCGTTGTGATACGGTCAGACTTGTTTTGAAGAGTTAGATCTTTTTTGCCGAGAATCACACGATCAGCCATCGTTCCCATCCCATGAAAACCATCCTTCTACTCTTCGCCCTCGCGGTCGTTTCTCTCCCGTCACACGCCGACGACTGGCCTCAGTGGGGCGGTCCCGGGCACGATGGGGTCTGGCGTGAGACCGGAATCGTTCGCACCTTTCCCACGGACGGACCGAAGGTCCTTTGGCGCGTGCCGATCCATCGCGGCTATGCCGGACCCTCCGTCGCCGACGGCCGCGTCTTTGTGTTCGACCGGAAGACGCCGGAGGGAACCGCGATGCCAGAAAGCGCCTTTGCCCGCGGTCGGATTCCCGGTGATGAGCGGCTCGTTTGTCTCGAGGCCGAATCGGGCAGGATCCTTTGGGAGAAAAGCGAGCCGGTGGACTACACCGTCAGCTACGCCTCCGGTCCACGCACCACCCCGACCGTCGACGGGGACCGTGTCTACACCATCGGAGCGGAGGGCCACCTCCTTTGCCGCTCCGTCGCCGATGGTTCCACCCAGTGGTCGAAGGATTTCAAAACGCTGCCCGGCGCACGTACGCCGGTCTGGGGCTTTTCGGCATCGCCTCTGATCGACGGCGGACTGCTCATCTGCCTCGCCGCCGGCGACGGCTCGGTGGCCATCGCCTTCGACAAGATCACGGGCGAGGAGAAATGGCGCGCCCTGTCCGCGAAAGAGCCCGGCTATTGTCCTCCGAAACTCATCGAACACGGCGGCAAGCGGCTGCTGATCGTCTGGCATCCCGAATCCGTGAACGCGCTCGATCCCGCCACGGGAAAAGCGCTGTGGTCGGTGCCCTGGCCGCTCAAGGCCGGCCTCAGCGTGCCCAGCCCGCAGCTCTCCGGAGATCATTTGCTGCTCACCTCCTTCTACAACGGCTCCATGCTCTTGAAGCTCGATGCCGCGAACCCGCCGACGATCGTCTGGCGTACCAGGGAGCAGAGCGAAAGACGGACCGAGCACCTCAACAGCATCATCAACAGCCCGGTGATCACCGAGGGTCATTTCTACGGGGCGTGTTCGTATGGCGAGTTCCGTTGCCTCGAGCTGCTCAGTGGCAAACGCCTCTGGGAATCGCTCGAGCCCGTGGGGCTCGAGCAACCCTCGCGCTGGGGCACGGTGTTTGTCACTCCGCACGAAGACCGCTTTTTCCTCTTCAGCGAAACGGGTGAGCTCGCCATCGCCAACCTGACGCCCTCCGGCTACCAGGAAACCAGCCGTGCCAAGGTCATCGAACCGAATGGCATCGACATGCGCCAGCGTCCCATCGTCTGGTCGCACCCGGCCTATGCCATGAAAAGTTGCTTCGTGCGGAATGATGCGGAGGTGATCCGCATTGATCTGGCGGCCGAGTGACACCTGGGGCGGCTGAGGTGGGAAGGCAATTTCACGGCCGACGGCGAGGAGCCGGGCAAAGCGGTGGAAACGCGGAGTCCGTTGGGAGTTGCGAACACCGACCCAGCCCGGGCGAGACGGAAATCCGCCAGTTGTTCCCGTTCGTTGCCGGGAAATAAGCTCGGACGAGCGTTCTTTGAGACCCCGGAATCCCCGACGAAGTCATGCAGACCACGGCACCCTGTTTTCACCTCAGATTCTTTGGCGGACTCACTCCCCTCCTCACCGCCCTGCTGCTCGCCCACTCGCCGGGCGCGGCGGATTCCCAGCCAGGGGCCGCCGTCGCCGCAGAGGAATTGACCTTGGTCGAGGCCGGCGTGGCACGAATGCCCATCATCGTGTCGCGGGATGCGCCGCCCTTTACCCGCCGGGCCGTCGGCGAGCTGGCCGACTACATCGCCAAAATCAGCGGAGCCAGGCCGGAGATCCTGGAGGGCCAGCCCGATCCGGCTCCGGAGCAGGCCATCTGGGTGGGCTACCAGCCCGGGCTGAAGGAGATCTTTCCCAAGCTGGATTTCGATTTCCAGCACCCGGAGGAAATTCTGATTTCCTGCGATGGAAAGAATCTGGTGATCGCCGGACGCGACCGCTGGGACCCGGATCACATGACCATCAAGGATCGCAACGGGAAGGAAATCGTCGGCGTGCAGCAGGAATACGGCACCGTGAACGCCGTGCATACCTTCCTCCAGGATCACCTCGGCGTGCGCTGGCTGTGGCCCGGCGAACTGGGCGAGGATGTGGTCAAACAGTCGACGCTGCGCTTCAAGCCCTTCACGGTCCGTTATCATCCCCAAATCCGCGGGCGGCGCTTCGTCTTCATGATTTACCCCCTGGAAAAGAACATGTCGGGAAACGAGTGGGCACGCCGCCAGCGCTTGCAGTTGGACTCGCTCTTCATTGATCCGGGGCATCCGTTTCACGACTGGTGGGATCGCTTTCACGAGACGCACCCCGAATACTTCGCCCTCCAGCCGAATGGCACGCGCCATGCCAACTCCGGGCGATTGGCCAAGCTCTGCAAATCGAATCCCGCGGTTTGGGAGCAGTGGCTGAGAGACGTCGAGGCAGACATGGCGGAGTATCCCGACCGGTTGACCTTCGGGGCCAACGCGAACGACGGCTGGACCTCCGGGTACTGCACCTGCGAGAACTGTCGTGCCTGGGATGCGCCCGGCGGCGCGGCGCTGATTCCCTGGGTGCACAAAAAGAGCGGGAAAACCCACACCTATCCGGCGATGGCCGACCGGCAGATCCACTTTGCCAACACCCTCGCCCGCCGGCTGCGCGAGCGCTTTCCCGAGCGCGACGATTTGCTCGTTTCCGCCACGGCTTACGGAGCGTCGAGCCTTCCGCCGGTGGCCGCGAAGCCTGATGCCAATGTGATCGTTTCCGGGGTGTGGAGCTTTCACAACCAGCCCAACGAAGCGGACCGCGAGGCCTTCATCCAATGGAGCAAGATCGCACCACGTCTCGCCTGGCGTCCCAACCTCACCTCCGACGCCGGATGGAAGGCCGGATTTCCGAACTCCGCGCCGCGCCGCGTCATCGAAGACCTGCGCTTTGCCGCCGATCACGGTGTCGTTTCCCTGGCCATGGACTGGATCTTCGACAGTTGGGCGGGCCAGGGTCCGCACTACTACATGCTCGCGCAGATGACCTGGAATCCCCGGGCCGATGGCGAGGCGATCCTCGCCGACTACTATCAGCGCGCCTTCGGTCCGGCGGCGAAGACGATGACCGCTTACTGGGAGTTGATCGGCGATGCGGCGACACGGATCGGATACGGGAAAAAGCCCGAGCGCGAAGTTTGGAACCAGGCCTTCTTTGATGACGCCTATGGCCGGCTCGAACTGGCGGCGAAAGAAGCGGCCGATGCCGATGAAAAATACCGGAAGCGCATCGCCTTCGTCCGCGCCGGCTTGGATTACCTGCGCCTCATCCGCGGGATGGAGCCGCTGATCGACCGGATCGCCGCGACGAAAGGCACGGACCCCGACGCCAAAGCCGCCGCGCAGGCCAAGTGGGAGGAGATCTGGAAAGAAATCCGGCTGATCCCCAAGCAACATCCCTTTGCGATCAGCGGTCCCTACACCACGCCGGGCAACAAGTATCTGCAGAAGTACAGTCCCGATCAGACGCTCGAAACGCTGCTCGAAGACAGACCGGGATTCCGGTGAGCCTGCTGGATTCTTCACTCACTGTGGTCGCGAAGCTTGAGAAAGGGTTCGTGAAGCCGCAGGATCCCTTCATCGCACCGAAGCAATACTTCGATCTCTATCCGCCGGACTCGCTGAAACCCTGGAGTGATCCCGCCGACACGACGGCCGTTCCCAAGGAGAGCGTTGGCTTTGGCGACTACGAAAAAGCCTTTTCGAAATTCAACGAACAGGACTGGCGCGAGCTCTTCCGCGCCTATTGCGCCGGCACCAGCTTCATGGACGCCCAGTTCGGCCGCGTCCTCGATGCGCTCGACTGAAATCAACTCTGGGACAAGACGCTCGTGATCTTCGTCGGCGATCACGGCTATCACACCGGCGAACGGCAGTGGTGGAACAAGAACACCCTCTTCGAGCGCAGTTGCCGTGCACCGCTCATCATCGCCGCACCGGGCATGAAGGGCGGCCAGTCGACGCGATCGCTGGTGGAGTTCATCGACTTGTATCCCACGGTCGCCGATTTCTGCGGGCTGGAGATGCCTCACCCCGCCGCGGGAGCGAGTCTGCGTCCCATTCTGGCCGATCCCGCCGCCGCCATCAAGGACGCCGCCTTCAACCTCATCACCCGCAGCCCGAAACTCCACGCCCAAAGCCTCCGCACGGACCGGTGGCGCTTCACCCGCTGGAGCGATGGACGGACCGAACTCTCCGACCACGAGACCGATCCCGAAGAACTGCACGAGATCTCCGCGCGGCATCCCGGTGTCATCGCCGAGCTCGGTGCGCGGTTGGAAAAGCTGCCGCCGCTCACCTCAAAGTAGGTCCGCATGCGCTTGTTTTCCTGGTCGTCCCTCCCGTTCGGATGGTGGCACTGCACTCAGTGGTTTGGAACCGCACATTCTGAATCCGCAGCGGGGCGGCGCACTGACCGGAGCGTTCGAGTGAAAATCGGTAGGCTTCACTCCTTCGGCTGTACGGTCGTCGAGATTCCCCTCACTGCCCGAAGACCCCCCGCAGATACTCCGCATCATACCGGACATCCTGCTCCACCCCGTTCGGGAGCTGGGTGCCCTCGATGTGGACCCAGGCGTCGTGCCAGCCGATGTCGCGCATGGCATCGCGCATTTTGCCGAAGTCGATGTTCCCCTGGCCGTAGAGGCCTTCGAAATCCTTGGCGTGGAATTCGCAGATGCGCTCTTTGCCGAGTCGGCGGATCGCTTCGCCGTAGTCTTCGCCCTCCTTGTCCATGTTGGCGACATCATACCAGACCTGAATGTGGGGCGAAGCGACCGCGTCGAGGATCGTTTCCAGGACGGGCACTTTGAGGGTGGACTCGATGCCGTAGATGAGGCCCGCCTCTTCGGCGAGGGGCGCGAGTTTCTTGAGAATGCCGGTGACCTTTGCGATCCCGGCCTCGTCGCCGGCGAGGCTGCCTTTTCCGAAGAAGGCGAGAAGCACGCAGCGCGAGTTCAGGCGTTGGGCGACCCGGGGACTGGCGAGGACCCATTTCTCGGCCTCGGGTTCGCTCTTGAGCGGAACTCCGTTGAGCACGGCGAGCGCGAGCGAGGGGACCTTGATCCCCAGTTCGGCGGATTTGGCGAGGTAGGTGTCCTGCAGCTTCTCGTCGAAGAGAGGCAGCCATCCTGCGGCATCGGGCGTGCTCCCGAAATCGACCTGCACCCCGTCGAGTCCGATGCGTTTCGCGAGATCAAGCGCCGCCGGTTGCGCGGCGAGTTTCATCGTCCAGTCGCAGGCTCCGATTTTGACCTTCATGCCGGCGGTGGCGGCGCGCAGGGCCTCGACCTGGCTGGCGAGGCTGGCAAGTGCGGCAGTGTGGAGGAAGGTGCGGCGTTTCATGGCCGGGTACCTTACGGAAATATTTGGCTTCCGTCTTTGCGCATCGACGCCATGATTCCCACATTCCTGTTTCCCGGCCTACCTCGAAATCGTCACCATGCCCATGACTCGCCCCCGCCTGACTCTTCTGTTCCTGTCCTGTTTCCTCGCTCCGCCCACTGCGTTGACTGCCTCTCCCCCGACTCCGGTCGAATTGGGGAAAGACTACGACCCCGACCAAGGCGACTTCAAAGAGGAGATCGTCCGCGAGGAAACACGTGACGGGCTTTACCATCGCGACTCTTACATCAGCGCCTATCTGCTCGGCGAAGAGATCCGCGTCTACTGCCGTTACAGCGTGAAGGCCGGAGCGACGAAGGCGCCGGGCTTGCTCGCGGTGCATGGCTGGATGGGGGCGGCGAGTCCCGACCGGAAGTTTGTCGAGGACGGTTGGGCGGTGATGGCCCACGACTACTGCGGCCGGACGGGTGACCGTCCGCACTTCACGAAATATCCCGAGTCGCTGCGGCACGGTAACATGGACCGAACGGTGGCCGGTCCGGTGCGGGCTGAGACCTTGGACGGAGCGGCCATCACCGATCCGAAGCAGACCTCGGACTACCTCTGGTATGCGATCCAGCGCCGGGTGCTGAGTTACCTCGAGCAGCAGAAGGAAGTCGATCGCACCCGCCTCGGCGCGACGGGCTACTCCTATGGCGGCACGCTGATGTGGAATCTCGCCACGGATTCCCGGGTGAAGGCGGTCGCGGCCTACTTCGGGATCGGCTATAACGACTATTATCGCGACAAGCGGGTCTGGCTCTACAACCTCCCCTATGTCGAACCGCCGAAGTCGCCGGGTGAGGAGATCATCCTGGCCTCGATCGCCCCCGAGGCGCACGTGCCGTTCATCACGGCGGCGACCTTGTTTCTCAATGGTTCGAACGACCATCACGGCGGACACGAGCGCGGGCTGGAGAGCTTCAAGAAATTTCCCAAGGGCGTGCCGTGGTCCTTTGCGATTCAGGCGCGCGGACATCACGACACCGAGAAGATCGGGCACAACACGAGGTTCTGGCTGGAAAAGCATGTCCTCGGCAAAGAGACGGACTGGCCGGAACATCCGCGGTCGGAGATCCGTCTGGATGCCGAAGGCGTGCCGGAACTCGTCATCACCCCGGTTTCCCCGGACTCGGTGAGCCAGGTGGAGCTCTTTTATGCGCTGAAAGATCCGTGCAGTTTCACCCGCTCCTGGCGCGACACCCCCGCGGTGCGGCAGGGCGGTCAGTGGATCGGGAAGATGCCGGTGCTGGAGGTGGACGATTATGTCTTCGGCTACGCGAATGTCACCTACGACACGACGATCGTCCGTTCGACCGACTTCAATGCGGCGATCCCCGCGAAACTCGGCGAGGCCCGGGCCACCGACAAGCCGTCGAATGATCTTTCCAGCAGTGGCTACGGCGCCTGGAGTCACATCGCCGAGCTGGAGGGTCCCGGGGGCATCAAGGGATTCCGTTCGACGAACAACGGTCGCGGCTCCGGCACCGGACAACTCCACGACCCCAAGTGGCAGGCCCCGGCGAACTCGCGGTTGAGTTTCAAGTTCTATTGCACCGAGCCGCAGACGGTGGTGCTCACCGCCGATAACGACGATTCGGTCGAACTGGAGATCACCGCCTCGGATGAATGGCAGGAAATGACGATCGCTCCGGAACGGCTCATCAACCGCCGGGACCAAAAGCCGATGGCCGATTGGTCGGGCGTGGGCAAGATCCACTTTCTCCCGAAAGAAGGCTCCGACCTGACCAAGATACTCTTCGCCGATTTCAAATGGGTTCCCCGATCCCCGTGAGGTGCGTGGTCGTTTCCAGCCAACGGTCGAGACACTTTTGATCGTCGGCGACAGGTTCGGTAAGTCTTGAGGTTTTCTCCACCATTTGCCACCATCAACCGCGCCACCCCCATGCATCGAATCTCAGCCGTTTTTTGGGCCCTTGCCTTGACCGAGGGCCTCTCCGCCCAAGCGAACCAGACCGTCATCGTCACCGGCGAACTCAAGCAGTGGCACAAGGTCACCCTGACACTCGACGGTCCCTTCGCAAGGGAGCGTGACACCGATCCGAACCCCTTCACCGATCTCGCCTTCGCGGTGACCTTCACCCATGAGTCGGGCGCGCCGGTTTACACCGTGCCCGGCTACTTCGCGGCGGATGGAAACGCGGGCGAAAGTGGTGCCGACTCGGGCAAGCAATGGCGCGCCCATCTCTCGCCGGACACGACCGGCCGATGGGATTACGCGATCTCCTTCACCCAGGGAAAAAACGCGGCGGTGGAGGGCGGCGGCGATCCGCTCGCTCCCTACGATGGACTCACCGGCAGCTTCACCATCGCGGAGACGGACAAAACGGGACGTGACTTCCGCGGCGAGGGCCGTCTGCAATACGTCGGCAAACACCATCTCCAGTTCGCCGGTTCGAAACGCTATTTCCTCAAGGCCGGTCCCGATTCTCCCGAGACCTTGCTGGCCTACACCGATTTCGACAACACCCAAACCGGAAAGCCCGACAAAGGCCCGCTCAAGACCTGGGCGCCGCACCTCCGCGATTGGAAAGCCGGTGACCCCACTTGGAAGGACGGGAAGGGCAAGGGGCTCATCGGCGCGCTGAACTACCTCGCCGACAAGGGGCTGAACGGTTTTTCCTTTCTCACCTACAACACTTCCGGCGATGGCGACAACGTCTGGCCTTTCGTGGAACGTGGCTCGAAGCTCCACTACGATGGCTCGAAGCTCGATCAATGGGGCATCGTCTTCGACCACGCGACCGCGCGCGGGCTTCATCTGCATTTCAAGCTCCAGGAAAACGAGATGGACGACCATCGCTCGGGCGCGGAGCGCAAGGACCGCGACATCTCCGCCGCACTCGATGGTGGCAAGCTGGGGATCGAGCGCAAACTCTACTGTCGCGAGATGATCGCGAGGTTTGGTCACGCGCTGGCGCTCAATTGGAACATCGGAGAGGAAAACACGCAGAGCAGCGAGGAGGTCCGCGACATGGCGCGCTATCTCCAC
>JAEUHH010000068.1 GCA_016795505.1 Verrucomicrobiales bacterium | reverse complement strand
ATTCAACGACCTGACGCGTCGATTCAACGACCTGACGCGTCGATTCAACGACCCGACGCGTCGATTCAACGACCTGACGCGTCAATTCAACGACCCGACGCGTCGATTCAACGACCTGACGCGTCGATTCAACGACCCGACGCATCGTTCCAACGACCCGACGCATCGTTCCAACGACCCGACGCGTCGTTCCAACGACCTGACGGGTCAATCTTCGACAATCGGGACGGTGTTGCCGGCGGCGGTCGGTCCCTGTGATGCCTGGCTACCAGAATACGGAAACCTGGGCCCCAGCCCAATTGGCTCCGAGGGCGCGGGCAGAAGCGCAAACGACGGTTCCGCCGATCAGACCGGGTCTGATCTCCGATGAGACCCTGTTGCATCGGAGAGACAACCGGGTTTGATCGAAAATCGGGGTCGCTCCGACGGAGTCGGTATCGGCGTTTGCGAATGGGGCGGGTGAGGGTAGTGTCGCGGCTGTGAGCGATCTCCTTGAATTGTGCCGCCAACTACCCGAAACCGCGTTCGGTCCGGGTGAAAATGTGATCGCCCAAGGCGATGACGATCCGAAGCTGGTGATCCTGAAAAGCGGCTCGGTCGAGATCCTGCGGGACGGACTGCAGGTGGCGACGGGCCAGACGCCGGGAGCGATCTATGGGGAAATTTCGGTGATCCTGCGCACGCCGCACTCGGCCACGGTCCGCACGCTGGAGCCGTCGGTGTGTCATGTGGTGACGGACCCGGACTCGTTCCTGTGGCAGAATGCGGAACTGCACTTCGAGCTGTCGCGGGTGCTGGCGCAGCGGCTGGTGGCGGTGAACGACCACTTGGTGGAGCTGAGCCGCCGCTCGGAGGCGCACGAAGAGGCGATCATCGAGCGCATCGTGCAGCGGATCGAGGGTACGCTGCACGGCCACGGGTGAGCGGCGAGGCCGCGGGGTCAGGCGGCTTTTTTGAGGGCCGTGGGACGGGGATGGACTTTCTCGACGGTGTAGCCTTTTTTCCGCAGCAGGGCGACGACGCCGTCCTCGCCGACGAGGTGTCCGGCGCCGACCAGAAAGAAGATATTGCGGCTGCCAGCGAGGGCCTTTTCGATCTCGGGCACCCAGGCGCGATTGCGACCGGTGAGGAGCAGCTCTTTGAAGCGGCCGTCATCGTCGGCCGCATCCATCTCCTCGTTGAGCAATTGGTCGAGGGCCTCGGCATCGCCGGCGTGCCAGTGGGCGATGAGTTTCTCAAGCACTTCGGGCATGCTGGCGGCGTCGGCGAGAGTCTTGGAGATGAGGGCGTCGATCTCGGCGTCGGAGAGGGAATTGAAGAGCCCCATCTGGTACTCGATGGTCTCGAGGCCGCGGGTCGGTTTCCCATCGGCGGTGGCGCGCTGGTGATAGATGATCTCGAGACCGAGGTCGGGCCGGGCTTTGAGCCGCATGGCCTCTAGGGAGCTGATGGAGAGGAAAAGCATGCCGGGTCGCAATCGGCTGAGGCCGGTCAGGTAGGCGGCGCCGGTGGGATGGGAGGCGAGATACTGGCGGATCTGCTCGATGGTCTCGGGCTTGAGATGGCGGTCGAGGGAGTCGTCGGGAGGATAGGTGCCGAGGGACTGCATTTTGGCCATGCCGGCGGGGCTCATCATCTCGGTCATGTCGACTTCAAACACGACTTCGGCACTGTCGGCGTAGGCCTGATCGTAGGCGGGTGAGATGGGATGATCCTCCTCTCGCAGCAGGTGGACGGAGCCGGCGAGGTAGACGGTGCTGTCGCTGTCGGAGACTTTCCACACGCTACCCTGGCGCACGGGAGCCGGTGCCGGGGAAGTCTGTTGGCCGGATGCCGGGGCGGCGAAAAATCCGGCAGCGAGGAGCAGAATAAGGCTGGGGCGGCGGAGACGGGGGCGGGGCGGCTGCATGAGAGGTGGTGAGGATGGAGGGAAGATTCAGGCGTGGGGGGCGGCTCCGTTGCTCTGCCGGACGGCGGGATCGGTGATGAGGCGGCGCAGTCGCCAGATGAGGACGCCGGAGCCGACGCAGGCGAGGGCGGCGCAGATGAGGAAGACGCGATTCGACGGCAGGCCGAACTGGGAGCGGGCCACGAGGAAGATGAGGGAGGCGAGGGTGCTGGCGACAAAGGACATGGCATTGGCGGTGCCGAGGAAGCGCCCGCGCTCGTCGGCGGGGGACAGATGCTGCAACAGGGCCTGGAGGGGGACGATGTAAAACCCTGCGAAAATGCCGGCGCCAAGCAACAGAGCCATGACGGTGCCGTAGTGGAGGGGCAGGGTGCCAAGGAGGACGAAGAAAAGGGTCATGCCGACGGCGCCGACGGGGATGAGCCGGGGTTCGATGTGTTTTCCGGAAATGAGGCCGGCGCCGACGCTGCCGAGGCCGATGGCGATGCCGAGGGTGCCGAGGAGGTAGCTGGCCTCGACCGGGGTGACGTGGAGCAGGTCGCGGTAGTCGGGCAGGACGAGCAGGGCGAGCATGCCGATGAGGTAGAAAAAGGCCCAGGCGATGGCGACGAGGAGCAGGGAACTGCGGGACATGTCGCGGAGGGCGCCGAAATAGGGGCGGAAGGGATTCCAGTCGATGCGCAGCCCGGGATTCATGGCAACGAGGCGCGGGATGAAGACGGAGGCACCGAGACCGACGAGGGCGATGATGAGCAGGGCCAGGCCGGGGACGGATGGCCGGGCTTCGGCGAGCGGCGCGCCGGCTCCGGCGGAGGCGGGGTCCATGAGGGTGTAGACGGGGCCGGAGAGGATGGTGCCGGCGATGACGGCGATGTTGGTCGCCATGTTGATGGAGCCATTCGCCTGGCTGAGGTCGCGATCGCGGACGATCTCGGGGATCATGCCATATTTGGCGGGACCAAAGAACGCGCTTTGGGCGGCGAGGAGAAGCATGGCGAACAGGGCGATCCAGATGTTTCCCAGCAGGAAAGCCAGCAGGCCGACGAGGGCGATGCCGACTTCGGCGACTTTGACCAGCAGGGTGATCCACTGTTTGCTGGTGCGGTCGGCGAGTTGTCCCGCGATGCCGGAGAGGAGGATGAAGGGCACGGTGAGACACATGCCGACGTAGGCCTGGCCGCCCTCGCCGAGCTTGTTGGCCCAGATGCCTCCGGCGGCGACGGCGAAGGAGAGCACGCCTTTGAGGAGGTTGTCGTTCACCGCGCCGAAGAACTGCGTGAACATCAGCGAGACGAAGCCGCGATTGAAAAGGCGGGTGGGCTGGGCCATGGCGGAACGGGGACGGACGGGAGCGGAGCACGGCACTGTGGCGGCAAGGGTCGCCCCCGTCGACGGCTTTTTCGGGAATGGCTCGGCAGTGGATGCCCGCTTTGATAAAAAAAGTGGCACAACCCGGTGTGATCCGGGGATTATCCAAAGTATCGCCTCAATCCCTGGCCTGATGCCGACCGATCCGTCTCCAACTGACACCGAAGTCCTTATCGTGCTCCTCACGGAGCATCAGGAGCGCCTCTTTCGTTACATTTTCAGCCTCGTCCCGGTCGAGGCGGATGCGAAGGACATCCTACAGGAGACAAGCGTGGCTTTGTTCCGGAAATTCGACCAATATGATCCGGCGCGGCCTTTCCTGCCGTGGGCCTATCGATTCGCCTACCTGCAGGTGCAGAAGCATCGTGAGAAATCCACCCGGGCACCGCTGCTTTTCAGCGAGGATGTGATCGACCTGCTCGCCGCGGAGCGCGAACGGCACGAGCCGGTCCTCGACGAACGGCTGCGGCTGCTCGACCAGTGTCTCGAAAAGCTGACGGGGCCGGATCGCGAGTTGCTGACGAGCCGCTACGCCCGTCGCGAAAGCGCCGAGACGATGATGGAGCGTTTTTCGCTGAGCCGTCGCACGTTGTTCCGGAATCTCGAGGGACTGCGCCGTCGTCTCCACGACTGCGTCACGCGACAATTGGAAGCGGAGGGCCTGGCATGAATCTCGAATCGCTCATCCATGCCCGGCTCGAGGGCGAGATCACACCGGAGGACCTGGAACG
>JAEUHH010000059.1 GCA_016795505.1 Verrucomicrobiales bacterium | reverse complement strand
GGGCCAGCGGCGCTATGTGGAGACCTTTTCGCCCTACACGCGGCAGTTCTTCGAGCGCATGGACAAACCCCAGGTCGATGCCATCCACGGCATCCCGCCGGCCATCGCCATCGAGCAGGCCAATGCGGTCAAGACGACCCGTTCCACGGTGGGGACGATCACGGAGATCAACGAATACCTGAAGGCCCTCTTTCCCCGAATCTGCCGGGGCTACGATCCGCTCACTGGCACCGAGATCGAGCCGGACTCGCCGGCGTCGATCCTGCGGAAGGCGCGGGAGCGCTTCGGGGCGGACACGCCGCTCCTGATCGTCTTCGGCGTGCCGGTGCCGCCAAAGACGGAGCCGGCGGCCTTCTTCGATTTTCTCCAAAGCCAGGGCTACCTGCGGGTCTGGATCTTCGGCAAACCCTATCGCATCGGAGAGGCAACCGGGTATGATCGGAAAACGCTGCCAGCCGTGGTGGAAGTGATTCAGGACCGGGTCGCGCCGGGCAAGGGATCGCGCTTTCAGGAGGCGGTCGAGCGGGCCCTCGATCTGGGGAAAGGCCGCGTGACGGTGATCCACCCGGAATCCGGGGAGCGCGCCGCCTTTTCCCGCGGCTGGCATTCGCCCGACAGCGACATCGAGCTGCGGCCGCCCGTGCCGCATCTGTTCAGCTTCAATCATCCACTCGGGGCCTGTCCGCACTGCCGGGGATTTGGCCGGGTCATCGGCCTGGATCTCGACCGGGCGCTGCCGGACAAGTCGCTGTCGATCGCGCAAGGCGTGGTGAAGGCTTTTCAGGGCGACACCTATCAGGAATGCCAGCAGGACCTCGAGCGGGCCTGTCGCATCAAGGGCGTTAGCACGAAGATCCCCTTCGAGGACCTGCCGGAGGAGGAGCAGGAATGGGTCATTGAGGGCGATGGCGGCGATCCGGAGGAGGCCTATCAGCAGGGCCTCTGGTACGGGGTGCGGGGCTTTTTCGACTGGCAGGAGTCGCGCACCTACAAGATGCACGTGCGGGTCTTCCTGAGCCGATTCCGCAGCTACACCGAGTGCCATCACTGCCGCGGCGGCCGCCTCCAGCCCGAGGCGCTCTGCTACAAGGTCGGGGGAAAAACGCTGCCTGATCTCTGGAAACTGCCCGCCGACCGGCTGGCGGAGTTTTTTGAAGGCGTCACGCCGCCGGCCAACGACAAGACGGCCCAACTGCTCCACGCGGAGGTGCTGAACCGCCTGCGCTACCTGAATCATGTGGGCCTCGGCTATCTGGACCTGAACCGCCCGACCCGCACCCTGTCCGGCGGCGAGACGGAGCGGGTCAACCTGACGACCTGCCTGGGCGCGAGCCTGACGAACACGCTCTTCGTCCTCGACGAGCCGACCGTGGGCCTGCATCCACGCGACGTGGCGCGGCTCATCGAGGTGATGAACCGGCTGCGCGACGCGGGCAACACCCTGGTGGTGGTCGAGCACGAGGAGGCGGTGATCCGCGCGGCGGATAATCTGGTCGATATTGGCCCCGGTCGCGGCGAGGGCGGCGGCGACCTGGTGTTTTCCGGCAAGCCGGAGGCCATGGCGCGGACGAACTCGCTGACGGCGGCCTACCTAACGGGGAAAATGGCGATTGCGGTGCCGCAGGCGCGCCGAAAGCCACGGCATTGGCTCACCATCGAGCGTGCCGCGCAGCACAATCTGAAAAAGATCGATGTCGAAATCCCGCTCGGCGTTTTCTGCTGCGTCACCGGCGTGTCGGGCTCGGGCAAATCGACCCTGGTCCATTCGGTGCTCTATGAAAACCTCATCCGCAAGCTGGGTCGCAGCTCAGAGGAGGAGCCCGGCCGCTGCCGCGATATCCGCGGGCTGGAGCGGATCGCCGATGTGGTGATGGTCGATCAGTCGCCGCTCGCCCGCACGCCGCGCTCGACGCCGGCGGTGTACACGGGCGTGTTCGAGACGATCCGCAAGCTCTTCGCCGAGTCGCCCGACGGCCGGGCTCGCGGCCTCCAGCCCGGCTATTTCTCCTTCAATTCCGGCGCGGGCCGCTGCGAGCGCTGCTGGGGGAATGGCTTCGAGAAGGTGGAGATGCAGTTCCTCAGCGATCTCTACGTCACCTGTCCCGAGTGCGAGGGCAAGCGCTACACGCCCGAGGCGCTCGAAGTCGAGTTGCACGGGAAGAACGTCCACGACGTGCTCAGCCTGAATGTGACCGAGGCGATCGCCTTCTTCTTCGCCATCGGCGGACGGGCCGCCGGCCAGATCGTGGCCTCGCTCCAGGTGCTGGCCGATGTCGGGCTCGGCTACCTGCGGCTCGGGCAGCCGCTCAACACCCTCAGCGGCGGCGAAAGCCAGCGGCTCAAACTGGTCGGGCACCTCATCGCCGGCACGGCGGGAAAGGGCGCCCTCCTCATCTTCGACGAGCCGACCACCGGCCTCCATTTCGACGACGTCGCCACCCTGCTGAAGGTGTTCGAGCGCCTCGTGGAAAACGGCCAGTCGCTCCTCGTCATCGAGCACAATCTGGAGGTCATCCAGTGCGCCGACCACGTCATCGACCTCGGTCCCGAGGCCGGCGAGGCGGGCGGCCGCATCGTGGCGACGGGAACGCCGGAGGAAGTGGCGCGGGTGGCGGAGTCGCACACCGGGCAATTCTTGAGTGAAAAGTTATCAGAGAAAAGTGATCAGTCGCTCCGCGTGGCCGAGGAGGCGACGCCGTATCGCACGAAAAAAACGAATCACTTATCACTAATTACTGATCACTCGAGCGAAATCGCGAATGCGATTTCGCTCCGCGGCGCCCGCGAGCACAACTTGAAAGGCATCGACCTCGACATCCCGCGCGACCGCTTCGTCGTCATCACGGGGCTGAGCGGATCGGGTAAATCGACGCTGGCCTTCGACATCCTCTTCGCCGAGGGGCAGCGGCGCTTTCTGGACAGCATGTCCACCTACGCGCGCCAGTTCGTCGAGCAGCTCGAGCGGCCCGACATCGACCGGGTCGCGGGCCTGCCGCCGACGGTGGCGATCGAGCAGCGCATCTCGCGGGGCGGCGGAAAATCGACCGTCGCCACGGTGACGGAGGTGTGGCAATTCCTCCGCCTGCTTTACGCGAAAGTCGGCGTGCAGCATTCCCCCGACACGGGTCTGGCGGTGGAAAAGCAGAGCGTGACCGCCATCGTCAGCCGCCTCCGCGAGGCGGCGAAGGGCGCCAAAGCCGGGCGGAGCATCCGCCTGCTGGCCCCGCTGGTGAAGGCGCGCAAGGGCTTCCACACCGAGGTCGCGGAGTGGGCCGGGCGCCTGGGATACGAGACGCTCTTCGTCGACGGCCAGTTCGTCCCCGTCGCCGGATTCAAGAAGCTCGAGCGCTTCAAGGAACACAGCATCGATGTCCTCATCGGCGAGGTGACCACCCGGACGAAGCCGGAAGCCATCCGCGAGTTGGTCGAGACCGCCCTGCAGGTGGGCAAGAAGACGGCGCGCTATCTCGACGGGGCGAATCGCCTCCACGTGATGAGCACCGAGCGGTGCGACCCGACCACGGGCCGCGCCTTCGAGGAGCTGGACCCGCGCCTCTTTTCCTACAATTCCCCCCACGGCTGGTGTCCGAACTGCCGCGGCTACGGCACGGTGGAAAAGAAGCCCGCCTTTGCCCAGGATGAAAAGCATGCCGAGTCCGTCCTCGATGCCGAACTGCGCGAGGAGCGGCGGCGCTCCTGGGCTGACGAGGAAACGGAGATCGAGACCTGTCCCCTCTGCCGCGGCGCCCGACTGAACGAAGTGGCCCTGCACGTGCGGGTCCGGGGACGCGGCATCGCCGAGATCGGCGCCCTCACCGTGGCCGGCGCCCGCGAGGTGGTGGAGGGCTTCGCCTTCACCGGCGACGAGGCCCTCATCGCGCGCGACATCCTGCCCGAGATCGTGCAGCGGCTGCGTTTCATGGAGCAGGTCGGGCTCGGCTACCTCCAGCTCGACCGCTCCGCCACCACCCTGAGCGGCGGCGAGAGCCAGCGCATCCGCCTGGCTGCCCAACTCGGCTCGAATCTGCGCGGCGTGCTTTACATCCTCGACGAGCCGACCATCGGCCTGCATCCCCGCGACAACGTGCGCCTGCTCGACACCCTCACCGCGCTGCGGGACAAGGGCAATTCCCTGCTCGTGGTCGAGCACGACGAGGAAACCATCCGCCGCGCCGATCACGTCATCGATCTCGGCCCCGGCGCCGGTCGCTTCGGGGGCGAGATCGTGTTCGAGGGACCGCTTAAGGCCGAAAAGCCCGCCGCCACCCGGAAACGCGCCGCCCAGAACGCCGATTCACCGACCCTGCAGGTGCTCGGCGATCCCATCACCCATCCGATGCGCGGCGAGCGCCGTCCCCTGCCCGCCAAGAGTGCGAAAGACGCCTGGCTCACCGTCACCGGCGCCTGCGCCAACAATCTCAAGAACATCACCGTCTCCCTGCCCATCGGCCGCCTCGTCGGCATCAGCGGCATCTCCGGCTCCGGCAAATCCAGCTTCATGCGAGGCGTCCTCAAGCCCGCCGTCGAATCCCACCTCAAACATTCCAAAAAGAAAAATCCCGTTAATCCCGCCAGTAATCCTGTCAATCCTGTCCAAAAGACGAAGCCCTGGAAATCCCTCACCGGCGCCGAGCACATCGAGACCCTCTACGAAGTCGATCAATCCCCCATCGGCAAGACCTCGCGCTCAACGCCCGCGACCTACGTGAAGGTCTTCGACGAGATCCGCGCCGTCTTTGCCCAGCTGCCCGAAGCCCGCGCCCGCGGCTACACCGCCTCGCGTTTCTCCTTCAACACCGAGGGCGGCCGCTGCGAGTCCTGCAAGGGCAACGGCCAGATCAAGCTGGAGATGAACTTCCTCCCCGCCAGCTACGTGCCCTGCGACGAGTGCGGAGGCCGCCGCTACAACGCCCCGACCCTGGAAGTCCATTACAACGGCAAATCGATCGCCGACGTCATGGACATGAGCATCGACGACGCCACCGACTTCTTCGCCGGCCTGCCCAAGATCCACCGCACCCTGAATCTGCTGCGCGAGACCGGGCTCGGCTACCTGTCGCTCGGCCAGCCCAGCCCCACCCTGAGCGGCGGCGAGGCCCAGCGCATCAAGCTCGTCACCGAGCTGACCCGCGGCATCGGCCGCGCCCAGCACGCTCTGCTGCGGCAGAACCGCCGCACCAAGAGCAATCTCTACCTCATCGAGGAGCCCAGCATCGGCCTGCACATGGCCGACGTGCGGCGCCTGCTCGACGTGTTGCACCGGCTCGTCGACGACGGCCACACCGTCGTGGTGATCGAGCACAACCTCGACATCCTGGCCGAGGCCGACTACCTCATCGACATCGGCCCCGAAGCCGGGGCCGCCGGTGGCGAGGTCGTGGCCGCGGGAACCCCGGAGACCGTGGCGAAGGCGAAGGAGAGCCGGACAGGGCCGTTTTTGGCGGGGGTGCTTTAGAGGTAGTCGCGGGTGGTCAGGAGAAAGAGAAAGGCGACCTACGAGGCAACCCGGTTGCATCGGCGATCAGACCCGGTTGGATCGGAGATCAGACAGGGTTGAATCGGAGATCGAACCCGGTTGCATCGATGGAAACGCAACGGGCCGAATTGTCCGAAGCATCCGACTGAAGCCGCGCGGAGCCCAGCCCCAACGGGGCGACCTGTGATAGCCCGGGCAACGCCCTGGGTAATCCGACCCCACCCTTCAAAGCCCTGAAAGGGCGAAATGGTGTGCCGCCAACGGACGCTCGCCGATCCCAATCCCATTCACCGGCTGGTCACCAGGCCGCGCGCGTTTGCGTCGGCCGATGGGTGGGACGGAACCCGGTTTCGCCCTTTCAGGGCTGGAGGTGTGTTGGGGCTTGGAACCCGGGCGTTGCCCTGGGCAGTCGCAGGGCGCCCCGTCGGGGCTTGGGACGGGGCGACATCATCGCGGCGAATCCGCCTACCCGAGCCAAACGAAACCCCCGCCCGGCGGTCGCGCCCAAAGGCAGGCCGATGTCTCCCTCGTCGCCGCATCACTCTGTTGAAATGGGCCCGTCACCTGATTGAATCGACCCGTCAAAACGTTGAAACGCCGCGTCGGGTCGTTGAATCGCCGCGTCGGGTCGATGAAACGCCGCGTCAGGTCGTTGAATCGACCCGTCGGGTCGTTGAAACGCCGCGTCGGGTCGTTGAATTGACGCGTCGGGTCGTTGAATTGACGCGTCGGGTCGTTGAATCGATGCGTGAGGTCGTTGAATTGACGCGTCGTGTCGTTGGATCGCCGCGTCAGGTCGTTGAAACGCCGCGTCGGGTCGTTGAATCGACTCGTCAGGTCGTTGAATCGACGCGTCAGGTCGTTGAATTGACGCGTCGGGTCGTTGAATTGACGCGTCGGGTCGTTGAATCGACGCGTCGGGTCGTTGAATCGACGCGTCAGGTCGTTGAATCGACTCGTCAGGTCGTTGAATTGACGCGTCGGGTCGTTGAATCGACGCGTCGGGTCGTTGAATCGATGCGTCAGGTCGTTGAATCGACGCGTCAGGTCGTTGAATCGACGCGTCAGGTCGTTGAATCGATGCGTCGGGTTGTTGAATTGACGCGTCGGGTCGTTGATTCGACGCGTCCGACCAATCATGGGACAGGCCGGATCGTGGATGGGATGCGTCGTCTTCGCCGTCCCTGCCGCCTTCGTCCTCTTCCTCATCGCCGCCGGCGTCCTCATCGAGTATGCTCCCGTTGCCGGAGCCGCCGTATCCGCTGCCGTCGTCGAGTTCGGGGGCGGCTTGATCATCGAGATCGACCCGAAGCCGGCGCCGCCGGTGGCGAGGTCGTGGCCGCGGGGACGCCGGAGACGGTGGCGAAGGCGAAGGCGAAGGAGAGCCGGACGGGGCCGCTTTTGGCGGGGGTGATTTAGAGGTGCGGGCGGGTGGTTTGGAGGGTGGGGAAGACCAAAGGCGAGCCAACCCGGTTGCATCGGCGATCGGACCGGATTGAATCGATGGGAAAACATCGCCCACCTTGGCAGAAATTTTTGCCTGACCCTTAGCGGAGCGTGCGCTCCAACCCGGCCCAAAGCGCCGCGAGAGAGCGGAGGGGTTGAAAAAGCAAATTTCTAGCAGTGAAACCGCGCCCAGCTCTGGAACCCGTTCCGTAGCAAAGCCCGTCCGGGAGCGTCCGGCAGCACCAGCAACTCAACCTCCCCGCTCTCGCTGACCGTGGCGCCCGCGGGCAACTTCAGGCGCACCTGTCGCGTGACGCCCCCGGCTTCGTAAGCCACCACCGCGAAGTGCGTGTGGCTGAGCCGCGGGGTCCACGGGGCGTGCTTTTCGGCCGGTAGGCGGGAGGTGCGGACGATGATCTGCTGGACGATCCCCTGGATGACCTTGCCGTGGGTGACGGCGCGCCGAATCCAGCGGTAGCGGAGGATCAACAGCCCCAGTCCCAATCCCACCAAGGCGTGGCCGGCCGCGGTCGCCCAACGCAAAGCACCCGTGTCGATCCCCGCGGTCTCATCGGTCACGAGAGCATCCATCTGGAGGGCCACCCACCCCACCGTGACGGAGGCGACCAGGAGCACGCCGGTGACCTTCGCGATCCGCGCAAAAGGTTGGTCCAGATGGTAAAGCGCGGTGAGCGCGCGGAGGGAGGGCAGTTTCATCAAGCAACGGGCAGGTGACGGGGCCTGTCGGTCCCCGGGAAAGGCCACACCGAACCAAGCGGGTGTGATCAGGTCAAGACTCGTTTCTCCCGGGGAAGGGCTTCCCTTTAACGCCGAGGCGCGGAGAGGCTCATCGATCCCGCCTTGACGCCCGCCCCGTCTCCGGACCACACTCGGCCCACTGATCCCCCCCTTTGCCCCAGGCGCATCCCCTGCCTCGCCCTCGCCCTGCTGACCACCTCGGCCGTGAACCCCTTCCACCCGGCCCCAAGGTCGGCGAGAGAACGGAACGGTTGAGAAAGCGACTTCCTGCGCTAGCTAGTTTGGACACTCGCCTCAGCCTGACAGCCATCCCCACCGACAAAATGATTATCCATCCCGTGGCCTTTCCGCGCCCAACGATCCGTGGCGCCTCGCTCTCCCCTCTGCGGCATCTCCTCCTCTGCGGAGCGCTCCTAGGCGTGTCCGGTTGCGGACAGGAGCCGGAGACTGAGTCGGCGCCAGCCCAGCCGGCCGGGGCCGGAAAGGCCGTCTCGGCGGAGTCAGCGGATCATCGGGTTGCGGAGGAGGCGTCCTTGGATCATCCGGCCACGGTTGCGGAGGCGGCCCAGCGGCTGGATCTCACGACCTTCCCGCTCATCGATGGCGCGCCCGAGGGATCGCAGCGCTCGATCGGCCATTTGCTCTATCGGGTCCAATCCGATCTGAAGGCGGCCTATGAGTTTCAGCGAAAGCATCTCCTCGCCTTGAACTGGAGCGAAAGTCCCGGAGCCAGTGTCACGGAGCAATACGCGAATGGTACCTACACCCGGGCCGGCTTTCGGCTCTCGGTGATGGTGATGCCGTCCGACCAACCCGGCAAGGTGGATGTCATGCTCCACAACCAGGGCAATGTCGATCTCGCCAAGCTGCCTCTCCCGTCCGGCGCGACGGTCGAGGTCAACAATCCGGGGATCCTCATGGTCGCCACGGCGGCTCCGGTGGCGGCGGCCCGGGAGGAGATGAGCCAGGGGTTGGCCGCGGCCGGCTGGCAGCCCTTCGGCCAATGGGCCAATACGTTGAGCTTCCGGAAAAACGCCGTGCTCCTGGAGGTAAGCGCCAACAGCGGGCCCGATCCCGGAGGCAAGACAGCGATCACGATCCAGAGCCAGCAGATGTCGGCCGAGTTGCCCCCCATGCCTGGAGCGGAGCAGATCCGGTATGAGGATCCGCCAAGCCGCCTGGGCTTTTTCACGGCGGCCGGCGACGAGGAGGTGTCCCAGTTCTACCGCCAGACGCTGCTCGAAAGCGGGTGGCAGGCCACGATGGAGAGCATCCTGAAGACGGACGGCAAGGGCGAGGTGTTTTTCGTCAATGCAGCGAAGGACCTGCTGACGCTCGAACTGAGAGCCGGCGCCGATGCCGAGGGGAAGCTACAGACCCAGGTCACCCTCCGCCATCAGCCTGCCGTGGTGGTGGCAGAGCAGGAAAAGCGGGAGAAGGCCCAGATCGAGAAGGCGCGGCAGAAGCATCTGGAGGAGCAGAAGAGCCAGGCGGTGCGGTGAAGGTTTGGGGGGGACCGGAAAACAAATGTCGAAGCGGCGCGTCGATGAGGGAGTCGACCTGCTCCCGGGCCTGATCGATGGCTTTGCGCGCCTCGTGACCGAGGCGATACCCGGCCGCGGGATTGCCACAGGCCTCGTCCATCCTTGGCCTCGTCGCCCCAAACCCCAAACACGTCGGGCGCGATGCGGGTCGTGGCCTGGTTGCCGAGAATGATCACGGCTGAAAGCCGAGTTTGTTGGGAAGATCGGCGGCGGGCGCGAAGATGAATGCTTTTCCCACTCTCGCTTTGGTCAAGAGGCCGTGGGTCACGAGAAAATTCAAATCGGTGGTGGCTGTCTGGGTCGAGATCTGGTGCGAGGCCTGGTGGCTGGCCACGGTGTAGGCGGCGGATGGATGCATCAGGGCATGTCTCAGCAGCGCCAATTGCCGGTGGTTGAAGCCGCTTCCCGGTCCCAGATGGCGCTTGAGCTGGGCCGCCTCTTCCTGCTTCCGCCTGATGTAATCGCGGAGCGCTTCAATGGCTCCCCGGATGGTCTTCAGCTGGTGGTGGATGAAGTAATTCAGGTCGTTGCCGTCGGTTTCCGTGTAAAGGAATGCCCGGTAGTATTGCTTCGGTGCCTTGAGGATCTCTTGTGAGATGGAGAAAAACTCCGCCAGCCAATACCCGTGGCGCAGCATGGACCAGTAGAACAGGGCGCGCGCGGTCCGCCCATTGCCATCGACGAAGGGGTGGTCGTAGGCGACCCAGAAGTGGAGCAGGATGGATCGGATCACCGGATGGAGAAATCCGGCCATCCCTTTCTCGTTCGAAAATGCGCACAGCCGCTTCAGGCGTTCCGGCAACTCGTCGGCAGGCGGCGGAACATGAAACACTTCTCCACTTTCCTCGTCCTCCACCCTGACCTGGTCGACTGACGTGCGGAGGCGTCCTTCGTCCCGCGGATCGTCCAGGGTTCCGGCGGTGATCTCGCGATGGATTTCGAGAATCAGTTCGGGCGAGAGATCCCGGTCCTTCAACTGGGAGAGCCTGGCCATGGTCTTGAAGTTGTTCATGACCATTTTTTCATGCTTCGAGGAAGGGGCCCGGCCTTCGCGGATCATCTCCCGGGCTTCGGAGCGGGTGACCACGGCACCCTCCAACTGGCTTGAGGTCAATGCCTCTTCCAGAAGAGAGTTGATATAATAGCGATCCCGGTTCTCCCGATCGATGATCCCCTCCTGCGGAGTCGCCATGCCTCCTCCGCAATGCCGATCGATCTCGTGCAGTTCCTCGAAGGCACGCTGGGTCAGGAAGAAGGTAAAATGCCGCCCTTTGGAATCCGTCAGGGAGACGGGCTGGGAGCGGGTAGCCCGTCTCATCCGCAGGGCGGCCCATTGCTCCTCGACGCTCAGATCGCCCTTCGGATGGTAACGGTGCCGGAATTCGTCCCAATGCAGGTAGCGATCCACGCGGAGTTCTTCTTCCCCGGGGTTGAAGAAATGAGTGCTCGCCCCTTTTCGGATCGCGGCCTCGAAGAGCGGATGCCAAGCCGGAGGGGAGGACGGGAACTTCATTTTGGATTCTTCTAATTTGAAGGAAATTGGAAATAAATTGGAAGGAAATCACCCTGACCGCAAGTTCTTTCTAATTTGAAGGAAATTAGAAGCAAATGGGAAGGAGAGTCAGGCGAGGCATCCCTCCGGCTTCGGACTTACCGGATTAAAAGACGCCGCCGGCCGCCTCATCGGCATCGGTCCCAAAGGTGGGGGCGGTGGCGAGGTCGTGGCAGCGGGGGCATTGGAGGCCCGTGGTAAGGGCCAGGAAAAGCGGACAGCGCCGCTGATTAGGCGGGGGCGCTTTAGAGCTGGGGGCGGGTAGGCCGGAGAATCGGGAAGACGCAATGGGAAGCAACCCGGTTGCTTCGGAATCTGGATTGGGTTGAAACGATGGGAAAACGCGATGGACCAAATTGTCAGAAGATCTTGACTGAACGGGTGCAAAGCGGCCCAGACCATCCCTAGATGCTTCAACAAAAAAATTTCAAAAAATTTTGAATATTTTGTGGACAATCTCCGCCGCCAGCGTTTAGAAACGATTCCCATGAAAAAAGGGAACCCCGAAAAAAGCGATCTGATGGGTGATCGCCACCCATCTAGCACCCATGACCGTGTCCGACAGACGATAATCGCGGCAATGTTGCTCCTGTTCCCCGGATGCTCCAGTGGGCCGGTATCAGAATGCGTTCCCAGGAATGCGGAAACAAAAAGATTTTCAGCCTGCGCCGAGCGGCGGGATACGATGACTCAACACCGCATACGCCAGGGTTACCTGAGCTTGCGGAAATAACGAAATTTGAAGTCCCACTTTTTTATGAAGCCATCCATCCTCTTTATCTTTGTGGCGACCGTCAGTTGCGTGATCGAATCGGCATCCGCGCAAGGCAACCTGGTGCGGCGACTGGATCAGAATCAGCGTGCGCTTTTCGGCAAGCATGATTTTTCGAGCGCGATTTTTTCAAGCGATGAGGAACGCGCCGAGTATTTCGGCGGGACGTACACCGGAGTGTGGAAATTCGGCTTCGACTCAGGAGCTGCCTTCGACACCAATGTGTTCAAGGATGCGGCGCGTCTGGATGATTGGCATTGGGATTATTCGTTGGGAGCGGCTTATGAGTGGTGGGTGAGTGAGGCATCAGGAGTGCAGATCACACCCGCGGTCGGATGGCATGGCTCCCGTTTTGCGAAGCAGGATGCCGCGGATGCGCACGGTTTGGGAGCCGAAGTGGCAATCTCCCTTTTGGACAAGATGCCGGTGGACGTAGCGCTGACCTACGGAGCGGTTTGGGAATTCGATGGCGCGTTTGGAAAAAATGTGTTCGCCGCGAGAGACTTGTCGCTGAATGTCGGCAAGAGCCACGAACTTGGCAAGACGGGCATGGAGTGGGAGTGGAGTCTGGGCGGCGGATACCTCTATACGACCCCCGCGGAATTCGAGTCGCCCCACGCGGATGCCACTCTGGCTTTGTTAATTCCGATTGCTGACCAGCTGGACTTGGCCGTGTCAGGCGGTGTCGTCTACTCGGACTTCGCAAATGCCGCGCCGCCCGGCAGGGATCAGTGGCAGACACAAATCGGAGCTGAATTGACGTATGCCCTGGGGCCGGGAAAAGAGGCGGAAGGTGTGGAATGGGGGCACGGTCATGCGGTCAAGGTCGGAGTACTCTATACCACGGTGGCGGACAGCGATCCGACGGCGGATTACTCTCAGTGGTTGGCCTCGATCTCACTCGGCTTGTCTTGGGAAAAGTTGGGCTTTGCGCAACTCCTCAAATAGCCTTCCGCCCGTCCAGAAACCGTTTCGCACACACCCATCATGGAAACCAATCGCCGTCAATTTCTCCAGACCGGCGGCATGACCGCCGTGGCTCTCACCGGACATGCCCAAGGGCAAAATATCAAGGTCCCTACGTGCCCCACGGAGGTGCCCCAGCCAACGCCGAATGACTTCAGCGCCGGCCCTCTATTGTTCCGGCAGGTTCCGAAGCGGGCGCTGAACATGGATGAGGACGGGACGGTGAGGCCCGAAGTGCCCGCCAATTGGTCGGGGGCTTTCGGCATCGGTTGCGGTCCTTGCGGCATTGCCAAGGAATGGGGGGAATCCCAACCGGCGGGGGCGGCTCCTGAATATCTAGATGACGACGATCCAGACGCAGTCGGATACAGAAACTTGAGGGAGTTGGTGGAAGAATTGGGCACGGGACGCAAGGACACCGAGTACTATGAGATTGAGATCAAATCGGCCGAACAGACCATCAAGGATCAGGGTGATGCAACGAAGATACTAGGATACGACGGGCAGATGCCGGGGCCAATGCTTCAGGCGCGGGTGGGGCGACCGATGGTGATCCGGTTTATCAATCGGGTGGAGGATTACATGTCGGTGCATCTTCATGGCGGGCATGGGCCGGCGCATTCGGATGGGCATCCGGCATTTGTGGTGCCGAAGGCATCGGAAAAGGGCGCGGCCGAGGTGTCGATGACGAACGCGCCCGGAAAATACGGCACCAATCACCGCGATTATTTTTACCCTCACACAGTGCCCGCGAAGACGCCGGCCCGCATGCCTGAACAAGGCCGACCGAATCATCAATCGCCGCAGGACAATCTGGACTATGGCGAATCGCCCTCCACGATGTGGTACCACGACCACTCTATGGACATCACCGGAGCGCATGTGCAGATGGGGCTTGCGGGATTTTTTCCTGCCTTTGACGACCACGAACTGAAACTGCTGCAAGATGGGGTGCTGCCCTTTGCCCATAAGAACCGCGCCGCGATGGATAACCTCGACGCCGTCTTCGAAGCGCAGAGGATCAATCCCCTCGATATTTGCCTGGTATTGCAGGATCGGTGCTTCGATGGCGGCAATCAGTTCCTCTATTCGGTGAAGGGGCACAACGGGCATCTGGGGCATGAGGTTTTGGTAAACGGTCTCCTGAAACCGCGCATGCAGGTCGTGTCCAAAAAGCATCGTGTGCGCATCCTGGACGGCTCAAACGCGAGATTGTTCAAGCTGGCGCTCCATGCTCGGATCGAGAAGGTCGATGGCAGGCCTGCGGACGCGCCCGGAGAACTCACTCCCTTGATGGACAGGCTGCCGGTGGATGAACCGGAGTGGTTTCGAATCGGCATGGACACCTGGCTGTATCCCGAGCCAGTGCGGCAGCATCAGGTGCTGCTCGCTATGGCCAAACGCGCGGACATGATCATTGATTTCGGCGCCATCAAGCGGCATGCAGAAAAAATCTTCGGGCGCGGGCTGCAGGCCGATGAGCGCATCGCGGTCTACCTCTGCAATCTGCTTGATCAGGAGAGCGGCCGCGGCCCGAAACTGAAACTTCCCGATGCCAATGCCCAGCCCGTGGTGCCAAAGGTGCAACAGGTCAATGTGGACGGGGACCCCAACAAACGCCTGCTCAATCCGCCCTGGCCGCTACTGAAGTTCATCATCGAAGACGATGTGACTAATCATGCAGAACCGCCCACGGGAACCGCCCTGACCGGATGGAGGGCGCTAGGCTATTCATCGGCTGAAATAGCCGCGCTCCCCGACGCAAAAGTGAGCTTCGGCACGCCGTTGCGTGAGCACACCCCCATCCTGCCCAGCGAGATTACCCGTACCCGGACTGTCGTATTCGAGCGGGGCAACGGCATCTGGCAAATCAATGGAACGGTGGTGGATGAATTCCTCTCAAACTTCGTACCCGAACTCAACTCCGCCGAGTGCTGGATTTTGGAAAACGGCGGCGGCGGCTGGTGGCACCCCATTCACATCCATCTCGAGTCCCATCAACTGATCGAATACCTGGAGGAACTGGAGGTGGAAGAATTCAAACTCATCATCGGCCAGGTGATAGCCGTGTTGGAGCAGGCCTTGCTCGACGAGTCCATCCTCAAACCGGACCTCCCAAATCCCAAGCCATGGCAGGACATCGCTGACACCCTGCAAACACTTCGGGAATCGCTCGCCCCCAAACAAACGGAGTTGAATGCCGCCCGTGACGGCCTCGTGGGCGATGCCAATGACGAGATATCCCTGCAAAAAATCGTGAAAGAAACGATGGCGCGCCTCGGTGAACTCACCTCGGTGCGGGATAAACAGATCGAAGAGCCAATTGGCGGCGATGATCGCAGAAAAGCCTACTTTCGCCTCAAACGCGCCTATGGAGGCATCGGCGAGTTGGTGGCCGAATTCTCGCCGCAGATCGTCTTCGAGGATCACCGCCTCTGGTCGCGGGTCACTGTCGCGCCATGGGATCGCTACAAGTCCGACACCACCATCCTCGGTCCCAACACGCGCGTGAAAATTTATATGAAATTCCGCACCTTCGATGGTCCTTTTGTCTTCCATTGCCACAACCTTGAGCACGAGGACATGCGCATGATGTTCGTCTTTGACCCGCGACCCACGCCTCCCGCGGTGCTGGCCGAAGCCGATGCCGGCACAAAAAGCGTCCTCCCCCACGAAAGAAAGGAAGTCGGGGAACGCATCAAAGACGGTTACCATCTCCGTGAGCATGCGGTGCTTTACCGCCATCCCTGGCGCTTCGAAGACCTGCCCGATCACGACAAGCGAGCCCACACAGACTCGGGACCGGTCAGTGGCCCCTGTGAAAAGCGCCCCCCCTGGCACGAGACACCGCCAGTTGCATCGCCTCCAAAAGCACACCCCATCTGGGGCGGCTGGGACCAGCATATCTGAAGACCATACCGATCACTTCCCATGGACCCATCCCTCACCCAGCCCGCGTCGGGACGGCGCGACTTTCTCTCCTTTCTGTTGCCGCTCGCCCGGCAAAAGTACGAAGATACTCCCATCGTCACCCATGAAGACGGGTATTACGAGACCCGCCTCCATCAGGGCCGCATCGGTAGCTACCTCGAATGGCCGGCTTTTGCCGCTACCGATCACCAGGGCCGCACTGTGGACATTCATCGCGATGTGATCGCCGGCCAGCCAGTGGTGCTGAGCTTCTTCTATACGCGATGCAAGGGCAGCTGCCCCGTTACCACCGGGCGCATGATCGATCTCGCCGCCACCATGGAGGCAGCGGGTCGCCGCGTGCGCTTCATCTCCATCACTCTGGAGCCGGAATTCGACACTCCCGCCGAGCTCGCCACTTACGCGAAAAACGTGCTGCCGGAAAAAGCCGACTGGCGCCTGCTCCACACGCTCCCCGAGACCCTCATCCAGTTGCGACGGCACTTCGGATTCTACGATTTGAATCCCGCCATCGACGCCGATCCTCGCCGGCACGCCGCCATGGTGCTCATCGGCGACGATCGCACCCACCGCTGGATCACCCTCCCCGCGATTGCCACCCTGCGCCAATGGCGTTCCGCTCTTTCTCGCTGCGCCGCCTGAACCGCTTTCTCCAACCCGCCAAGATGAAAACACAACATCTTCTCTGTCTTTGCCTCTGCCTCGCGGCCTCCCGCTCCCTCGGCGAGGGCGAGAACCCATTGAGCAAGCCAACAAATCCCAAACCGGACACCTTCGAGGAGTTGGTCAGAGACCCCGCCTACAAGAATGCCCAGCTATTCAACCGGCCCACCTCAGCCATTCCGGGCACGCCCGAGTGGGATGAGCACAAAAGAGCCATGCACCTCAAGGCCCTGAAACGCTCCCAGCCCCACCTAGAGGATGCCCGTTCCGCCATTGACCGGCTCATCACCGCGACCGGAGCAGACAAGGCGGAAAGCGGATTCGAGGAGATCGACATCAAACAAAACGACGATCTTCAACGACCCGAGACCAAATCCGACAATCTCACCGTATTTCGCCCGACGAATTTGGACAGCTTCATCGGCGGCCAGGGGCAGACCCGCATCCAGTCGATGACCGCCGCCATCGCGCTCGGAAAGGCCTTTTTTTGGGACCCCCGGTTCAGCAGCGATAAAAAAGTCGCCTGCGCCTCCTGCCATTTCGCCGCCGGGACCGACCAACGCACCCGCGGCGTCGTTTCCCTGCCCGCCAACATGGGCGTGCGCATACCCTGGCCCCAAGCACAGGGAGCCAAGGAAGGCCGCTACCTCCCCTACAATCTCAGCGCGCAAGATCTGATACCCGGCAGCCAGGATGACGGCGGCCCTACGACTCCCGGCGTCTTCGATCCAGACAGCCTTGTCGGCTATCCCGTCCGCGAAGTCATCGGCTCTCAGGGAGTCAGATTGCGGGAGTTCAAGGGATTGGTCCAAGACGGAAACACTTGGTCCGAAAAATTGGTCACGCCCTCCCTGAACGCCGAAAATGGATCGCTGAAGCCCCTCCTCGAGCAAGTACACCATCTCTCCACCACCCATCGCCAAGTGACACCGCGCAACGCCGGCACCGTCATCAACGCCGTCTTCAACAGCCGCAACTTCCACGACAGCCGCGCCAGCAACGTCTTCAACGGGCACAACGGCTGGGGACGCCACATCGACACCCTGGTCAATCGCCACATCTACGTCCTTCGCGACAAAGACAACAATCTGAAGAAGACCCATACCACGACTCCCATAGGTGAAGATGCCGCCTACTACCTCGCCGATGCCGCCCTCGCCTCCCAAGCTGTCGAGCCCCTGGTCAGCGAAGTCGAGATGTCCGCCAATCTCCGCATGCTCCACCATGTCGCCCGCCGCATGCTCGATGAGCGCATCCTCGACGGCCAGACCATATCTCCCGATGATAGCAGCCTGGCCCCGTACGCTGATCCCACCAAACGTCCGACCTATCGCGAACTGATCGAAAAAGTGTTCAGGCCCGAGTGGCACGCCAACAAGACCGCGAAAGTAGCCCTGCCCACAGTGGACGTGGATAATGCGATCAAACCGCGAGTCGACGACTTTATCGTCGCAGATTTCGATCAGATCGAATTCAATTTCGGGCTTTTTTGGGGACTTGCCATCCAGCTCTACGAATCCACCCTCATCTCGGACCAAAGCCGCTTCGACACGGAACTCGCCAATACCAAAGCCAGTGCAAGGGCCAGGCTCACTCAGGGCCCCGCCGGAAACCCCTTGGAATTGCGCCAAAAACAGCCGCTCACCGCATCCGAGCGGCGGGGCATGGA
This sequence comes from Verrucomicrobiales bacterium, assembly GCA_016795505.1. Taxonomy (GTDB): domain Bacteria; phylum Verrucomicrobiota; class Verrucomicrobiia; order Verrucomicrobiales; family DEV007; genus JAEUHH01. Next base: position 77,940 of record JAEUHH010000059.1, on the reverse strand, counting down.
ACTTTTCCGCACCATCGGCTGCGCCGAATGCCACGGCACCGCCGCCCTCAGCTCCGCCTCCATTTTCGAGCTCGGACTGATCGGCAAGAACCGCAGCCCCTTCACCGACCCCTTACCGGACGAACTCCCAATACCAGACCTGGGCGACGACGACGATGACCTCGTGGACGCCGGCAATCTCTGCCCGCCCGTACAGCGCTTTGGAGTCGAGTGCATGGGTTTCAACGACGTGTTCCAAAGCATCTACGACGGAGGCAACTACAATCTCGGCATCAGTCGTTTCATCCGCCCCCATTCTTGGCCGGTATCCCCAGCGGTCGCCGATGCCGGTGGCGTGGGCGAATGGCTGAAGAAAAAGGCCACCCCGCAAACCATTTGGGAAGACCACGGAAACGGCTACCCCTGGATGCCGGAGGACGCGGACAAAAAAGAGGGCGACACCCCGGAGATTGTGATGCGACGTAAATTCGGAAATTACCTAAAGAAAGACACCAGCCGCATCGCCCAACTTGAAAGGATGCTCGGCATCCAGCCTGATATCAATCGAACCCTTGAGAATATTTCTATGGAGCCGTGGACACAAAGCGCCCGCCCACTCAACCGCACCCGTGCGCCTTTGAATTACACGTTGGTTCAGGAACCTGTTTCGCAAGAGTCTGCCCCATCCGGGACCGGCATCACCCTGAAACGCGGAGAAGACGCGGGGCAACGCGGGCTCGTCCCCATTCGGCTCTCCGGCAGCCTTACCTATATCGTCGGTCCCGGTACCGCACCGCCTCCGCCCTCCCTGTCCCGCCGCTGGTTCATGGAGATGAAAAGATCGCTCGCCTCAGCCGTGGCCAATCTGGCAAAGGCGAAAGCACAGGTGCCTCCCAACCAGGCACTCATTGATGTGTGGGAGCGGCAAGTCAGGGCGCTCACTGGTTTACTGGCCAACCAGGAGCGACTCGCTGATGTGGGTGCGTTCCGCGCCCCCACCCTCCGAAACATCGAACTCACCGGCCCCTACATGCACAATGGGAGCCTCCTCACACTCGAAGCTGTCATCGATTTCTACGCTCGGGGAGGTGACTACAACCAGCGCATCAAAGCCAACACCGGAGACGGTAAAAATGGTGACCAACATCCCGAGATGGAGCCTTTCCACATCTCGACTGAACAGCGTGCCGATCTCGTCGCCTTCCTTAAGTCACTCACGGATGATAGAGTTCGCAACCAAACTGCCCCATTTGACCGTCCATCACTCGACATTCAGGAGGACAGTAACGGAGCTGATATCAGCTACACTCCGATGATCCCCGCCGTCTCTTTTGAGGAGGTCTTGATCTCCAAACCACTCAGAGATTAAAGTGGTTTGAGGGTCAGTCAGAAATTATTGATTTTTCGTCAACATAAATCCGGAGGAAAATGGTCGGACAACGCCGCTTAACCGTCTGAAATTCAACAGAATCCAGCCGAGTTTCGCCAATTCGAGCAACCGCATTCTCAATCGCTTCGCCCGATCCAACCCTGTTTCGGTTCCGATCCGACCCTCTTTCATCGCCGTTGCCTCGCTTTGCGACTTCGCTGCCAAAGCGCGACGGTATGGTCTCTCGGATAAATCTGAACAGCAGACGGCTGCTGTTAAGATCGGGGCGAGAGCGGAACGGTTTTGCAGGAAGCCGGATTCAAATTAAAAGGAGAGTCAGGCGAGGCATCCCTCCGTCCTCGGACTTTCCGGGCAACAGGATAGGGAAGACTGCCTCATCGGCACCGGTCCCAAAGCTGCCGGCGGGACGCGAAAACGGCCGCTGCCGGCTCATTCCAGGCTCGCTTTCTGCCGCCGACCTCGGGTAGATTCGATCCATGAAATCGATCCTGCCCCTCATCGATCACCGCGCCGGCTCACGCCGCGACTTCATCCGGGCGCTTGGCGCCTCGGCGGCTTTGGCCGCTTTTCCTCGGGCGAGGCTGGGCGCTGCCGGCGCGGCCGCGACCGCGACGGACTCGCTGCCGATGCAGTTTTTCAAGAGCCTCAGCGAGGAACAACGCGCCAAGATCTGCCTGCCGGTGGACCATCCGAAGCGCCAGTATGTCAGCAACTGGTGGTACATCTGTCCTGAGGAACGGCTCCACACCTTCTACACCCGGGAGCAGCAGGATCTGGTGAAGCAGATCTTCGAGTCACTCCACCATCCGGATCATCGCGAAAAGATGAACTGGCAGGTGGAGAAGGACCTGATGGGCGACATCAAGAACACGCCCTCGGTCGGCTTTTTCGGCACGCCGGAGGATCGCGACTTCGAATTCCTCTACACCGGCCACCACGTGACGCGGCGCTGCAACGCCCACAGCGACCGCGGCCAGGGCTTCGGCGGGGCGCCGATCTTCTACGGCAACTTCGCGAAGGCCTTCCGCGAGACCAAGGACCACGAGGGCAATCCCTTCTGGTATCAGGGGCTGCTCTTCAACGAATTCTACCAGGCCCTCGACGGGCCGCAGCAGGACAGGATCCTCGTCAGCCGGGAGCCGCGCAGCGAGAAGCCCGCCGAGGTCATCGCGAAGCGGAAGACCGACCTGCCCGGACTGAGCGGCGCCGATCTCAGCCGGGATCAGCAGGCCAAGTTGCTCGACACGATGCGCCGGATGCTGGTCTGCTTCCGCCCCGACGACGTGGCCGCGACGATGAAGACGATCGAGGAGAAGAAGCTGGTGGAGCGGCTCTTCATCTCCTGCTACGACGGTCCCTTCGACATCGGCGGGGACCAGGTCTGGGACACCTGGCAGATCGAGGGGCCGGAACTGGTGTGGTATTTCCGCGGTGTGCCGCACATCCACGCCTATTTCCACCTCGCCGCGTAGCCCGGGTCGGAGACGGCCCGGCCGTTTCAGCAAAAAGCCGACGGCGCGCTGGGGACGAAGACGCTGGCCATGCCGGCGGCGGCGGCGGCCTGAAGTCCGGCCTGTCCGTCCTCGAACACGAGACAATCGGCGGGATCGACCCCGAGCCGTTCCGCCGCGAGCAGGAACATGTCGGGTGCAGGCTTGCCGCGTTTCACGTCGGCGGGCGTCACGATGATCTCAAAGTAGTCGCGCAGTCCGACGTGCCGCAGTTCGGGATCGACGATGCTGATGTCGCTGCCGGTGGCCACGGCGATGCGCTCACCCCGGCCGTGAAACAGCCGGACGTACTCCGCCACGGCGGCGACGGGCGTGAGTTCGTGGAGATGGCTCACGAACCACTCGACTTTGGTCTCGTGGACCGCATCCGCATCGATGCCGGAGCCGAACTCGGCATTCAGCGCGGCCACGATCTCGCGATCCGGCACGCCGGCGCTGGCGTAGAAGCGCTCCTCGGTCCACTCCCAGGGCGCCCCGTGATGCCGGAAGCTCGCATTCCACGCGCGGAAATGCAGCGGCATGGAATCGACCAGCGTGCCGTCGCAATCGAAGATGTAGCCGGCGAAGGGCCGGTCGGGCAGGACCAGTTGCATCGGGTAGGTGAGGATGGCTTTGCGGAAAATTCCGCCCGCCTCAGTGTCCCGCGGTTTCGGCGGCGGGCTCGGGCTCCTTGGTCGTCAGCAGCCGCGCGCCGGACTCGTTACCCGCCCCACTGGAGAAGAATTTGCGGAAGATCCGCCGCGGCAGGCTCTTTCCCCGCTCTTCCTCCTGCAACTCGCGATGGGCGGCGTCCTTGGCCGCCTCCCAGGCTTGGGCAAAGCCGGGCGCGCCGAGAATCATCGATTTCTCGGCCCGGGCGTAAAGTTCCAGCTCGCGCTCCAGGCCCTGGCCGCCGTTTTGGATGGCGCCGGCGCCGACCTTCATGCGGAGGTTTTCGTTTTCGCCCCGCATTTTCTCCAGGTCGGCCTTCAGCCGGGCGAGGTGCTCGCCTTCCATCTCCAGCTTGTCGGAAAGGTGCTTTTGAAATTTCTTCAGCTCCTTCTTCGTGCGCAGGTGATTCATCCACGACATCACCAGAAACACGGCGCCGACGATCAGACCGCCGACGAATCCGTAGAACGCCGGGTGGGTGAAAACCGATTTGAGAAATTCCATGGGCCGACTATACGCCTGCCCGGCGAAAAACGCCAACCGGGGATTGCGGGGGCAAAAATCGGCCCGGGCACGATTTCGCAGCCCGTTTCCCCGCATTCCGGCGTAACGTCGATCTGTGAACGACGTTTCCCTGCCCTGCACCCTGCTGGTGGACAATGGCTCTCACCGGGCCGATTCGACCCTGAGCCTGCGCCGCGTCGCCGCCGCCCTTTCTGCGCGCGTCGGCCAGACCATCCATCCCGTTTCGCTCCTGCATTCGACCCGGGTCGATGCCTCGGAACTCGACGGCGTCCCGGCGGAAATCTTCGAGCCGTTTATCAAATCCCGGCGCGAAACCCACGGCGACCATTCCTTTCTCGTCGTGCCACTGTTCTTCGGCCACAGCGCGGCCATCTACGAGTATCTGCCCCAGCGGGTCCGCGAGATCCGGGAATCCTGGCCCGAGTTGGCCGTGCGCGTCGCCCCCTGCATGGTGGACATCGACGACCCTGACGACACCGCCGTGGCCGAAATCCTCGCCCAACTGGTCCGCGAAAAGATCGCCGCCGAACAGCTCGACCGTCCGGCGGTGACGCTGGTCGATCACGGCACCCCGCGGATCGCGGTGAACCGGGTGCGCAACGTGCTGGCCGACCGGCTCCGCGAGGCTCTCGGTGACGCCGTCCGCGCCGTCGAGCCCTCCTCGATGGAGCGCCGCGAGGGCGACGAGTATGCCTTCAATGAGCCGCTGCTGGAAAACCTCCTCGGCACCGGTGAGTTCGCGGGCGACGTTGTGCTCTCCATGCTCTTCATTTCTCCCGGCCGCCACGCCGGTCCCGGCGGCGACATCGCCCAGATCTGCGCCGCAGCCGAGGAGCGGCATCCGGGTCTGAAAACGTGGATGAGCGACCTGTTCGCCAGCCATCCCGGAGCCATCGAACTCCTCGCCCGCCGCTATGCCCAGGGCCTCACCAGCGACCCGGTCGAAGGCGAAGTCGCCCCGCCCAAGGCGGTGCTGGCGGAGTCCTGACTCGTCACGTCATTGCGGCGAAATGCCGGTTGAACTTCCCGATCGCGGGAAGGACTGATTTTACACAGTGCAATTTATTGGTGCCATCAGCGCGCTCTATTTCGGGATCTATCTGATCCTGCCCGGCTGCCTGTGCCAATTGCTGGAGGCCTGCGGGATCCAGGTCCATGCGTCCAACCGACCGGCTCAGGTTTGTCTGATTCAGGGCGATTCCTCATCGGTTCCCTGCCACTGTCACGGGGTGGCAGCCAAGGCGGTGGATCTTGAATTCGCGACAGTGGCCGCTCCCGAGCCGCTGACCGAGGTCGCTCCATTCGATTTGACCGCTGCGGTCCTGTTGCTTCCCGCACTTCCCACCGAGGTTGGTCTGGGCCGGGCTCCGCCGGCGTTGTCGCATCCCTCCCCGGCGACACTCCGGATCTTTACCGGAGTCTTTCAGGTTTGATTTTCCCGAGGCGGACCCGCGTTCCGGGCGCCTCTCTTGATGTCCGTTGAGACATCCGGCCTGGGCACTATCTGGCCCGGCCACCGATGAGTTGGCCATCCGTCCGTCGGTCTGCGCTCGCCCGCTCCCCACCGGTTCATCCCGGAGCGACCGGCTCGCCGCCTTTCATTCCCGTTGGCGGGCTCTCATCTCTCTCAAGTCATCCCCATTTTCCCATCCCTTTTTTCCATTCCGCAGACATGAAACCCATTCCTCACTGCTTCTTCGCCGCCACCGTGGCGGCCTGCCTCTCAGGCGCCCATGCCGGAGAGACTTCCCTGTCGCTGGCGTCGGCCACCGCGCGGGCACTCGAACGCCACCCCGCCCTCCAGATCTTCGATGCCGATCGCCGGCTCGCCGATGCGAAGGTACTGTCCGCCCTCGCCCGGCCCAATCCCGAGCTGGAATTCGAAACAGAGGATGTTCTGGGATCCGGCGACTACCGGGGCTTCCAGAGCGCCGTTTACAATCTCGGCCTGAGCCAGCTTCTCGAACTGGGCGGAAAGAGAAAGCTCCGCGCCGAGGTCGCCCGATCAGCCCGTGAGGCGGAGGAGCTGCGCTTCGAAGCGGCCCGCCGCGAGGTCATGTTGGAGACGACCCGACGGTTTGTCGCGGTGCTGGCCGCCCAGGATGCCGAGGAGTCCGCCCGGCAAAATCTCGCCATTGCCAGAGAGACAGTGCAGTCGGTCAAAGGCCTGCAGGAAGGCGGTCGCGGCTCGGCCATTGATGTCGGGCAAAGCGAATTGGGCCTGCGAGAAGCCGAACTGCAGGTGAAAGGAGCGGAAACCCGCACCGCCCTCGCCAGCCAGCAACTCGCCGCGATGTGGCGCGACACCGAACCCGATTTCCAACGCGTCGCCGGCCGGCTGGCGGACCCGAGTCGTTCCACGCCATCCCTCGGCTCCCTCAAGGAATCCCTCGAAGAACACCCCGAGCTGGCGCTGGCCCGTTCCGGCATCGCCACCGCCCAACGGGAGCTCGATCTCCAGCAGCGCCTCCGCCAGCCTGACGTGAATGTCGGGCTCTCCTGGCGGCGCGACACCACGGTGGAGGACAATGCGGTGGTCCTCAATTTTTCCCTCCCGCTCCCCCTGTGGAACCGCAACGAGGGCGGCATCGCCGAGGCCTCTGCCGAAGTTGCCCGGACCGAAGCCCTGGTCGAGCAGTCCAGACAACAGCTCACGCTCAGTCTCGCCACGGCCCTGACCCGTCTGGAGGCCGCCCGCGACCAATACCGGCTGATCGCCGATGGCATGCTCCCCGCTGCTGAGAAACACCAGGAGACGGTGGCGGAAGGCTACCGACTCGGCCGCATCAGCTACCTGGAGCTGCTCGAGGCCCGCCGGGCTCTCACGACGGTACGCGGCCAACGGATCGAGGCGTTGTCCGCATACCACGAAGCCAGGGTCGAAATCGAAACCCTCACCGGAACCTCCCTCTGATTCCCATCTCATCCCCATTCCTTCACCATGAAATCCCAACTGCTTTCCTCCTTCCAAGCCCTCGTCTGGTTCGTTGCGACCGGCCTGGGCCTCCTCCCGGTCTCCGACTCTCACGGCTCGGAACCGTTTGAACTGTCACCGGACGCCATTGCCAACCTCCAACTGGACTTCGCCAGGGTCGAACCCAGGCCCATCGGTAAGACGATTGCCGCCACCGGCGCCGTCCGGCTCGATGAGACCCGGGTCGTCGACGTGGTCCCGCGCCTGTCCGGTCTCATCGCCGGGGACCATCAGGCGCTCGGAGCCACGGTCGCGAAGGGCGATCCCCTGTTCAGCCTCGAAAGCGCCGAACTTTCCGAGGCGATCACGGCTTACGTCGACGCGGAACAAGCCATGACCTTTGCCCAGACGGCGCTGGACCAGGAAAAGAAGTTGTTCGAGCGCAATCTCAGCTCAAAAGAAACGCTTCAGGCCAGGGAGCTGGACTTTCAGAAGGCCGTCGCGGCCCATGCCCGCGCCCTGCAACCGTTGAAGCTGCTCCATTTCGATGAAGGGAGCATTCACCAATACCTCAACGATGTCGGCACCGGCAATTACACGACCCTGAAAGTCACGGCACCCGAGGCCGGCGAAGTGATCGAGAAATCCGTCCGCCGGGGGTCCTCGGTCGAGCCCGAAACCAAGCTCTACACCATCGCCGATCTATCCACTCTGTGGGTGGACTTTCATGTCTCGCTTCGCGATGCCGCCGACGTGAAGTCCGGCCAAAGCGCCGCCATCGAGTCCAGCGTCACCGCCGGCCAGACCGGTCAGGCCATCATCGCCTACGTGGCGCCGTTGGCGGACGAAACCACCCGCACCGTGCTCATCCGCGCCTCCCTGCCCAACGACAATCGCACCTGGCGACCGGGCACCCCGGTCATGGTCAGGGTGAAGGCCGGCGCCGGCGATGCGGTGCTGTCCGTGCCAGCCTCGGCCCTCGTCGATCTCAACGGCGGCAAGGCCGTTTTCGTGAGGGAGTCCGAAACCACCTTCCGGCCTGTGTCGGTGACGGCCGGCGACAGCGACGGCGCCGTCACCGCGATCGTCAGCGGACTCGAAGCCGGCCAGACGGTCGTCAGCGGCAATGCGGCCCAGCTCAAGGGCCATCTCGAAATGACCAAAGAATAACGGATTCCCACCATGATCGGACATCTCATCCAATTCGCGCTCTCGCAGCGCCTCCTGTTCATCGTTCTGACCCTGGTACTCGCCGGAGTCGGATTCCGCGCCTTCCGCGATCTGCCCATCGATGCGTTCCCCGACATCTCAAACACCCAGGTGCAGGTGATCGTCAAAGCCCCAGGGATGACACCCGGCGAGGTCGAACAACGCGTCACCTATCCTCTGGAGACGGAGGTGCGCGGCATTCCGCGCCAGACGGTGCTGCGATCGATGACCAAATACGCGCTGTCCGTGATCACGATCGACTTCTCCGACGGCACCGACATGTATTGGGCCCGGCAGCAGGTGTCGGAACGCATCAACCAAGTCCTGTCCGAGCTGCCGGAGGGTGTCGAAGGCGGCCTCGCCCCGATCACCATGCCCCTGTCGGATGTCTACATGTTCCTGGTCGAGGGGGAGGGCTACTCCAACATGGAGCTCCGCAGCATCCTCGACTGGATCATCCGACCGCGGCTGCTCTCGGTCGAAGGCGTCGCGGACGTGAACGCTCTTGGCGGGGAAGTGCGCTCGTTTCACGTCGTGCCCAACCCGGAGGCCCTGATTGCATTCGATCTGACCATCGACGACATCTGCACCGCCCTCGGGGAGAACAACCGGAATGCCGGGGGCGATCGCGTCGTCCGCAATGACGAGGTGCTGCTGGTGAACACGGTGGGGCAACTGGAAGGCCTCGAAGAGATCGGTCTGGTGCCCGTGGCGACCCGCGAAGGCCAGCCGGTTCTGGTTCGCGATGTGGCGACGGTCACGTTGGGGGCCCTGACCCGCTATGGCGGCGTGACCGGAAACGGCAAGGGTGAAGTCGTCGAGGGCCTCGTGCTCAACCGGCGGGGAGCCAACGGCCGGAAAACGGTGGAAGGCGTCAAGGAGGCGCTTGAGGCGGTCCAGGCGGCCCTGCCCGAGGGGGTGCGCATCGTCCCGTTTTATGATCGCGCCGAGCTGATCACCACGGCGGTCGACACGGTGCGCAATGCCCTGATCGAAGCCGTCGTCCTCGTGCTCGTCGTGCTCATTCTCTTCCTCGGCAATCTCCGCAGCGCAATCACCGTCGGGGTCGTGCTGCCGCTCACGGTGCTGGGCACCTTTGTCGTGATGAAATCGATCGATCTCACCGCGAACCTGATGTCGCTGGGAGGGATCGCCATCGCCATCGGCATTCTCGTCGATTCCGCCGTGGTGATGGTGGAGAACATCCACTCCCAACTCCACCGGGGAGACCATCCGAACCGCGCCCGTGCCCTCCTCCACGCCGCCCGGGAGGTCGCCGCCCCCATTGTCGCGGGCGCCATCATCATCGTCGTATCGCTAACGCCGATTCTCAGTCTTTCCGGCATCGAGGGCAAGCTGTTCCGCCCCCTCGCCCTGACCATCACCATTTCGATGCTCGTCAGCCTCGTTCTGAGCCTGACGGTCATTCCCGTGATCGCCTCACTGCTGATGAACTCCCACGGCGGCGGGGACAACTTCGCCATCCGCTTCGTGAAGCGCGTTTACCAACCGACGCTCGCCTGGGTGCTTCGGCACACCAAGATGGCGCTGCTGATCGCCGTCTCCCTGCTGGTCGTCAGCGGACTCCTTGCCCTGCGGGTCGGGAAGGAATTCCTGCCCTTTCTCGACGAGGGTACCATCGTGGTACAGTTCGAAAAGCTCCCGACCATCTCCCTGGAAAAGTCGATGGAAATTGACGACCGCATCGCCCGGGAACTCCTGAAAATCCCCGAGATCAACGGTGTGGTCGCCCGGGTGGGCTCGGATGAGCTCCGGCTCGATCCCATGGGGCTCAATGAAAGCGACGTGTTCCTCGTCACCAAGCCGCGCCGGGACTGGACCGTTGATTCCGTCGAGGGCCTCCAGGAGAAAATCCGCGCCGTGATGGAACAATTTCCCGGGGTGGCCTTCGGCTTCACCCAGCCCATCGACATGCGCGTCTCCGAGATGATCTCCGGCGTCAGCTCAGCCGTGGCGGTCAAGCTGACGGGTGACGACCTCGCTGTGCTCGACCAGAAGGCCCGCGAGATCGAGACGGTGATCGCCTCCATCACGGGAGCGATCGACGTGCAGCGCACCCCGCTGAGCGGCCAGCTCTATCTGGAGATCCACCTGCGCCACGCCGAGCTCGGCCGCCTCGGCCTCAGTGTGGAGGCGGTCAACCATCTGATCAACCGCGCCGTCGCGGGGGAGGTGGTTACGGAGATCGTCGAAGGCAATCGCCGCATCCCGGTGCTGGTTCGCTATCCCGAGTCCGCCAGATCCCATGCGGAGGCGCTCGGCAGGCTGCAAATCATGACGCCGACCGGTCACCGCGTTTATTTGGCCGACGTCACCGACATCCGCGAAGTCGACGGCCCGACCCAGATCGAGCGGGAGGATGGCAAGCGGGTCGTGGTGCTCCAGTCAAACGTGGAGGGACGCGATGTCGTCGGCTTTGTCCAGGAAGTCGAGCAGCGGATCCGCTCCGAAGTGGATCTCCCGCCCGGCTACTTCCTTGATCTCGCCGGACAGTTCGAGAATCAGGCCCGGGCCAGCCAGCAGCTCGGACTGGTCGTGCCGTTTGCCTTGCTGGTGATTTTCATGATCCTGATCACCACCCTCGGCGCCGTCCGGCAGGCCCTGCTCATCCTCGCCAACATCCCGTTCGCCCTCATCGGAGGCATTCTCGCCCTCTACTTCGCCGGTTTCTACCTGTCGGTCCCGGCGTCCGTCGGCTTCATCGCCCTGCTGGGGCTCGCCATCATGAACGGAGTGGTCATGGTCACTTTCTTCAATCAATTGCGCGAGGAGGGCGCGGACATCGACACGGCGGTCACCAGCGGTGCGGAGCGCCGCGTCCGGCCGGTGCTCATGACCGCCCTGCTCGCCATCCTCGGCCTGGTTCCCCTGCTTCTGGCCACCGGACCCGGGTCGGAGATCCAGAAACCCCTCGCCGTCGTGGTCGTCGGCGGCACGATCACCTCGACCACACTCACCCTGCTCCTCTTGCCGGCCCTATACCGGCGCATCGAGCAGTGGATGGAACAGCGCTACCCGGCGTGATCAGACCGGCCCTACTTCAGCTTCGACAGCACGAAATCACCCACCTCGAGGGGAGCGCCATCCGGATCCTGCCGTCCGGCGAGCAACTGGCGCTCCCACTTCTGGGGCTTGGCGGCATGGTCGCGGATTTGGATCAGCCAAACGGATCCCGAGACACCCGCCACCCGTTCCGCCGCCTCGGATTTGGTCAGGAAGTGCTTCTGGGGGAACTGGCCCTCCAGATCATGCACCTGGAGGATGTCCTTCACATCCACGAACCACACATTTTCGCCAAAGTAGAACTCCGCACCCGGCCAGAATTCGTCGCACACCACCCAGTCGGCACCCTGCTCCCGAACCGCCTCAATCGGCAGGCGCAGGCTCGAGTTGCGGCCCAGACGGGTCTCCAGCGCCGGCAATGCCAGCGCCACCACGACCATTCCAGCGCCCGCCGCGAGCGTGAGACCGGTCACCGCCTTCCGACGATGCTGAGCACTGTTTCCGGAGACCGCAGCCGAGAGCCGGCACCCTGTCACCGCCGTCAAATAGGGCAGCCCGGTGATCACATAGGTGATCAGCTTTGACGAAACGGCCGAAAAGATCGCCACCACGCCGAGAGCGGCGATGGCCTCCCAGGGAATCGCCCGCAGTCGCTGCCGCCAGCCGGAGAGCGCCAGCCACTGAGCCCGTGCCTTCCAGGCTCCCGCGGCCAGGACAGGCCACCACGGCAGCCAGAACACCGCTGCCACCGCTACATGAAAGCCGGGAAAGCCCCGGCGACCATCCACATGCCCCGCCACCCGGCCAGCCAGCTCCCGATGCAGGAAAAAGTCCCTCAGCTCTTCGTGCCGGGCCATCATCATCAGATACCACGGGCTTCCCAGCATCAAAATCACGAGCAACAGCCGCACGGGACGCAGCGCCGCCAGCAGATCGCGACGATCCGTGAGCCAGAGGGCCGCGGCGAGCGCCCCCAGGGGCACCAGGACGGCCGTGGCTTTCGTCCACCAGCCCAGGGTCCAGAGCATCGCGCCGGCTACCCAAAAACACCATCCCCGTTTGCCCCGGTCCGGAGTCGCCTCCAGACAGAGGGCGGCCCCCAGCGTGGCAAAGCCGCACATCAGCATGTCCGGGGAAAGGAGATGGCTCAGCGCCCAGAAGTGAAACGTGGTCGCGCAGACCAGCACCGCCCACCAAGCTCCTTTGGCGCCACCCCGCCGATGTGCCAACAGGGCCACGCCGAGCAGCGTCATCAGTCCGCCCAGCACCGAGGGTAGCCGCACCGCCCATTCCTCCCGGCCGAACCACAGATAGCCCGTGCCGGCGGCCCAGTAGATCAGCGGTGGCTTGTCGAAATGCCCCACATCGCTCAGCACCGGCTCCAGCCAGGAATGCTCGCCAAATTCCGTCCACTCGACCGCCATGTTCGCATAGCGGCCTTCATCGGGCTCCAGAAGCCCATGATTGGCCAGACCGACGACCTGCAGGACGGCCACGATGAGCCCGAGCAACACCCAGTCCCACGCATCCGGCAGGCGGTCAGCCGGAAACCACCCACGCCTCGTCCCTCGGGAGCCGTCAGCGCGCTCCCCAGACCCTTCGCCAGCCTCCATCGGGGCTCCGTAATGCGATCAGCTCGACGACTTCTCCAGATCGGCCTTGGCCTTGGCGAAGGTCGTCTCCACACGCTCGATTTCTTTCGCCTCGTAGCCGGCGTCATCGACCGCCTTCTTGATGGCTTCGTCGCTGATTTTGGCGCTCGGCTTGGGATTCACCAGGGCGACCTTGGTTTTCGGATCGACGTGGGCATCCGTCACGCCCTCCAGCTTTTTAAGGGCCTTGGTGACGGAAAAGGCGCAGCCTTCGCAGACCATGTCCGGCACGGAAATGCGGATCACACCGGCGGCGTCATCCGCTTTTGCATGCGAACCGAGGAGGGCGATGCCGACAGCGAGCAGGGTAGCGAACAAGGTTTTCATGCCGCCAGCATCGCCGCGCTGTGCCGCCACTTCAACCCCGATCCGGAGCCGCCATCGCGGCGGGGGCGTCGGCGGGCTCGGTCAGCAGCCGGTCGATCACGCCGGCCGTCTGCTCCACCGCGCCGGTCTTGAGGCCATCGACATAGGCCCGCACCGTGCCCTGGCGGTCCACGATGGCGAACTTGTTGCTGTGGACGAAGTTCGACCGGATCAACTCCGCCTGCTCCTCGGGACCGCGCGCCACGGGGAGGAGAAAGCTGTGTTTGACGAGGCCGTCGAGCGCCTCGACCGGCCCGGTGAGAAAGGACCAGCGCCCCGGATCGGCCTGCCAGGTCTTCGCATATTGATTGAGCCGCGGCGGCTGGTCCGTGTGCGGATCGACGCTGAACGAAACGAACGCCACCCCGGGATCCGCCGCGTAGCGGGTCTGCAGGGCACCCATCCGCTGAGACAGCACCAGACACTCGGCGCTGCACGAGGTGAAAATGAAATTGGCCACCCAGACCTTGCCCAGCAGGTCGGCCCGCGACACCGGGGCGTTCTCCTGGTTGGTGAAAGTGAACTCCTCCACCTCGCGGTAGCGGTCGATCGTCACCGGGGCCGGCGGCGGAGACTTCCGGCAGCCCGTCGCGGCGGCGGCCAGCAGGACGGTGGCGAGTATCTGGCAAAGGCGCTTCATCGTAGTAAGCTTACGCCCCCTTCCCCCGCCCCGCATCGTGACAACCGCGAAAAATTTCCCCTCGTCCAGGCTCCTGCTCGCCGCGGGCGCTCTCGTCCTGGCCGCCTGCCAGCCCGCAGCATCGCCCGACGCCCCCGAATCTGCGCCAGAGCCCGCCGCCGAGGCGCCAGTGGAGGCGAAAACCCGCCACTTCCGCGTCACCGGCAGCATCCGGAAGCTCAAGAACGAAGGCCGCATCGCGGTGATCGATCACGACGAGATCCCCGGCTACATGGAGCGCATGGTGATGCCCTTTCACGCCCGCGACACTGCCGTGTTCGCCGCCGTAAAGCCGGGGGACCGGGTCATCTTCGACTATTACGTCAGCGACTCCGACGCCTGGGTGGAAAATGTCACCGTGACCGGCTCCGGCCCCGCCCCCGCGCCCGATGATGCCACCGTCGAGACGCCCGTCCTGAAGGCCGGCGACGCCATGCCCGACCGCAGTTTTGTCGATCAGGAAGGCCGGCCGCGCCGCCTGTCCGAGTTTCGCGGGAAGACCGTGGCTTTGACCTTCATCTTCACCCGCTGCCCCGCGCCCGATTTCTGCCCGAAGATGATGCGCCACTTCGCCGAGACCGCCACCCTGCTGGCCGATGGTCCCGACGACTGGCACCTGCTCACGGTGTCCTTCGATCCGGAAACCGACACCCCCGCCGTGCTCAAGGCCTTTGGTCAGGCCTACGGACAGGATCCCGCCCGGTGGACCCTGCTCGTCGGCGATACCGACACGACCGCGGCCATCGCCCGCGACGTCGGCCTGCGCTACGGACGTGCCGAGCCGCAGGGGCCCTACCAGCACAACCTGCGCACCGTGGTGCTGAGGCCCGACGGCACTGTCGCGAAGCTCTTCCTCGACGAGGACTGGACCCCGGCCGATCTCGCCGCCGCCATGCGGGCGAAGTAAGCCGCGGGTGTTTCCGATCAGACCCTGTTTCATCTCCGATCGTACCCTGTCTCATCGGAAACCCGCTCACTCCCGGTCCAGCGGATCGCCGGCTTCGCGGCGCCAGGTGGCGAGGCGGGCGCGCAGGTCCTCGAACCGGGCGCGGTGGGCGGGATCGGAGGAAAGATCGCGGCGCTCGTGCGGATCGTTGGTGAGATCGAAGAGCTGCCAGCGATCGACCTGCGGGTAACGGATCAGCTTCCAGCCGTCGGCGGTGCGGATCATCCGCTGGGTGTCGGTGAAATAGCCGTGGATGGCCTCGTGGTGGCCGGCTTTCTCCCCGCGGAGGACGGGGGCAAAGCTGCCTGCGGCGAGCCGGGCGGGCACGGGCACACCGGCCATCTCCGCGGTGGTCGGGTAGAGCTCGCGCAGGTAGATCTGCGCCTCCGAGCGGCGGCCGGCCGGTATGCCGGGGCCAGCGGCGATGAAGGGCACGCCGATGGTGTGCTCGTACTGGTTCTGCTTGCCCCGCAGGCCGTGGGAGCCGCAGGCCATGCCGTGGTCGCTGGAGAAAATGACCAGAGTCCTGTCCCGCTGGCCGCTTTGCTCCAATGCCGCGAGCACGCGGCCGATCTGGGCGTCGAGATCGTCGACCACGGCGGCATACACGCTGAGCAGGCGCCGCACTGCGTCGCCGGTGCGCGGCCAGTCGAGCAGCAGTTCGTCGCGGCCGGTGAAGTTGCCGTGGTCAAAGGGATGCTCGGGCAGGAAATCCGGCGGCAGCTCGCGGGTCTCCGGCGGGTATTTGCCCTCCAGGCCGGGTGGCATGAACAGGGGGTCGTGGGGCGCGGTGAAATCGAGCTGGCCGAACCACGGGACGTCGCCTTTCCGATCGATCAGGGAAATGGCGGCGTCCGCGAACCGGCGGCTGATGTCCGGCGTCAGGCCGACGCCGAGGTCGGGGTATTTCTCGCGACCGTCGCCGGACTGGAAGATCCAGCCGCGATAGCCGGTGACGGGAAAGCCCTCCCAATCGCGCTGTCCGGGCACGACCCACGCGCCGCCGCCGGAGGCGAAATGGCCGGCCACCTCGCTGTAACCGCGATCGGCGGGCCGGCCGCCGACGTGCCATTTGCCGACATGCCAGGTGCGGTAGCCGGCGGCGCGGAAGGCCTCGGGCCAGAGCGGGAGGTCGCGCTCCCGCTCCCAGCCGTGCAGGCCGGTGAGGATCTCGGTGCGGCTGACGACACAGATGGGATACGAGCAGGTGGCCCGGGTGAAGGTCATGCCGCGGGCGGCCAGCTCGTCGAGATGCGGCGTGCGGGCGCCGCCGTAATCGGGGCGTAGGTCGTCGGCGAGGATGAGGAGGACGTTCGGCCGCGGGTCCGCGGCGGCCAGCGGGGCGAGGAACAGCAGGAAGAGCAGACCGAGCCGCGTCATTTCGCGTTCAACATGAGGTAGGCGAAGAAGTCGCGGAGCTGGGCGTCCGACAGTCCGAGCAGCAGTCCCGGGGGCATCAGGGACACGGGCGTGGCCTCGATGCTGGCGGCATCAGCGCGGGCAATCTGTGTGGTCTGGCCGGCGACGTCGCGCAGGGTCACGGTCTGGGGGTTCTGATCGGCCACCATGCCGATGAGCATGCGGCCGTCCTTCATTTTCGCCACGTAGTTGCCGTAGCCTTCGCGAATCTCGAGGCTGGGATCGACGATGGCGGGCAGCCAGAAGTCGAGATTTCCCCGCTCGTAGCCGGTGAGGTCGGGGGCGACCGCGCTGCCTTCCTCGAAGAGCTTGTGACACGCCATGCAGCGCTGCTGGAAGAGCACGCGTCCGGCCTCGGGATTGCCGGGCGCGCCCTTGAGGATGGCCTTGATGCGGGCGATCTCGGCCTGGTTTTCTTCCGAAGTGGCGGCGCGCATGTCGGGCCAGTGGCGGGCGATCTTGCCGTTGATGCCGGGGTCCTTGTGCTGGGCGAGGAGCTGCACCACATCGGGCGCGATGTCGCGGGCCTTGATCTCGGCGGAGTCGATCCGCTCCAGGTAGGAGCGCGCCCATTCCAGCCGTCCCGCCAGCACCCGGTCGGCGGTGGAGCGCACATCGTGCTCGGCAGGCAGGCTGGAGCCGTAGCGGCTGAGGATGGTGGTGGGGATGGACGGGTCGTTGAAATTCGCCAGCGCCTGGAGGCTGACCCGCTTCAGCGCGCTCTGGCCGTCGCCGCCCAGCACGCCGAGCAGGGTTTTCACCACCGAGGGGTCGCCGGCGGCTCCGGCGGCCTTGGCCAGCTCGATGCGCTCGACGGGATCGGTCTTGGCATCGGCGATCGCGGCGAAGGCCTTCTTCAGGGCTTCCTTGTCCCCGCGGCGGATGCCGAGGACGAGGTCGTTCTGGCCGAACTTGGCGGCGTAATCGTCCATCGCCTTCGTCAGGGCCGGGGGCAGCGCCGGCATGGCGGTGCCCTGGAAGGCGAGTTGCAGGCCGGTCATGAGGCGTTTCGACGCATCCTCGTCAGGCGCGAGGGCGAGGAGTTTGGCGCAGGTGTCGTAGTTCTGCTCGCCACCGGCCATGGCGTAGCGGCGCATCAGCCGCTCGGCCACCTGCTCGCGAAAGAGCGGCAGCTTCCACGTCGCGGGATCGGCCGCCATGCGGAGCACGAGATCGCGCCCGTCTTCGGCGTGGGCTTCCAGCGCCCACCAGTTCATCAGCGGGAGGTGCAGGTCGCCGGCGTCCTCGTCGCGGTCCAGCAGATTGCGGACGATGGGGATGGCTACCTCGGGCGGCAGCCGCTTGGCGGAGGCGGCGAGCTGTGAGCGCACCTCTACGCTGGGCTCGCGGCCGGCCAGTTCGCTCAGGGTATCGGCCAGATCGTGTCCGGCCTCGCGCCGGTCGCCGATGAGCCGGGCGACCCAACGGCGCACGTGCTCATCCTGGTGTCCGAGCCATTCGATGGCCAGCTTTTCGGTCAGCCCGCCGAGCAGGTGGACGGCCCAGAGCGCCTCCAGGGAGGCCTGGCCTTTGCCGGCGCGGACCAACTCCAGCAGGTCCGGCAGGACGGCGGCATCCTTTCGCCAGCCCAGCTCAAGGACGGCGCGACGCCGCACCCAGCGGTTGGGATCGGAGAAAAGGGCGATCAATTTCCCGGACTCGAGCTTGGTCAGGTCGCCGTGCCGGTAAGCCGGCTTGGCATCGGTGGGGCGGATGCGGTAGATGCGGCCGCTCTCCTTGTGCCAGTCATCGACGGGCCGCACGTGGCTCAGCCGGGTATCGTACCAGTCACCCATATAGACGCAGCCATCGGGGCCGACACCGGCGAAGACAGGCCGGAACCACCGGTCGGGACTCTCGGCCAGGTAGGGCTCGTCGACGGTGCGGAAGGTGGAGGTGTCGGACAGGACGGTGCTGACATAGACGCGGTTCAGCAACGAGTTCGGCGCGATGATCTTGCCGGTGAAGCTCTCGGGATAGAGGCCGCCCTCGTAGATGCAAAAGGCCTGCGGAAAGCGGTCGCGGTCGCCCTCGTGGCGCATGTGCTCGAAGTAGCCGAAGGCGTAGGGATTCGTCAGCGGACCGTGTTTGCCCCAGCCTTTGACCCCGTAGCTGCCCTGCGGGTAGTACATGCCGCGGGTGTTGCCGTTGTTGGTGCCCGAAAAGACCCGGCCGACCGAGTCGATCTCCAGGCTGAAGGTATTGCCGCCGCCTTCGCCGTAGATCTCGAAGGCGCGGGTCTCCGGGTGGTAGCGCCACACCATCTGACCCTGCCAGGCGACGTCGCGTCCAGAGGCGGGGTCCTTCACCTTGCCGGTGGTGGTCGATCCGTTCACCCCGTAAAGCCAGCCGTCGGGACCCCACTCCAGGCTGTTCATCACCGCGTGGGTATCCTCGATGCCGAAGCCCGAAAGCCGGACCTCGGGGTCGCCGTTGGGTTTTCCATCGCCGTCCGGGTCGGGGTAAAAGAGCAGGTAGGGCGGATTCGTCACCCAGATGCCCCCGTGGCCGGTCTCGACTGAGGTGGCAATGTTCAGGCCCGTGATGACATCCTCGTGGCGGTCGAAATAGCCGTCGCCGTCGGTGTCCTCAAAGACGGTGACCTTGTCCGCGCCCTTCGTGCCCTGCGGCGGCGGCTCGGGGATCTTGTCGAACTGCGCCCGCAGGTGGTTGTCGTACTCGACGATCTTCAATCCGGCGGGGAACTGGTACTGGAGATACTGCATCACCCACAGCCGGCCGCGCGAGTCCCAGCTCATTTGCAACGGCTGCCCCACCGCGGGCTCGCTGGCCATGAGATCGATGGCGAAGCCCTCGCGCATCTTGAAACGCTTTACCGCCTCAACGGCGGGCGTCGGAGGCGTGTCGTCGGCGAGCGTGCCACGGCCCTGATAGGTTTTGATGATCTCCGCCACCTGGTCGTTGCCGGCCTTGGTCACGTCGGCTCCGGATTGGGCCGGCGGGGCGGCCTTTTTCTCTTGAGCCGTCGCGAGCAGGACGGGAAGGCAACAGAGGGCGATCAAAACCGGGAATTTCATGGCGTCTATTCTCCCCCACCGTCGGCAGCCCCGACAAGCCCTTTAATGCGCCACACGCACCCAGCCAATCGGGCCAAACCCCGGCATTTCCGCGACTTCCATTTGCTCCGGCGGCCGGTCCATCCAGATTCTACCAGAAACCGCCGCCCGATGTCGTCCACCCCGGTCACCGAAACCCTGCCCGTACGCCCGCGCTTCCGCTCGTGGTGGCCGGCTTGGCTCTGTCTGGCGGTCGCCTGGGGGCTGGCGCTGGCTTTTCCGCTGCTGGGCAATGCCCTGCGCTGGCCCGCCCGGATCGGCGGCGCGATGGCGGTGATCGCCGCTCTGGTGTGGCTGGCCCGGTCGTGGCGCGCCGTGGTCGCGGATCGCAGGACGCTCGTCCGGGAGGCCCTGTTCTCGGTGGTGGCGCTGGCCGCACTGGGCATCGCCAGTCATTTTCTCCGGCCCACCTGGGACCTGTGGCGCTACCAGCGCGCCCAGCCCAAGGCGGCGATCCAACACCCGTCTGCCGGGGCTTCGGTGGCCCATCTCAAGACGTTGAACGAAGCACTGGCCGCCCGGGGCGTGGAACTCGTCGTGCTGGCCATGCCCTATCGGGATCATTTGGAGAAGCGGTCCCTCGCCGGATCGAGCCCCGTGCTGCGGCCCACCCGGGAATCGACCGTCGCCCGCCAGGCTCTCGCCGCGCTGCGGGACGCGGGCATCCCGGCGATCGATCTGTGGGACGCCTTCAATCGGGAGGTGAGGGAACCCTCCGATTGGGACACGGACGGCTGCCACCTCGCCGACGAGGCGCTGGAGCGCGTCGCTGGCCGCCTCCGGGCGACTGTGGAAGGGGCTCTGACGCCTCCGGACGGGCGTCCCCTCCTGATGGGCGAGTGTTTTGCCCGGCAGTTCGGGGAGATCCTGCGCACCGGGGGCGCGCCGTGGTCAGAGTTGCGCATCGTCCACACCCTCGGTGACCGGGGCAAGGTGGCGGATCAGTTGTTTCTTTTTCCGCGGGAGAATTTGGAGGGCACCGGCCGGGTTTACTGGCTCATGTCGTATCGCCTCCTGACCCAGCCCGCCTTTCCTCCGCTGCGGACGGAACCGGGTTCGGGTGGGGAAAGCCTCACGGTGACCCTGCGCATCGCCAGTTCACCGGGCTGGTCGCGCGAGGAGGATGAAGCCGACCTGAAACGCCTGCCCTACGCCGATGCCCTGGTGGAACTCGAGGCCACCGTGGTCGAGCCCGCCGCGGGCGTGCCGGAGCGACTTGTGGCCATCGGTCCCGGGATCGTCGACCGCCGCCTGGAGCCGCTGGGCCGCATCTCGACGGGTAATCAGATGCACGCGATCCTGGTGCCCTGGGACGAGCATCTCCGCAAAGATCCCAAAGCCGCCAATGCCTACGTGGGCCACGCCGCGGCCGACTTTTCCCTGCCCCGCTACTGGATCGCCGAGTGGACCTACGCCAATCCCGCGGACCGTCCGGAATGACGGCGGCGCCGCCCCCGGCGCATGGCCGGGATTGGCAAAGCCGGCGCTCCGTGTCATAGTCCCGCACACCGAATGCCGGGCGGTACCCCAAGCTCCTCCCGGGAAAAGCCACCCTCTCCACCTCCGCCCCCCGTCCCCGCCCGCCGTGTCCACCTCCGCCGCCTCCACCCGGGAGTCCGTCGCCGTCGAGGACTACCTGGAAAAGATCCACGAATTGATCGACGCCAAGGGCTATGCCCGCGTCGCCGACATCGCGGAGAGCTTTGGCATCGCCCGGCCCAGCGTGTCGAACATGGTGCGCCGGCTCGACGAAAAGGGCCTGGTCAAACACGAGAAGTACCGCGGCATGACCCTGACCACCGAAGGCGAGCGGCTCGCCCGGCGGATTGCGGAGCGCCACGGCATCCTCAGCGAATTCCTCGACCTGCTCGGTCTCGATGCCGAGACCGCCTACCGCGATGTGGAGGGCATGGAGCACCACATCAGCACGCAGACGCTGCGCGGGATCGAGCAAATCATCGCCGAACTCAAAGCCGACGCCCCGCTGCGGGCCCGGGTCCGCGCGGCTGCGCTCGGGAAAACCGCTTGAGCTTCCGGGCCGTCGGCCTTTTCCTTCGCGCCAAGTCACCCCCCGCCATGAACTCCGCCCCCTTCGCCGGCCTCCTCCACCCGCTGTCCCGGATCCTGCTCGCCCTGCTGTGCCTGCTGCCGGCGGCCTGCGTCAGCACGGGTGACCGCGGATCGAGCGGCGGTTACGATCCGAATCACCCCGCCATGCGGAAGCGCGCCGCCGATATCGCCGCCGAGCCGCCCGGTGACTACTGGGTCGGACGCCGCTGGTGGACCGAGGGCACCCGTTTTTGGGGCTACCTGCGCCGTCCGGGCCGCCCGTGGTCCGAGTCGAAGCTGGTGGTCATCAATGAATCGTCGAAGCACCAGCCCGACCGCCTCCCCGAGGAGCCGCTGACCGGCCCGGCCCATGGCTTTGACCACAACTACGAGTACCGGCTCTTTGGCCACTTCAGCGGCCAGGAGGTCTACGATCCGAACTCGAACCTCATGCTCCCGGAGTTCGTGCTGCAAAACTACGAGCTGATCTCCTCGCGGCCGGGATTCCTTTTCCAACCCGGCGAACAGTACAACCCGAAGCGCCTGCCGCCGAAATTCCCGCCGATCCCGCGGTGATCCGCGCCGGTCAGTCCGGGGATTCCTCGCCGCCCGGGTCGGGCATCCGCATCATCGTTTCGATGAGAATGCTCTGGAGAGCGGTGTAAAAATCGTACTGAGCCAGCATCACGATCCGGCCCGGGTCCATCGTCGGGTCCGCCGGCGACTCCTGCAGTGTCCAGCCGCGCCGCTCGACGGCATCGGCCAGGTCGTGCGCCTCGTTCATCAGCAGCCGGGCCTGATTCAGCGTGCTGTACCACGCCTCCGCCGAGGCCCGTGAGATCACCACCTGGGTGGGCACGGCATCCTGATCGTCGCCGTCGTCCTCGTCGTCATCATCCAGATCGTCGAATTCGAACAGCTCCGGCTGCCGGTCCTGCCCATCATCTTCGTCTTCGTCGTCTTCTTCGTCCCACAGGTCGTCGTCCTCATCATCCTCGAAATCGTCGAAGAGATCGTCGTCCTCGTCGTCGTCATCATCCTCATCGAGACCGGCCTCGCGGACCAGTGCCAGGGCGAGATCCCGGCTCACCTGATCGCGATCAGCGGAAAAGCGGGAGTCCAGATCGGGACGCACGTATTCGTCCCAGTCTTCGAGGAAAGTCTCATGCTCCTGCCGCTTGCCGGCCGGCACGTCCAGCGGATCGGGCAGCAGCCGGCGCCGGATATCGGGGGGGAACACCTCTCCCGACGCGATCCGCGGCAGGGCGTCGAGGAACCGCCACTCGATCGGGTCGAGATCGGCGAGGATCCACTGCGCCGGGGTGAGGATGAACTTCATGCCTGGATGAGGAGAGAGGGGAAAAATCCGGGTTACAGACTCGCGGGTCGGCGCCGCTCAGTTCGCCTGACGCATCGCCGCCAGCAACTGATAGCTCTGCAACTCCTGCACATACAGCTCGGCTTTTTCCCGCTCGCCGGTCCAGACCACCGACTGGCCGAGATGGTGGACCTCCAGCATCAGCCGGGTGGCCACTTCCTCGGAGTAGCCGAAGATCCGGCGCAGCACCAGGGTCACGAATCCCATCAGGTTCACCGGGTCGTTGAAGACCACGACATTCCACGGCACGTCGAGGGAGGCCTCGGGGCGGGCCTCCAGCACGGTCGTCTTTCCGGTGTCGGTATCGAAACTCATGGTCGTCTCAGAGAGAGAAGCCGGTCCGTCAGACGCTCGTCAGCCAGCCGCCGGCTTCGCCCGCCTCGGCCGCCGACCGGAAGACCCGGCGCGCGGTCTCCATCGCCTCGGGATGGCGCGAGGCGAAGGCTTCGGGATCGCGCCGGCTTTTCGGGTCCACCGCGGCTCGTCCGTTCATTCCTTCGAAAATGACATAGGCCGTCAGGGTCGGCAACAACGGCAGGTGAAACAGCGCCGCCTGGAGCGCGAAAATGGTCGGCAGATGACCCGGCGTGTCTCCCGTCTCCTGCGCCCGGAGGTATTTCACCCACTGGGGCTGCCGCCGGACCTCCGTGCGGCCTTCCAGCCAGGGCAGGGCCGCCTGCCGGCTCCGCTCCCGCGCGGCGACTTCCAGCCGGGCGTCGATCTCCCGATCCAGCTCCAGCACGCGATCCAGCGCCATGCGACCGGTGGCCCGGTAGATGTCGATGAATGCCATGCCCAGCCACGCCTCGAATGGCTCGGCCAGCCAGCGTCGCCATGCCAATGTCGCCGGCGCTCCCGAGACGGGCGGCAGGAAGGTGCCCGGCTCCCGCGCATCGGTGGCTCCGAGCCGGGCGATGGCATCGGCCCGCAGTTGTTCGCGCCCGTCCGCTGCATCGGCAGCGTAGATCGGGACATCGTCTCGGCGGTCGGGTCGGTAACTCATGGGTCGGTTGGGGAGCGGAAAACGCGCGGCATTATCCCCGGTTTTCCGGTCCCCGCCAAGGCCAAACCGCCTCCAGGATCGCCTCCTGGGTGGCGTGCATCCGGCTGCGGGCCGGCTCGGAGAGATCGTCGTGCCCGTTCAGGTGCAGCAGCCCGTGGATCACATACAGCAGGGCCTCGCGCTCGGCCGGATGCCCGTGCTCTGCCGCACAGCGCACCGCCGTCTCGACCGAGATGAGAATCTCGCCGTGATGAAACGTGATCACATCCGTCGCCGTCGGGTCGTCCATGAAATCCCCGTGGACCGCCGCGATGGCGTCGTCGGAGATCAGACTCACCTCCACCTCGTCCAGTCCGCCCAGGACCGGCGGCTCGGCCCCTCCCACCGCCTCCAGGCAGCGGGGCAAGGCCAGCCGCGCCCGCTCTGCCAGCGACTCGGAGGACAGGCCCGGCACGGCGCAGTGCTCGTAGCACTCCAGATGGGGGATCGCAGGCGGCGTCGGCATGAAAAAAGGAAAAAGAGGGAGAAGGCCGCACCCTACACCGCTTCCCGGGGCTTTTCACTCCGCCGCCGCGCCCGCCCCGATGCCCCGCAGTCGCGGATCTGTGGAGCCGATGGCCATTCTCGCCGTGCCTGGCTCGCGCAGGACGGGATCCACCCCGATCACCGCGTCCGTCTCCGCTACCGGCAGATCGCGCGGCCCGCGGCCGGCGTCATCGACGCAAAACCAGGCGTTCCGGGCAAACACGAAGCTCTCCGGCTCGGTCCCCGGCCCGATGTTCGCGAAGACCCGCACCCGGCGGTCGAAAAGGATCAGGTTTCGCTCAAATCGCCCGCCCCGACAGCGCCCGAACCGCGCCGCGGTGTTTTCCTGCAGGATGCGCACCACCCATTTCTCCGGCAGGTGGAAGGTATTGCCCACCACGCGGCCGTTTTCGCAGCCCACCCAGACGATCGGCGCCAGACTGCCGACGAAGCGGTTGCCCGTCACCTCGATGTCCCGCGCCTCCCAGGTCGCATCCGCCGGCCGGAAGTAAGCCAGCCCCGTGCTGCCGCCCAGGTTGATGCCCCGCTGGCCCGGCTGATTGAAGAAACAGTCCCGCACCGTGACCCGCGACGTGCCGCCCTTCAACTGCACCCCATTATCCTGGGAAAAGCCGGGCCTGCCCTCGAACACGCAACCCGCGATCGTTCCCTCGTGGCAGCCGACCAGATCGATGCCCGATCCGCCCCAGCCGGCCAGATGGCAGTCCGTCACCGCGAAACGGTCGAGCCCCGAGAGCTTCAGCGCGTCGTGATTGCCCGTCGGCCCGGTGTTTTCGATGCTCAGCCGCTCAAAGCGCAGGCCCTCCGAGCCCGTTCCCGCCGCGCCGCCGTCGTCGGCATTGATCCCGTTGGCCGGGAAGCCCGACACCCGCAGCCGTCGCAGGGTCACGTGGGAACAACCGGACAGGTGAAACGCCTCCGAGCCGCCCCGCTCTGCCGAAAACAGGGGCGGATTCGCCTCGTCGGCCGCCTCGATCACGATCGGAGCCGCGGCCGTGCCGGACAATCCCGCCAGATGATGCCCCCCGCGATAGGTGCCCGGCGCCACCCGGATCGTCGTGCCCGGGCCGGCGGCACGCAGGGCGGCCACGAGGCTCTCATGCGAGTCGACCGTCACCTCGGCGGCCTGACCGGTCATCGCCACCATCCCGAAGAGAAAAATCCGAAAGTGCATACCCCTCAGCCTAGCACATCCGCCAAGCCCGCCGCCAGAGCCGCCACGCCGGCTTCGATTTCCGCCGCCGACACGCAGAGCGGGGGCATGAAAACCAGCGTGTCGAGGATGGGCCGCGTCATCAGCCCGTGCCGCCGCGCCGCTGCGCAGATCCGGGCTCCCGTGAGCGCCTCCCAGGGGAATGTCTCGCCCGTCTCCCGGTCGCTCACCACATCGATGCCGGCGATCAGGCCGAGCTGGCGGATCTCCCCGACATGCCGGTGACCGCCGAAGTGCCGGTTCAGGGCCGATTCCAGTACAACCCTGTTTGATCGGAGATGCAACAGGGTCTGATCGGAATCAAAGACCCCGAGGCTCGCCAGCGCCGCCGCACAGCCCAGGGGATTCCCGTAATAGCTGTGCCCGTAATAGAACGTCTTCCGCTCCCCGACCGGGCCGAGGAAGGCCTCGAAGACCCGCTCCGTGGTCAGGGTCGCCGCCAGCGGCAGATAGCCGCCGGTGAGGCCCTTCGCTAGGGCGAGGAAATCGGGCACCACCGCCTCCTGCTCGCAGGCGAAGAGCGTGCCCGTACGACCGAAGCCCGTCAGCACCTCGTCACAGATGAGCAGGATGCCGTGCGCGTCGCACCACTCGCGCAGCCGCCGCAGCAGGCCCGCGGGCCAGAGCCGCATCCCGGCGGCGCCCTGGATCAGGGGCTCGATGGCCACGGCGGCGAGGGTATTTCTTACTTCATCAGGCAGGCGATCCAGCGCGTCGGGATCGGCCAGGTGGATCGTCTCATAGCCGGTGCGGCGGAAGCGGCCGTGAAAGGTGCCGATGCCGCCCAGCGACGCCGCGCCCGCCGTGTCGCCGTGGTAGGCCCGGTCAAAGGCGGCAAAGACCCGGCGCTCCGGCTGGCCGGTGAGCTGCCAGTATTGCAGCGCCATCTTGCAGGCACACTCGATGGCGGTGGAGCCGTCGTCGGAGTAAAACACGCGCGTCAGGCTGCCGGGTGGGAATTTTCCGACCAGCGCGTCCGCGAGGCGGATGGCCGGCTCGTTGGTCAGCCCCAGGCCGGAGCAGTGCGCGATCCGGTCGAGTTGCTCGCGGATGGCGGCATCGATGGCCGGATGCCGGTGGCCGTGGATGTTGGTCCAGATGGAGCTGTTCCCGTCGAGATAGCGGTTGCCCCGCGTGTCCCGGAGCCAGGCGCCCTCGCCGCCGGCGATGACGACGGGATCATGGTCCGGGGCGCACCAGTCCCCCATGGGGGTGAAGGGATGCCAGAGGCGTTCCTTGTCGAGCTGGCTCAGGTCGTCGGGGGACATGGCTTTTCAACCGGGTATCACCCCGAAATCGTCGGCCAGCACGGCGGTGAGGCGCTCCATCGGCAGGCCGACCACATTCGTCCACGAGCCCTCCACGTGGGAAATGATGAAGTCCCCGTGATCCTGCGCCGCGTACGAGCCGGCCTTGTCCATGGGATCGATGAGCTCGTGGTAACGACGCAGCTCGTCATCGCCGAGGGGTTTGAAGGTCACGTCCGTGACGACGGAGAACTCCACTTCGCGGCCGGCCGTCTCGCAGGTCACGCAGACGGCGGTGAAGACCTGGTGGGTGCGTCCGCTGAGCGACCGCACCATGGCGAAGGCCGCCTCGCGGTCGACGGGCTTGCCGAGGGCGGTCTGGTCGCGGAGCACCAGGGTGTCGGCGGCGATGACGATGCGGTCCGGGTGGTGCCGGGCGACCGCCTCGGCCTTGAGCCGCGCGTTCTCTCGCGTCAGCGCCTGGATGGACCGCGCCGGGTCGTCGATCTCCTCGATGTCCGGCTTCACCACCTCGAAGTCATAGCCCGCCTCCGCCATCAGCTCCCGCCGGCGCGGCGAGCCGGAGGCGAGGATGAGGGGCAGGGCGATGGGATCGGTCGGGTGCGACATGGCTGGCGCATCGTCGGGGCGCCGGGCGGCTTGCGCAACGGGGATTCACCGGCCCGCGCGGGCTTGTCAGGCGATGGTGGCGGCCTTACCGTGCGATTCCTTTTTCCCGCCCGGCGGCGGCTTATGACCAAACGCGCGTTCATCACCGGCATCACCGGTCAGGATGGCTCCTATCTGGCCGAGTTGTTGCTGGAGAAGGGCTACGAGGTGCATGGCCTGATCCGGCGGGCCTCGACGTTCAACACGTCGCGCATCGACCACCTCTATCGCGATCCGCACGATCCGGCGCGCCGGCTTTTCCTCCACTACGGGGATCTGAATGACCCGCTGGGCCTCGTCGGCCTGCTGCGGGAACTGAGACCGGCGGAAATCTACCACCTCGCCGCCCAGAGCCACGTGCGGGTGTCCTTTGACATCCCGGTGACCACGGCGGACTCGGGAGCCCTTGGCACCCTCCATCTGCTGGAGGCGATCCGCCAGGCCGGCCTGACCGGGGAGACGCGCTTTTACCAGGCGTCGTCGTCGGAAATGTATGGTGCCGTCGCCGAGACCCCGCAGCGGGAGACGACGCCATTCCGCCCGCGCTCGCCCTACGGCTGCGCCAAGGTCTTCGCCTACTGGACCACGGTGACCTATCGCGATGCCTATGGGATCCACGCCAGCAATGGCATCCTGTTCAATCACGAGTCGCCCCGGCGCGGCGAGACCTTCGTGACGCGGAAGATCACCCGCGCCGCCACCCGGATCAGACTGGGCCTGCAGGACAAACTGTATCTGGGCAACCTGGACGCCCGCCGCGACTGGGGCTATGCGAAGGAATACGTCGAGGCGATGTGGCTGATGCTGCAACAGGACCAGCCCGGCGACTACGTCATCGCCACGGGCGAGACGCGCAGCGTGCGGGATTTCTGCGAGGCGGCGTTTTCCCGGCTCGATCTCGATTGGCAGGCGCATTTAGAGCTCGACCCGGCCTATTGCCGACCGCTGGAGGTCGATCTGCTGGTTGGCGACGCGTCGCTGGCCGCGCAGGCTTTCGGCTGGCGGGCGCGGACAGCCTTCACCGACCTCGTCGGGCTGATGATCGATGCCGATCTGGCCCTCGCGGAACAAGAAAAGCAGGGCGGCGGCCATTTGCTGAACGCCTACGGCTGATGAGCACGACGGAAAAGCGACCCCGTCTCTGGGTGGCCGGCCATCGCGGTCTGGTCGGCAGCGCCATCGTCCGCGCGGTGGCGGCCCGTGGCGACCGGGAACTGCTGCTCGCGGGCCGGGAGGTCGTCGATCTCACCGACCAGGCCGCGACGCGCGCCTTTCTGCTCCGCGAAAAGCCGGACCAGATCGTCCTCGCGGCGGCACGGGTCGGCGGGATCGAGGCGAACCGCACCCGGCCGGTCGAGTTCCTCCAGGAAAACCTCGCCATCGCCACCCATGTGATCCCGGCGGCCCGCGAGGCCGGCGTGACGCGGCTGTTGTACCTCGGCAGCTCGTGCATTTACCCGCGCGAAGCCCCTCAGCCCATCCGCGAGGAGGCCCTGCTCAGCGGACCACTCGAGCCGACCAATGAAGGCTACGCCATCGCCAAGATCGCCGGCCTCAAGCTCTGCCAGGCGATGCGCCGTCAGCACGGCCTGCTCTACCACGCCATCATGCCGACCAATCTCTACGGTCCGGGCGACAACTACCATCCCGAGCAATCCCACGTCATCCCGGGGCTGATCCGCCGCATCCATGAGGCTCGCGAGAGCGGCGCCCCCGAGGTCGTCATCTGGGGCACGGGCACGCCGCTGCGGGAGTTTCTCCACGCCGCCGACCTCGCCGCCGCCTGCCTCCATCTGCTGGATCTCGCCGACCCGCCCGATTGGGTCAATGCTGGATCCGGCGAGGAGGTCAGCATCCTCGATCTCGCCCGCCGGATCGCCGCCCATCTCGGCTACCGGGGTCGCCTTCTCACCGATCCGTCCCGACCGGACGGCACCCCGCGGAAAGCGCTCGATTCCTCCCGGCTCCGGGCGATGGGATGGGAGCCGCGCATCGGCTTGGACGAGGGTCTCGCTGCCGTGTGCCGGGAATATGCTGGTAATGCCGCGCGCGGTCCGGTACGCTGACGGCATGTCGATTTCCCATTCGATAGCTGCCCTGCTTGCCGGCTGCTTTTGTCTCGCCGCCGGCTTGGTTTCCGCCGACGACCTGCCGCCGAACATCGTCTTCATCCTGGCTGACGATCTCGGCTATGGCGACACGGGTCCCTACGGCGTGCCGGATGCCAAAACGCCCCGGCTCGATCAGCTCGCGGCCGAGGGGGTGAAATTCACCCAATGCTACTCCATGGGACCGGAGTTGAGCGTGACAAAGGCTGTCATTTCTTCCGCAACCGAGTAAATTTCACATCACTATGGCCCGCAGCACACTACTGAACACGGACACCGAAGACCTTAAAGAGATTCTAAGCAACGGGAAGAGCTACAGCGTGCCCCCTTACCAGCGCGATTATTCATGGAAGCAGGAGCATTGGGAGGATCTATGGGAAGATCTCGCCACCGTTGAAGCCAATCGCGAAGACCATTACATGGGTGCCATCGTGCTCGAAAGTGGGGAGCGAAAACAATTCCGCGTGATTGACGGCCAACAGCGTATGGCCACCCTGAGCATCCTGATTCTCGCTAGCGTCGATTATCTCTACGGCCTTGCCGCTGCTGGCGTGGATGCGGCGGCCAACAGTGAGCGCGCCAATCTGCTGGAAAGCAGCTACCTCGGAGCAAAAGACCCAGCGAGCTTGCGAATTACCCCAAAGTTAAAGCTCAACGCCAACGACGATGACTTTTTCCAATTGAACCTCGCGCAGCGCAAGGCACCTCAGGGCGGTGTGCGCGGCTTGCGGGACTCTGAGCGTCTGCTTTGGCAGTGCTTTCAGTTTTTCAAGGGCAAGATTCAGGACAAGTTTTCGGCGAAGAAGAAGGGTGAGGAGGTTGCTGCGTTTGTGAGCGAGATTGTCACGGAGCGTCTGGTGTTCATCAGTGTGCGCGTGCAGGACCAATTGAGCGCCTACACGGTGTTTGAGACGCTGAATGCGCGGGGCCTGGAATTGACGGAAACCGATCTGCTCAAGAACTACCTGCTGTCACTGGCGGATCGCCTCAGCAAGTCCCAGATGGAGCCGGTGCTACGCCAGTGGGCGCGGATCACTGCTCGCGTCGGGATCGCCCGCTTTCCCGAGTTCCTCAGGCATCACCTGAACTCGGATCGCGAATATGTCCGGCAGAAGCAACTTTTCAAGACTATCAAGAGGGATATTACCACGCTGGATCACGTCTTTAACTTACTTGATCGACTGGAGGAAGACGCTGCGTGGTTCGAGGGTTTGAACGATTACTCCAGTCAATTCTGGTTGGATTACCAAGGTGCGAAGGAACAAGTGCGTGTGCTGAATCTGTTCAACGTTTCGCAATTTACGCCGTTGGTGCTTGCTGCGAAAGACGCGTTCAGCTCACCGCCGGATGTGGTGGAGATCCTCCGCTACTGTGCCGTGCTGTCTGTGAGGTTCAATGGGGTCAGCAGACGAAGCACGCATCTCTTGGAGGAGATTTACAATCGCGCAGCGTTGGAGATTCGCCGCGGCACCTCCAAAAGTCTCGCAGCAGTTCGTCAGTCTTTGCGGCCGATATACATTCCAGACGAAGAATTTGAGTCGGATTTCGCCGCCCTGAGACTCCGGAATCGCAGCACGTCAGGCAAACGTCTTCGCTACATCCTGGCGAAGATTGAAAAGCAACTGAGCGGGGCCGACATCACCGACGAAGGAATGACCGCTACTGTTGAGCACATCCTGCCGGAGAATCCCGGCGAAGTCGGCTGGGAACATTTCACCGCCGAAGCTCACGAACGCAGCTACGAGCGAGTCGGGAACTACTCGTTATTGGAGCGTGGCTTGAATGGGCAGCAAGCGGGCAACGCTGCTTTCGCCCAAAAGCAGACGGTGTATGCGAAATCGCAGTATCGAACATCAAAGGAATTGAACCAATTCACCGACTGGACCGAGGAGACAATTGCAAAGCGACAGGCGGATATGGCAAAAGTGGCCAAGGCTATTTGGGCACTAACGTTCTGAGCCGGGCAGGCCACTCGGTGAAATGTCATGTCCTTGACCGAATCCATCGTCGAAGACGCCGCCCTCGAATGGTTCGGGGGGCTGGGCTTTGCGGTCGGGCAAGGGCCGCAGCTCGCGCCCGGTGAATATGCCAAAGGCACCCTCATCTCGGCCTTCTCCCAGCGGGAGAAGGAGGAAGAGCGCGAGGCGATCCGGCGGCTGAAACCGGCCATTTATAGAGCCAGGGAAATGCCGCTTCCCCAATGATTCCCTGTCCTTAAACCGAAGCACCCGCCTCGGGAGGGAAGCGGTAGTGTGCGATCCCTTTCCACGAGAACCGGCCGCGGTCGATGACCGGCCCGCCGCCGATGGAGTGAACGAAGGCATCCGCGGCCACGACGAGGCCATTGTGCTAGTGACCCTGCCGGTTCCCATCCCAGGCCACCCCATCGCCGGGCCGGCCAGTCGGCCACCCGCTCAGGAAGGCGCTCCCGCCTTTCCCCTCGCTGGCCGGGGGCTCAGCGATCGGGGCGAGCCGGAGGCACCCGAGACGCCACCGGGACCGCCCATTGCCAAGCCCGGCGAAATCGGGTATCAACCTGATCATGACTCGATGGCTGCTCCTTTCCGCCTGGTCCGTTTGCCTCATCTGGGGAATCTCTCCTCTGTGCGCCCAGGAAAAGCCGAACATCGTCTTCATCCTGGCCGACGATCTCGGCCATGGCGACACGGGTCCCTACGGCGTGCCGGATGCCAAGACGCCCCGGCTCGATCAGCTCGCGGCCGAGGGGGTGAAATTCACCCAATGCTACTCCATGGGACCGGAATGCACGCCGTCGCGCACCTCCATCCTCACCGGTCGCTATCCCCAGCGGGTCGGTGGCATGGAGTGCGCCATCGGCACCGGCAATGTCGGCCGCTACGACGACGCCATCGCCCTGGCCGGTCGCCGCGAACTCGGGCTGCCGCCCCGGCTGGCCGTGCTGGCTCCGGCATTGAAGGCCGCGGGCTACGTGAATGCCGTCTTTGGCAAATGGCACCTCGGCTACGAGCCGAAATTCCACCCCCTCGACCAGGGATTCGACGCTTTCACCGGCTTTCTCGGGGGGAATGTCGAGTATTTTCGTCATGTCGAGCAGTCGGACCTGCCGGTCTATCTCCAGGGCCGGGAACCGGTGACGCGCGAGGGCTATCTGACGCACCTGATCACCGACGATGCGGTCGCCTTCCTCAACGAGCGGGCTCGCGAACCCGGCAAGCCGTTTTTCCTCTACCTGCCCCACGCCTCGCCCCATTTCCCCTTTCAGGCACCCGGGGATGACCTCGGCCGGCTGCCGACCAAGGAGGAATGGAACACCGGCACGCGGCAGAGCTATGTCGCCATGCTGGAGGATCTCGATGCCGCAGTCGGCGCGGTGCTCGATGCTCTGGAGAAAAACGGTCAGGCGGGGAGGACCCTCGTCATCTTCGCCAGCGACAATGGCGCGCAACTGCCCGGCCGCAATGCCCCGTGGCGCGACTACAAGGGCACCCTCTACGAAGGCGGCATCCGCGTGCCCTGCCTGGTCCGCTGGCCCGGCACGATCGAGCCGGGCACCGTGTCGCACCAAGTCGGCACCCTGATGGATCTCACCACCAGCCTGGTGCGCGTGGCCGGAGCCGCGGTCCCCGATGGCAAGCCACTCGACGGCATCGACATCCTGCAGCGGGTCGTCGATGGCGCGCCGGAAATCCCGCGCACCCTCTACTGGCGCTACCGGCGCGAGGCGGTGACCTGGTGGGCGGCCCGCGATGGCCATCTGAAACTCATCCGCCGGGCCGATGGCGACCGGGTGGAGGAGTGGCTCTACGATCTCGCCGCCGATCCCGGCGAAACGAAAAGCCTCACCGGCACCCGGCCCGGGGACTACGCCCGGCTGCAGCGCGCCCTGCTGCTCTGGGAGCGGGAAATGGTGCCGATGCGCTGAGGGACGTGTCCACCAGGGTAAGCCGTCTGACCGGTGGATTCCCGCCGGTGACCCGGCCAGATCCTCTGGAGCCGGCGACGGGCAGAAAGATCACGGCGGCCATTCCCGGTTGCGCGGCGGGGAGATGCGGCGTTTTTTCCGGCTTTCCCCATTTTCCCCCCATGACTTCCCCGCTTTCCGCCCGCGACCAGCTCGAACTGCTCACCCGAGGCACCGCCCAGGTGATCAGTGAAAAGGACCTGCTGGCCAAACTGGAGAGCGGCCGCCCGCTCCGCGCCAAGCTCGGCGTCGATCCCACCTCGCCCGATCTGCACCTCGGCCACAGCGTCGCCTTGGAAAAGCTGCGCCAGTTCCAGGAGCTGGGCCACCAGGCCGTGCTCATC
This sequence comes from Verrucomicrobiales bacterium, assembly GCA_016795505.1. Taxonomy (GTDB): domain Bacteria; phylum Verrucomicrobiota; class Verrucomicrobiia; order Verrucomicrobiales; family DEV007; genus JAEUHH01. The sequence goes on along the minus strand of JAEUHH010000059.1, from coordinate 44,098 downwards.
ATCGGTGACTTCACCGCCATGATCGGCGACCCCAGCGGCCGATCCAAGACCCGTCCCCAACTCACCCGCGACGAGGTGCTGGCCAACGCGAAGACCTACACCGACCAGGCCTTCAAGATCCTCGACAAGGACCGCACCGAGATCGTCTTCAACGGCGAGTGGTTCAACCGCATGACCTTTGCCGAGGTGATCCAGCTCAATGCCCGCGTCACCCTGCAGCAGATGCTCCAGCGCGAGGACTTCCGCAACCGTCTCGCCCATGACCAGGAAGTGCGGCTCCACGAGATCCAGTACCCCCTCGTGCAGGGCTGGGACTCCGTCATGGTGCGCGCCGACGTCGAGCTGGGCGGCACCGACCAGTTGTTCAACATCCTGGTAGGCCGCGACATGCAGAAAGCCGAGGGCCAGGAGCCCCAGGTCGTCATGTGCGTGCCGATCCTGGAGGGTCTCGACGGCGTGCAGAAGATGAGCAAGAGCCTGAACAACTACGTCGGCGTCAGCGAGCCCGCCGGCGAGATGTTCGGCAAGCTGATGAGCATTTCCGACGAGCTGATGGCCCGCTACTACCTGCTCTTGCTCGGCGAGGATCTCGATCCGGCGCGCCATCCGATGGAGTCGAAGAAGGCGCTCGCCGAAAAGATCACCGCCCGCTACCACAGCCCCGAGGCCGGCCGGCAGGCCCGCGAAAACTGGGAGGCGCTGTTCAGCCGCCGCGACATCTCCGCGGTCGAGCTGCCGGTCTTCTCCATCGGGGAGCGTCGCGATGTGCTCGGCGTCGTGCTGGCGGCCTTTGAGGCGCTCGGCGAGCCCCTCACCGGCTCCGATGCCCGCCGCCTCATCCAGCAGGGCAGCGTGCAGCTCGAGGGCGACAAGCTGGCCGATCCCAAGGCCGAGCCCGCCTGGACCGCCGGGCAGGTGCTCAAGCTGAACAAGAAGCGCGCGGTGCGGATCGGGTGAGCCTGGTCAGGCGATCGACCGAAACAGGAGAGCGCCGGACGCGTCCCTCGTTGGCGCCATGGGGAGGCGGGTTCCTTGAAAATCGAAAGTCTGGTTGGTGATTTTCAAGCCCCGACCGAATGCGTCGCCCGGTCTACAAAGCGCGGGATCAGGGTTTGGCCTGGCTCTTGCCCCCGGCTTTGGCGGCCGCCGCCTCGCGCATCTTGCGGACGCGTTCGTTTTCCTTTTCCAGCGCCGCCGGCGGGATGGGCATCGGCTTGAAATCGGGATCGGCCACGATGACCTCGTCGGCGGGGATCTCGCGCCAGCGCAGGTCGCGGAACCACACGTCGGCCCCGTGATCCTGAAGCCAGAGTTTCCCACCCCGCGCGGCCAGGTCGGCACCGCGGAGGCGCAGTAGCGCGACCTCCGCGGTCCAGCGGGGATCGGTGTAGTCGAAGGAAAGGACGCGCTCGCCGTTGAGCCAGTGCTCGATCACCGTGCCCTTGCCGATCACGCGGCCTTCGTTCCATTCGCCGTGGGGCCGCGTCGCGTCGCGCGACGGCGCCATGCAGAAGAAGAGCGAGGCGGCTGCCTGACGCGGATTCTCGCCATAGGGGCTGTGGACATTGTCCAGCACCTGATACTCATACTGGGCGGGCCGGTAATAGACGCCGCTGTTGCAGCCCTGGGACACTTTCCACTCGAAGCGCAGCTCGAAGTCGTCGGGCACGGTCCGCGTGGTGTAGGTCAGCGACCCGCCCGCCGCCTTCCGGTAAAAGGCGCCGTCCTCGATGGTCCAGTTGCCGCCGTGCTCCCATCCGGTGAAGGTCTTCCCATCGAACAGGGACGTGAACCCATCCGCCACCACCCGCGAGACGATCACTTCGCGGGTTTTCCGCTGGATGGCATAGAGCGTGCCCTCGCCGCCCGGCGAGCGGTCCCAGGCAAAGGCCTGCCCGGCGGCGCTGATGGCGATGGTGTCCCGCCAGACCGCCTCCCCGCCGCCCTCGGGCAGGTCGAGCACGTAGAGCTCGCGGGCGTCGTGGCCGGTGACGAAAAGATGCCCGCCCGGACCGAAGCTCCCGCCCGACGCGCTGCTGCCGGCGAAGCGGCGGATCAACGCGTCGGGAAACCGCCACGTCGCGCCCGGCTGCCAGGCCGCGTCGTAGCTCACCACCCGCGTCAGGGCGGGGTCGCTGGTCTTCGCATAGTGGGCAAAGCAGGCCACCCAGCCGCTGCCGTGCCGGTCCACCCAGGTCAGCGAGCCGGGCGGCTTTTCGAAAGGCCGCGACTCCAGGTGGCGCATCGACGCGGCGTCCCAGATCTCCAGGGAACTCTCCTCCGGCCGGGCCGGGAAGTTCGAGTGGGCGCAGTAGAGCCTGCCGTCGAGGACGAAGCCGGCATTGAGGTGCCGCAGCCGGCCGTCGGGGGCGTCCTCCCAGCCGCCGACGCGCGCGCCGGTGTCTTTGCGGTATTTCCCGATCGCCCGGTTGGTGATGGCGTAGAAGTGGGACTCGTCGACCGCGACCCCCTGGATGGCCTCGGCGGCGGGAAAGCGTCGCAGCTCGGCGTGATGCCAGTCCGCGGCACTTGCCGGCCCGGCGAGGCACAGGACGGCGGAGAAAAGGGCGGGCAGGGAGGCAGGTCTCATGGTCAGGCGAGGATCTCGGTCAGGACACGGCCGCTTACGTCCGTGAGGCGGAAGTCGCGGCCGCTGTGCCGGTAGGTCAGCGCCTCGTGGTCGAGGCCGAGCTGGTGCAGCAGGGTGGCGTGCAGATCCGGCACCGACACCGGCCGATCCACCGCGGCATAGCCGAACTCGTCCGTCGCGCCATGGATGAGCCCGCCGCGGATGCCGCCGCCGGCCAGCCACATGGTGAAGCCCTTGGGGTGATGGTCGCGGCCCTTGCCGTTTTCCGCCACCGGGGAGCGGCCGAATTCCCCGCCCCACACCACCAGAGTCGTGTCGAGCAGACCGCTGGCCTTCAGGTCGTCGAGCAGCGCGGCGATGGGGCCGTCCGTCTCGGCGCAGTGCAGGTCGTGGTTCTTCTTCAGGTCGTCGTGGGCATCCCAGGCCCGCGGCCCCTCGTTGCCGCCGCTGTAGAGCTGGACGAAGCGCACCCCGCGCTCGACCAGCCGCCGGGCCAGCAGACAGTTCCGGCCGAAGTGGGACGTGACCTTCTCATCCAGGCCGTAGCGCCGCCGGACCGCCTCGGGCTCGCGGCTCAAGTCGGTGCATTCCGTGGCGCTCATCTGCATGCGGAAAGCCAGCTCGTAGCTCTCGATCCGCGCGGCCAGATCGCTCTCGGCCGGATGCGCGGCGGCGAACTCCCCATTCCAGCGCTTCAGCAGGTCGAGCCGGGCCCGCTGGCGGTCGCGGGCGATGTGCTTCGGCGGCGTGAGGTAGGCGATCGGCTCGCCGCTGCCACGGAAAGGCACGCCCTGATAGGCGGCGGGCATGAAGCCGTTCGACCAGTTCAGCGCGCCATTCACCGGAGCGCCCTGGTGATCCAGCATCACGACGAAAGCCGGCAGATTCGCACTCTCCGAGCCCAGCCCGTAGGTGACCCACGATCCCATGCTGGGGCGCCCGGCCTGGATGAAGCCCGTGTTCATTTGGAACAAAGCCGGCCCGTGGTTGTTGCTCTCCGCGTGCATCGACCGGATCACGCAGAGGCTGTCGGCGTGCCGGGCGAGCTGGGGAAACGTCTCCGCCATGTCGATCCCGGCCTGGCCGTGTTTGGCGAAGCGGTACGGACTGGCCATGGCGACGTTCTTCGTCTTGCCCCCCATGAAGGCATCCTCCGTCTTCCAGACCGGGATCGGCTTGCCCTGCCATTTCGTCAGCGCCGGCTTGGGGTCGAACAGGTCCACGTGGCTCGGACCGCCATACATGAACAGGAAAATGACCGCCTTCGCCCGCGGGGCCACGTGGGGCGGCCGGGCCGACAGCAGGCCCTCCCCGCCGAGCAGGGACTGCAACGCCAGCGTGCCGAAGCCGGCGCCGGCGCGTTGCAGGAAATGGCGTCTCGTGGCGGGTGCGGTCATGGGACTCGGGTTCTCGGACCTCTCAGCGGATGTAAAGGAAATCACTGCTGTTATAGACCACGTGGGCCAGGTCGGTCAGCGCCGCGAGCCGGTCGCCCGTCTCCGCAGTGCGCGCCTCGACGAAGCGCCGCGCCTCGTCCACCCGGTCCCCGGCCGGCTCGGCGGACAGGGCCAGCGCCAGCAGGCGGCGCACCGCCCGCTCCGGATCGTCACCGGCTTCCGCCACGGCGCGCCGCGCGAGATAGCCCGCCTGTTCCTCGACGAATTCATCATTCATCAGGACCAGCGCCTGGGTCGGCACCACGCTCTCGGCCCGGGCCGCGCAACTGTCCGTCGTGGTGGGCGCGTCGAACAGCTCCAGCATCGGCATCAGCAGTTGCCGCTTCGCATAGATGTAAACGCTGCGGCGCCAGTGACTGTCGTTTTCCTGCGCGATGGCCGGCCACTTGTTGCGCTGGCTGGCCGGGATCAGGTCCGGTCGCAGCCGCGGCTTGATGCCCGGGCCGCCGGGCTGGCGATTGAGCTTGCCGCTCGCCGCGAGGATGCCGTCGCGGATCACCTCGGCCTCCATCCGGCGCAGATTCATCCGCCAGAGCAGGGCATTGGCCGGATCGACCGCCGCCGCCGCCTCCCGGTGGGCCGAGGACTGGCGGTAGGTCGCCGAGAGCACGATGCGCTTGTGCAGCGACTTGAGCCGGCCCCCGTTTTCCACCAGATGCCGCGCCAGGTGGTCGAGCAGCTCAGGATGGGTCGGCTCCTCCCCGGTGAAGCCGAAGTCCCCCGGCGTGGCGACCAGACCGGTGCCGAAATGATGCTGCCAGACCCGGTTCGCCAACACCCGCCAGGCCAGCGCATTGTCCGGCGAGGCGATCCAGCGGGCCAGCGCCAGCCGCCGGCCCGACGTCTTCGCGTCCGCCGCCGGGGCGGGAAAAGCCGGCGCCGGCGCCACCGTCCGGGCCAGCACCGCGGGCACCGCCGGCGGCACCTCCTCGCCCAGCTCGCTGGCCAGCCCCCGGCGCATCACCTGCGTCGGCGGCACCTGCGGCGAAGTCTCCACCAGCGCCTGGATCTGCACCGCCCGGTCGGTCGGGACCTTTTTGCCCTTCGCATCCTCGGTGCCGGGCACCAGGCCGTATTTCTGGGTGCCGTTGAAAATGGCCAGCAGGCTGTAGTAGTCCCGCGCCGTGAAGGCATCCGTCTTGTGGTCGTGGCAGCGGGCGCAGCCGATCGTCACGCCCAGGAAAACCGTGCTGGCCGTGGAAATCACGTCATCGAGCTGATCGGCGCGGTACTGGGCCAGGGCCGCGGGCGTCTTGCCCATGTTGTCGTCGTTGCTCGGCCCGTTGCGGCAGAAGCCGGTGGCGATCAGCGTCTCCTCGCTGGCGCCCTCCACCTCGTCGCCCGCCAGTTGCTCGGCCACGAAGCGCCCGTAGGGCTTGTCCTCGTTGAAACTGCGGATCACATAGTCGCGGTATTTCCAGGCATGGGGCCGGTCCAGATCGTTGTGAAAGCCGCTGCTGTCCGCGTAGCGGGCCAGGTCGAGCCAGTGCCGGCCCCAGCGCTCCCCGTAGTGCGGACTGGCCAGCAGGCGGTCCACCAGCCGCTCGTGGGCGCGGTCCGACGGATCGGCGACAAAGGCCGCCACCTCCTCCGGCGACGGCGGCAGGCCGGTCAGATCCAGCGTCACCCGCCGGATGTAGGTCGCCCGGTCCGCCTCCGGCGACAGCGACAGCCCCGCCGCTGCCAGCCGCGCCAGGATGAATCGGTCGATCCCGTCGCGCACCGACGACTCCGCCGCCGCCGTCAGCTCCGGCAGGGGCGCATCGGCCAGCGGTTGATAGGCCCAGTGGCTTTCGGCCTTGGTGAACAATCGCGCCACCTTGGGCGGCAGCGCCTCCTCGCCCCACGACGACAGGCCCGCGCCCAGAGACAGGGCGGCGGCAAGGGTGAGTCGATGGAAGGCGCCGGACATCGGAAAAAGCGACCGACAGTTTCCGGGAAAGCCACGCCCCTGTCGAGCCTTTCAGCCGCCGCAAAAAGGGGAGCGGGATTCCGATCAGACCGGGTTGGATCGCCGATGAGACCCTGTTTGATCGGAGATCAGACCCTGTTTGATCGAAAAGCGGTGCCTGCAACGGCGTGCCGGGTGCTCCCGATCGTCTCCGTCGTGACCGCAACGCCGTGGCGGAGGCTCCGGCATGCCTCCGTCGTGACCGCAACGCCGTGCCGGAGGCTCCGGCGTGCCTCCGTCGTGCCTGCAACGCCGTGCCGGAGGCTCCGGCACGCCTCCGTCGTGACCGCAACGCCGTGCCGGAGGCTCCGGCACGCCTCCGTCGTGACCGCAACGCCGATCAGGAGGCTCCGGCACGCCTCCGACGAGGCTGCATTTCGGTCGGCGGCCACGTCAGCCCGCCCCCATCTGGCCGCGAAACACGAAGTAGACCGCCCCGCAGACGCAGAGGGCGGCCCAGAGGTAGTCGAGTTTCAGCGGTTCCTTGAGGTAAAACACGGCAAAGGGCACGAACACCGACAGGGTGATGACTTCCTGGAGGATTTTCAGCTGCCCGACGCTCATGACGGTGTAGCCGATGCGGTTTGCCGGCACCTGGAGCAGGTATTCGAACAGGGCGATGCCCCAACTGATCAGGGCGGCGACCAGCCAGGGCTTGTGGCCCATCTCCTTGAGGTGGGCGTACCAGGCGAAGGTCATGAAGATATTGCTCAGACAGAGCAGGCCGATGGCGGACAGGACGGGGTGCATGGCAGACGGGATGGCGGGGCCATTTTACGGGCTGCGGGTGGGAGACGGCGGGATTTTTTCCGCACCGGCTCGGATTCGATTCGCGCCAGATGCGGACGCGACCGCGCCGCTTGTCCATCTGCCTGATGCTCCGACCTTTAGCCGATGATGAGACTGACCCCTGTCATCGCCCTGATGGCCGCCCTCTCCCCGGCCTACGGCGCGGAAACAGAACTGACTTTCGAACGGGATGTGCGCCCGATCGTGAAGGCGCACTGCACCCACTGCCATGGCGAGGAGGAAAAGCCGGGCGGCGGGGTGGATCTGCGGCTGCGGCGCTTCATGGACCAGGTCCTCGACAGCGGGGCGCGTGTCGTGGTGCCCGGACGGCCCGCCGAGAGCGAACTGGTGCGCATCGTCCGCAGCGGCGAGATGCCGAAGAAGGGCAAGCCGATGCCCGAGGCCGAGCTGGCGGTGATCGAGAAATGGATCGCCCAGGGCGCCAAGACGGCCCGCCCCGAGCCGCTGACGCTGGCTCCGGGACCGCTGATCACGGAGGAGGACCGGGCTTTCTGGGCCTTCCAGCCTGTGAAACGCCCCGCCGTGCCCGAGGACGGCGCCGGGGACCGCCTGGGCTCGCCGGTGGATGCCTTTGTCCGGAAAGCGCTGCGGGAAAAGGGCCTCGATTACGCTCCCGAGGCCGACCGGCGCACGCTGATCCGCCGGGTGACGCTGGATCTCACCGGGCTGCTGCCCGAGCCGCAGGAGGTGGAGGCGTTTGTCGCCGATCCCTCGCCCGATGCCTATGAAAAGCTCATCGACCGGCTGCTGGACTCGCAGGCCTATGGCGAGCGCTGGGCGCGCCACTGGCTGGATGTGGCCGGCTACGCCGACTCGAATGGCTTCACGGAGGCCGATTCCGTGCGCCCCCACGCGTGGCGCTACCGGGACTATGTGATCCGCTCGCTGAACGAGGACAAACCGTGGGACCAGTTCATCCAGGAGCAGCTGGCCGGCGACGAGCTGGCCGGCGCCACCCACGGCGACTACCAGCAGGCCGTGCTGGACCCGCAGCGCACCGACCAGCTCATCGCGACGGCCTTCCTCCGCATGGCTCCCGACGGCACCGGCGAGGCGGTCGACGATCCCAAGCTGGCCCGCAACCAGACCATCGCCGACCAGCTGAAGATCGTGTCGTCCTCGCTGCTCGGCCTGACGGTGGCCTGCGCCCAGTGCCACGATCACCGCTACGACCCGATCTCCCAGACCGATTACTACCGGCTGCGGGCCGTGTTTGACCCCGCCTACCACTGGGAGGCGTGGCGGAATCCCGCCCAGCGTCTCTACTCGCTCTACACGCCGGAGGAGCGCGCCCGCGCCGCCGAGATCGAGAAGCAGGCCCAGGCCATCGAGGCCGACGCCCGCGCCTTGAGCAAGAAATTCCTCGATGAGATCTTCGAGGTGGAGATCCTGAAGCTCCCCGAGCCTGAGCGCGCGCCCTACCGCCAGGCCCGTGCCACGGCTGAGAAGGACCGCACGCCGGAGCAGAAGGCGCTGATCAAAAAATACCCCTCCGCCCTGGCGACCTATTCCCTGAACCTCTACGACCAGAAAAAGCAGGACATCGTCGATGCCAAGATGGCCGAAGCCACCAAGCTCCGCGCCACCAAGCCGGCCGAGGGTTTCCTGATGGCCCTGACCGAGGTGAAAGGCCAGGTGCCGGTGTCGAAGCGCTTCAACCGCGGCGACCACGAGCAGCCCAAGGAGGTCGTCACGCCCGGCGAGCTCACCATCCTGACCCAGCCGGGTCAGCCGGAGCTGGCCATCGCCCCCACCCCCGCCGGCTCGACCGGACGCCGGCTCGCCTACGCGCGCTGGCTCACCAGCGGTCAGCACCCTCTGACCGCCCGGGTACTGGTGAACCGCTTCTGGCTGCACCACTTCGGCCGCGGCCTCGTCAGCACGCCCGGTGACTTCGGCCACGGCGGCGAGCGCCCCAGCCATCCCGAGCTGCTCGACTGGCTGGCCGATGAATTCGTCCGCGGCGGGTGGAAGCTCAAGCCCCTGCACCGCACCCTCCTGCTCAGCCACGCCTACCGCCAGTCGGCGGCGAATCCCGTGGCCCTGCGCGAGGACCCCGAGAACCAGCTCTACGGCCGCTTTGCCCTGCGCCGCTTCGACGCCGAGACGCTGCGCGATGCCATCCTCGGCGTCACCGGTTCCCTCGCCCGCGTCGCCTACGGACCGCCCAGCGGCATCGGCCGCGATCCCCAGGGCCGCGTCGTCGTCGGCATCGACAAGGGCTCCATCACCAGCTTCAAGGTCGAGAGTGGCGGCCAGGCTGATTTCCGGCGCTCCATCTACGTCCAGGCCCGCCGCAGCCAGCCCCTCACGGTGCTCGATACCTTCGACGCGCCGTCGATGGTGCCCCACTGCGAGAAGCGCAACCAGACGACGGTGGCCCCGCAGTCGCTGCTGCTGATGAACGACACCTTCGTGCTGGAAAATGCCCGCCGCCTCGCCGACCGCCTCGTGGCCGAGGCCCCCGGCGACCCCGCCGCGCAGATCCGCCGCGCCTGGGATCTTCTTTACAGCCTGCCGGCTGCCGAGTCGGATGTGGCCCGCTGCCAGGCCTACCTCGCCGAGCAGGAAAAGGCCCTCGCCGCCTATCACCAGGCCCAGCCGCCCGCCAAAGAAGCCCCCAAAGGCGCCGCCAAGGCCGCTGCTCCCGCCCCTCCCAAGCCCCAGCCCGATCGCGAGGCCCTCGCCAGCCTGTGCCAGGTGCTGCTCAGCTCCAACCGTTTCCTCTACATCGAATGAACGCCCCGTCGCGCCTCTGTTCCCGCCGCCATTTCCTGCATGCCAACGGCTTCGGCCTCGGCAGTCTGGCCCTCGCCACCCTGTTGCAGCGGGATGGCCTGCTCGCCAATCCGGCCAAGCCGATCGAGGCCGGCGGCGCCCGCTTCGACCTGACTCCGAAAAAGGCCCATTTTCCCGGCAAGGCCAAGGCCATGATCTCCCTCTTCATGATGGGCGGCCCGTCGCAGATGGATCTGTTCGATCCCAAGCCCATGCTGACGAAGTACGATGGGAAGAATTTCCCCGGCGAGATCAAGTATGACAACCTCGCCCAGGCGTCGTCGAAGGTCTTCGGCTCCCCGTGGAAATTCCACCGCCACGGCCAGTGCGGCATGGAGCTGAGCGAGCTGCTGCCCCATCTCGGCCGCGTCGCCGACGACATCACCCTGATCCGCTCCATGACCTCCGGGGTGAGCAATCACGGGCAGGGCCTCTATGCCATGAATGCCGGGCGCATCACCCCCGGCCGGCCCGCCCTCGGTTCGTGGCTCACCTACGGCCTCGGCAGCGAGACGCAGGACCTGCCCGCCTACATGGTGCTCGCCCATCCCAACGGGCTGCCCACCTTCCAGCAGGAGCATTTCACCAACGGCTGGCTCCCCGCTCTCTACCAGGGGACCGTGGTGCGGCCGTCCGAGCCGCGCATCCTCAATCTCGACGCCCCGCCCGCCCTCGCCGGCGCCCCGCAGCAGCGCCAGCTCGGCCTGCTCAAGGCGCTCAATGAGGAGCATCTCTCCGAGCACCCCGGCGAGCTGGATCTCCAGGCCCGCATCGCCAGCTACGAGCTGGCCGCCAGCATGCAGACCGCCGCCAAGGAGGCGCTCGACATTTCCAGCGAGCCGAAGTCCATCCGCGACCTCTACGGCGTCGACAATCCCGTGACCGCCGACTACGCGACGCGCTGCATCATTGCCCGGCGCCTCGTGGAGCGCGGGGTGCGCTATGTGCAGGTGCTGAACTCCGGCCAGTCCTGGGACCAGCACAGCGCGCTGATCGGCTCGCTGCCCGCCCTCTGCGCCGCCACCGACCAACCCACTGCCGCGCTGGTCACCGACCTGAAACAACGCGGTCTGCTCGACAGCACCGTCGTCCATTGGGGCGGCGAGATGGGCCGGCTCCCCGTGCTGCAAAATGACGCCGGCCGCGAGAAATGGGGCCGCGACCACAACACCTATGGCTTCAGCATGTGGGTCGCCGGCGGTGGCTTCCGGGGTGGTTACGTCCATGGTGAGACCGACGAGTGGAGCCACAAGGCCGTCATCGACGAGGTGAAACACTACGACTGGCACGCCACCCTGCTGCAGGCCTTCGGACTCGACCACACCCAGCTCACCTACCAGCGCAACGGCCTGGCCGCCTCCCTGACAGACAATCAGGGCGCCAAGGTGGTGGAGAAGCTGCTGGCGTGAGGGCGGCTGGGCAGTAAGGTGGATCGATCATTTGTGAAAGACCGGCAATCAAAGGAGAATCGGCCCTTTACCTCGATCGAAATCGGCGGGGCTCTGCTGGGCGCATGCCTGATGCTCGGTGGGATCTGGATGATCCTGTTTCCTGTCGAAACGGTGGTATCGCATCCCTATCATCGCAGTCGAGGAATTCGAAATGCCGATCCGATAGAACTTATCACGCGGACGGGTGCGCGGACCTATGGATCGCTCGGCCTCCTGTTTGGTCTCGGGATCACGGCCTTCTGCCTTCGACGCAAAGAATAGCGCCCGACGACAGCGAAACGACACCGGGACGGGCCAGCAGGGCCATCCCGCCCACTCACGATCCGCCGCTCCGGAACAGCCGCGCGGATCGGGCCGCGAGACAGCCGAGCCGGGCCACGCCCATGGCCAGCACCAGACCAATGGCCGCCACGAACAAGAGAGGCACCAGTGAAGCGTAGGCCTTCATGGACCCGATCGTCCCACGATTTCGGATCGCGATCGAGAAAAAACGACGGCTTATGCGGGTTCGCCCGGTCGCCGGAGCGGCTCACCGCAGGCCGCTGTCGCCGAGCCAGTCGTGGAACCGATCGACCCAGCGTCCAGCGGCGGAGCGATTCTCGGGACGGAAGCCGAAGCCGTGCCCGGCGTTCGCATAGATGTGCAGCTCGGCCTTCACGCCGGCGGCTTTGTATTTGAGGTAGAGCGACGCCATGCCCTCGGCGATGTCGGGCCGGTCGCCGTAGCCGCACGCGATGAAGACCGGCGGCATGCCGGCCTCGACGGTGAAGGTGCCGGATTTGCCGGGATAGATCAGCGCCTGGAAGTCAGGCCGGCTGTCGACGCGCTCGACGGGATCGGTGGCCGCGGGATCGCCCGGTCGGGGCCACATCGCCGAGTAGGCCGCCAGCTCGCCCCCGGCGGAAAAGCCGATGATGCCGATGCGGTCCGGCTTGAGTCCCCATTCCGCCGCCCGGCTGCGCACGATCCGGATGGCGCGCCGGGTGTCGTCCATGGCATGACCCTCGAGGGTGTAGGTGGAGCCTTCCTCGCGGCAGAGGCGGTATTTCAGCAGAAACGCGGCGATGCCCTGGTCGCGGAACCACTCGCAGAGGGCGTGGCCTTCGTGGCCGACGCACAGCTTGGCGTGGCCACCGCCCGGACAGACGATGACGGCCGTGCCGGTGCCCTTGCCGCTCTCCGGCAGGTAGGGCGTGAGCGAGGGATGGTGGATGTTGGTGATGTTGCTGCCGTCCTGCTTTTCCGGCTCGTCCTTCCGCGCCTCCGATCCCGGCGCGCCTCCGGGCCAGAGGGGGAAGGCAGCGGGAGCCGCCGGTGGGTCAGCAGCGGCGGAGGTGAAGACAAGCGCCGAAAAAGCGAGCAGGAAGGCAGGGCGTTTCATGGGAAGTGTGATCCAGATGGGAAAGAGGGCCACTTTGGCGTGCGAACGCCGGGGAATCAAGGTGGCCGCGGGGTGAGGATCTGAGAAAGCAAAAACAGTGAATCCGCCTCGTCAGGGGCAGACAGATCACGGTGCGACCCTTCCAAAAGCCCCGTCGCGCAGACCTTGGGCACCGCCACCGATCTCCTCCGGCTCGTAGCGGTGAACCTCCTGCCAGCTCGCTCCTCCGTCCGCGCTGCGCAGGATGTGGGTGCGCTGCGGATGGATGCTGACGAGGGTGCCCTGGTCGCTGGCGATGACTTGTCCCTCGGGCACCGCGGCGGGGAGATCGCGCCAGGTTTTTCCATCGGTGCTGGCCCGGCTCGTCTTGCCGCAGAGCCAGAACTCTCCGTTCACGACGCTGAGCACGGCGCGTTTCGTTCCCGTGGCGAATGGTCCCGCCCAGGTTTCACCCGCGTCGGCGCTCGTCCAGGCGTTGGCGGCATCCTTGTCGGTCATGAGGAGGAGATCGCCCTTCGCGACGAGTGCTCCCCGGCCCGTCGAGGCCTCAAGCCCTTTCGGTGCGAGCCATTTCCAGGTCTTGCCGAGATCGTCGCTGGCGAAGAAGTGCCCAAACGCTGGCCCTTCCTTGCCCCGGTTGTCGCCGAGGGCGAGGAAACGGCCACTCGCGTCGCCGCAGTAAACGGGATCGAGGTGGTGGGTCTGGAACTTGCCGCGCGGATCGTCCTTGAAGGCACCCCACATGCCGAAACCGTGAAAGGTTTTTCCAAAATCGGAGGTCGCGGCCATCGTCATGTAACCGGTGCCGACGATGGTGCCTTTGCCTGCGGCGAGTCCCCAGGTGCCGGGCATGACGCGGGGATTGCCCTTGGCTTCGGGAAGCACCGTCGCGCCGCTGGTGAGGTGACGCCAATTCACGCCATCATCGGAGGCCAGCCAGCTTGTCGGAGCGCCCCAGCCGAAGGCCACGACAAAGAGACCGTCGCCATAAGTCATCGTGCGGGTCGCCCAGACGCCATGATCGGCGGCGGGATAGCCAAAGAAGGTCTGCGTCCAGGTCTTCCCATCATCCTTGGACACAATGATGCGTCCCCCGTGACCGCAGACGACGAAAGCGGGGACCTTCGCGTTCGGCTGGAAATTGCCGCCGAGAGCGATCTCCTCGCGGCGTTTTTCACCAGCGGCGATGGCTTCGGGCGATTCGGCAGCGAGGGCGGAACCGGAGGCGAGGAGCAGCAGGGGAAAGAGCAGCGATTTCATGGACGGACAGGTTTGGGTTGGGAAAGAGCGGGATCGGGAGCGGCCAGGCTTTTCAGCCAGACCTCCGCGGCCTTGGGCCAAAGCGTCACCGGTTCAGAAGTCGGCCGCAGCCCGTAGCCATGACCGCCCCGAGGGAATAGATGCAGCTCGGCCGGCACCTTTTCCTTCGTCAGCGCGGTGTAGAGCACGGTGCAGTTGAGTGGATTCACGTGATCGTCCTGCGCCATGACGAAGAACATGGGCGGCGTGTCTTTCGTCACCTTGAGATGCGATTTCAAGCCGCCGCTCTCCTTGTCGTAAAAACCGCCGGGATAGATCAACAGGGTGAAGTCGGGGGCACAAGAGGGTTCATCCGGTGACAGCGCCGGATAGAGCCGCTGCCCGCCGAGCAGGGTGGTGAGCCCCGCGGTTTCCCCGCCGGCGGAAAAACCCAGGATGCCGACGCGATCGGGATCGATGCCCCATTCGGCCGCATGCGCCCGCGTCAGGCTGATGGCCCGCTGTGCGTCCATCACCGGGCCGACGGCCTTCAGCGGCGCGGTGCCGGAATCATTCAAAGCATCGCCGTGCTCGCGCGTCGGCACGCGGTATTTCACGACGACGGCGGCAAAACCAATCGAGTTCAGCCATTCGGCCACCTCGGTGCCTTCGAGGTCCCAGGCGAGGATGGAAAAGCCGCCGCCGGGACAGATGAGCACCGCGCCGCCGTTCGCTTTGTCCTTCGGCGGCAGAGACACGTGTATCTGCGGCGTGCTGACATGGCCGAGTTTGATGATGGGACGTCCCGCGATGAGTTTGTCCTCCGCTTTCGTCAGATCGCGCTCCGCGCCTTCGACCAACGCGGCCGGACCGGGCGGCGTGCCGGGCCAGAGATTGAGCAAGGTGGTTTGGGCTTCCGCCCAAGCGGGCAGGAGGAAGACGGCGAGGCAGAGGCGTAGGTTCATGAGGCGGAAGCTTCGGGAAATGTTTCAGCGCGTTCCCAGCGCGGCTTTCAGCGGTGCGGCGAGTTCGGGCGGAGCTTGTTTGGCGAGGTTCTGGGCGATGAACTTGTGCCGCTTGGCGATCTCCTCCGGGGTGAGCGTGATGATCTTCGCCTGGGGAAAGTCCGCCTGCAACTTGGCCAGATCTTCCGCGCTGGCGAGGCTCATGCTGAGGTCGATCTCGGTGAGCTGGCCCTTCAGCGGCGCGAGATGGGCGAAACCACCGGCATAGGTGACGTAGCATTCCTTGAAACCGACCTTCGTGAGATGCGGAATCTTCGCAATGGCGGCGAGCGCCTTCTCGGTGACGCGTGGGCTGGCCATCTCGCCGATGGAAAACTCCGTCAGCCCCGGATGACCCGCAAAGAACGCGATGCCTGCCTCCGTCACCTGGGAATGGGCGACGGTGAAGGAGCGCAGCGTTTTGATCTTCGCGCATGGCTCCATGCCCTTGTCCGAAAAGCTGAGGCCGATCTTGATCTCCGCGAGCTTCGAGTCCGCCAGCGCGGCGAAGCCGCTCCCGTCGAATTCGGAGATGCGCGGGTCCTTGCCGACGAAGCCGTTGTGGTCCATGCGGAGGATGCGCAGCTCCGGCAGCGCCGTGAACGAACGCAGCGTGCTGTTGCGCAGCCACGGGCCGTTGCCGGTGATGGCGAGGACGTGTCCCGCCTCATCGTGGGTGATGGTGAAGGCGCGCCGTTCCTCCCTGCTGTCGTGGAGTGTCACCGAGCCGATCTTTTCTTTCGCGATGCCGAGAGCGACCAGGGATTCGGAGGTGGATCGGGCAGAAAAGCCGGGCTTGGAGGCGATCGCGAGGGTGACACCCTCGGTCACGCCGATCTGGTCGATGACCGCCTTTTCGGCCGGGACGAGGGGCAGGTCGACGGCCCGGGCGGTGAGGAGCGGAGCCAAGACGATCAGGGAAACAGTGAGGCGGTGCATGATAGCTGAGGAACGAACGGCCACGGAGATTCTGACGGATCGGGGCCTCATTTTCGGGGACACAGGGGCGGATTCGTGATCGTGGCGTTCCGATCAGACCCTGTCTCATCTCCGATCCAACAGGGTTCCATCGGAAATCGCGGCCGGATCATCATTCGCTCAGCACCTCGACGCTTTCGACCTCGAGGCTGACGTCGGCATTTATCGTGTAGATGGCGATGCCGCGGAGTTCGAGCGGCTCGGACGGTGCCTCATTGGCCTGGGCATTCCATTTCCGGAAGGCGCTCACCGGCAATTCGATCTGCCATTCACCCGAGGCGATGTCGCGCTGCTGGAACCAGTTTCCGGAATAACCGCCCGCGGCTTTCATGCAGCTCAGCATCACCTCGAGGGTCGCTGTGTTCGCCGCATGGCCCCGCAGGCGCACGCGGGAGTCCGGCCGAACCTGGATGTTGGCCCGCTCCTGCCATGGCGGGGTGAGGCCGACCCGATGAATCGTCACCGCTCCCCGGCTGCTTTTCGGCAGGTAAACCGGCTCGGCGGCGACGCGGGCCTCCCTGCCCCCGGAGGCGGGCAGCCACTGCCCCTGCGTTCCCGCCGGTCCGGCGGCAAAGTCCGAGCGCCAGAGCACCTCGGGCAACTTGCGCGGCACCACGGGCATGTCATCGCCGGAGAGCGACGCGACGGCCTCGTGCCGCGCGGAGACCTCTGCCACCCGCCCATCGACCAGCCGCGTGAGGCGCACCCGGCCCTCGTTCACGGCGAGCCGGGTGTTCGCGTCATCGGAATCCACCTCAAAGCGCGTGCCCAGCACCTCCAGCAGCGCGGTCGGCGTGTGGATGAGCAGGGGCCGGCGGCTTGGCTGGGGACTGACCTCCGCGGAAAGGCTGCCGGATCGCAGGTGGACCGTCTTTTGCCCGTCGCCGGAGATCGTCGCCGCAGTGCGTCCGAGCAGCGTGAGCGAGGTGCCGTCGGAAAAGGCGACCGTCAGTGTGCTGTCTTCCGAAACCGTCTCCAGCGATCCTCCCGGCTGGGTCGAGCCGACCTCCAGCGTCTCGCGGATCTCGCCTCCCGCGCCAGTCCAGCGCACGCTGCCATCGGCCTGGGTCACGGTGAGCAGGTCCTGCCCACTCCCGGAGCGGATCAGCCACAGAAAGGCTGACAGCAGGGTGATCAACGCCACGGCGTAGGGAAGTATCGAGGTGGTCCAGTGTGGTCGCGGCGCCGAGACCATCGTCCGATCCGGGTGCGCCTCGGCATCGTCGCGGATGGCGACAGCGTGTCGCAACACGTCCGCCAACGCCTCGGCCACGGCGGGCTCGCTTTCGATGCGGCGCGACAGGGCGTCGGCTTCCGCGGCATCGCATCCGCCCGCCACGTAGCGCGCGAGCATTTCCCAGGGAAGATCGTCATCCGCGCCCTTCATGATCCGACCTCCTTTGTGAAGGCGAGGCGTTCCTCCGTGCAGCGGCGCAGCGCGGCGTGGAGCCGGCTGAGGGCCTTGTAGATGGCGTCTTCGCTCCGCTGCAGGAGCTTCGCCAGATCGCGTCCGCTGTGGCCCTCGTCATAGCGCAGGCGGAGCAGTCGCTGCGACTCCGCGGGCAGCGCGGCGATGCACTGGCGCAGGGCGGCCACGCGGGGAGGTGAGGTGTCGCCTTTCTCCAGACTGGCTTCGACGGCGTCGAGGGCCAGCTCGCTCAGGATGATGTCGAGACGACCGGCCCGGCGCACGAAGTCGATGCCCTGATTCCGCATCGAGACCCGGGTCCACGCCAGCAGTCCGGCTTCGTCGGAAAAGCTGTCGCGCATCCGCAGGGCCTTGACCATGACCTCCTGGAAGACGTCCTCGGCCTGGTGGACATCGCGCAAGACCGCCAAGGTCGCGGCGATGAGGCGCGGCCGGGCATCGAGGAGGGTCTTGACGAGCAGTTCTTCGGTCACGGGAAGCAAACGAACGGGAGCCCGGGAATCTGACCGCTTGAGAGCGGCCTCTCGTGGATGTAGTTTGCGACATGGCCACCGAGTCTACAGACACCAGCAGCCAGCCCGTCTCCGCCGCCGTGGTGGAAATGGCGCGTCAGGCGGTGCGGGACTTTCATGAGTGTTTTTGGTGGTGGAATCCGGACTTCACTCCGCGAACGGTGGAGGACGTGCGTGAGATCGTCTTGAATCTTCGCAAAGGTGGCCATCAGGCCTGGCAGCGGGCTCAGGAACTCAACTCATGCCTCTGACGACGCTCCAGAAACAGGTGTTGCGTGTTCTGGCGGTCAACCGCAGCGAGGAAAGCCATTTCGCCGGAGGTCTCGTGCTCAATGCGCCGGAGGATTCGGCGCGTTACAGCCACGACTTCGACATCTTTCACGAGGCGGAATCCGAGGTGGCGCGGGCCAGTGATCGTGATGTCGCCGCCCTGCGTGCCGCCGGTTACGAGGTGGAACAGGTCGTCGGGGATTGGATGGTTCCCACCAGCTTTCGGAAGGCAAGGCTCATTCAGGGTGGCGAGGCTCTGGAGATCGACTGGGCGGCGGACTCCGCCTTCCGTTTCTTCCCCATTCAAAAAGACGACGTGCTCGGTTGGCGGCTGCACCTTTTTGATATGGCCACCAACAAGGCGCTGGCCCTGGCGGCGCGTTCGGTGACACGCGACTATGTTGACATCGTGGAACTCGATCGCACCTATCCGCTGGAAGCCGTGATCTGGGCGGCCTGTGGCAAGGATGCCGGATTCAGCCCGATGCTGCTGCTCGACATGATGCGCCGCTTTGCCCGCATCAATCCGCGCCAGCTCGAAACCATCCAGGCCCGTCAGCTCGATCCCATCGCCTTGAAAAAGGCCTGGATTGCGATGTCGGACCGGGCCGATGCGGAGATCACCCGGCTGGCGGACACGAGGCCGGAGATTCCCATCGGCGTGGCCTTCGTGGACGGACGGGGCGAGCCGGGATGGATCGGCACCGATCCCGACCTGCGAATTCACCGCCCGAGCGTGCGGGGCTGCCTGCCGGTGGTGCAGGGCGTGGAGTGATTCCGGAGCCTCATCGTTTGCCGGCGGCGGACTCGATCCCGCGCGCGATTTCCTCGCGGGGAATCACGCCGATCTGATCGGCCCAGGCCCGGTGTTTGGCGGCCAGTTCGGCGACTTTCTCCGGGTGGGCCGCGGACAGATCGCGGATTTCGTTCGGGTCGGCTTCGAAATCGTAGAGTTCCCACGCGCCGCTGCGTTCGCCGCTGCCGGGACCGCGTTTGATCCGGGGGTTGTAGTCGCGGAGGTCGTTGTAAAAGCGGACCAGCTTCCAGTTTCCCTCGCGCACCGCCTCGTTGCCGAGTCGCTCCCAGAAGAGGGTCTCGCTGTCGCCGTGTTCCGGGTCGAGCAAGGCGGGGAGAAAACTCCGGCCGGAGAGCGGGAGGGCGTCGCCCGCGAGCGGTCGGGCTCCGGCCGCGTCGAGCAGGGTCGGCAGGATGTCCTTCACGTGCGCATAACGACTCCGCTGGACTACTCCAGCCGGGATACGGGCGGGCCAATGGGCGAGGCAGGGCGTGCGGATGCCGCCCTCGTGGGTGAAGAGCTTGAAGAGGCGGAAGGGCGTGTCGCCCGTCTCGGCCCACTCCTGCTCGTAGGTGGCGCCGCTGGCCCAGGCGCCGTTGTCGCTGAGGAACAGGATCAGCGTGTCGTCGAGCTGGCCGCGCTCGCGGAGAAAAGCGGTGAGGCGTCCAATGTTCGCGTCCATGCGCGTGACCATGGCGGCGTAGATCTCCATGTTGCGCACCTCCTTCATTTGCTCCGGACTGCCGGTCCATGGCAGGCTTTTCGGATCACGCGCCGGGAGCGCGGTTGTCTCGGGCACGAGGCCGAGTTGCTTTTGTATCGCCAGTCGACGTTCGCGGATGACCTCGAAGCCGACATCGTATTTGCCGCGATGTTTCGCGATCTCGTCCTCCGGCGCGTGCATCGGAGCGTGGGGGGCATTGTAGGCGAGATAGAGAAAGAAGGGCTTCGACCGGTCGCCCGCCTGGATGAACTCCATCGCCTGGGTGGTGAAGGCGTCGGTCGCGTAAAAGTCGGCCGGCAGGCTCTCTGGCGCGACGGGGCGGTCGTCCTCGCGGAGGGATTTCGGCCGGAAGTAGCTGTCCGCGCCGGAGATGATGCCGTAGTAGCGTTCGAAGCCACGCTGGACCGGGCGCTGACCGTCCTGATAACCGAGATGCCACTTGCCGGTCATGTAGGTCTGGTAATCCGCGGCCCGCAGGTGCTCGGCGATCGTTTTGGCCCGTGGATCGAGGCGGTCGCTGTAGCGCGGACTGTTCGCGGCCTCGCGCACGGCGAGGGAATGAGGATCGATCATGTCGCCGACGCCCGCCTCGTGCGGATACATCCCGCTGATGAGCGAGGCACGGGTCGGACAGCATTGGGCGCCGTTGTAAAAGGCCGCGAATTTCATTCCGCCCGCCGCGAGCGCGTCGAGGTGCGGCGTGGGGATCTCGCTCCCGTAGCAGCCGATGTCCGACCAGCCGAGATCGTCGGCAAGGATGACGACGAAGTTGGGCCTGCGCTCGTCAGCGTGGGCGGAGATGCCTGTGGCCAGTGTGGCGATGACGATGCAGATCAGGGAGGTGGGTCGTGGGCGCATCGGGTGACGAGGTCAACGGGGATTGGCTGGCAGGGTGCGGTAGCGGAAGTGGAAGAAAGTGGCTTCGCCGTCGCCATGGGCGAACAAGGCCGGACGAACGATGCCATTCTGCGAGATCTCCATGCTCGGTCCGAGCAGACGCCACCCATCGCCCTCCCGGAGGTAGAAACGCACGTCCTGCTGGTCGTTGACGATGCGAAAGGCGGCCCGGCTTCCCTCGATCCGCGGCTCGTCGGTGCGGCCGTAGCGCTGGTAGCCCTCCTGCTCGCGGCGGATCCGCCCTTCCGCGTCGAGGGACAAGCCGATGAACTCGCGCTCGCCGACGAAGAGCATCAGACCGGCCTTCGCTCCGGCTCCCACTTCCACCTCGGTCTCGATCTCGTAGGCGAGGTCGCGCGGGATCACGGTGAGCGGATGCGATTTTCCGGCCGTTTCGCCAAATCCGCGCAGCTTCAAGACGCCGTCGGCGAGGGTGAAGCGCGCCGGGTCCCGTTTGCGGAAAAACTGCCACTGGAGGCCCAGTTCCCCGCCGTCGAATTCATCGCTGAGCGACAGATCGGCAGTGAATTTTTCCCAGCCTTCTGGCCAGGCTTCGACCACGCGATACCAGCCGTCCTCAGTCCATTCAACCGGCTCGATCAAAGTGGAGCGTCCCGCGGAGCGGAAGCCATTGCGAATGCCGTGCAGCACCGCGAACCACTGCCCGCCGGGCGCCTCCACCAGGGTGCCGTGTCCCTTGGACCACCACGCCTCCTGGCGCGACCAGGTGCGGATGACCGGGTTGTAGGGCGACATTTCCCACGGCCCGACCGGCGTCCGCGATCGGAACGAAGTCATCATGTGGCTCGTCGAGGGGCCGAAAGTGCCGCCCTGGGCCGCGGTGAGGTGATACCAGCCGTCGCGCCGCGTCAGTTTGGGCGATTCGAGGCAGAAACATTCCACCGCCCAGTCCGGAGGGATCGGCCAGCCTTCGTGGACTTCGCGCGGCTTACCCACGGCGGTGAGACCATCCGGCGACAGATCGACGACGTGCCCGCCGGAAAGGTGGAGGTAACGCCTGCCCTTGTCATCGACGACGTGGCCGGGATCGATCTTGCCCACGCCCAGCGCCTTCGGTTCCGACCAGGGGCCGCGGATGTCGTCCGCCCACACCACCCAGTTCGCGAATTTTCCCTCCTGCACGCCCGGGAAGTAGACAAAGTAGCGTCCCTCGTGACGGATCAGCTCCGGCGCCCAGACGGTCGTGTCGAAGTGTCGCAGCGCGTGCGTCACCGGCTGCCAGTTCCGCAGGTCGCGCGAGTGCCAGATCAGCAGGCCGGGCTGGTACTCGAAGCTGGAATGCGTCAGGTAGTAATCCTCCCCGTCGCGCAGGATGCTCGGATCCGGATGGTTGCCGCCGAGCAGCAGCCTCGCTTCGGAGGGACCTTGGGCGAGCGAGCCGAGAGGCCAGGCGATCAGGAGGGCGGCGAGGCGTTTCATGGGGCGATTTCAGCGAAAGGCGGCCGGATCGAGGCCGATGGGCTGGCCGTCCGTGGCGAGCAAGGGCGTTACGGGCAGGAAGTCTTTGAAATCGAGCGGGGCAAAGGTACCGCCGTCGAGCAGATGCATCTCGGCTTTCATCCACTCGCGGTGAACGAGGCCTTCCTTGCCGGGTCGGTAGAGTTCGGCGAGCACGGGCAGACCGGGATTGGCGAAGCGGGAAGTCGCGTCCTGGCCGCCGGTGAGCTTCACGACTTCGGCGTGGAGGAGCTTTTGGCCGATGCGGCTGCCCGGCTTGGCCTGCCACACGTCCTTGTCGCCGATGCGCATGGGCTCGAAGAGGGCGCGCTGTTCCGGGCCGGTGCGGGTGAACCAGAGGTTGTGCCCGGACTCGAGGTTTTCGAGGTCCATGAGGCGCACGAGCGGGTTGTTCACCTTCGAGGGCAGGGTATCAAAGACGATGTTGTGCGTGAGGTGAAACTTCGCCTTCAGGTCCCAGCCCTGGCAGGTGATGGCGCGGACACTGGGCGCGTAGATGACATTGTGCTGCACGGTGACGCGCGGGCAGCGGCTGAAGGAAAGGGCGTCCCCCATGCCGGCGATGACGACATTGTTTTCCACCAGGATGCCGTCCACCCCGCCCACGCCGAGGAAGCTGTTGACGTAGCCGGAGGCGACCCGCCCGTCGAAAAAACAGCGCCGCACGACATGGCCCGCGCCGCCCTCGAAGCGCACGACCTGGCTGCCATCGAGCGCGTTGAAGTCCCGGAAACGGAAGCCATCGATGACGACGTGGCTTTTCCCCGTGACGAGGAAGGCGGTGTGCCGCGCGCGGCCGCTGCCGGTCATCCAGACGACTTCGCCGGGCGCGGCGCGGAAGGTGAGCGGCGCTCCCGTGTCGCCGGTGCCGCGCACGACGACGAACTCCTCATACTCGCCGCCGTGGACGAGCACCGTGTCGCCGGCACGGGCCTCGGCGGCGGCGCGGGCGATGCTGCGCCAGGCGGTGTCGGCGGTGAGGCCGTCCCGGGTGTCATCGCCGTGGGTCGAGACATGCAGGGTGCGCGGCGTGGGCGCGGCGGCTGCGGTGGTGAAGGTCTCCACCCCGGTGGCGGGCGGGCGCGGGGTGCGCTTTCGTTCCGCGCGGGCGGCGGTGGCAAAGCGGAGCGTCTCTTGGTAGCGGGCAGGCTGGATGCGGAAGTGGTAAGCCGCGCCCGGCTTGAGACCCACCAGACTGGCGCTGTGGTAGGCGGCGGGCTGCAGCTCGATGCGGTTCGCACAGGCCGGCGTGTCGCCCCATTCGAGGAAGGCCTCGCCGGGAGCGCCGGGCAGCCACCACTCGAGGCTGGCGGTCGTACTGGTGACGCCGCGCACGCGGATGTCCGCGACCTCGGGCTCGGTCCTCTCCGTCAGGCGCAAAAACGGGCCGATCGGCAATGCGTGTGGTCCCGCGCCGAGCAGAGGTGAGTCGGCGCCGAGCATGAGTCCGCCGGTTTCTTCATCGGGCACGATGCCGGATGCGGCGGTGAGGGAATGCGCGTCGAGCCGGGTGCGGCTTTGCCAGTCGGCGAGGCTGATCAAAGGCTGCCCGTCCAGCTCCGCCACGCCGGCGCCAGGCTCGAACGCATTGCGATCCGACCAGAGACTGGAAAGGCTGGCCGCATCAGTCGCGAGACCCGCGCCTTTGCCGCCGGCAAATACATTGCCCACCACCTCCGCTCCGATCGTCTGACGCAGCCGCAGGGCCGTGCCCCCGCCGTCGCGCACCAGATTGTGCGCGAAGCGCAGTCCGTTCACGAAGGCAAACGCCGCCCCGTCACCGGCGCTGTTCTCGATGACGCATTTTTCGATGTGCAGATGCTTGCTGCCTTGCGCCAGGATGCCAGAACGCGCGTGACCGCGCAGCACCAGCCCGCGCAACTCGATGTGCTCACGCCCTGAGAGGTTCGCGCCGATCTCAACAGCGCCGCCGCCGCCGTCCAGCACCACGAGTCCATGACCGTGACGGACGAACCGGATCGGCTTCTCCTCCTTCCCGGATTGGGCAGGCACAAGGCTCTCCGCATACACGCCGGGCAGCAGATAAATCGTGTCACCGGGCCGCGCCGATTTCGCCGCATGGGCCAGCGTGCGCCAGGGCTTGCCGATGGCGCTTCCAGGAGCCGCGTCATCGCCCTCCGGCGACACATAAAACACGTCGTCGGCCGCCGGCCGCGGCACCGATTTCGCGGTGGCTCCGCTTTGCAGGCGGAAGTCCCCATTGAGTGGATCGGCGTAGGTTTGAGCGAGTTCCGGCGCGTGCAGATGGAGCAACTCCAGATTCGTTTCATCGGGGAAGCGGTAGAACTTGTGTCCCACCACGACATTGCCGCGCTGGATCGCGTCCTTGAGATCGCCCTTGATCATGAGGCCGGCATTGAGAGCCAGGTTGTCCTCCATCGCGCAGCCGTCGCGCCCGCTGTAGAAGGTGATGTCGTGCTCGCTCGTCGGGCCCGGGCTGTGGCCCTCGACGCGGTTGCGGCGGAAGGTCGCGCCACCGAGACCCCAGCCGTTGAGGTTGCAGCCGATGCTGTGATGCCGCGATTCGTTGGCAAAGGCGAGGCAGTCCTCCACCACGATGCCTTCGCCCTCGCCGAGCAGGCCGATGCCGCCGCTGTTGAGGTAGGCCACGCAGCGCCGCACCGTGGAGTGTTTCGCATCTCGAAAAAACAGCCCCCAGCGATTGCGGGAGCCGTGCTGCACGCCGTAGTCGCGATTGTAAAAGCCGGTGAAAGCCAGCCCGTCCACGACGACATGCTGGATGCCGTTCCTGCCCATGAACGCGAGGCCGCAGGCGTTCGTGACCGAGACCGTCAGGCGATGCTGATCCGGCGGGCGCGAGTCCGTGCAGTGGACATAGAGCCGCCCCGCCTTCTCATCGTGAAAATAGGTGCCGAGGTCCATCTCCACCTCCGCCAGCGTCAGACGCGGGTCGAGCGTGCGCAGACTGGCGCGCTCCGCCACGCTCTCGACGCGCCGTTTGAAATCCACGCCATAGACATGCCTCAGCCCCGTCACCGGCTCGAAGCCGGAAACCTCCACATCCCCGCGCAAGGTCGCCGTGCCCGGACGCTGCGCCCGGATCGTCACCGGAGCCTCCGCCGTGCCGGAGACATCGGTGGTGACCGACTCGACATACTCGCCCGGCAGCAGCGTCAGCGTGTCGCCCGCCTTGAGCAGTGATACGCCTTTGGTGATCGTCTTCAGCGGCGCCTGCGCCGACGTGCCCGCGGCGGAGTCATCGCCGTGCGGTGAAACGAAATACTCCGCCGCAGGAAGAGGCCCGGCGAAGGCGAAGAGCGTGGCGAGGGCGAGAAGGCGGGGTTTCATGCGGCGATTTCGTCGACGATCTTACCAAAGACCGTGGTCAATCGGAAGTCACCTCCGGCATGGCGGCAGGTCAGCCGCGCATGGTCGGGTTTGGGGAGGGGGCGGATCGTGCCAGGGAACCGGCGGGGCAGCATCTCCGATCATACCCTGTTCGATCTCCGATCATACCCTGTTGCATCGGAAACCGCGGTCCAGAGCGGCTTCACACCAGCCCCAGCCCTTTGAGCGGCCCCGTGGACGTGCCGAAGCTTTGATCTTCAAAACCCAGCTGGTTCAGCACGCTGACATAGAGATTGCTCAGGGGGGTGGAACCGGGCTCGAAGGCCAGATGCTGGCCGTGTTGGAAGCGGCCTCCGGCGAGGAGCACGGGCAGGTCTTTGTTGCTGTGACTGTTGCCGCTGCCGAGGTTCGAGGTGACGACGATGGTCGTGCGGTCCAGCAGCGTGGCGTCTCCCTCGCGGGTGTTTTTCAGATGGGTGAGCAAGGTGTTCAGCTCGTCGAAAAAGACGCGCTCGACGCGTTTGAGCTGGGCGATGTTGCCCTCGTCCTGGCCGTGGTGGGAGAGATTGTGGTAGCCGATGTTCACGCCGGGCACGGCCACGGTGTCCTGCCGGAAATAGCCGAAGGTGATGACGCGGGTGCTGTCGGTCTTGAAGGCGAGATGGGTCAGGTCGCAGACGCCGCGGAGGTTGGTGATGATCTCCTCCGGGGCGAAGGTTGCGGGCGCTTTGGCATCCACCTTCGGCTTGGGCTGGTGGATCCATTCCTCGGATTTCACGAGGCGCTTTTCGGTGGCGCGGACGGACTCGAAGTATTCGTCGAGCTTTTCCTGGTCGCGCTTTGAGAGCCGGGGCTGCAGGTCGCGCGCCTCGTCGAGCACGTGGTCGAGGATGCTTTTGCCGCGACCGATCTCGGCGAGGACTTTGGTTTTGTTGGCGGCGCCTTCCTCGGCAAAGAGCTTGGCGAAGGCATCGACGACGTTTTTTTCCGCGGGCACCATGCTGCCGCCATCGGTCCAGCCGAAGTCGTTGGCCCCGGCGCTCAGCGTGAGCGAGTCGAAGCGCGTGTGCTGGCCGAGCGTGGCGGCGACATGCTGGTCGAGCGAGCGGCGGTTGCGCTCGGACGATGGCTGGCCGGTGAAGATGCGCGGCTGGGCGGCGTGCCCACCGCTGACGCCCGGGTGCTCGAGTCCGGAGACGACGGTGAAGCGGTCGCGAAACTCCGCCAGCGGGGTGAGATATTCGGTCAGCTCGTAACCGGCTCCTGATTGCTTCGGGATGAAGGAATCGCGGTAAATGCCGAGCGGCAGACAGACGAGCAGGAGGCGGCGCGGTTCCTGGCCGGGTTCAGCGGCATGGGCGATGCCGCCGAGCGACTCGAGCCACGGCAGCGTGAGGGTGATGCCGGCTCCGCGAAGGAAGGTGCGGCGGGAGGAGAGGGCGGGTTGGGTGTTCATGGGTAAAAAGGGTCGGCTTAGGGATTTGTAAAAACAGGGCTGGAGATGAGATCGAGCACGAGGGTCCGCAGGCCATGCTGATTCCCTCGGGCGGTCGTGGCGATGGCTTTGAGCGGCTCGCGCTCGGCGAATCCGGGGGCGCGGCCGAGGGCGAAGGTGGCGAGTTGATGGGTGACGTTTTCGATGACGAGATGGTCGCGCTTTTTCACCAGCTCGCGGAACTCCTGGAAGGTGGCGAAACGGCCCACGCCGGCCCATTCGTCGGCGGGCTGCACGGGCTTGCCGTCGGAAAGCTTGGCGCGGGCTCCGGGTTTGGACTCCACGAGGGCGCGGTAGTTTTCCCGCCAGCCGCCGATGACATCGAAGTTTTCCAGCGCGAAGCCGAGCGGATCGATCTTCTTGTGGCAGGAGGCGCAGGCGGCGGTCTCGCGGTGTTTGGAGAGTTGCTCTTTGATGGTGGTGGCGCCGCGGATATCGGGTTCGATGGGCGGCACGTCCGGCGGTGGTGGCGGCGCGGGCGTGCCGAGGAATTTCTCCAGCAGCCAGGTGCCCCGCGCGACGGGCGAGGTGACGGTGCCGTTCGAGGTGATGGCGTGGATGCTGGCCTGGGTGAGCAAGCCGCCGCGCACGGTCTTCGATTTGTCGAGACTGACGCGGCGAAAGTCCGGACCGCTGACGCCATCGATGCCGTAGTGCCGGGCGAGGCGCTCATTGAGCATGGTCCAGTCGGAATCGATCAGTTGGGCCACGGGCAGATCGCGCTGGAACAGCTCGGCGATGAAGTGTTCCGTCTCCCCGCGCATGGCGGCCTCGAGTTCTGCATCGTATTCGGGATAAAGGTCCGCGTTGGCCTTCATCACGCCGACCTCGCGCACGCGCAGCCATTGGCCGGTGAAGTCCCTCAGAAAACGCCCGGTGCGGGCATCCGCCATCATGCGCTCGGCCTGGGCGCGGCGTTTGGCGGCATCGAGCAGGCTGCCATCGGCGGCGGCTTTCATGAGTTCGTCATCCGGCGTGGAGCGCCAGAGAAAATACGACATTCGCGAGGCGATGGCGAAGGCGTCGGGCTCCTGCGGCGGCTCTTCATGGTAGAGAAAGCGTGGCGAGACGAGCATCGCGGCCAACATGCCGCGGAGGGCCTCGTCGGGCGTCATGCTCTGCGTGAATTTCTCGAACAGCGCGCGGTATTTCTCCACCGTGGCCGCATCCACTGGCCTGCGAAAGAGCTTCGGCGCGAGATGCGCGGCGATGGCGGCGGCTTTGTCAGGGGTGGGATTCGCGGGATCGATCTCGCCAAACAGCGTGCGTTGCCCCTGCGGCGGCCACGTGTCATGGATCGGCCCTTCCATGCTGAAGGAGCGGACGGCGATGAAGGGGCCCGGCTGGTCGATATAGGTGCGGCCCTGGCTGTGCGGCGCGCCGTCCATCATCGTGAAGGTGATGCGGTCGCCGGGCTCCAGGTAATAGCTCGCCTCGACTTCGCGCGGCTTGTCGTCGGTGAACGCAAAGACGTTCTCTGCTTTCGGCAGCAAGCCCTTGTAGGGCGTCTCGGCGGTGAACTTCAGCCGCGCCGGTTTGCCGTCGTTTTTCTGGGCATAAGCCACCGCTTTCACGCGATACCAGCCCGGCTGGCGAATGGAAAAGTGGCGATTGGTCTGCGGCTCGCCGCTGAAATACTGCTGCACGGTCATGACCGCATCGAGCTGCGGCCCGTCGGTTGGTTTGGGCGGACGCAGCACGCCATTTTCCAACACCGGGAAACGATAGCCATGGGAGTCGGGAGCCTCTTTGGCCGCCGCCTCGGCCTCCCGGGTGCGCTTTTGCTCCTGCGGCGTCAGGCTGGAGAATTTCTCCAGCCGGCTGGCGAGGTTTTTGCGGGAACTCTCGATGGCCTCCCGATTCAGGTCATGCAGGGTGAAGGTCACGCTCTTCGTCTCGGGCCGCTGCCGGGGCGCGATGGCTCGCGCGAGGACAAAGTCGGCGGCTTTCATGTATTCCTGCATCTGCGCCGCCGAGAGCATCAAGGCCGCTCCGTTGTTGTCGAAACCGTGCTCCCGCATGTCCTCGGGAAAGCCGGAGGTGAAGTCGCCATGCACATCGAAGAGGTCCGCGACGGTGTGTTGATATTCGGTCCAGTTCAGCCGGCGCAGCACGACCTCGCCGCCCGCGCCCTTGAGTGCCGTGGCGGCCCGGGAAAGCTCGCTTTGGATCCAGGCGGTGACATTCTCGACTTCCGCCGCGGTCGGCTGTTTTTCATCCTCCGGCGGCATTTCGCCGAGGTGCAGATTGTCGAGCACGAGCTGCCAGTTTTCCGCATCGGCGGCGGTGGCGGAGATTTGCAGCGTATCGACGCGGAAATCGCCCTTTTGCTTCTTTTCGCCGTGGCAGTCGAGGCAGTAGGTGCCGAGAAACGCTTTCACGGGCGGGTCCACCGCCAACACGGACGGCACCAGAACGAAAGCGAGGCAAAACGCGGGAAGGGATTTCATGAAAAGCCGGAAACCTAAAAAAACGCGCGGGACAGGGGAAATCTGACCGGTTTCCGGAAAAGCGCGCGGAACGGAAATGCGGAAGACCTCGCTTTACACCTCCATCGCCTCGACACTGTCGCCGAAGCGGTCGAGTTTCACTCCCATCCGTTGCGCGATGGCGAGGTAGAGATTGCAGGCGCGCTGTTGCTCCTCGGACTTCGGGCCAGTGTCGAGGACACGTCCTCCGGCAATGCTGCCGCCGCCGTGACCGGCGAGGATCATGGGCAGGTTCCGGCCGTCGTGGCTGTCTCCGTTGAACATGTTGCTGCCGAACTGGAGGATGACGTTGTCCAGCATCGTGGTGCCGCCGCCCTCGTCGATCGCCCGCATCTGCTCCATCACGTAGGCGAGCTGCTCGACGTGGAAGCGGTTGATGCGGGCGTAGCTGGCGAGCTTGTCCGCGTCTTCCTTGTGGTGCGAGATGCCGTGGAGCTGGTCGTTGAGCACGCCGTCGAGGAAGCCGAACTTCATGTGCGAGACGTCGCGGTTGAAGAGGAGCGTGGCGACCCGGGTTTTGTCCATCTGCCAGGCGAGGACGAGGAGATCACACATCATCCGCATGTGTTCGCGCACGTCCTGATGCTGCAAAGTGGCTCGGGCTTCAGCCCGACCGGCGGGATCGCGGGGATCAAAGGTGACTCCGTTCAGCGTTGGGCTAAAGCCCAAACCACTTTTCTGGCCCTCCAGCCGCTCCTCCTTCGCGGCCCGCTCGATGCGTTGCTCCAGATCGCGGACGCTGTGCATGAACTCGTCGAGCTTCTGCTGGTCCATGCCACCGAGCTGGCGGCGCATGTCTTTCGACTGGGCGAGTACGGCATCGAGCACGCTCTTGTCGCGCAGCAGGCCGCTCGTGTCGAAGAGCCGGTCGAAGACGGCGCGCGGATACACCTCCGGGGCGATGGGGGTGTTCTTCGACGACCACGAAATGGTGGAGTAATACACCGCCGGCACTCCGCCGCGCAGTCCGCTCTCCGCGGGTTCGACGGCGAGGACGAGACTCTGGACGGTCGTCTCACGACCGGTGTGGCGGGCGATGACCTGATCGAGCGATTCGCCGCCCTCGGGGATGAGCGTTTCCTTGAACTGCGCGCCGCTGAGGTAGTTCGAGAAGAGCGGCCAGTGCGGTCCGCTGGTGTTGTTGAAGACGTGCAGGTCTTTCAACACGGTGAGGTGCTGCTTGAGACCTGCAAGCGGTTGCAGGGTGCTCGAGAGCGTCATGCCCGCGCCTTCACCGCTGGCATTCCATTCGTGAGGGTTCACGCCATTGGCAAAGAGCAGACAGCCGTAGCGGACGGGCGCTTTCGCCTCGGCCTGGGCCGCGAGCGACTCGAACCAGGGCAAGGCCAGCGTCGCTCCCGCTCCACGCAGAAAGGCGCGGCGGGAGGAAAGTAGTTTGGGCTTCAGCCCAATCGTGGCCGGAACTGGGGTCGAAGGTTTCATGGGCGGGCGGAGTCTCTCCCAACGAAAGCGCCAACCAGGATTCCGGAAAGCGATGCGGGAGTGGCACGATCACCGCAACCGCGCCTCATCAGCAACGACTGACGCGGCGGGTTCCTGACACGCCGACCCTGTGGAGAACTGGTAGCGCTTTGACATCAAGGTGCATTGATGCAAAAATGCGTTTATGAGAACCACTCTCGATCTTCCTGATGAAACCTTCCGGCAGTTGAAAGCCGAGGCCGCCTTGCGCGGCGAAACGCTGAAGGAATTTCTGCGTCGGCTGATCGAGACAGGCCTCGCGGCCGAGCCGGAGGTCCTGGCGGCACGCCGTCCCCGCAGCCCCCTGCCGATCCTTCGTCCGCCCACCGGCATCGTCCATCCGGCGCTGAGCAATCCCGTGGTGGAAGACATCCTGACTATCGACGATTCCCATGCCCGCCCGTGATCTGCCCGATCTCAATGTCTGGCTGGCGCTCGCGGATCCGGACCACCAGCATCACCGCCGCGCCCGGCAGTATTGGGAAACCGAGGCCGCACCCGAGCTGGCATTCTGCCGCCTCTCCATGCTGGGGCTCCTGCGGCTGCTGACCCATTCCAAGGTCATGCGCGGCTCTCCGTTCACGCCCGCCGAGGCTTGGCAGGGTTACCGGACCTTTCTCGCCCTGCCGGAGGTTTCCTTTCTCCCGGAAAATCCCCGCGTGGAGCCGCAATTCACCGCCTGGACGGACAGCGTCGCCTTCGCGTCACACCGCTGGACCGATGCCTGGCTCGCCGCGCTCGCCTTCACCACCGGGTCCCGGCTGGTCTCCTTTGATTCGGATTTCCACGCCTTTCCCGGCCTCTCCTTCCTCCATCTTCCGTCCGCGTGACCAGTTCCCGATCGGCTTTACCGATAAATACCGCCTCGCGTTTGGGCTTGGGTCGAGTTGGATGCCACCAAACGCCCCGTCGTCGCTCACAGCGTCGCCAGCGCCAGTCGAGCCTGGTCATCGAGCACCGAGGTGAGATAGCTCCACCATGCCGGTTGGGTCAGCGTGTCACGAACGACCGCGGCGGGCAGGAAGCGCTGCATTTCCTTCAGGCAGTCATCGCGCATCGACGGATCCGTCTTGAGGCTGGCGAGGCGGGATTGCAGTTGGCTTTTGAACTCGGAGTTCGTGCGCTGATGGTCGGCGATCTTGAGCGGGATGAGCGCTGCGGGCAGCGCGATGCCCTGCTGCACCAGCCAGGCAATGTCCCACAGATCGCGGTTTTTCAGGCGGTTCTCGCGGAAGGCGAGCGCGATCACTTTGTCGGCCAGGATTTCCTCGCGGCTCTGTGCCTGGAGGATGAGACCGGACGTGCCGAGGTCGATGCCGTAGAGGTTGCGCAGCATCATCGGCCTCGGGTCATGGCTGGGGATGGCGCAGATGTCGAGATGAATGCGTTGCGCGGGCAGATGGCGCTGGCCGGGGCGTGTCTCGATCATGAGCTTCCAAGTCGAGACTTTGCCTCCGGTCTTCACCGGTTCGCTCACGGTCACCGGCAGGTCGTAGCGCTCGTGCAGTCGCTCGGTCAGCACACCAGCCAGAGTGGCGAGGTCGCTCTTCTCGAAATCGCTGCCGCCAGTGAAGTCCAGATCCTCGCTGAGCTGCTGCGAGCCATAGCACGCCCGCAGACAGGTTCCGCCGATGAAGGTTAGACCCGCGAGCAAACCCGCGCCGCTCATTTCGCGCAGGATGTCGTGATGCAGCAACTCCTTCTCCACCACGGGCCGCAGGATCGCGAGATCGGCCCGCGAGCGCAGCGCCTCGTCCACCAATTGGTCAAACAAGCCCATGCAGCACCTCCTCGTTCACGAGTTCCAGGCTCCGTCGAGTCGCCTTCATGTCCCGCATCGCCTGCCGCACCGAGGCCCGCCACAGATGCCGGTCGGGATCATAGACCAGCTCGCCCGCCACCTCGTCCGGCCGCTGCGCCGTGTGCACGAACTCGATGTGCCCGTAGTCCCCGCAGTCCACCACATGACTGCGACCCGAGGACATCAGGCTGATCCAGTTCATGGGGACCTGCGAAATCACGCCCGCCTCGCTCAGCACCGTCTCCAGGCTCAGGTAGTTGAACGCATCCGCCCGCAACCGCGCCGCCGCATGAAAGAGCAGGTTCCCCGCTGGATAGTCCGCCACCGGGTAAAAATAGATGCCCTTGCACACCCGCCGCAGCAGCCCGCCCTTCGCCGCCCGCGAAAGCAGCACCGCCAACTGCCCGCACCCCGGCACCGCCCCGGCCAGATCGGACGCCGCAAAGACACAGTGCTCCCGGTCCGCGAGGGAGCGGAGGGTGTCTGCGACCTGGCGCATGGGCTGCATGGCTTGACTCTACAAAAGATTGCATAAAGTGCAATGATTTGTTCTGTTAATGGCGTGATGGCAAACCGTGCGCTTCACGTTCCAACCCTGTTTGGTCATCGATCCAAGAGGGTTGAATCGAAACGGTGTTCAGTTCTTCCACAACGCCGTCAGCTCTGCCTCGGTCAGCGAGCCGTCCTTGGCAGCGTGCCCGCCGATGACTCGCCAGTCAGGGTGGCAAGACGTTTGCGCACATTGTCTTTGTCGATGGCTGGATCATCGAGCGCCAACATCTGCTGCCAGGCCCGGATGGCGTCTGCCACCTTGCCCTGACC
This sequence comes from Verrucomicrobiales bacterium, assembly GCA_016795505.1. Classification (GTDB taxonomy): domain Bacteria; phylum Verrucomicrobiota; class Verrucomicrobiia; order Verrucomicrobiales; family DEV007; genus JAEUHH01. The sequence goes on along the minus strand of JAEUHH010000059.1, from coordinate 10,933 downwards.
TTCGTAGGCGCGGGCAAGGGCGCTGAGGGCTACCGGATTGCGGGCACCACCGCTTGTGATCGCCTGCTGCGCGAGGCTGATGACCAGTTCGTGGTCAATCGGATGCTTCTCAGGTGCTGTGAGGAGTTCGCTAGCAAGATGCGCCACGATGCTCTCCGATGCGGTGGGGGCGACTTCCTTTGCAAAGTGCTGGGCGTCCTGGTGTTCACCGAGTTGGAGCAGGGCTTTGACTTTCGTCGCGTAGTTCAGCGGTGCGCTTGCCGGGTCAGCCCGGTTCATTTCATCCAGCACGGCGAGCACCTCCCGCCAGCGGCTGGTGCACAGGGCCTCTCCGAGCTTCACATCGAGTTCCGCAAAGGCGGCGTCCACCTGCTGCTGGCTTGCGGGGTCGAAGGTCCCGGCGAGCACAGCTGCCAGGGGGCCATCCACCCGCATGGGATGGCCGATCCAGGCGATGCTGCCTTTTCGGTCCACGAGAAAGGTCTGCGGGATGCCCTCGCGCCCTGACTTGTCTAACCAGTGTTTTGCCATGAAGCCCTCGGCATCATCCGTCGCCACGGGGTGATTCCAGTGGGATGCTCGCTTCGCCACGAAATCCTTCACTGCCTTCGCCTCATCTTTGACCGCAACGGCGATGACGGTGAGGCCGTCCTTTTCGTGCTTTCGCTGAAGCTCGGCGAGATGCGGCATCGCTGCGATGCAAGGCGCGCACCATGTGGCCCAGAACTCGATTGCATAAACATGGCCGGATTCCAGTTTGGCAACGGGAGCGCCGGCAACCCATTGCCCAACCTGCAAAGGGGGGGCGGGATCACCGACTTTGAGTTGTGGTTCAGCGGCATGCAGAGCGGCCAGCGGCGCGAGCAGCAGTGCGGTAAGGAGTGTGCGGGTGGTGTTCATGGTGGTGAGTCTCATTGTGGCGGCTGTTTAGCTGCATAGAGCGGCTCGATGCGAATGTCGTCGAACCAAGATGCGACGGAGCTTTTGCTTTTTCCTCCTGGCTGGAGGCCGATGTCGTTCTTCGGCACATCACCGCAGAGCGTGGTGTAGGTGAGAGCCAGTTTGCCATCCAGCGTGACCCGCAGTTCTTTGCCGCGCAGTTCAACGGCGAGATTGTGCCACACGTCACGAGCGATCTGGACCTTCTCGGTCTTCGCGTAGAAGAACTTGCGGTTCCAGATGCCTTTGGCCTTGAGTTCTGCGGCTTCGGGCGAGCCCTTCGGGTGCAAGACGTCGTTGTCCCAAGCGGTGATGCCATCGGCGCGGATGTGCAGGCCGGCGACATAGAAGTCTTTCTCCACGATGGGATTCGGTCCGCCGATGCTGATGCCGATCTGGCCCTCGGCCGCCAGTTTGAAGCGGCAGTGGAGCCGGATATCGTTCCCGTTGATGGCCCGTCGCAGACCAGGCGGGTGCTTCTCCTCAGGGAAACATTGACCACGCAACGCACCGTCCACGATCTGCCACCATTCGGGACGCGCCTCCTTGCCGCTCACGCTCTTGCCGAGCGGATGAGTGGCATCGATGCCGCTGGCGAGAAAGCCATAAGCTCGCCAGTTGTCCGTCAAAGTGCCCGCATCGGAGAAGTCGTCGGTCCACGATGAAGGGGGCGGAGCCTTCTCAGCGGCATTCAAGACCGTGATGGCAAGGAGCAAGAGGATAGGAATAAGTGTCTGCATGATTCGTTTCGCTTGATCGTGCGTTCGTTGGTTCATCATCACGGGACGTTTGTGGGCCCAAAATTTGTCTGTTCCTTTTGTCGGAAACTGTAAGTCGCCCATGCCAGCCAGGTGGTTGTCAGAGCTGCCAGCGGGAGCCCAATCAGGATGCTGAAATCGAGTTGGTTTTCCTCCCATTGGCCCGATGCGAGCCAGGTCTGGCGCATGTAAAGAGCCAGAAAGAGAGTGGCTGACCAGAGCAAGGCGAAATGCGCCATCAATACCACCCGGTATCGTGCGGGGCGCAGCCTGAACATCCTAGTGGAAATCAGCACGATCCCGCCACACGCCGCCAGGAATCCAAAGATGACAGTCTGGTGTATCTCACGGCTAACCAACCCCAACAAGCCGACGCAGAAGGCCGGAAAGAACCCCACAGCCACCATCAAGCCTGTGATCGTTCGGAGGAATGCAGCGGATCCCATCCCCAGATACGTTTGCCCCTCAGAGACGCCCCCATTCAGACGGCGAAACTGGTCCCGCCTGCGCTTAATCCACAGGGGCAGCGGCCAAGCGAGCAGGCCCGTCACCACCGGCGTGCCAACACCAATCAGGACGGCGAGACTTGGTTTCATTGCCGCCAGGACTCCCACCATCAACCCCAGAACGATGCATACTGCGGTCATCCATTTGAAGGCGCGCCTCGTGAACCTTCTTTCCCCGGCGGACCGTGCGTCATCCACATGACCCTTCATGATATTCCTGAGCCCACCGGTCACACCAGCTAGGCCCACCATGGGTGTTATCAGGCCGCCCGCCGAGTTGCCGACTGCTGTCTTGGCCAGACCCAAACCAGCAGTAGCCGCCGAGGCCTGAACCGGGATGGAAGCAACCGCGCCGAGCACTGCGAGTGTAAAGGCTCCTCCCGGCGCAGAACGGCGCAACATGGCCCCGAGAGAACGCTCAACCTGCTCTGCGAACATGACGCGGCCTCGTGAGAGACGCTGCTTCACCGCGTCCTCCGAAATCCCAAGCACCTCCGCCACGGACGCCACCGACTCGTTCTGCCGATAAAAGAGCACCATCGGCTCGCGATACAGCGGTGGCAGATCCTGCAACTGACGCAGCAGAATCGCACGCTCTTCGCTGTCGATGGCATGATCAGCAGGCGTGGCGGCTTCGACCTGCACCTCCTCGCCGCTTGCCTCGCCAGCCAGTGCCGTCGGTGTGCGATCATCCCGGCGTATGGAGCTGTTCGCTATGTTTCGTGCGATGCCGCAGACCCATGACCTGAAACTCCCCGGCTCGTTCAACTCACCCAGTTGCCGCCACGCGCCCACAAACGCCTCCTGCGCGATGTCTTCGCTGCGATGCAGATCCCCACAAGCTCCGAGAGCCACGGAGCAGACGAGCGACTGGTGCCGCTCAACCAACCGGCCAAACGCCGCTGCATCGCCTGCGCGAGATTGTTCTACAAGGTCGGCATCTGAGACGTCACGGGGATTCATCATCTGAGTGTTCATGGCTGCCTAGGAGTGGTCGAAACGGCCATCAAGGTGACAAGATTTTTTGACTTCTAGTTCACCGTGCCGTCCAACGAAGCCTTTAATCCGCTCCCATCAACCGCAACACAGCAAGGCGAGGCACCCCGAGTGCCCAAGGCCGGAAATCAGCCACATGACCGCAAGTCTGCCAGAGGACCGCCATCACCTTCTGCATTACCTCCGCCACCTTGCTCTCCGCTTAGCGGCGGATAACTCGTGTTCGGATGGCGGTGACATGGGCGGATTACAACGTAGTCGTCGCCTGCCACCGCCTCATTTGCCGAAAAATGTTTCTGATGGCGAGGATTTCTGAGGTGCCTCTGCAAGTGCTTGTATCCCGCGCCTCATCGCTTCCACGGCGCCTTCAGCTCTTCCGCATCGACAAAACCATCCTTGTCCGCATCCAACCGCTCAAACAGCGCGGCGGGGAGTTCATCGGGGCCGAGTTTGCCGTCGTTGTTCTTGTCGCGTTGCTTGAACTGACTGTTCATGGCTCCCGTGCCGCCAGCTTGGCCGAGCCCGCCCATGCCGCCTTTGCTGGCGATGTTGGCTGACTCGCTCACGAGTTGTCTGAAGGTGCCATAGGTGGGCACTCTGTTGAGCTGCGTCTGCACCATGAAGATGCCGAAGAGTTGGTTGGTGCGGTCGAGCCAGAACTGCGTGCCGTTCGCGCGGCCCCAGGCCGGTTGGTTTTCCATGACGGTGCCCTTCTCAACCTCAGCGGCGAGCTGGAGCCAGACTTCCTGGATCACGTCCTCCGCGGCATGGGCGTCCCGAAGCAGGCCGCCGACAAAGGCGCCGAGTCGCATCCGGTCGCGAATGAACGCGGCGGCGGCTTGCTGAAGGGTTGCGGATTCAGGAGACATCTCAAGGGGATGTTCCCTGAACCCGCAAAAGGTGGACAGAGTTTTCCGCGGAAGTGCGAACCTTTGAGGTTTGCCTCGGGCGCTCGCCGAAGCGTCCGGCTCTCTTGAGGGCGGTCCCGCTCTCTAGCGATTCACTTCGAGCCGAAGCTCGAACCCCTTTGCAAAAACTGCGGACTCGTCACGATCTCGACGACGACATCGGAAAATTTCCCGTGCCGGGCCATGCGTTCCAGCAGCTTGCGGTCGCCCGGCAGCACGGCGCGGCCGAGGGCGTAGCCGAGGAGCTTGCGGTGGAGATTGGCGCGGAATTCGTCCTCGCGCGAAAGGAGCCAGGTCTTGAGGCCGTCCACGCCGGCGAGCTCGGTGCCGTCGGAGAGGGTCTCGTGATTCACGATGGGCGAGCCGTCGCGCTCGGTATCCCGCCAGCGGCCGATGGGGTCGAAATTTTCCAACGCGATGCCGGGTGGATCGATCCGGGCATGACAGGCGGCGCAGTTCGCGTCGGCACGATGCTTGGCGAGCTGCTCACGGATGTTGAGACCGGCGGCGCTTTTGTCGTCCTCGGAGAGCTGCGGCACGTTCGGCGGCGGTGGCGGGATGCGGCGTCCCAGCAGCGTCTCGACGACCCAGGCGCCGCGCTGCACGGGAGAGGTGCGCAGGGGCAGCGAGGTCTTGGTGAGAAAGAGCGGCTTCGTGGCGAGGCAGTCCTCGTCGAGGAGGAGCGACAGGGGCGCATCCCCAAGAAAGACGCGGTTCAGCGCGGTGTGGACCTCGTCGAGCATCTCGCGCCGCCGCTCCGCGGTGAATTCGGGAAAGCGCGTTTCGTCAGGACCGGTGAAGTGCTCGAAGTCCTCGAACTGCCACACCTGCGCCGCGAAGACCTCCGCGAGGGCCGAAGCACGGGGATCGCGGAGCATGCGCCGCGTTTGGGCTTCGAGCACGTCGGGCTGCGTGAGATCGGCGGCAAGGAGTTCGTCGTCGGGCAGGCTCGCCCAGAGGAAGAAGGAGAGGCGCGAAGAAAGTGGTTTGGGCTTTAGCCCAATGTCAGAGTCGGATTGGGCTGAAGCCCAGGCTACTTTATACAAAAACTCCGGCGACATCAGCACGGCGAGCAGCGGCACCTTCATCGCGCTGTCGTAGCTCACGCCCGGTTGGGCGGCCTCGCGGTAAAGACGGGCGAGGAGTTCCCGTTCATCCGAGCTCACCTCGCGCCGCCAGGCGAGGCGGACGAAGTTGTCGGCGAATTGCCACTCCGATGGCAAGGTTTGCGTCAGGGCGACGAGCCGGTCTTCGCGCAAGGCCAGCTCGGCGAGGTCTTCGGGTGTGGCGTTGCGCCGCACCTCGGCGACGGTGTAGTGATAGGGTGCGTCGGGTTCCGTTTTCTCCTCGACCTGATCCGGCCAGGGGCCGCCGATGGCCTCCAGCGGGGTGCGCGTCCACGCGGCGAAGAGATTCCGCTCTGCGTTCAGGCCGACCTTGGTGAGATTCGCCTCGGAGACATTGCGCTTCCGCAGCAGTCGATCGCGTTCCTTGTTCGTTTCGGAGGCGGCCTCGTTGTCGCGTTTTTTTCCGCCGAAGATGTAGCGGCCGGGGATGTAGCTCTGTGACTTCGGCTTTTCCTTCAGCACGAGCGCCTGAATGCTGGCGAGCTTGGTTCGGTTGGAATCGAGCGCGAGATCGACCTCGAAGACGATCGCGTTTTCCGGCACGGCGAATTTCAGCGCGCCGGGAGGCCGCACCCCGATGGCATCGGGACCGAGCGTTTTCGACCCTTCACCATCGACACCCCAGGCGAAGGGCTTGCCGCTGTTCGCGCCGACGACCTGCACGGCCTCCTGCCAGGGTTTGGCGCTGCCATCTTGGAAAACAACGCGTCCTTTCCGCCACACCGCGTATTCGCCGCGACCACCATCGCCGGCGTCGGTGACGACGAGGAAGAGCTCCTTCGCCTCGCCGATGTCGATGCGGAACGGCCAGTGGCCTTCCTTCGTCGCGGCTTCGAGCACCTCCTCACGGGCCTCGTGAAAACTGATCTCGTAGGGGGGCGCGTAGTCTTCGGATTCCGGTGGCTTTGCGCCACCCTGGACGATGGCTTGGCAGGCGGCGAGCAAGGCTTTTTCGTCGAGGTCCTTGGGCAGGGCGCGCCAGGCCTTCGCCCAATCGGCGAAGGGGGAGTCCGCGGCTTCGTTGGCGAGAATACCCTGCCATTTTTCGAGGGGGACAGGGGAAAGGTGATTGGGCTTCAGCCCAAGGTCTTCGAGAGTTGGGCTGAAGCCCAAGCTACTTTTTTTCGCTGCCGCGAGATACACGGCATGCGCGGAGCCGAACCGCGCCGCCAACGCCTGGCGATGTTGCTCGCCCCACTTCTGCTGCTGGCCGACGTGCCAGGCGATGAGGTCATCCACGGCCTCCTGGATTTGGGCGGCGGTGGTCTCGACCGGCTCGTGCGGTGTCGCGCTCCAGACGAGGCCATCGTGCGGCGACACGCGCAGATGTTTGAGGGCGCCCTTCGCGGCTTCGAGATACTTTTCGAACTGCGCCACACTCATCCCCTGGGCCTCGCCGACGTTGGAGAAGCCCTCGCCCGCTCCGCCTTCGTTCGGCAGATACTCGCCGGCGCCCGTGACCAGACCGCCGCTGAGATCTCGGATGACGCGGCGGTATTCGCCCCGGTTCAGACGCGAAATGACGACCCGGCCGGGATCGTCCATCGAAGACTCGGCGAGAGTGTCGATCTGACCACGCGCCCAGGCCATCATCTCCTCACGCTCGGCGGGAGTCGGCTGTTTGCGCGCCTTCTTCGGCGGCATGTCGCCTTCCTCGAGACGCAGGAGGATTTCCTCCAGCGTGACGACCTGCTCCGCGCCGATGGTTTGGAAAACGAAATCCTCGAGATCCAGCTCGCCCTCCGTCCGGGTGGCATCGTGGCATTGGAAACAATAGCTTTCAAAGGCCTGAGGCACCTCCGCGGCCAATGGCAACGAGCCGAGCACGAGCACGAGAAGAGCAACGGTGCGCGGACGCAGGTTCATGAGGCGCGACTGTTGATGGGCCGCTTGGGCTGAAGCCCAAACTACTTTCCGATCAGTTCGAATCGGCAGACGGTGAGCTTCCGGTCCTCGCGGTAGCTGCTGACGATGGCCGAGGTGATGACATTGCCCGCCGCGGTCGGGTGTCGTTTTCGCAGGTAGACGCGCGAATCGATCGGCTCGAAGCGGGTGATCGGAATGGCGATCTCGCACCAGCCGTCGGCATCGGGCTGCAATTCCTCCGCTCCGATCTTGCATTCGAAGTTGCCGCCGAAGCCTCCTTCCGCACGGTGGGTGAGGAGCATGAACTGGAGCGATCCCGGTTCCACCTGTCGTAGCCGGTAACGGATCACGCTGGACCCGGTCGCGAGCAGGCGCAGCGGCTCTTCCAGCAGCGCGGTGCGGACGGAAACGCCGTAGTGCGTGGTGACCCGGCCGTCATCCTGCTTCTTCGCCACGTAGGGGCTCGCGTGCATGGCGCCGTCCTTGGCGAAACCACGCCAATCTCGCGGCGGCGTGGTCGTGGTGAAATCGAAGCTCCAGTCCGTGAGCGGCTCAGGCGTGGAGGCCGCATCGAGGGCGCTACCCGCGTCGAGCGAGGCAACGGCGCTGCGGTTGGCCGACACGTCGATCTCGCTGCCGTCCGCGAGGCGCTTCAGTTTCACAAGACCTTCGTTGACCTTCAAGACGGTGTCCTCGGGCCGCGCGGTGAGATCGAAGGCTGTGCCCACGACCTCGGCCTCCGCGCTGGGCGTGCGGACGAGCATGGGACGACCGGCGGGCTGCGGTTTCACCTCCGCGGAAAGCGCACCACGGGAAAGGGCGAGGATTTTCCGCCCGTCCTCCGAGAAGGTCAGCTCGGTCTCCCCGTGCAGGGTGATGAGCGTGCCATCGCCGAAGCGGAACTGGGCCGAACTCGTCTCTCCCACCGTCGCGATCGTGCCGGCGGGCAGGCGGTCCTGTGGGGCGATGGGTGAACCGTCGCTCCAGGTCACCGTGCCAGTGTTTTCGACGAGTGTTAGGACCGTGGGCTGCCGGTTGTAAAGAAAAAGCGCCGCGCTCGCCGCCAGTACCGCCAGGGAGGCCGCCAATGCCAACCACGAAGCTCGCCCGCTCCGGATGGGCGGTGCAGCCGGAGCGATGGTCTGGCTCCGAGCCAGATCGCCGAAAGCCACCGCTTGTTCTGCGATCGCGCGCAGATGCTCGCGCAGCTCCGCGTCCTCGCGGAGACGCTGCTGGAAGGTGGCCAGCTCACCGTCGGAGAGCGCGCCATCGAGGTAGCGTTGCGTGAGGAGATCGTCGTTCATGGAAATCAAAAGTCGCTTGGCTTCAGCCCAAATCCGAGCTTGGGCTGAAGCCCAAACCACTTTGTTGGAGGCGCTCATCGACGCACTGCCGCAATTGCCGGTGCAGGCGCGAGAGCCTCTGGTAAACCGCGTCGACCTTGGCGCCGACCCGTTCCGCCACCTCGTCGCAGGAGTGGCCTTCGAAATAACGCAGGTGCAGGAGTTGCCGTGATCGCTCCGGGACCGAAGCGAGGCATTCTCGCAGCGCCTCCATGCGGCGTCCCTCGGGCTGCGGATGGGCCGACCATTCCCCGCTGATCAGATCGAGCACCTCCGGCTCCAGGCCGAGCGTCTCCGGCCTGCGCTTGCGCAGCCAGTCGATCGCCTCGCGCTTGATCGAGATCATCGCCCACGAGAGCAGCGCACCCTCGTGCTCGAAAGAGACGTTTTTCGTCACCGACTTCAGCGCCACGTTCTGGAAGAGGTCTTCCGCCGACGCTGCGTCGCGCACGATCAGCCATGCCGCCCCGCTGAGCCGCGGGCGCGCCTCGAAGAGGTGTCTCAGGATGGTTTCGTGGTCGAGGGGCATGGTGTCTTGGAGTAACGCGACGGCGGAGTCGATCCTGACATCAGAGACACCCCTCCGGCCAAGGATAACTGCCCGGCTTCACATACAGGACGGGTTCTCCCGGGGGACGCAGCGTGCCGACGCCCGTGTGGCCCTCGGGGATGACTTCGAAACGGGTCCAGCCCAGTCGCCGGATGAAGGCGATGGCGGTGGCTCCGCCTTCGAGACCGATGCGGAGATCGTTGCGGCCGGAAAGCAGGGGAAGGGCCTTGTCGATGAGCGTTTCGGTCAGGGTGGCCGGGTCGCTGGAGGGTGGACGACCGATCGCGAGCATCAGTTTCGAGGTGGTTTGCCAGATCGACGGAGAAAGGTCGTCGGCGATGGTTTTCACGAGAAATCCGCGCTGTTCCATCTGCGCGGCGCGGTCGAGGTCCCAGGCGGCGAGGCTGCCGCTAAGGAGGAGGGTGGAAAGTGGCTTGGGCTTCAGCCCAAGGGTGGAAGAAGGGCTTGGGCTAAAGCCCAAGCTACTTTCTTTCCTAGCGAGCTGTGCGGCAAAGAAATCGGCGGCCCCGGCAGCGAGGGTTGTCGGCGGCAGATCGATCATCAGATCGTCGGGGTCAATCGCATCGGGCGTTTGGATCCGGTCGCTCGCGCCCAGCAGCTCCCGGACGAGGGACGAAGTCCTCGGATAGTCGGGATCGCGGGCGAAGACGGTTTCGTCGAGCGGCACGCCGCCGATTTCGTAGCGGCCCTTTCGGATGAGACGATCCTTCGAAGGATTGGCGGGACTGAAAACGCAATCGTCGAGACCGGCGGCGTCGAGGATGGCCTCGATCTCGGCGCGGATGTGGCCGCGCAAGACGGAGTCGGTTTTTTTGTAAATCCACGCGGGATGCGACGCGAGGATGTGCCTCGTCACTTCGCCGACGATTCGCGCGGCTTCGGCTTCGCTTTTCAAGCGCGTGTCGGTATCGACGGCGATGATGTCGGCGGTCGAGGTGGGATCGAAGACCGTCTGCACCTCCGCGGTGAATCCGCGCGACGCCGCGATGCCGGCCAATTCGGCGGCGCCGGAGAGGTCGTCGGCGAGGATGGCGATCATGGGGAGGAAGAAAGTAGTTTGTGCTTTAGCCCAAGCCCGGCAAGGTGAATTGGGCTGAAGCCCAAGCTACTTTCTTTGCAGGAAGTCCGCGACTGCTTGGAGGCGCGCTTCATCGTAAAATTCGGCACCGCCGTGCTTGGCGCCGGGGAGAGTGACGAGTTCGACGGGTACACCCGCCTTCTCGCAGGCCTCGCGGAATTCTTCCGACTGCGCGGGCGGCATTTGCGGGTCGGCGTCGCCGTGGATCAGCAGCAGCGGCGGGTCCTTGGCGTCGAGATGGGCCACGGGGCTGGCGAGTTTCGCGAGGATGGGTTGTTTGTCAGGCACATCACCGAGCAACAGCTTCAAGGCGGGAACGCGCACACCGAGACCGAATTCGGTGCTTTGCCCGAGGATGCTTTGCAGGTTCGAGGCGCCGTAAAAGCTGACGATGGCATCGATGCGGCTGCTCTGGTCGAGGTGATCGCCGACCCGTCCCTCGAGTTCCTCGTGGCCGTTCGTGACGCCGGTGAGGGCGGCGAGATGACCGCCCGCCGAGGAACCGATGATGGCGATGCGGGTCGTGTCGATCTTCAATTCCTCCGCTTTGGCGCGGAGAAAACGGATCGCCGCCTTGATGTCGTGGATCTGCGCCGGAAACCGTGCCTGCGGGCTGAGCCGGTAGTCCACGCTGGCGATGGCGAAGCCGTGGTCGAGCAAGCCGAGCACCGGCACGTCGTCGCGCGAGCCCGCCCGCCACGCGCCGCCATGCACGTAGACGACGAGCGGCGGCTTTTCCGCATCGGGACGATGGAGATCGAGTTTCAGGGAAAGGCCGTCCACCTTGGCGAATTCGATGCCGGGAATCGTCCCGGCGTGGAGCGAGGACAGCAGCAAGGGA
>JAEUHH010000072.1 GCA_016795505.1 Verrucomicrobiales bacterium | reverse complement strand
GAACGAAACCAGCGGCTCTGTCGGACCCGATAGACGCACTCCCGCTCGAAAAATCCTTGCCAATACGGGGATTCACCCGCAATCTGCCCTCGGATCGTCCGGTGGATATCACTGGGGACGATCATACGAATAAACACTGTTGTGCCTATTTAAATTTTCTGCGTTACTATTTTTCATAATATGAAAGAAGAAATATTGATTTTTATCCACGCCCACAAATCAAAATCGGGCGAATTAAATAAATTTGTTGATTTTTTACTATCTGAGGGCGCGGAGAAATTGGCGGATAATGAGTTTTCTTTAAATATGAATATAAAAGATTTCCCGAAAATTTGGACACAAATTAAAAAGCATTCTTCAAATCTTTTTAGGATTGCTGTTTATCGTCCGAATCACGGGGGACTAACGATTCGTCCCACACGCTTGAATTTATTGCTAGAACGATATCCAGACGTGGATCGTCAGAAAGAGCGCATTCGATCCATAATCGAAATTCGCTAAGAGTCTGTTCAAGATTTTCTTTTGTGACACATGGATAAATATGGGCTTCCCCGTCGTCTTCCGAGAATCCAGCCCACGGTTCCGATTCAACAGGGTCTTGTCTCCGATCCAACAGGGTTGCATCGCGTGACGGCTCCGCAACGGCACAACAAGGCGTGGGACTCAAGGCGATTTCATCGCCTGAGTCCACTTTGACGTTCGGCCAAGAACTAAGTCGTCCGGCATATGAGTATTCTGAAACTCCCTACTAGCCCCAAAAGACGCGTGATTGCGTTTATCCTCATTGGGCTAGGGCTATACGTGTTTTCATTTGGACCTATCTGTGGCTTTTACATCGCACAGAACCAGCCGACTCCTGAACCCTTCCGGAGCCTTTACCTCCCACTTTCTTCGCACATCAGCAACCGTGGCTTGTTTGCGACGCCATTGACGCTTTACCTGTTTGCCTGGGAACTTCTATTTGGCGGACACTGACACATGCAGACGCAACATCAATCTACATCCAAGGCCGAACAAAACGGATGCAGGCAACGGCTCGGGGGCTATCTGTCGTGTCAGCAACGTCTTGCGCTCGCCGTCGCCTGATCCGAAGCGTTGTGCTTAATGAAGGCCATCCAGTGCGTGACGGACTTCTGTCCGCCTTTGTGGCCGTAGAGAGGTTTCTCGGGAGTGAGAGCGAGGATGTCGCGAAGCGGGATTTGCGTTTCACACCACTTGAAGATCAGGGTTCCGTTCGGCTTGAGCACGCGGAAGCATTCCGAGAATCCCCCTGCGATCATCGCTTTCCAATCACCGTTCAGGACTCCGTATTTCTTCGTCACCGTGCCGAGTTCGGCATTGCGGATGATGTGAGGCGGATCGAAGACCACATGCCAGAATGTCGAGTCAGGGAACGGCAGCGCAGTGAAGTCCGCGACCACGTCAGGCCGCACGCTGATTGTCGTCCCGCTTGGATAGGCGCGATCCGGTTTGATCTCGTAGTCCTCATTCCGTCGGTCCACGAACGTCACTCGGGGGTCTTCCTTGTCCATCCACATCATGCGAGAGCCACAGCACGCGTCTAGGACGATCGCCGGAGCACAACAAAGCGCGGATGCACAACTGCCATGAGCGAGGGAGTCCATTGGGAAGAGTGTGTCGGCGGCGCTCATGGCAGTGTCATCGCTCCGTGTTCGACTCAGAAATAATCTCCAATGAGCTACGCAAGCTGGGCATCAAGCATCGCAGAAGAGCTGCTCCAATCACTTTCGGAAGCCGATATAGAATTCTTGCGATCTGAGCTAAACGATATGGGAATAGACCAACTATTCGAATGGCAAGACCGCTTCGAATCCGACACACTCGATTTCCTAGAATCAACGCCATCCGAGAGGGCGAAAAAGAAGAAGTGGAGCGATCAGCGTCAGCGATGTCTTCTAACTCTGAACGCGTATCGGCTAGGAAATCTTGCAGCCGAAGTTCTAGCCGATCCAATTTGCTCGGCGGATACGCTAGGATACAGGGAAGCGACTCGGATCGCCGCTGCGTTGGGTGCCCGAGTAATCGAGCGCGGGCAATGGCAGTGGCCATTTCCAGATTCGGCTCCTGATGGGTGGCCTCAGATTGCTCCGATAACTCAACATCGGCGCCCGACGATAACTGTGACTCCTGATTCATTGTTTTGATGTCATGCATTTCTCACGCTTCAAAGGCAGGTGACGCCCATTTCAAAAAAACGCAGTCGAACAAGACGAGGATGGCAATCCCGATCACGCCCCGAGTCGAAAGCTCCAAATGACTCTTTCATTCATTCTCCTTTCCACGGCCGCCCTCTGATCGGGCTGCCATCTCTTTGACGTTCGCGGAATGAATCCAGTTGCGCCGCTCAAACACGAATGCCAGCCGCCCCCATGACCACTGGACTTGGTTTCCAGAGTAGTAAACGCTCTTGCGGATTTTTAGCCATGACCAGCAAAGCCCTTTTGAGTGCCAGTCGATTCTTTCGAGTTTCCATTTCATATCGGTGTCTTTTGGTGATGCCAGCCAACCGCGAACAAGTCGTGGGAGGCAACGGCGGTTTAGTCGGTTGTTGATTCGGAGGCTTTTTCCCGCCGTGCCTCCACTTCGGCGTTCGCTAGAAAAATGAGACCACTGCTTTTGCTTTTCCTTGGCGTGATCGGCTGCTCGACTCAATCGACCTCCGACGATGCACAAGAGACTGTTGCTAGCAATAGCAATAATTAGCAATTAATACTCCCTTGACTCTGGAGTAGAGTTGCTGACATTACCTGTGGAGTTTCGATGAAACGTTTCTGGCAAATTGTAACCCTCTTGATGGTGGCACTGATCGTGCCGGCCTCGATATGTTGCTATTTGGTGGATACAAGCTCCTCGGAAGCAAGCGCCTGCTGTCCCAGCCACGAAGAGGACGGTGATGACGGGCGAAATCCGCTTTCCTGCCCGAGTGACTCGATCTCCCACAGCCAGGTTCCGGAATCGGTTTTCCTGCCGACCGTCCTCCTTGCCGAGCACCTGACCCTCGTCCCAGGAGTGGCGATCCCGAAGGATTCCGGGGACCTTGGTCACGCCCAATCCCACTCTCTATCGGAGGCACCGCCGGAGCTTTCTCCGACGTGGACCTTTGTCCATAGAGCTTCCCTCCCGGCCCGCGCCCCTTCGGCGCTGGCCTGAGGCTCCTCGCCCTGATCCCCGGATTCATCCGGGTTGTCTGTGGATGCGACGGAGTCTGCCTGCCGCCCTGCTCCAGGGTGGCCCACCCAAGTCTCCGTTTGAGGCGATTGGTTCATGGCATCCATCCGAAATTCATCACCACCATGCGAACTTCCTTCTTTTCTGTCATCCTACTATCAGCAATCGCGATGCTTTCATCGGCAAACGCGGAATCGAAAGCCACCTCAGTGTCCGAGCTGGTTTCCCGTGCGCTCGAGGCCAACCCGGAGGTTCGCTTCTATGAAGCCGAAATCGCCCACGCAAGGGCGATCAGGAGCACGGCTGGTCGCCCTTCGAATCCTGAATTGAGTCTGGAAATCGGAAAGAAGCGCGTTTCCTCTTCCGATGCCCGTTCGAACGGCCTCGCCTTCTCGGCGGAGCTGGCCCAACCCTTGGAGTGGCCGGGGCGCCTCGGTCTTCGCAAAGCCATCGCGAATCGTGACATCGCCCTTGCCGAGCTGGGGCTCGCACGTTTCCGTTTTCACCTTGCCTCTCGGGTGCGGGTGCTGGCCACCACCCTGGCCGCACATCAAGACATTTCGGCCGCTGCCGAAGAAGTGGCGGCTCGCCATACAGCCCTTCGGGATGTCCTCGTCCAGCGGGAACCGGCGGGAATCGCCCCCCAGTTGGAGGTCGTCACGGTCGAGGCTGCCGCTCTGGTTGCGGAATCGCGTGCCGCCACCGCAGCGGTGGCCGTTCAGACAGCGCTTCTCGAGTTGAATCAACTGATGGGCCGAAGACCGGATACGCCCATTGTGGTCGAGCGATCCTCGTTCTCCCTCAAGGCGGTTCCTTCTCTGAACCAGCTCCTCTCGGCTGCGATGGAGAATCACTATGACCTTCGCATCCTGCACGCGGAGCTCGAGCAACAGGGATTCAAAGTGGAGTTGGCCAAAAACGAACGCTACCCCGCGATCGTCGTTGGTCCCTTCGTGGAACGCGAGAACGGCCTTGAGGACGAGACGACGGGAGGCATCGGCATTTCCCTTCCCCTGCCTTTCTGGAAGTCGGGCAAGGCGGAAGTGACTGCGGCTGAAGCCCGGCAGACGCAGGCGCAGGCCAGTCTGGGCGTCGCGCAACGGGAGGTGGAACGTCAGGTGACGGAATCCATGCTGATGTTCAAAACCCAGCAGTCGCGCATCTCCCTCTGGAAGGGTGACGCGGTCGCCAAATTCGGTGAAGCGGCCGCCTTGGCGGATCGACACTTCCGTCTCGGGGCCGTTCCCATGAGCACCTTCGTGGAGCTCCAGGACAAATATCTCGAAGCGGTCGAGGCCGTCAACGAAGCCCGCGCCCAGACCCTTGAAGCGGCGCTCAAGCTCGAAGAACTCACCGGAGCCCCCGGAAGTCTAATCATTCTCAATTCGTCGAAACCCTGAATCTTCCTCAGCATGAAAAACGTCCTTCTCATTCTCCTGATGCCCGTTGCCGCAGCGCTCAACTCCTGTAGCGACAGCGCCGCCAGTCCCTCGCCCGAGACCGAATCCGCACCGGAGAACGGTGCCCAGTACAAGGAAGGCAAGGGTGTCATGCTCACTCCGCTCATGGCCCAATCCATCCAACTGAAAACGGCGGAAGTGCAGGAGGAGGTGATCGCACACTCATATTCCGGGACCCTCCAAGCCACCCGGATCGGAAACGAGGCGAGCGGTTGGTTGACCGACGAGCAGGCATCTCAGGTCCAGCCCGGCATGATCGTGGAGGTGGGATCTACCAAAGGACGCGTTATGCGATTGGAAAAGTCTCCCTTCGTTGCTCTGGGCGATTACGAAGTCATTGTCTCCACAGACGAGACTCTCCAGCCGGGTGCCGCCTTGGCCGCCACCTTCCGATTCCCCGCCGGGGATCCCGTGACGTCGATCCCGAAATCGGCGCTGCTGACGACCGCGGAGGGCTCTTTTGTCTATGCGGAGAACGATGAATACTTCCTACGCACCCCCGTCCAGGTCGGTGCCGTCAATGAGGACCACGTCGAAATCATCGACGGACTCTACACGGGGGACGTGGTGGTCACGACACCGGTAATGGCGCTCTGGCTGGCGGAACTCCAGATTTTGCGCGGCGGCAAGGCTTGCACCTGCGGTCACTGAGTCTCCATGTTGACTTCCCTCATCACTCTTGCGATGCGGCAACGAGGTGCCGTTCTCCTCGGCATGCTGTTGCTCATCGCCTTCGGATTGTGGTCGGCACTGAACCTTCCCATCGACGCCGTTCCGGACATCACCAATCCGCAGGTGCAGATCAACACGGCCGTAGATGCACTCGCGCCGGAAGAGATCGAGAAACTCGTGACTTTTCCCATCGAGAGTGAAATGGCGGGCCTTCCACGAATGGTGGAGTTGCGCTCCCTGTCCAAGTTCGGCCTCTCACAGGTGACGATGACCTTTGAGGACGGGATCGATCTCTATCTCACGCGCCAGCTCGTCACGGAACGACTGCAAGGGGTTCTGGATGAATTGCCGCCCGAGGTGACACCCAAGCTCGCACCGGTTGCGACTGGTCTCGGCGAGATCTTTTATTACAGCCTGGACTACCTCGAAGATGCTCCGCACAAGCCCGCGACCCGGGATGAGCAGCTCATGGCTCTCGCGCAGATCCAGGAATACCAGGTAAAGCCGCTGCTCCGGGGCACCTCCGGTGTGGCGGAGGTGAACACCAGTGGCGGTTATCAAAAGCAGATCGTCATTCAACCCGATCCCCCCCGCCTCGCCTCGCGAGGTCTCTCGCTGGACATGCTCGCCGAGATCGTGGAGCAGAACACACGAAACGCGGGTGGCGGATACATCGAGATCGGAGGCGAGCAACTCATCGTCCGCGCCCCGAGCCGGGTTGACAACATCGAGCAGATCCTCTCCATCCCCTTGAAATTTGCGGGGGCGGTGGATCCCGTTCTTCTTAGCGAGGTGGCAACCGTCACCATCGGCAGTGCCTTCCGGACCGGGGCCTCCACCGACGACGGCAGGGAAGCGCTCATCGGCGCGACGAT
Source organism: Verrucomicrobiales bacterium (assembly GCA_016795505.1). Lineage (GTDB taxonomy): Bacteria > Verrucomicrobiota > Verrucomicrobiia > Verrucomicrobiales > DEV007 > JAEUHH01. The sequence continues at coordinate 4,190 of JAEUHH010000072.1, read as the reverse complement.
CATGCTGGCCGGTGAGAATTCCAGGCTCGTGGCCGGGTCCGTGCGCGGCAAGCTGGCCGAGGTTCAGGAGAAACTGCCGCAGGGCGTCGTCATTAGGCCCCTGTATGACCGCAGCAATCTCGTCAGTCGCACCATCGCCACCGTCGAAAAGAATCTGGCGGAGGGAGCGTTGCTCGTCGTTATCGTGCTCTTCGCCCTGCTGGGTAACTTCCGGGCCGCCTTCATCGTCGCACTGGTGATCCCGCTCTCCATGCTCTTCGCAATGACCGGGATGGTGCGATGGCACATCAGCGGCAATCTCATGAGCCTCGGCGCGATTGACTTCGGTCTCATCATCGATGGCGCGGTGGTGATGGTGGAGAACATCGTGCGCCACCTCGGCGAGCGTCAGCATGCCCTGGGCCGCCGCCTCACTGTCAATGAACGGACCGAGGAAGTGCTGAAATCCGCCAAGGAGGTGGCCAATCCGATGTTCTTCGGGGTCCTCATCATCACGGTCGTCTATGTGCCCATCCTCGCGCTCCAGGGCATCGAAGGAAAGATGTTCAAACCCATGGCCCTCGTCGTCATGCTCGCTCTTGGCGGTTCGCTCGTCCTCGCCGTGACGCTGATGCCCGTCTTGTGCTCCTACCTGCTCGGCGGCAAAATTCAGGAGAAAGACAACTGGCTGGTCACCCTGACAAAGCGGCTCTATACGCCACTGCTCCGCTTCGGGCTGCGCTTCCGCTTTATTGTCGTCATCATCATGCTCGGGTTGTTCGGCTCGTCGATCTGGGTGGGTTCGCGACTCGGTTCCGAGTTCATTCCCCAGCTCGACGAGGGAGACTTCGCCTTTCAGCTCATCCGCAGCAGCAGCGCCGGACTCTCCTCATCCCTGGAACTGCAAAAGCAGAGCGAAGCCATCATCCGCCGAGACTTTCCCGAAGTGAAGGAAATCTTCTCGCGCATCGGCACCGCCGAGGTGGCGAGTGACCCGATGAATCCGAACGTCTCGGACACCTACCTGATGCTCAATCCGCGCGACCAGTGGCGAAAGGAAGACGGAAGGGCCATCACCAAGGAGCGGCTTGGCGAGATCATGCGCAAGGCGCTCCTCGATCAGGTGCCCGGTCAGAGCATCCTTGTGACCCAGCCCATCCAGATGCGGTTCAACGAGATCATGGCCGGTGCCCGCGCCGACCTCGTCTGCAAGATCTTCGGGGACAGCTATGATGAGCTGGAGCGGCTCGCCGGGGAAGTGCGTACCGTGATAGGTGCGATTCCGGGAGGGGGTGAGACCGAGTTCGACAGCATCGGCAAAAATCCGATGATTGAGATCCAGCCCGACCGCGAGGCGATGCGCCGGTTCAATGTCCACGCCGATGAGTTGAACTCCCTCATTGAAACCGCCCTGGCCGGGACCGAAGTCGGCATGCTCATTGAGGGGAACCGCCGCAGCCCCATCGTCGTGCGGCTCGCCGAGGCGCATCGGGCCGACCTGGAGGGATTCAAACGCCTCGCCTTGCGCACGGATGACGGCGGGATGTTGTCGCTCGGGCAGGTGGCGAAGATCGTCCTCGTGCCCCAACCCGTGCAGATCGCCCGCGAGAACACGCAACGTCGCGTCAGCATTCTCATCAACGTCCGGGGCCGGGATACGGAGGGATTTGTCGAGGAGGCCGCGCGGACGATCCGAAACAAGGTCCAGTTTCCCGATGGGTATTTCTACGAGTTTGGCGGCCAGTTCAAGAACCTGCAGGAGGCCAAGGCACGCCTCCTCATCGTCGTGCCGCTGGCACTCGGCCTGATCTTCGTCCTCATCTTCCTCAGTTTCGGCTCGCTGAAACAGGCCGCGCTCATCTTCACCTGCGTCCCGCTTGCGGTCACGGGTGGGATCTTCGCCCTCTACCTGCGGGGAATGCCCTTCACGATAAGCGCGGCCGTGGGTTTCATCGCCTTGAGCGGCATCGCCGTCTTGAATGGCATCATGCTCATCAGCTTCATCAACCAGCTCCGCAGCGAAGGCCGTGGAGTCCGCGAGGCCGTCGTCGAGGGCACTCTGACACGCCTGCGCCCCAAGCTAATGACCGCCCTTGTCGCCAGCCTTGGTTTCGTCCCCATGGCGATTGCGACCGGCGCCGGCGCGGAAGTCCAGCGCCCGATTGCCACCGTCGTCATCGGCGGCATCGTCACCTCCACTTTCCTCACCCTGCTCGTGGTGCCTGTGCTCTACGACTGGATCGAACGGAAAACCAAAAAAACAACACCAAATAACCCATGAAAAAAAACAAACATACCCTCGGACTGTCCAGCCTCATCGCTGGCATCCTCACCATCGCCGCCCTCGCGCCCGCCAGCCAGGCAGCCCAGTGCTGCTCCGGCCACGGCGCGACGGTCAAGGTTAAGCAACCCGTGCTGGCCGGACCCGCCGGGCGCAGCAGCGGCTACGTCTATGTCAGAAAAAGCTGTACTCCGGCCCGCGTCGTCAGCGCGCCCGCGAATCGGCCCGCGAATCGGCCCGCCAACGCCGTCATAGCACACAAACGCTGACCCACCCTGTAAACCTGCCGGAGCGCAACCCGCCCAGCGGGGCGGGCCGCTTCGGCAACCTCTTTCCAAGCAACCGGCCATCCTAGCCGGATCAAACAGAGAACCATACACCAAAAAACCAAACTAAACACACCATGAAACCATTGATCCACCTCGTCACCCTGATCGCCGTCGCCGCCACCACCGCGCTTGCCGCGGAATCCAAAGTGAAGGCCGGGCCCCGCAAGGGTCTCATCCTCGATCTCGGCGCCAAACAGGCCGAGTTTTACGTCGAGAAAGACCGTACTATCAGCATCGCCGTCTATGACGCCGCGATGAAAGCCCAGCCCGCCACCACCGAAGTCATCACCGCCACCGCCGAAGCCCCTAGCGGCAAGGTCAAGCTCGAGTTCGAAAACAAGGGTGGCAAGCTTGTCAGCACCGGCAAGCTCCCCGAGGGCGAAGGCTACCAGGTCGTAGTCCAGGCCAAGCCCGCCCCCGATGCCAAAACCAAGAACTTTCGCATCAAGCTCGAGCTCTACATCTGCAAAGGCTGCAGCAACCCCGAATACGCCTGCACCTGCGACGAGTGACTGAATCCGGTCGAATGGGCTCCTGATTCCCCAAAGGGGAATCGGGAGCTTCAAAATAAATATTACTGACTGCTCCTAGGGGGAGCCGCAGTAAGTGTTTCTCGTGAGGCAGCCGTCTCGAATGCCGTAGGATCGCGTGAGCACAAACAGTTTGTTCGAGCCATTATTGAGTCCGCCTATCTTGAGTCCGATCTACCAGACAAGGTCAAGGGGACGCCTTCCGCGATGGAATATTTTTCAATGTCCAGGGTAGCACCTGAGGCGTTCTCAATTGTGTCACGATACCCCCAGAGTCGAGATGGATGGATTGCGCTTTCCAAGGTTTGTGCCTATGGGGATGGCGAGTATGCCTCATCATACATGGCCTACGAGGGTGCAGCTCGGCGGGAGTTTCCGTCGATCTTTTTCAGCGCTTGTCCCCACTGGGAATCACTATCACACAAGGCCACTCGCGCTAAGCAATGAAGACAAAGCGAACAAGACGCTCCATCCAACGGCGGGTAACGCTCCTGTTTGAATTCGGGCTTCCCTCCCCGCCGTGGATGAGCTAGACGTTCGGCCAAATACCGTAAGCCAGACACCCGAAGCGGTGATCGTTATCCATCTCAGCCGTTTTCAGCACAGACTTCGTTCCGTCGATGCACTCGCTTTCGATCTCGTCGGGCAGGAACCGGAAGAGCCACAGCGGAATGAGTCGCATCGGGTTGTCTTCCGACCATTGCCCGAATCCGAGGTCATCCATTTGCGGGGCGGTCAGTTCCGCGATGTTGATCTTGCCGATTTTATCAGCGAGCACTTCGGGGATTTCTCGGATTTGCTTGGCCGCGAACTCGTCGCTCCGGTTGGTATAGTTCATCACTTCGGCGGCGCGATTTACAATGGCGCGGCGGACTGCTTGGCATTTTTCGTATGTTGTCATTTTCTGGTGTTGGTTGTGCCGCTCCCAAGGCCGAATCGGGTCCCCGCGACTGACTGAGCCTTTGCCCAGCCAGCCACGGGTCCCACAAAGGCTCCGCCGACCACGGGTCGTCGCAGCTACCTGCTTCGCATCCCTGCGTACGGCTCCGTACAGGGCGGTTCCAATCAGAC
>JAEUHH010000026.1 GCA_016795505.1 Verrucomicrobiales bacterium | reverse complement strand
GCGCATCCATTTCCGGAAGTGGTTTTTCTCCTTGGCATTGAAGATGAAGCGCTTGTCGACCACGCGGGAGACGACATGAAAATAGCCGTCACCGCGATCGGGAATAAGTCTGGAAGCTCTCATGGGTCAGGCAGGGTGGCTAAGCGGGAAACTGATCGATCCAGAATGGCACGCCGATGGCAGAATGCAAGCATTCTCTCTTTTAATTTCTCCGGCTCATTGAGTAAATGCCCCGGCTCATTGAGTAAATGCCCCGGCTCATTGAGTAAATGCCGGCTCATTGAGTAAGTGCACCGGCTTTATATGCACCGACTCATTATTACGAGCCCCCTTTCGCGCCTGCGCAGATCGAAGCGGACCGGAGCGATTCCGATCAAAGGGGGTCTCATCGCCGATGCGACCCTGTCTCATCGGAAATCCCCCTCTTGCCCGCGGCCGAAACTCGGCTAGGGAAAGGGGGTTCCATTCATCCTCCTCTGCCCTTCCCTTCGACTACCAAACCGCTCCCCCAACATGACTTTCCGCCGATTGCTCACCATCTGCGCTGCGCTCGCTTCATCCGGCGTCGCCGTCGCCTGCGCCGCGGACACGCCGCCTCCGAACGTGGTTTTCATCATCTCGGACGACCACGCGTGGACCGACTACGGCTTCATGGGCCACTCGCAGATTGAGACGCCCCACCTCGACCGGCTCGCCGCGCGCAGCGCGCTGTTCTCCCGCGGCTATGTTCCGACGGCGCTGTGCCGACCGGCTCTCGCCACTTTCGCCAATGGCCTCTACGCCCATCAGCACGGCGTGACGGGCAACGACCCGTCCGTCATCGAGAGCGATGCGAGTCAGGGAAAGGGAAAAACGAAAGCCAAGGGCAAGGGCAAAGGCCAGCCAGAATCGCCAGCCTATGCCGCTCTGCGCGAAAAACTGATCGCGAAGATGGATGGCCCGCCGACCATCATGAAACTACTCGGGGCGCAGGGTTATCTCAGCCACCAGTCGGGCAAATGGTGGGAGGGCACCCCGGCCCGTGGTGGATTCACCCACGGCATGACGCGCGGTTTCCCGAATCCCGGCGGCCGCCATGGCGACGACGGGCTGAAAATCGGCCGCGAGGGCATGGAACCGGTCTTTGAGTTCATCGACCACGCCGTCGCGGAGAAAAAGCCGTTTTTCCTCTGGTATGCCCCCTTCATGCCGCACACGCCCCACACGCCGCCGCAGCGGCTGTTCGACAAGTACAAAGCCAAGGGCATCGAGTCGGATCACGTGGCGCGCTACTACGCGATGGTGGAATGGTTCGACGAGACCTGCGGCCAACTCCTCGGCCGGTTGGATGAGAAAGGGCTGACGGAGAACACGCTGGTCGTCTACGTGGCCGACAACGGCTGGATCCAGGACCCGAACGGCCAGGGCTACGCACCGAAGTCGAAGCAGTCCGCCAATGACGGCGGCACGCGCCAGCCGATCCTGTTTTCCTGGCCCGGCCGGATCCAGCCCGGTGACCGCAAGGAGCAACTCTGCTCCAGCATCGACATCGTGCCCACGGCACTGGCAGCGGCGGGAGTAGCGATCCCGGAAAACCTCCCCGGCCTGAATCTGCTCCCTATCCTCGAAAGCGGAGCGGCGACCTCCCGACAGGAGGTTTTCGGCGAGACCTTTGCCCATGATGTGGCCGACATCGACGATCCCGAGGCGACACTGCTCTACCGCTGGGTGATCGATGGCAAATGGAAGCTGCTGCTCACCTACGACGGCAAACTGGGGCGCTATGCCAGCTCCCATCCCCGCACGGAGAAGCGCCCTCAACTCTACGATCTGCTGGCCGATCCGCACGAAAACACGAATCTCGCGGCGCAGAATCCCGAGGTCGTCGCCCGACTGGCCGCCCGGCTCCAGGCTTGGTGGCCGGTGACGAAGCGGCAGGTCCTGACTGAGTGGACGGACGCGCCGGGGGTGTGGAAGTGACGGGCTGATCGCTTGCAAAGTCGCGCGCTTGAAGCAGGGTGGCGGCCCTTTCCCGCATGAGCGCTCTCGTCACTGAATGGTTCGCCTTTTTCTTCCGCCAAAGCCCCGCCACTTCCTGGCGCCGGGTGCGGGATCGCGACATGCCCTGGGTGGTCCAACTCACCATCTACGGCGTCTGCGGCGCGCTGGCGACGGTCATCGCAGTGGCGCAGGTCGTCGCGCTTTCGAAGACACTGATCCCGGCCTATGAAGGGATGCTGGTGGATGGCGCGCCCATCACCGACGCGCTGCGGGCGCGCAATCTGCTGATCAACAACACGATCGCCTTCTTCACAACGAATGTGGCGGTGTATTTCATGAACGTGCTGCTGGTCTTTCAGCGCGGGCGGCACCATCCCTGGCTTGAGTTCTTTTTCTTCACCCTGATCAACGGGATCAGCTTCATCCTGAGCCAGGTGGCAGGTCCATGGCTGGTGCACCAGTTCGGTGTGGCAACCAATGTGGCCATCCTGACGAACGCGGTGTTTTCGGCGCTGATCAATTTTGTGGCCCGGAAATTCTTCGTCTTCAAAGGCTGAGCGCTCAGGTCCCAACGGAAACTCCCGGCTGTTGCACCGGCGACGGAGCGCCTTTTTCCATCTCGCCGAGGATCTCGATGAAGGCGTCCTCGAGCTTCCGCTCCTCGCGGTGGAATTCGATCACGGGAATGCCGTCGTTCACCATGCGGCGCAGCACGCCGGCAATAACCTCGGGGTCGACGGAGTCGATCTCGATCCGGGCCCCGCGCTTGCGGGCCTCTTTCAAGGTGACATGGGGCGAAAGCTGAGCCCATTCGCCGATCTTCTCCGGATCGCCGGCGGTCTGGACATCGACCACAGTGGTGGCGCCGGTGGTCTGCTTCAGGCTCTCGGCCGAGCCATGGTGAATGACGCGGCCGCGGTTGATGAAAAGCAGGCTGTCGCACATCTCGCCGAGTTCGGACAGGATGTGGGAACTGATGAAGACGGTCTTTCCGTCGTCGGCGAGGATGCGGATCAGGTGCTTCAGCTCGACGCGGGCCTTCGGGTCGAGTCCGGCGGCGGGCTCGTCCAGGATCAGCACGTCGGGGTCGTGGATCAGCGCGCGGCCCAGGCAGAGGCGCTGACCCATGCCTTTGCTGAGCTTGTTGATCAGACGATCGGCCAGCGGCGTGAGATCGGTGAAGTCCATGACATCGCGCACCCGGGCGGCACGCTCCTCGCCCTTGAAGCCGAGGGCGCGGGCGAAAAAGTCGAGGTACTCGACCACCGTCATGTTGTCATAGGTGCCGAAGCTGTCGGGCATCCAGCCGATGCGATGCCGAACCAGTGCGGGATACTGGACCACGTCGATGCCGCAAACTTTCACGATGCCACGGTTCGGATAGTCGAGCGTGGCGATGATGCGCATGGTGGTGGTCTTGCCGGCGCCATTGGCCCCGACGAAGCCGACCACCTGGCCCGGTGCGACGGTGAAGGAGATGCCGTCCACGGCTTTCAGCGAACCGAAGAACCGGTGCAGGTCCCGCACCTCGATGGCGGGTGGCTTCACCGGGACGGCGGGCGTCTCGGGAGGCGGCGGCGATTCGGCTGGGGCGGCGGCGGCACTCATGGCGGATCGATCACTGGGCGGCGGGAGTCGGCGCGGCCGGCGCGGGGGCGGTCTGGACGGGGCCGTAGATGAGGGCGTCATTCCCCCACCAGCGGATGGCGTCCAGAGTGTCGACAAATCCGGCTTTGGGATCGCTCGATACGGCGAAAAAATGCCCGTCGTTTTTCCACAGTTCCGCGGCGCGCTTGCGCTGGGACTGGCTGAAGGCGTCGATCCGCCTCTTCCACCACGCACTCAACTCCGAAAAATCCACCGGCTCCAGCACAATGGCCTGGCCACCGGCGATGGGACCGTCACCCGCGGCCCGCCACACCACGCCCAGATCGTCACGGTAAAACAGCTCCGACACGGTGAATTCCAGGCTCGAAAACAGACGCGGCGGCGTCTTCCCATCGGGCGAAGCCGCCTGCAGTTCGATCCGCGACCGGGTGGGCAGCACGGTCTGGTAGTAGTGCCCCTGCTCGCTGCGGCTCTTGAACCAATCGCCTCGATAGACCTGTCCGTCGAAACTGTAGGCGGCCAGCGGGCTGTTCGACATGAGCATGCGGTTCCATTGAGACGGCGGCAGCAGCACCGGGGAGAGGAAGCCGGGCTCCCCGGCTTCGAATGCACTCCCCAGCAGCACGCCGGTGCGGCTGACCTGCTCCTGGACCACGTAGAGGCGCTTCTCCGTCGCCGTCGGCACCAGATTCGCCAACACGATGCGCCTGCCAGCCCCGCCGATGCCATCGCCAAAAAGAATGAGCAGCAGAATGAGCAGACTCGCCACCAGCGATATGATCGGCGTGGTGATGAACAGCCGGTGCCGGCGTCCCGGCTTGGCCAGAACGAACAGATTCACCGGTCCCACCACCACGGCAAAGGCGATGAGCAAAAGCACCACGAGCAGAGGATTGAAATCTTTCTCCCCAAACAAGTTGAGTAGCCTCCAGCCACCCCGGTAGTCCTCGCGCAGTTGATACGTCAGGCTCTGCATCCCCCGGTAGCGGGCGACGGTCTTCTCCGCGTCCAGATCCCGGCCATTCCACGTCCAGGCCCGCACCTGACCGAGCCCTCGGCGGACCAGCCCCGGGTCGGGTCGTTCACCACCCAACTCCAGCCGCGGGAGGATGCTCCCGGCCTCCGCGGCGCTGGTGTAAAGCTCCAGCGAGCCACCCAGCCGGGTCCATTCCAGAATGGCCTGACGCGTCCCGGGAGCCAGCCCGTCCCACTCCTCCTCGGTGATGAGCAGCGCATCGAAGCCCGTGTAGGCCCGCCAGTCCGCCGGCAATTCGTCGGTCTCAAACGACCCGGCAAAATGCTCCGTGCCCGGCACCGTGGAGGACACCTTGCCATCGAGCGCACCGAGATTGCGTTCCGCGAGTCCCTTGCTGATCGCCAGGGCGGGCCAGTCGGCGTTGAGATTCGAGGAGTGGAAATTTTGCTCGCTGGGCAGACCGGGACTGCCCGCCCTGACCTCCAACTGCTGGTAGTAGGTGCCCCCGCTCGCCGCCGTCGGCACCGGCACCAGCAGCTCGCGCACCACCTCCTGCCCCGCCCCCGCAGCGACAGAAAAGCGGGAACGGTAGGCCATTTCATTCCAGCCACCTGAGTAGGAGAAATCCAACGACCAGGACCGGTCGAGGACCGTCCCATTCCGGATCGTCACTCGCACCGGCAGATAGCCGCGGCACACACCGGTGGAAAACACCGATCTCACCTCGAGGCGCGTCGCACCCTGGGTGTCGTAGTTTTTCTGGAGCAACTGTTGCTGCCCTACCGCCACCTGACTCGCCCACGCCAACACCGCCGCCACGACGGCACTCGATCGGACTGGGAAACGGCGGAAAAACATCGGCGGGGGAAAGGAGAGGCAGTGGGCTATGGCAACCCGGACCGATCTCCCGATCCGAGGACTGCGCGCAGTATCCCGCGACCCTGCCCAAGCCTGCAAGCCTTTTTCCCGCCTCAGGGCGAAAACATTTCCCTCCCCCCGCCCGGCCTTGCCCCGGCTGTCAGGATGCCGCACCAGCACCGCTCACTTCTGCCCTTTATTCGGCCACCAGATCGTAGCCACGCCAGTCGCGCACTGTCACTTCGGCGAATTGTCCCACCGGCAACTCCGCCGGCACGAAGATCGTGCCATCCACCTCGGGCGCATCCATCTCGCCGCGCGCCTGACCGGGCGCATCGACCAGCACCTTCAGCCGGCGGCCGACCTGGTTCTGATTGCGGACCTCGGCCAGTTGCTCCAGCCGCCGCATCGCCGCATTCCACCGCCGCTTTCGCGTCATGTGGTGCACCTGACCCTCCAGCTTAGCCGCCCGGGTGCCCTCCTCCCGCGAGTAGGTGAACACACTGGCCCGCTCAAACTGCGCCTCGTCGAGAAAGCCGAGCAACTCGTCGAAGTCCGCATCCGTCTCACCCGGAAAGCCCACGATGAACGTCGTGCGCACCGCCAGATCGGGAATGCCCGCCCGCATCCGGCGGACCAAATCGCGGATGTAGGCCCCGTCCGTCTCGCGGCGCATCTTGTCCAGCATCCGGTCGGAGATGTGCTGCAGAGGCATGTCCACATAGCGGGCCACCTTTTCACAGCCCGCGATGGTCTCGATCAGCTCGTCGCTCCAGTGCGCCGGATGCGTGTAGAGCAGCCGGATCCAGAAATCACCCTCGATCGCATTCAGCGCCCGCAGCAGCGAAGCCAGTGAGTCGCCCTTCGACGAGTCAACGGGGCTCCGGGGATTCGGACGAGCCTCCTCCCAGCGATCCATGCCGAAATAGGTCGTGTCCTGCGAGATCAGGTTCAGCTCCTTCACCCCCGAGCGTACCAGATCCTCCGCCTCCCGGACCACCGACTCCAGCGTCCGCGAGCGATGGCGCCCGCGGATCTTCGGGATGATGCAGAAAGAGCACGGATGATTGCAGCCCTCCGCGATCTTGATGTAGGCCGAATGCCGTGGCGTCAGGCGGAAGCGCGGCGTGTCATAGTCCGGGATGTATTTCGGCGTCGCCGTGACCAGATTCTCCCCGTGCGGCGCCTCGTCCTTGGCGATGAGCCCCTGTATCACCGGCGCGACCGAAGTGATCTGGTCCAGGCCGATGAAAGCGTCCACCTCCGGCATCAGACCCGGCAACTCCTGCGAAAAACGCTGCGAGAGACAGCCCGCCACAATGATCTTTTGCCGCGGCCGGGCCACCTGACGATCATCCACCGCGCCGAGGATGGTGTCGACGCTCTCCTTTTTCGCCTGATCGATGAACGAGCAGGTGTTGATGATGAGCACATCGGCGAGTTCCGGCTCCGGCGTCATCATCATGCCGGCCTGCTGCAGGTGGCCGATCATGATCTCGGAATCGATCAGGTTCTTGGCGCACCCGAGAGAGATCAGGCCGACCGTGGTTTTTCCGTCAACGGGCATGGGAAGCGAGGGGAATGGAGACTGGAAGAGAAAAGAAAAGACCGGCGCCGGAGCCCGGATCGGAGCGCAAAGGTGCGCCAAGAGCAGTCCCCCGGCAAGTGCCGGCACATCCGGAAGGATTTGCCCTTGAAAGCCAGCCCCGGACGCGGCATCATCCCCACCGGTTCACCACGGCCACCTTGCGGGTGTCGTTCAATGGTAGGACGCGAGCTTCCCAAGCTTGAGACCAGGGTTCGATTCCCTGTACCCGCACCAGCCGCCCTTCACCCGGGCAGGGCTTCTTCGACTCGTCGGCACCACGAGGCAAAGACATCGGCCACGACCTTGTGCATCTCGGCGGGCTCCGCCCCTTCGACCACGGTTTGCGGCTTCGGCAGCCATTCTGGCACCAGCGTCTCCCCCAGATGGGTCTGCTCCTCGGAGCGCAAAAAGGCCCTCAACTCGATCTTCACCGTCTGCCCGCCCGGATTGGGCGTGGCGACGGCCTCCGCACAAACCTCGTGGGGAATGCCGCCGATCTCCCGCTTGCAGACGACGCGTGTGGTGTCGAATGCGCTGTGCAACATGAGTCGGGGATGCCGGGGCTATTTTCCCATCCTGACGGTGCCTGTTACGCGAGACCAATTCACGCCAGCGCCGCGATGGCACTCTCCAGCGTGGCCGCATTATCGACCGAAATCACCGTGGCCGACCGCTCAATGCGCTTCATCAGGCCGGCCAGAACGCCGCCGGGACCGAGTTCCAGAAAAGTGGTCTCGCCGGCATCGAGAAAGACGCGCATCGACTCGCTCCAGCGCACCGAGCCGGTGACCTGACGCTCCAGAGTGAGCCGGATCTCGGCCGGCTCGCTCACCCGGCGGGCTTCGTAGTTGCACACCACGGGCACCGACGGCGTCCGGACCGCCACGAGGGCCAGCTCGGAGGACAACTTGTCCTGGGCGCTCTGCATGAGCCGCGAGTGGTAGGCGCCGGCCACGTCGAGTTCCTTGGCGATCTTGATCCCGTGTTCTTTGGCCCCGGCGATGGCGCGGGCGATGCCCTCGCGTGTCCCGGAGAGGACGATCTGGCCCGGGGCATTGAAATTCGCCACATCGACACCGCAGGATTCGGCCAGCGCCCGCACCGCGCTCTCCTCACCGCCGATCATGGCGGCCATCGAGCCAGCGGTGGTGTCGGTGGCTTCCTCCATGAACTGTCCGCGCCGCGCGACCAGCCGCAGGCCGGTCTCAAAATCGAAGGTCCCGGCCGCGGCATGGGCGGTGAATTCCCCCAGCGATAAGCCGGCCGTCCCGGCGATCTCCAGCCCCGCCACCCGCTCGCGGATGAGTTCCAGGCAGACCAGCCCGTGCACGTAAAGAGCCGGCTGGCAGCGGGAAGTGCGGGTCAGTTGCTCCTGGGGCCCGGCGAACATCGTCTCCGACAGCGGAAAGCCCAGTATCGCATCGGCCTGGGCAAACCGCGCCGCAGCAGCCGGATACTCGCTGGCCAAGTCCTGTCCCATGCCCACGGTCTGGGCCCCCTGCCCGGCGAACAACAAAACGACGCGCTTGCTCATGATATCTGGTAATCGATCTGGAAAAAACAAATCCGGGGCCGCTCCCCGCGACGACCCCGCCACGACGCTGTCGGCCAGTGAAAGCCCCGCCGGGCGGGGACGGCCATTCAATCACGCCCGCCCCCGCTTGCAACGACTTTTCCGGCGCATCACTGACCGGCCGGAGCGACCTCCCGGACACCGACCCGATCGGCCGGCAAATCGGTCGCGCTCACCGGGCCAAAGGTCACCGCACCGGTCGCGGCCCATTCGGTGCCGCGCTTCAGCGTTTCCTGAAAGCCCACGCTGCCCATCGCCACCGTGTCATGACCGAGCGTGGTGTGAAAGACACGGCCCTTCCCATACTCCGTCACCATCAGGATGGGCTCGTGCTCACCGGAGCCGTTCGTCTTCGGGTCGGAAAACGCGGAAGCCAGCACCGTCACCCGCTCCGCCGGTCCGCGCAGGCGGTCGTAGAGCTCGTCGGTGGCATGGAGCCATTTCTCCGGTAGCCCTTTCACGATAGGATGCTCCGGCGCCCGCGTCTCAATGAGAAATTCGTGCTTTGACCCATGCGAACCCCCACGGCCGGGCGTCGTGTCCCGCACCCATTTCCCGTCGCGCAGACGCAGGTAGGGACCGCTCAGCTCGGAGCGCCCGCCCCAGCCGCCCACGGCGATCATCTCGTTGTAGGCTTTCCATTCCGGATGGGAATTATTCGCCGCATGCACCGCAACGAATCCGCCGCCGCCGGACACGTAAGCCTCCAGCGCCTGCTGGACCGGCTCGGGCCACTTTTCGCCGTTGTAGTTCGACACCACCACATCATGCGCCGCAAAGTCGGGCCGCCACGCCGCCCAGGCAGACTCGCTGGCCTTGGCGTGGGCCGCCTTGTCGGCTTCCCATTTCTGATAGGCCGTTTTCCAGGCCGCCAGCTTTTCCGGGTCCTTCTCCTTCGGCTGTGCCGGCGGACGCGGGGCGCTGGCCGGGCTGGTGGAGACGACGACCTCGAAGCGGCCGCTCGACTCCAGGATGGTGCGCAGGACCGGCGTGGTCTGCTGCCAGGCGTGATTGTTCTGTCCATCGATGAGCAGGACCTTCAGCTTTTCCGCCGCCGCCACCGGCAGCGCAAGACCGGCGGTGAGCAGCAGACAGACGAGTCGAACAGGGGTGTTTTTCATGGTCCGGCAGTGTAGGCGCATCTCCGGCCGGCGCAACGTCGGTCGGCGCTCCTTCGTCACACCGCAGCATTTCAATCCAAGCGCCATCGCGTGCCCTGTCGCGCGCACTTTTTCCTTTCCGACCGCGGCTTCGGCGCGACAGGATCACGGCACCATGCAACGTGTCCCACATCCCCGCCGTCTCATCGCCCTGAGCCTCTGCCTCACCCTCGCCACCGCACCGGCCTGGCTCGGTGCCCAGGAGAAGAAAGCCGCCGAGCCGGCCCCTGCCGAACCGGAAAAGAAGGAGCTCCGCATCATCGCCTTCGGCGCGCACCCGGACGATCCGGAGTTTCAGATCGGCGGCTGCGCCATCAAATGGACCCAACTCGGCCACAAGGTGAAACTCGTCGCCTGCACCAACGGCGACATCGGCCACTGGGGCATGTCCGGCGGCGAACTGGCCCAGCGCCGCACCGCCGAAGTCCAGGAAGCCGCCCGCCGCATGGGCACCGAGGTCGAGGTGCTCGACATCCACGACGGCGAACTGCTGCCCACGCTGGAAAACCGGCAAAAAATCGTGCGCCTGATCCGCGAGTGGAAGGCCGACATCGTCTTCTCCCATCGGCCCTACGACTACCACCCCGACCACCGCAATGTCGGCCTGCTCGTCCAGGATGCCGCCTTCATGGTGATGGTGCCCTACTTCTGCCCCGACACCCCGTATCTGCGGAAAAATCCCGCCTTCTTCTTCTTCCCCGACGGCTTCACCAAGCCCTACCCGTTCACCCCCGACGTGGCGGTGTCGATCGACGACGTGTTCGATGCCAAAGTGCAGGCCCTCGACGCCCTCGAGTCACAGGTCTATGAGGGAGGCGCCACCGGCACCCCCGAGACCCGCGCCCAGCGCTTCGGCGACGATCCCGTGCGCCGGCTCGCCTTCCTCAAACGCAGTTGGTCCAGCCGCCACGGCAACCTCGCCAACCGCTTCCGCGACGAACTGGTCGAGTGGTACGGCGAGGAAAAGGGCAAAGCCGTGAAACACGCCGAGGCCTTCGAGTTGTGCGAGTATGGCAGCCGCCCCTCCCAGGCCGAGCTGAAGCGGCTGTTTCCCTTTTTCGACTGAGATTCCGATGCAACCCTGTTTGATCGGAGATCAGACCCTGTTGCATCGGAAATCGATGCACCCGCTGCCGGCCTGCCATGTCACGTGACAAGCGGGACAATCGGTGCTTAGATCCCCACCGCACCGGTGATGCGTCCCACGGGACAGATCCCCGATGACAGGAAACCGACCGACAAACCCCAACCGGAGTCATCCCCACCGTTCCCCATCATGAGCAAGAAAGACAAAAAAGCCAAGAAAGACAAAGCCGCCAAGAGCCCCAGCAAAAAGCGCATCGCCTTCGTCGGTGTCGGCCGCATGGGTGCGAACATGGCACGCCATCTCAACGACCTGAAGTACGCCGTGACCGCCGTCTATGACGTGAACCGCGACGCGGCGAAGAGCCTGGCCGAGGAGATCGGTGCCACCGCCTGCGACAAGCTGGCCGATGTCACCGCCGCAGCGGACGTGATCTTCACGGTGGTGACCAACGACGCCGCGATGGACGCCATCTTCTTCGGCAAGGGCGACAACCTGCTGACGGGCGCCGAGGGCCGGCTGTTCATCAACTGCGCCACCCTGAGCCCCGCCATCCAGAAAAAGGTCGCCACCGCCGCCGCCAAGAAAAAGGCCGCCGCGCTGGAGGCCTGCATGGCGTCGAGCATCAGCCACGCCCGCACCGGCCAGCTCTATCTCATGATCGGTGGCGAGGAGACCGACTACAAAGGCGCCAAGAGCCTGCTGGAGGACCTGAGCGTGAACCTGCGCCACATCGGACCGGTCGGCAAGGCCGCCGAGGTGAAGGCACTCGTCAACATGGTCATGAACATCAACACCGCCGGTCTCGCCGAAGGCCTCGGTCTGGCGAAGGCGCTGGGACTCGATCTGGACATGATCTGCGAGGTCTTCTCCCAGACTGGTGCCAACTCCCGCGTGCTCCAGACCGATGCCGCCGACATGATCGCCCGCGAGCACGACTGCTGGTTCTCCGCCGAGCACGCCGCGAAGGATTCCGGCATCGCCGCCGGGCTGGCGCGCCAGGTGAAGCTCACCCTGCCGCTCAACGACGCCACCACCGCGCAATACTCCCGTATGGTCGCCGAAGGCCTGGGCGGTCTCGACAAGTCGGGCATCGCCGAGCTGACCTTCCCCGGTCGTCATGGCGCCAAGCCGGCCAAGAAAAAGGCGGCCGCCAAGAAAAAGGCCGCAGCCAAGAAGAAGTGACCGGCTCGGGACCGCGCTGAATGCCGGTCTCAGTCAACTTCCGCAGATCCCGCCCCGTCGCCTCACCATGCGGCGGTGCGGGATTTTTGCTTCCTCGAACTCGTCGCCTTCGATGACAAAGCCGAGCTTTTCGTAAAAGCCCACCGTCCACGACTGGGCGTGCAGGACGATCTCGTCCCAGCCGTGCGCGTCGGCGGCATCGAGGAGGCAGCGCATCAGGGCGGCGCCCACGCCCCGCCCCCGCCACGGCGCCAGCACGGCGACGCGGCCGATTTTTCCACCGGGCAGCAGTCGCGCCGTGCCGATGGCCGAGCCATCGTCGGCAAATGCCAGTGCGTGGACGGCTCCGGCATCGCGCCCGTCGATCTCGAGCGACTCGGGCACACCCTGCTCAATGACAAAGACGACGCGCCGCACCTCGCGAGCCGCAGCGGCATCAGCCGGATCGGCAAAGTCGGCGGGACGAACCCGGTAGGCTGGCGTGGACATGAAATAAGTGGCGAAAAAAAGCCCGGACCCGGCGGAGAGGCCGGATCCGGGCATTTCAAACAGGTCATGCGCGGCACGATGGCCACGCCCGCCTGACCGGATCAGCCGGCGATCTCCTGGGCGTGGAAGGAAGCCCAGTCGTCGAGGTTGTTCAGGTTCACGGCGTCACGGATGGTGCCGTCGTCGGCGCGACCGGCGGCAGACAGGATGCTGGCGCGGGTGTCGTCGGCGTGGATGTAGCCTTTGATCGCGGCATTCAGGGAGTCCACCGCGCCCTGGTCGAGGGAACCGCCCTTTTGCTCAAGGATCCAGTTTTCCAACTGCACGTAGGTGGGCTTGGTGGCGATGAAGGCGACGAAGGCGGCCTTGTCGATGCCGAGGCCGTCGAGCACCATCTGGTCGTAGCCGGCGCCGATGCCCGGATAGTCGGGGTGCAGCTTGCCGGCGGCTTCGAGGGACGCCTTCTGCCACAGACGGGGCAGGTGAAGGACGCCGAGGGGACCGGCGATGCCGGAGCTGATGAGGGGGATGATTTGGCTCATGTGTGTGTAGCGATTAGGGTTTGAGTTGAGTTTTGGCTTTACTGTCCCCGCGATGGGCGATCAGACGACCGCCCGGCCGCCAGGGGCTGGCACGGGACGCAGAGATTACAATCCGAAGTGGGAAGACGCCAAAGGAAATTTCCCACGATTCCGCCACGGTCCGCCTGAGCACTTCACCGTAAGATTCCGTCGATGCCATCTGTCACCCCCTCCTCACCTGTCGGCCGCCGGCGATTTCTCGCCACCGGCGGAGCCCTCGCCGGCTTCGGCCTGCTCACCTCGAAGATCCGCGCCCAGGCGCCCGTCGTCATCGGACACGGCGATTTCCGCTACGAAGTGGTCACAGGCTGGGGCGAACTCGACCCCGCGCAGTTCCCCGTCGCCAACTGCCACGAGATGGTCGAGGACTCCAAAGGCCGCCTCATCCTGTTCCAAACCAACGTGAAGAACAACGTCCTCATCTACGACAAGGGCGGCAAACTGCTGGAGTCCTGGGGCACCACCTACCGCGGCGCCCACGGCATGGACATCGTGAACGAGAACGGCGAGGAATTCCTCTACCTGTCGGACACAGCACTGGGCAAGGTTTTCAAAACCACCCTGTCCGGCAAGGTGGTGAAGGAATGGGGCCGCCCGGACCTGCCCCAATACGCCGATCCGAAGGCGAAATACGCCCCCACCAACATCATGCCCAGCCCGGACGGCAGCTTTTACGTCGGCGATGGCTACGGCAGCAGTTGGGTGATCCATCATTCGCACGACGGCGCCATCCTCGGCGTCTTCGGCGGCACCGGCAAACAGCCGGAAAGCCTCAACACTCCCCACGGCGGCATCGTCGACACCCGCGATCCGCAGCATCCCACCCTGCTGATCTGCTCGCGGACGGACAACGCCGTGAAGCGCTTCACCCTCGACGGCAAGCACCTCGCCACCATCCCCATCCCCGGCATGCGGGTGTGCCAGCTCGCCCTGCGCGGCGACTACCTCGTCGCCCCCCATCTGGAGGGCCTCATCTCGGTGATCGGCCGGGACAACCGCCTCGTCTCGAATCCCGGCGGTTCCGCCCCTGTCTATGACGGCCAAGGCCAGCCCGGCCCGATCCAAAAGGACGCCACCAGCCCCTTCAAACACCCCCACGGCATCTGGGTTGATGAGGAAGAGAGCGTCTATGTCGCCCAGTGGAACAGTGGCAACACCTACCCGATCAAGCTGAAGCGCGTTCGCGGCTGATCATTCCGATCAGCCGCGCTTTCGCTTCGCCCCGAGGGCTTCTTCGATCGCGTCGAGCGGTAGGCAATTCATCACGTCCGCACGGGTCAGCCAGCCCTTGCGGGCCTGCTTGATGCCGAACCAGAGGTAGTGCAGGTCGGCGACGCGGTGGCCGTCGGGATTGATGACGCACTTCACGCCCTTTTCCGTCGCCAGCCGCCACCACCGCCAGTCGAGGTCCAGCCGCCAGGGATTGCAGTTCAACTCGATCCAGGTGCCCGTGTCGGCGCAGGCCTCGATGACGGCGGGGATGTCCACGGCATAGGGCTCCCGCTGGAGCAGCAGCCGGCCGGTCAGGTGACCCAGCATGGTGACGTGGGGCGACTCGGCGGCCCGGATCAGGCGCGCGGTCATCTCGGCCTCGGGTAATGTCATCGCATTGTGGACGCTGGCGACGACGTAGTCCAACTCGGCGAGTAACTCCTCGTCATAGTCGAGGCTGCCGTCCTTGTGGATGTCCACCTCGCTGCCGGCAAAGAGGCGGAAGGTCTCGCCCTCGTCGGCATAACGCCGGTTCAGGTCGCGAATCTCGGCGATCTGGGCGCGCAGCCGGGTCTCGTCGAGGCCGTTGGCCTGAAAGGAGCTTTTCGAGTGGTCGGCGATGCCGAGATATTGCAAGCCCAGCTCGCGGGCGGCATCGGCCATCTCCGGCACGGTGTTGCGACCGTCGCTGGCGGTGGTGTGGTTGTGAAAGGTGCCGCGCAGGTTTTCCAACTCGATCAGCCGCGGCAGGGTGTGAGCGGCGGCGGCTTCGATCTCGCCGCCGTTCTCCCGCAGTTCCGGCGCGATGTAGTCGAGTCCGAGGAAGGCATAGAGATCGCGCTCCTCGCCGAAGACGGGCGGCATCTTTGCCTCCGAGCCCTCGCGCGGGGCGAGCCGGTATTCGTTCAGGGTGTAGCCCCGGTCATTGGCCCGGCCCCGGATGGCCACGTTGTGCTCCTTGCTGCCGGTGAAATACATCAGCGCGCAGGCCCATTCATCGTTGGCCACCGCGCGCAGGTCGCATTGCAGGCCATTCTCCAGGCGGATGCTCGACTTGGTGCGCCCGTGGGCGATGGTATCCTTCACCCAAGCCTGACCGACGAAGTGATCCATCACCGCCTGGGGATCGCCGGTGGCGACGAGAAAATCGAGATCGTGGACCGTTTCCTTGCCCCGCCGGAAGCTGCCACCCACCTCGGCGCGCAGGCAGGCGGGATGCGACTTCAGCGAGTCGAGGATCATCTCCACAGCAGCCGCCACATCGCCGAGGCGGAATCGGTCGGCATTCGTCTCCAGAAACGCGATGGCCTCGCGGATCTTCTCAGCGGATTTCTGACCGAACCCTGTCAGACCGGCGACCCGACCCTCTTCGCACGCCTTTTTCAGTGCGGCGATGGAGGCGATGCCCAACTCTTCGTAGAGCGCCTTCACCTTTTTCGGCCCGAGCCCCTGCACGTCGAACAGCTCGAAAATGGTCTCGGGAAACTCGCCGCGCAGCTTTTCCCAGAATCCGAGTTTCCCGGTCGAGGCCAGCTCGTGCAGCTTTTGCTGGAGCGCGTCGCCGATCCCCTTGATGCCCTCCAGCTCGCCGAGCCGGGCTTTCTCCACGATGTCGCCGGGATACTGCATCACCGTCTCGGCCCCGGTGCGGTAGGCACGGATTTTGAACGGATTCTCGCCCTTCAGCTCCAGCAGCAGGGCGATATTTTCCAACACGTCGGCAAGGTCTTCGCGAGTCATGGTCTGGCCGCCAGCCAACCATAGATTCGGCCGCAAATCACGGACGAAATGCCCGACCCGCGCGGCTCACTTGCCCTTCAGGGCCTGCTCGCGGGCTTCTCGGTTTTTCCGGATGCGCTCGAGGATGAGTTTTTCCTTTTTCAGGGCATCCTCGGGAATCGGCGCCGGCTCCACGGTCGCGTGGGGCACCTTTTCGCCCGACGGAATGGTCCGCAGGCGGATGGCGCGATACCAGACGGGGTCGCCGTGATCTTGAAACTGGAGATGCCCGCCCCGCGCCGCCAGATCGCCGCCGCGCTCTTTGAGCCGGGCCAGATCGGCCGCCCAGCGGGGGTCGGCGTAGTCGAAATCGATCACTTTCTCCCCATTCAGCCAGTGCTGAATCACCGTGCCCTGGCAGACGATGCGCGCCTCGTTCCACTCCCCCACCGGCCGGGTGACATCCTTCGACGGGGCCATGCAGAAATACAGCGACGCGGCCGAGGTGCGGGGATTCAGGCCGTCGAGATGGGTCTTGTTGTCCAGGATCTGATATTCGTATTGCCCGGGCCGGTAATAGACGCCGCTGTTGCTGCGCTCGGCGACCTTCCACTCGAACCTCAGCTCGAAATCGTCCGGCAGCGGCTGCTTCTTCCAGACCAGATTGCCGCCCGCATCCTTTCGGGCCAGCGAGCCTCCCTCCGCCGCCCAATTCCCGGCGTGTTCCCAGCCTTCCAGGCTCTTACCATCGAAGATCAGCACGAACCCGGCCGCCTGCTCCTCGGCACTCAGGGCCGCCTCGCCCTCCTGCGCGGACGCCGCGCAGGGAAAGGCCACCGGCAGGCCCAAGCCAGCCGCCACCGCACACCAAAGACCCATCCGATTCATGATCCGCTTCGAAAATGTTGCGAAAGTGTATAGCGGAAGCGCCTCTTTTCGTCATGATTTTTTTCCGCCTTCAGGAAACTTGCCCGCTCCCACGGGGTATTCTCCCCCATCCCACCGCCTTCAGCCTCTGACCGTCATGAGAATTCGCACCCTCTTCCCGCTCATCATCGCCACGACCCTCGCCGCCGCCTCGCCCGCACCAGCAGCCGACCGGCCGGACGTTCTGTTCATCGCCATCGACGATCTCAACGACTGGACCAGCGCCCTGGGCGGCCATCCGCAGGCCAGGACGCCACACCTCGACCGGCTCATGGCCCGCGGCGTCACCTTCACCAATGCCCACTGCGCCGCGCCCGCCTGCAATCCCTCCCGCGCCGCGCTGATGAGCGGTCTGCGCCCCCACCAGACCGGCATCTACACCAATGGCGATCCCGCCCAAGGCAAAATGCGGGACACCCTCACCCTGAACCGACACTTCCTCGCCCAAGGCTACCGCGTGCTGGGCGGCGGCAAGATCTATCACAACTTCAACGCCGAAGGCCGCGAAGACTCCTGGACCGAGTGGAAAGGCCTCTTTCCCAGCGCCGGCGGCCACGAACAGAATCTCAACGGCCTCGACAGATCCCACTTCGACTGGGGTCCCATCCCGGCGAAAACGGACGAGATGGGCGACACCCAACTCACCGACTGGGCCATTGGCGAACTGCAAAAGCCCGCCGGCGACCAGCCGCTGTTCCTCGCCGTGGGCTACGTGAAGCCCCACCTGCCGTGGTATGTGCCGCAGGAGTATTTCGACCGCTTCCCGCTCGACTCCGTCGCCCTGCCCACCTTCCGCGACGACGACCTCGATGACATCCCGCCCGCCGGCGTGCGCATGGCCGGTCCCGATGGCGACCACGCCGCCGTCGTCGAGGCCGGCCAGTGGCAGCGTGCCGTGCAGGGCTACCTCGCCACCATATCCTACCTCGATGACCAGATCGGCCGCCTCCTCGACGGACTCGACCGCAGCCCGCGGGCCGGCAAAACAGTCATCATCCTGTGGAGCGATCACGGCTGGCACCTCGGCGAAAAGCAGCACTGGCGGAAATTCGCCCTCTGGGAGGAAGCCACCCGCACCGTCCTGACCATCACCGCCCCCGGCATCGCCCCAGCCGGCCAGGTGTGCCCCGCTCCCGTCGACTACCTGAGCATCTACCCGACCGCCTGTGAACTCGCCGGCCTGCCCATTCCCGATTCCGTCAAAGGCCCCAGTCTCCTGCCCCTCCTGCGCGATCCGGCAGCCCAGTGGGACGGCGTCGCCCTCTGCACCCACGGACGCGGCAATCACGCCATCCGCGACGCCCGCTACCGCTACATCCGTTACGAAAACGGTGAGGAAGAACTCTACGACCACGAGACCGACCCGATGGAATACACCAATCTCGCCGCCGATCCCGCCCAAGCCTCCGTCATTGCCCGTCTCGCCCAACACCTCCCGACCGAGGAAGCCAGTCCCACCAACACAGCCCCAAAAGCCGGCGGAAAAGGAAAAGGGAAAGGAAAAGCCAAGGCAAAAGGCCAGCCCAATAAGAAGGCCGCCTCCCAGTAACTCTCCAACCACCAGTTTTCCGCTTCCCCGCTTGGAACTTGGAACTTGGAACTTGGAACTTGGAACTTGGAACTTGGAACTTGGAACTTGGAACTTGGAACGCTCCCCCTCTATCTAATCACTCCCGCAAAGCCCCCCGCTCCGACACCCGGTCAATCTGCCCCAGTCGGGTCCGATGCTCACCGAGACGGGGGAGGCAATCCAGCAGCGCCCGCGTGTAGCGATGGTCCGGCCGGCTCAGGACCCTTTTTACCGGGCCTGTCTCAACGACCGCTCCCTCAAACAACACCGCCACCCGGTCGGCAACGCGACCGATGACGCCTAAATGATGCGTCGCCAGCAGCAGACCGAATCGATGCCGCGCGCACAGATCGCGCAGCAACCGCAGGATCTGATCCTCCCCGGTCGCATCGAGAGCCGAGGTCGGTTCGTCAGCGATCCACAGGTCCGCCCCGCGCAGCAGCCCCGCGCCAATCGCGAAGCGCTGCAGGATCGGCTCGGACAATTCACCCGGTAGCCGTCCCAGCAGGGATTCCGGCTCGATCAGCCCGGTCTCGCAGAGCACCGGCAGCCAGTCCGACTCGCGCGTCAGTTCGCGGGCCCGCGCGCCCTCGGCGACGATCTCCTTTAGCTGACGTCGCATCGTCAGCCCTGGATGCCACGGCGCGGCCGCATCTCGGCTCAGCCAGGCGAGCCGCCGCCGCCTCAAATCACGCCACATCCAGCCCGGTAGGCGGTGCAGGCTCCTCTCAGGGCCGGGGATCAGTTCGATGGAGCCGGAAGCCCACCGGATGCCGGCCGGCAATTGCCCGCTCACGGCCTGAAGCAGCATCGATTTCCCCGCGCCGATCCCCCCGACGAGCCCCAGCACCTCGCCGGGCGCGACTTTGCACGACACCTGGCTCAGCACCTCGCGCCACCCGCCGCCGTCCGACGAATCGGGAGCAGTGAGAGTCAAACCATCAATCATCAGCAGTGGAGCAGCCATTTTTACAAAAGTATTCGGTATCTCATTTAATCCCGTCACCAGAGCCGTCGCGGCGGTCCCTCTCCCATCCGCCGCCGGACCGCCCAGCCGAGCGCGGCCAACAGCCAGATCAGGAAAGCCAGCACCAAGCCCGGTCCGTAGAGCAACCAGGGAGCCTCGATAAAGTCGCGCGCGCCCGAAGCCAGCAAATGCCCGAGCCTTCCTCCCCGGCCCAGGACAAAATCCACCGCGGTCACCGCCCCGAGCGTCGCCGGCAGCACCCCGGCCGCCCACGCGGCGAGACGGGGCGGGAAATGAGTCAGGCTTTCGTCAATCATCAGCCGGGACCGAGACCAGCCCATCGCCCGCGCCGCCAGGACATCGCCGCGCCCGTCCATCTCCCGATACCAACCCGCCACCTGTGACGCGACCGGCATCGCCATGATCGCCGCCGCGATGATCATCAGCGGCCAGGCCCCCGCCCCCCAGCCGGCCACGAGAGCCAACGCCAACCCGATCGCCGGAAACGCCCCGAGCCAGCCATCCACGGACTGGAGCAAGCGACCGGCGCTCCGCCACCCGGCAGCCGCGAGCGCCGTTCCCATCGCCCACCCCGTCAGCGTGCCGAGGGCGGTCGCGACCGCCGCCAGCCAGACCGACAAGCCCGCGCCCCGCAGGGTCGGGATCAACTGATCCGCCCCGCCGGCATCCGTGCCCAGCCAGCGGCCTGCTCCCGGCGGTTGGGCCTCACCGAAGCCATCGGCCACCGGCGAAGGAGTCGGCGCATCCGTCAGGCCCACCGCTGCGAGACCGAGGAATCCGAACACCAGCCCGTAGCCGAGCACAAACAGGTAGCCCTCCCATCGACGGGCCACGCCGCGCCAGAGCCGTCTCCCGAAGGAGCGGAGTCGCGGACGGCGGCGGTTGGGAGCGGGATTTTCCATGTTGGGCGGGCGGGTCTGATTCCGATGCAACCCTGTTGGATCGGAGATCATACCCTGTTTGATCAGAAACGAGAGGGTGGTCCCGGAGACTTCTGAGCGAGGGGATCGAGGCCGTGGTGCAGTGCCTCCAGCAGGGATCGAAGGATGATGGCGATCGTCGCAAAAACGAGCAACGCGGCCAGCAAGCCAGTGAAATGGTCCGCCCGGGCGCTCTCGACGAGGAGCCGGCCCAGACCGGGATAGCGGAGAGTCCACTCCAGCAGGATCTGGCCGCCGAACAACAGGGGCAGCGCGGCATCAATTCCCCGGACGAAGGGACCGAGGCAGAGTCTGAGGACATGCCGGTAGAACAAATCGCCGGCCCCGAGCCCCCGCATCCGCGCGGCGATTGCGTGCGGCTCCCCGGCCCGCCTGCGGAACGCGTCGATGAGCTGGCTGAGATACCAGGCCGTCGGCGCCAAGGCTGCCAGCCCCGCGATCTGGGCGGCGTGCCAGAGCGGCTCGATCCAGACCGGACCGGCCTGGGCGGCGGGGGCATCGGCAAATCCCGGATGACGCCACCGCCCGACCTGCCATCCAATTCCCAACAACATCAGCCACCAGCCCGGCAGCCAGCCGGCAAGGATGATGAGCGCCACCAAGAGCTGCGACAGCCCCCAGCGCGGAATCCGGCCGGCCACGACCCCGATGACCGGGCCAAAAGCCAGCACCAGGCCGAACCCGAGAGTGCCGACGCCGAGGCTCATCCATCCGGCCTGGAGCAAAGCATCTCGCCAGAGCCGGGATTCGCCCACCCCCATGGCAGTGGCGAGATCGGCAGGCATTTCGCCACTGACGAGCGAGCGCAGGCGATCCGGCAATTGCCCTCCGCCCACACCGGCTTCGGGACCGAGGGCTGCGATCTCCACCACCACCGCACCGATCAGCCAGACGGCCAGGCACCGCCCCACGAGGCGGAAGAGCCAGCCAGCCACTGGGTGACGGCGTCGGATGGAAGGCGGTGTCATGGACGAGTCAAAAAGGGTAGCTCGGGCACGGACCTGACCCACCAGGGTCGAGCGGCCGGCAGACCGGCCCGGCCGATCGAGACGGGCCCGTCGGTCCATTCACCATCGGCCTGGGGACGCGACTGGCGGACCGCTTCAGGCCGGAAGGCCACGGCGCGACCCGTGCCGCAGAGGAACAGGCAGGGCTGGAGATCGATGATGCGGCGCTGCAGCGCCTCGGTGGCCGCTTTCACCGCGGCGCGATCCTCCGTGGTACGCAGCTGAGTGAGCAGACCGTCGATTTCCGCGTCGCGGAGGCCGCAGAAGTTCGATCCCCCGGGCCCGGCCTCGGACGAGTGCCAGACGGCCCACTGGTCGCGGGTGAAATCGAGTTCCCATCCGAGCAGGAGCGCATCGAAATCCCGCGTGGCCAGTCTCTGGCTTACGAGCGTGGCCCAGTCGATGGGTTCGAGCCGGACCTCGACGCCTGCCTGCCGCCAGGCACCCAGCAGGGCGGCGGCGAGTTCAACATGCAGGGCATCGGCGGCATCGTAGGCGAGGGTAAACGCCAGCGAACGCCCCGAGCCATCGCGCCAGTAGCCGGCCGGATCACTCCGAGTCCATCCGGCGTCGCGCAGGGCCGAATCTGCCGTCGCGGGATCATGCTCCGGCATTCCGACGGGAGGACTGGCAAACCACGCACCTGGGAAGAAAAGCCCGTCCCACGGCTCGGCTTGTCCCCTGGCCGCTCCCGCACGCACCGTCCGGTCGTCGAGGGCCTGGGCGAGGGCTCGCCTCATGGCAGCCTCCCGGAACAGCGGGCGGTCGAGGTTCCAGGCCACAAAGCTCTGGTAGCGGGTGACATCCTCGATCACCCGTGCCGCTCCGGTGGAGACGGCCCAGCGGCGCTCGGCTTCATCGGGCTGATAGACATCCATCAGGCCCAATCTCAGTGCGAGGCGCCGGTCCGCGGGATCGGCAAAGACACGGTAGCGCACCCGCCCCTGTTTCGGAGCCCCACGAAAGTAAGCCGGATGGGCTGCAAGGGTGATCTCGCCGGCGACACTGATTTCCTCGAATTTGTATGGGCCGGTGCCGACGGGCCGGGCAAAGAAGGCATCCCAATCCGCTCCCGATGCCGCTCCCGCGAGGCGATGAGCCGGCAGCAGGGGCAGCTTGGCCCAGCGCTCCAGAGCCGGGGCATAATATTCGCGGCAACGGGCGCGAACGGTGTGCGGGCCGGCTTTCTCCAGTCGTTCGACAAAATGAAAGGCACCCCGCAGCGGCCAGGGAGAACGCGACCCGGTGATCTCCGCGAACGTGAACAGGAGATCGTCCGCGGTGACCGGCTGGCCATCGTGCCAGCGCACGTCGTCCCGCAGGGTCAGCTCGAAATCCAGCTCCGCCGTCCAGGAGACGCCACCTTTCTCCTCGATCACCGGATCGAGCGCGCGGTTCGACTCGTAGTAGAGTCTCAGCTCCTTGAGAAACGGCGCCGCGTCACCGGCCAGATGAATATCGGCGATCCGGTCGTCCCGATAGCGAATGTGACGGATCGGCCCCTTCTCCAGCGCGCCGGACAGAAAGTCGCCGAACGATTGCTCGACCGCCTCGCGCACGGTGAGCCGCACCCACGACAGGGTGGCCGGCGGGGCGTCGCTCCAGGCTGCCTGCCGCAAGGCCGGAAGCCAGACAGCGCGTGGTTCGGTGGAGACGAGGTGGATCAGGTCGCGATCGTGGACGCACTCGACCAGGGACCACTCGGTCCAGCGGCTTTTCAGATTGTCGACCCGATTGTAAGCCGCCGCCGCGGCCTCCGGGCTGTCGAAATACACCGTCGCGCGATGTCGGTAGGTCCACGCGTCGGCCAGGTGAGGGCGCAGTTCCAGCTCGTCATCGAGGCGGAGCAAGCGGTCGAAGATGAGATCGGCGATCTCGCGGGACACCCCGGTGGACGGCATCAGCGGGTTCACCGGTCCCGGTGCCTGCCTGACGGCGATCACGAGGTCCGAGTCCGTGCGGTAAACGAGCTGCCGGGCCTGCCCCACGAGCCAGAGAGCCGCCGACAAGACGCCGACGGGGGCAAAGAGGGAGAGCAAACGCAGCCAGAACATGGGGGACCGAGTCCTGACAGTGCGCCACGATGCGACGCGGCGCAACCGGCCCGGGACGCGGCGGGATCGCCGTCCTTTTCACCAAGCGCCCCAGCCCAGAACCTTCGACACGGTGGGAATGCGGGTCATGGCCTCGACTTCGCTCTGGGTCCACTGCAATTCCACGCGTCCGATGCGGGCATTCCCCCCGACGAGCGCCTTGGTCAGGCCGAGCTTCTCGTAGTCCGAGTCGCGGATCAGCACCACGCGGGGCTGGGCGGTGTCGAGCGGCGGTTGGAGGAACAACTCATAAGTCTTGCCCTGCCACGGATTTTCCTCGGCCGAAGCCTCCTCGCCGCGTCTGACCACCACGCTGAACACTTTCGGCGGGGCGGTGGGATCGGCCAGGAAGCGGTCGAGCGACTCGTCGATGAGCTGCTGGTAGATGGTCCAGTCGAGTTTCAGTTCTCCGGGACGGACCTGCACGACGCACCAGCGGTGGAGTTCCTCGTTTTCGTTTTCCCGCACGTCGAACACGCCGAACCACCGGCCGCTGGCAGCGTCGCGCATGGGACCGCGGAACGACACTGAACGCAACGTCGGCAGGGTCTGATAACGACGGTAAAAGGCTTCCATCTGCGATTGGCTCGACTCGGGGTCGATGACAAAGCCGACCCGTTCGTCGATGGCGTCCGCTTTGTAGTAAGCCGTGAGCACCTCCGTGCCGACGCTTTCCAGGAGAATGGCCATCCGCTCGCCGGGGTCGTTGGGGTCGACTGGAGGAGTCGCATTCGGGCTGCCAGCCGCTGCGGCAGGGGCCACGGGTGCGGTCGGTGCCGCGGGAGCTGCGGCGGATTGACCACCCGGCTGGGCAGCAGCAGCAGCCGGGGGCGCAGCCGCCACCAATGGCGCAGCCTGGGGCGTCAGGGCCGATGAAACAGAAGGCGCTGGCGTGCCATCGGCCGGCGACAGGGGTGCCATGGCATTGGCAGAGGCAGAGCCGACGCTGTCACCCGGAACCGGCGGCGAGGCGGGCGGTCCCGATTCCGCCGGACTCGGACCGACAGGAGCAGCGGCGGGAGCCGCAGGCTCGGGCGTGCTGTCA
This sequence comes from Verrucomicrobiales bacterium, assembly GCA_016795505.1. Taxonomy (GTDB): domain Bacteria; phylum Verrucomicrobiota; class Verrucomicrobiia; order Verrucomicrobiales; family DEV007; genus JAEUHH01. The sequence continues at coordinate 75,103 of JAEUHH010000026.1, read as the reverse complement.
GGGGTCGCGACAGGAGGCTCCGGCGAAGCAGCAGCCGCAGCAGCCGGCTCGGGCGTCGCCGCGGCCGGTGTCAACGGGTCCGGTTCGTCTTTCGGAGTGGAGCCGACGGGTGTCGGGGCGGATTTCGTATCGGTAGGCGGGAGAGTCCCGGCTCCGGCTGGCGCAGAGGCTTTCGGCGACTCGGTTGATGGCATCGCCGGGGCGGGAGCCACCGGTGTGGCCGGCACCGGCTCCTCATCAGGCGAAGTCGCCGCTGCGGGCGGGGTGGCGGGAGTCGAAGCTGGCGGCTCAGCCACAGGGGCGGCAGCGGCAGTAGCCGCCGCCTCTGGACCTGGCCGCCCCGGACTGGCGGACATCGGAGAATCCTGCAAAATGGCGCGGGCCCAGGCGCGAAAGCCCTCGATGCCGCCGAAGTGCCGGAGGGCGAACACGCCTGCCAGAAACAGGGCTCCCAACACCATGACTGTGATCACGAGCGGCGAAAAGATGCGGACTTTGGGCTCCGAAACGGGGCGCCGTACGAATTTCCGCGGTTTGGGCTGGGCCGCCGGAGCCCCTTCCATGCCGGACGCAGCCGTGGGTGAGGCCCCAGTCTTGGCCTGACCGGGCAGTCCAAACGAATTGCCCACACCAGCCGAGCCGGCCGATTCGCCCTGCCAGTTGATCCCGCTCGGGAATCCGCCGCCGTCCGCAGCAGGCTCTTTCTGACCCGAAGCCGACCCGAAGCCTCCCGGATTGAACGGCGCTCCTCCAGCCGCCGCCGAGTCTGATCCTGCCGAAGCGCCACCGGCCTCCCAGGGCAGGGGCTGCGCGGGACTGCCACCCGCATTTTTCTCGGGCGTCTGGAACAGCGAGGCGAATCCCTCCACCACGGTTCCGCTGCCCGAAGAGGACCTGGCTGGATCAGCGGAAGGAATTTTCGGACCAAAATCGCGGGTGCCCATCGCGTCATCCGGGCGAACCGTCGGAGCCGGAGTGGGATCCACAGGAGCCTGGGGCGCCGGAGACGGGCTGCCCCACCCCGGCAGGCCGCCCTCGGCCGATGCGGGTTTTGGCACGCCCTCACCGGCTCCAAAAAGCGAGGACAGGTCCGGCAAATGGCTCGCCGCAGGATGCTCGGCCGGGCCGGCAGGCATCGAAGCCGGTGCCGGCGCCGGAACGGGCTCCGGACGAGTGAATTCGCCCCCCGCCGGAGCACCAAAGCCAGCCACAGGGGCGGCAGTGGGCGCGGGAGCCGGCGCTGGCATCGACATCGGAGCAGGAGCCGGTGCAGGCGCTGGCGTGGCACCCCATCCTGTCGGGGCCTGAGTCGGGGCCGGATCAGGCGTTCCCAATCCTTGACCAGGCGCGGATGCCGGAATCGGAGTCGGCTGGGCAGCAGCAAAAGCAGGGGCAGTGGGCTCTGCTGGCGCGGAAGCAGGCGCCGCACCCCACGCGACCGGTGCCGGCTGGGCAGCAGCAAATGCAGGGGCAGCGGGCTCGGCTGGCGCGGAAGCAGGCGCCGCACCCCACGCGGCCGGTGCCGGCTGGGCAGCAGCAAATGCAGGGGCAGCGGGCTCGGCTGGCGCGGAAGCAGGCGCCGCACCCCACGCGGCCGGAGTCGGTGCCGGACTCGATTCAGGGGCGCCAAAGGCAAATCCGGCGACTGGCGCCGGAGAGGGAGCAGGTGCGGGAGTGACCGGCGCTCCCCAAGCTGCCGGAGCCGGGGCCGGGACCTGGTTTTCCGCGAAAGTCGGCATCGCAGCAGCCGCGGGCTGAGGGCTACCCCAAGGAACCGGGCCAGCCGGAGCCGCCGCGGCAGATGGTGCCATTTCCGGCTGAGCTTGAGTCGGCGCGCCCCATCCAGCCGGAGTTGGTGCCGGCGCCGGCGCAAAGGCCCCCGACATGGCGGGCGATTCCGCCGGAGCGACAGGCGGCGTCGGAGCCGCGACAGGCAGCATCGGCGGCTGGCTAGCAGCGCCCCACGGAGCCGAAAGTGCGGGAGCCGGCATCACGAGAGTCGGCCCGGCATTGGCAGGCACTTGGAGATTCGGCGCCGATCCCCAAGCGGCCGGAGCGGAAGCCTGAGCCGGTGCCGCAGGCTCCGGGTGTCCCCAGGCAGGCGCCGACATGGCCGGTGCCACTGGCAGAGGAGCGCCAATGCCATCCACCGCGACCGGACTCGGAGCAAAAGCCGCCTGCTGAGGGGGAGAAAACGTCTGAGCCGGCGTGGGCATCGGAGCCCACCAGGCCGGATCAGGAGCGGCGGGCACTGGCTGAGGCTGTTGGGCAGGAGCGGCAGATTGGCCCCAGCCGGCCGGAGCCGGTGCCGGAGCGGCGGCTGGAATTCCATATCCCCCGATGGCCACCGACGGCGCCACAGGCTCGGGACCTGCCTGATGACCAGGCCAGGTCGGTGCCGCCGGGAAAGCAGGGGCCGGAGCCGGCTGGGGAGCGGTCGGTGCCGTTTCCCACATCGGTGCGGTAGCTGCCGCGGGTCCCGGTACTGGCGACGCCGCGACGGGTGGAGGCGTCCCCCACCCTTCCGGCGCGGCTTGAGCCCACCCGGCCGGCGCGGCTTGCGGCTCTGCCGGAGGCACAGCGCGAGCCGGCATGCCGGAGGAAAACCCATTCAGCGGGGCAGCAGGCTCCATCAAAGGCGGTGAGAATGTCGGCTGAGCGGGAGGCGTCTCCCACGCCGCCGGTGGGGGCGGGGTGATCACACTCGCCTGACCCGCGGCGGGGCCGGCAGACGGCGCGGGCGTTTCCCAAAAGGCCGGTGCCGCGGGCATTTCCGTCGCCGTCTCGGGACCGCCCCACGGCGTGACCGTCGGCGCCGCAGGAGGGGCTGGCGGCGGCATGTCAAAGGCCATCGGAGGCACCGGGCGATCCGGCTGGCTGGCGGGAGGGACTCCGCCGGCGGCGACATCATGTGGCAGCGGCGGACTGACGACTTTCACCACCCGCTCGGCCACGCAATGCCCATCCGGCAATTCCACGGCCACGATGCCCTCGCCGCAGTTCACACACTGGCCCTCGACACCGAGATGCTGACGGCTCAGTTTCAGTCCATGCTGACAAACCGGGCAGTGCACCGTCACAACATCCGGTCGCAGCGGCGGAGCTGAAAATCCACCTCCCCGGTCTCCAAATGCACCGCCGGTCTCAGGGCCCGACGGCTGCGGCGGACGATGCGGCAGCGGGGGACCACCGAAAGCCGGCGCCACATCGCGGCCCAGCGGTTCGGGCATGCCAAACTGCGGCGGCGGCCCGGGTGGCAGCTGTCCCTGCCCGCCGAAGGCCGACCCATCGGCAATCCGCTTGCCCGGCTCGCCTCCGAACCCGAAATCGAGCGGAGGCGGCACGAAACCGTCGCCCGCGCCGGACGACGATGGATTCGCTTGCCAGATGTTCTCAGCCATTCGATTCGATGCCGTGGAGGCCAGATTCATTGCGGATTGGGCTCAGCCGGGGCGGGATTGTCCTGGATCCGGAGCGGTCCTTTCGAAAATGCCGGGCGGACGGGCTTGCCTTGAATGATCGGTGCGGCTGTCGGCGCGATCGAACCAGACCCAGCCGTGGTGCCGGGATGATTTTCACCGGCAGACCCGGCTTCCCCGACCGCAGGAGCCGGCAGGGCGGCCTCGACCGCTTCGGCCGGCAGTTCCGAGACAGGATCGTCGATTTCCACCACGCGGGGCAGCCATTTTCCGACCAATCCCTGCACCGTCGGCCAGACGGAGGCTTTCAGATCCTGCCAGAAGAAGGCCGTCGCTCCGGCGCCCGCCAGCAAACCCAGCAGACTGATCAACAGAAACACTTTCACCAGCCGACGACCACCACCGGGAGTCCGGGCGGCCTTGGGCGGCTTGGGCGCTTTCGGTGCCTTGGGTGGTTTCGGCTCCTTCTTTGCCTTCGCTGCCTTTTCCGGCTTGGCGGCCGGCGTGGCCTCCGACGACGGTTTGGCTGCCGGCTCCTCGGGCGTCACCACGGCCGGCTCCGCCGCTACTGAGCCAGTTGGTTCGGTCACCAAAGCGCTGCCGCCGGGACTCGCGCCGGCGCTCGCCTCGGGTTTGACTGGCCACAGAGATTGGGAAAGACTGCTGGCACGCTCGGCACCGGCCAGATCGCTCAGATCGGTCCCCGACACCGGCGGGTTCTCCACCGCGGCCTCGGAAACAGTCGGCTTTTGCTCATCTTCCAGATCCACCAGCAGCGAAGACTCCGAAAGTGGCCCGGAACCGAACAATCCCCCGCCGGAAAATGGCTTCAGCGGAGCGGACAGCGACGGCGCCGCCAATGCGGACGCGCCGGGCCCGCTTTCGGTCACGGAGGACAGGAAATCGGACAGCTTTTCGACCGGAGCCGACGGTGCCTCCGCCGCAGCCGAAGCAGCAGCCCAGGCAAAGGCGGAATCGGTCGGAGCCGCAGTCGCCGCCCCTCCCGCTGCAACCGGTTCGTCAGGCGTGTCGGACAAAGGCGTGAAGGCGGAAACCACCGGAGACAGCACAGGTGATGAGGCAGGCGCGACCGGTTCGCTCGGACTGGCCGAGGCGGCCGGCTCGACGACCGACGTGGGCAGTTTCCAATCGAACGCCGCTGTCGCCGCCGGAGCCGCATCCACGCTGGGCGGCGGGGGCGTTGCCGCCGATTCGATGGAAGAAGGCGCAGCCGCAGCACTGTCCGGATTCAGCCACGCAAAAGCCGCCGTCGCATCCGCGCCCGCGTTCGCATTCTGATCAGCAGACGCCGTGGATTCGGCTACCTTCTCGACTGGGATGGCAGGTTCGTCCGGAACACTTGGCGCCGCCCAGGTCCAGGGACCGTCGCCGGTGGCAGATTCGGGTGCCGGACCAGCAGTTGAGTCCGATTCGGCAGACAAAGCGGTCGCCTTTGATTCGAGAGCCGGCTTTGGCGCTGCCACCGCCACGCCACCGATCGCAAACACCGCCACCTGACCGTCCACACCCGACACAGCCGCCACGATCGGCGTCTGGCACCAGACGCAATGACCCGCGATGCCCAGATGCTCCCGCCTCAGACTCAGCCCCCGCTCGCACTGCGGACAGGAAAGATCCACGAGATCTCCCGTGTCCGTGTCGGCCTGGGGAGCGCCTCCCGACACCACCGGGGCGGAAAACGGCGGCTCAGTCGTCGCTTCGGCGGCTGGCATTGCCGATACCGTCACCGGAGGCGACCAGGCAGCATCCTGGACCTTGGGAGCGCTCATCGTCGACTCGACAGGAACCACTGGCGCCACTGCCGCCACCGACGGTTCAGGCTGCGATGCCTTGGCGGGCTCTGCCCAGGCCATCGGCGCCGGCTCAGCCACGGGAGGAGCAGGCGCCTCCGCCGGAGTCGGGGCCGGCTTTTGCCCAATGGCTGCCAAAGTCTCGCCAAAGCCACGCGTCAGCACATCATCATCGTCATCCGCGATGAGCAGCGCGTCCTCGTCGATCAGGCCCGTATCGCTGCCACCGCCGGCAGCCGGAGTCGCCCACGAAAAATCGGACCAGGGCGAGCCCGGCTTCTTGTCGGTCGGTTCCGCCACCGCCGCAGGCATCGCCCAGCCCGGCGCAGTGGCTGGCTCGGGAGCCGCCTTGGGTTCGGCCACTGTCTCGGCCGCCACCTCAGGCGTGGGGGCTGCCAGAACCGGCATCGAAGCCATCTCGGACGGCTCTTTGGCCGGCTCGGCGGCATCGACACTCCGCGAGAGACGATCCCGCAGGTCGCCCAGCGCCAGTCCGCTCACCGGAGTCACCGCCGTCGACGCCGGCTTGGGCAGATCCTCATCGACCACCATTTCTGGCTCGACCACCGTCTCGGGTTCCACGATCGACGCGGCTTCGGCTTCGGACGCCGGGACCACCGCCGCCTTCTCCCCCTCGGGACGCATCCACGGCAGATCCTTCCGGGGCGTGAGCCACGGCATCGCTGGCGACGCAGCCGTCGGCGCTTCGGCCGGAGCCACCTCACCGGACTCCTCCGCCGTCACCTGAGTCTCCCCCGCATTCTGTGGCCCGGGCTGAGGCTGCGGCTCGGGATCGGTCAAATCCACGATTCCCTGCGGAGCAACGGCCCCCGGAATGACAGCCGCAACCGCCGGCTCGTCGTCGAGATCGAAGCCGCGCAGCAATTCATCGGCCAACTCGTCCATCCCGTCTTTCACTGCGATGAAATCCGGACCGCCATCCGCCAGCAAAGCCACACCATCATCCGCGAGCGCCTCGGCTTCGGCGTCTTCTTCGACAGCATCTTCCACCACTGGCACGTCTTCCGGCAGGGGCTCAGGCTCATCGAGCGGCGTGAAGGGCTTCACCCCCGAGCGCCCTTCGGATACTGGCATCGGCGGCTGGATCTCCCGGGTTTTGGGGCCGGAACCGTCATCATCCCCCGATCCCCCACGCAGCCAGGGCCACGGTTCTGAATCATTGAGCACCTCCGTGGCCACCGCCTTGGCTGCCAGAGTCAAAGCCGCCACCCCGCCCGTCGCCGGCTCGGTCGAGGCCACTTCGGCCGATTCAACCGCCACGACCGGGCTCTCCACCTCCGACAGGGCAGCCGTCGCGACCGCCCCCTCCGCTACCGCAGCGATCGCCGCCGTCTCTTCAGCGGCCCCCACGGGCACGCCGACAGGTTCGCGGCCAAAGCCAATGGCCGAGAGAAAACGAGAGCGCTCCGCTGCATTCGCAGCCTCATCACGCGCCCCCTGGGAGTGGTCGGTAGGGTGGTCCATGACTTCCGGGTACGGAAGGAAATACAAAAATGGTCTGAAGTTATAATTTTTATGGTCGATTCGGAAACTTTTCAACCTAAATCCGAACTTTCCTGATAAATCGAACCGATTTATAGTTCACATGGCTGAAATTATTGCCATTCCCCCCACTCCCCCACCGCGCGATCCACCGACTCCCATGATTTGCCGCCCCTCCCTCTCCCCCAGCCGACACCCGCTCATTGCCGTCGCGACCCTGGCCCTGCTCGCCTCCGGCTGCGTGAGCGCTCCCCGCTCCGGAGCCGGCGGCAACGCCGCTGCCACCGCCTCGCCGACCGGCGGCGCCATCCGCCTGCCCGCCGAGGATGCCGCCATCATCGGCCGGAAGATCTGGCAGAACGAGTGCGCCGGCACCGTGGAGGGCCTCGTCAGTTGGAACAGCGGCGAGGACTTCGCCTCCCTCGGCATCGGCCATTTCATCTGGTACGTGCCCGGCCGCCCCGGTCCCTTTGAGGAAAGCTTCCCAAAACTCATCGCCTTCCTCAAACAGCGCCAGGTGCCCATGCCCGGCTGGCTGGCCGAAGCCCGCGGCTGCCCCTGGCCCGACCGCCAAGCCTTCCTCGCCGCTCAGGGCAGCCCCCAGGTGCGTGAATTGCGCCAGTTCCTCGCCAACACCGTCGCCCCCCAGACCGACTTCATCGTCCTGCGGCTCGAGCAGGCCCTGCCGAAAATGGCCGCCGCCACCCCGAATCCCGCCGACCGAGACCAGCTCCGGGCCAATTTCTACAAAGTCGCCCAGAGCCGTCAGGGCGTCTATGCCCTCATCGACTACGTGAATTTCAAGGGCGAGGGCGTCAAAGCCGAGGAGAAATACCAGGGCCAGGGCTGGGGCTTGCGCGACGTGCTCCTGACCATGCGCGACACCCCCGGCGGCGCCGCCGCCTCCGTCGAGTTTGGCGAAGCCGCCAAAGCCGTACTGACCCGCCGCGTCAAGAACTCCCCGCCCGCCCGCGGCGAGAGCCGCTGGCTCCCCGGCTGGCTGAACCGCTGCGGCACCTATCAGCGCCCGCTCTGAGGCGCGGAGTCGCGGCGCACGTCTTCCTGGAACATCGTCGCCAGATTCGCGTCGTAGCGCAGATGGACGAGCCGCCAGCCACCCGTGCCCGGGTCGTAGAAGGTGAACTCATTCACAAACGGCTGACGCTCAAAATGCGCCACGCAACGCAGCACTTGGGTGCGCTTGCCGACGCTGGAGCCGCGGACGATTTCGAAGTCCACAAACGCGCCCATCGTCGCCACCATGCCGGAAAAGGCCTCCGCCACGCGCTTCACATCCTCGGCCTTCACCACCGGATTCGTCGAGAGGATCGCCTCCAGCCCCTCGGCCGCCTTGCCCTCCTTGCACTTCGCGTAAAAGGCGCTCACCTGGCTCTCGGGATCGGCCGCCGTCCCGATGGCGCCGCGCACGATATCCGCCGGACTCGGAGCCGCCGGTGCTGCCGGAGCCGCCGCCGGCTGGGCGGCCTCCTGGCCAAAGGACGGGATCAGGCCGGTCGCAAGCGCCAGCAGGACGGAAATCGGGAGGTGTTTCATGTCGGAAAGGTCAGTTTCGGTTTCAGGCCATTTGTCGCCCGCAGCGTCATCGTGACAGGACGGGGCGCGGCGCAGCGGCGGATTGTAAAACCCATGCCCCGCCTCCTGTCAACGGCAGCCCGCGACTCCGATGCAACAGGGTCTCCTCTCCGATCCTACCCTGTCTGATCGGAAACCATACCCGGTTGGATCGGAAATCACGCCAGGGCCTCGCGAATGACGTGCCCGTGCACGTCCGTGAGCCGGCGCTCCATCCCATTGTGGTAGTAAGTGAGCCGCTCGTGGTCGATACCCAGCAGATGCAGGATCGTGGCGTGGAAATCGTAAACCGTCGAGACATTCTCCACCGCTTTCCAGCCGAACTCATCCGTCGCCCCGTAGCTGAAGGGCGCCTTCACCCCCGCCCCGGCGAGCCAGCCGGTGAAGCCGGCGGGATTGTGATCGCGACCGCTCGCGCCTTTCTGGAAAGTGGGCATGCGGCCGAACTCGGTGCACCAGACGACGAGGGTGTTCTCGAGCAGGCCCCGCTGTTTCAGATCCTTGATCAGGGCGGCCGTCGGCTGGTCGAGGATGTGGGCGTGACCGGGATACTGATCGTAGATCGACTTGTGGCCGTCCCAATTCCCAACGCCCTCACCCATGGCGAAGGCGCCGTTGAAGACCTGCACGAAGCGCACGCCGCGCTCCAGCAAGCGCCGCGCGAGGATGCAGTTTTTCGCGTAGCCGGCCCGCACCGCGTTTTGCGTGTCGTCGGCGCCGTAGGCTTTCAGCACGTGAGCCGGCTCGCTGGCGAGATCGGTCAGTTCCGGCACGGAGAGCTGCATGCGCGCGGCCAGTTCGTAGCTTGCGATGCGCGCAGCCAACTCCGAGTCGCCGGGGAATTGCTCCAGGTGCCGGGCATTGAGGCGCTTGAGAAAATCGGAGGTGTCACGGTTCGCCGCCGGCGAGATCCCCGCGGGCGTGTCGAGGTAACGGATCGGCTTGGCCGCATTGAACGAGGTGCCCTGGAACTGCGCCGGCAGGAAAGCCGAGCCCCAGTTGTTTCCCGCCGCCTGGGGAAAGCCGCGCGGATCGGGGATGGAAACGAAGGCGGGCAGGCTGTCGTTGTCCGAGCCGAGCGCGTAGCTCGTCCACGCGCCCATCGAGGGATAGCCCTCCAGAGTCTGCCCGGTGGACATGTAGGTCTCGCCGGGACCGTGGGTGTTCGTCTTGCTCGTCAGCGAATGGATGAAGCACAGGTCATCGGCTAACTCCGCGAGATTCGGGATGAGGTCGCTGATCATCTTGCCGCTCTGCCCGCGGGGCTTGAACTCGTACTTCGGCTTGATCAGATTCCCCTGCTCGCCCTGGAAGGTGACGATCTTCTGATCCGACGGCATCGGAGTGTCGTGGCGTTTCACCAATTCCGGCTTGTAGTCCCACGTGTCGACCTGGCTGACCGCGCCCGAGCAGAAAATGACGAGGACATTCTTGGCTTTGGCCGGGAAATTGCCGTTCCGCGCCGCGTAGGGCTGTGCGGGATCGATCTGCGGCCGGAACGGCCCGAGTTTGGAGGTCGCGCCGAGCAGGGAATCGCGACCGAGCAACTGAGCCAAGGCGATCGATCCGAGACCGGTGGCCGACTGGCTGAGGAAGCGACGCCGGTCGAGCAGGGTGCGTCCGGCGGCGGAGAGGGTTTCGGCGGGGGGACGGTTCATGGGGCGATGCTACAGGTGAACTTGCCACACAAAAACCGCGGCTTGGCCGCCGGGCAAGCGAATTGTATACAATTAATTTCGAAAAATCCTCGATTGGCTGAATCGTTTGCCAAAAGGGAAGCATTCCGCTACCATTTCTACACCATGGCCACCCTCGTCATCAAATCCTTCCCCGAAGAACTGCATGCCAAACTCAAGTCGATGGCGGCAGCGCACCGGCGGTCGGTGACGCAGGAGACGATTCATTTGATCGAGGCGGCGTTGACTTCCGAGGAGGAAATTTCTGCCCCGGCCTCGACTCAATCGAAATGGGCCAAACGCAAGCTACTTCCGGAGTACGAAGCCATGCTGGCGTCAGGGGCCTTTTCCGGAGGAACCGACTCGACCGTGATTATTTCGGAAGAGCGTGACGCGCGATGACTCCCGCCTACTTCGATGCCAACTACGTGTTCAAGCTGCAAGTCACCGAGGCCGGCAGTGCAGAAGTCCGTGCGCTCGCTTCACAGGTGACCGAAATTCATTCGGCCGCCCATACCCGGGCGGAATTCGCATCCGCCGCCTTTCGCAAGGTGCGTGAAGGATTCGCCACGATGGAAGACTTCCAAAGTCTTCTGGCTCAGTTCAAAACAGACGTTTCCACGACAACCATCGTTCTTTTGCCGCTTGTCGATCCGATCTACGACCGCGTCGAAGCCGCTTTCACCAGCGCCCCAGCCAACCTCTATCTCCGTGCCGCCGACGCGCTCCATCTCGCGACGGCAGCAGAGAACGGCTTCACAGAGATCTTTTCGAATGACCGGCACCTCCTCGCCGCGGCGCCCGTGTTCGGATTGACGGGAATCAATGTGATTCCATGAACTGATGCGACAGCTTTGCTTCAGTCCCTCGGAAAACTCACGGCAAAAACAAAAACTCGTTCGCATTCAGCAGCGCCCGGCACAGACTGACGAGTCCGTGCTCCTTGGTCAAGTAAGCCGCTTCCTCGCGTTCTTCGGCCTCGCAGCTGCGCCCGAAGGCGAGGACGAAGGCCGCCTCGGCCAGGGCGGCGGGGTCGTTGCTTTTGACCTGGGCCTGGACGCGTTCGGCGAAGCGGTTGGCCTGATCGACGAGGAAACCGCTGTTGTAGAGATTCAGCGCCTGGATCGGCGTGGTCGAGCGACCGCGAGCGGGCATGACCTGGCCGGCGTCGGGACAATCGAAGGCGCCGAAGATGGCGTCGTGCTCCATGCGCAGCTTCAGTGAGTAGACCATGCGGCGGTAGTCGGCGGCATTGAAGTCGTCTTTCGCGACCCAGTTGCGGGCGTAGTTGGCGTTCGGCTCGAAGAGGAGGAAGCCGGGGCCATACATCCGCGTGTCGAGCGCACCGCTGACGAGGAGGACATTGTCGCGGATGGACTCGGCCTCGAGCCGGCGCGGGGGGAAACGCCAGAGGAATTCCGATCCCGCGTCGGCTTTGAGTGCGTCGGGACGCGGGGCAGAGGATTGGCGGTAGGTCCGCGAGGTGAGGATGAGACGGTGGAGGTGCTTGAGCGACCAGCCGTGCTCGACCAGTTCGGCGGCGAGCCAGTCGAGCAAATCGGGATGGCTGGGTCGGAATCCCATCGCGCCGAAGTCCGAGGGGGTGGCAACGAGGCCGCGTCCGAAGTGGTAATGCCAGATCCGGTTCGCGATGACGCGCGCGGTGAGCGGATTGGCCGGATCGATGATCCAGTTCGCCAGAGCAACGCGGCGCTCGGCTTCGGGAGCGTCGGCGGCCAACGCGAAGGCCCCTGACATGCCGGCAAAAACGCTCAGACTCGCCGGTGCGACGACTTCCTTGGGCGAAAGCGGATCGCCGCGGAAGAGACGCTTGGTCGGCTCCTTCGGCTGCACGAACTGGCCGGCATACACTTTCGGCAGGGAGGCGAGATCGGCCCGCTCGGCCTCCAGCGGGGCGATGCGCTCCCACACGGCACGGGCTTTTTTGGCTTGGCCGGGATCGAGGCCGGCGAGGTCATAGGTGACGGCGTCGGTGGCGGGAGCCCCGACCGGGGCGCGGCCCTCGGAGGAAGCCACGGTCCGCCAGGGGCCCTGCGCATCCCCTGCCACCTCGATCCGGTAGCGGGTGGCGAGACGGTCGCTGTATTTTCCTTCGCGATCGCGAGCCCAGGTGATGCGGTCGACGGTCGCGGGCGACTTCAACTCGATCATGACCCAGCCTCTTCCGGGCGTGTTGGAAATCCAGGAGCGGCTGTTGCCGTATTGACCATCGTTGATGTGGGCGAGCTTGTGGGAGGCATTGTTGGGGAAATCGCCGGACGATGTCGGTTTGCCGCCGAGGGCGACGTTCGTTTCGCCAGACCAGATCTCCAGTTCATCGATACACGGTTGCCCGCTGCTACTGGCCTCGATCGTGAAGCGCACGAAGCGCGCCTCGACGGGGATGAAGGATTCCTCGTTGCCCTTCGCATTCACCGGCGCGCGCAGGCGCGGCTGGCTGCCGGTCGCTCCGGCGTCCTGCAGCACGAGGACATCGGCGCTGATGGCGGCCCCGGTCCCGCCGCCGCGGAGAAAGATCGCGCTCTTCTCCGCGAACTCATGCTCGCCGGCATCGTAAAAGCCCGACCACATCGCCTTGTTGCCGACATCGGCGGTGCCATCGGCGAATTTCTGCTGATCGACGCTGGCGATCTCGCGCTGGTCATCTCGGGTGGCAGGATCGCCGTCGCGATCGAGCACATAACGCGCGTCAGTGGTGTGGGATAGGAATCCACTGCCCCACGAGAGCCAGACGCGCTTTTTGCCCGTAGTCTGGGGGCGCCACACAAAGACGTCCCGGCCGGCCGCATTTTCAAACCACCGGTAGCTACCCCCTGAGACATTCGGGAGACGGTCCACGCCGCCGAGGTCGCCCAAATAACCGCGCTGCTGTCCCTCGCGGTTCTTTCCCTCCCCTTTCAGCTCGGCCAGTTGGGAGGTTCTGACCGGGTCGGTCTCGTCGATGAAGAGGGTCGAGCCGAGGTAGGGCGCGGGCTTGAGGGCCGTGAGTTCTTTCCGCAGCGTGGCGATCTCGGTGGCGAGCTTTTCGGCCCGCGCCTTCCGCCCCGCGTCATCGGTGCCGCGCAGATCGCGTTCGCCATGCTGGACGCCGGCAAAGACTGACTGCATCGCGAAGAAGTCGGTCTGGGTGACGGGATCGAATTTGTGGTTGTGGCATTTCGCGCAGACCATGGTGGTGGCGAGAAAGGCGGTGCCGGCGGTGTTGACCATGTCGCTCAGCTCATCCTGCCGCTGCATGGCGTTGAGGAGCGGGTCCTGCCCCTTCACCCGGTCCCACGGGCCCGCGACGATGAAGCCGGTGGCGGCGTCCTCGCCCACAGTGTCGCCGGCAAGCTGCTCGAACACGAAGCGGTCGTAGGGCTTGTCGTCATTGAAGGCGCGGATGACGTAATCGCGATAGTGGTAGGCATTGGGGCGCTCATGATTCGTCTCGAAGCCATTCGAATCCGCATAGCGCACCACGTCGAGCCAGTGCCGGGCCCACCGCTCGCCGAAATGGGGGCTGTCGAGCAGGCGGTCGGCCAGCGCAGCGACGGCGGCATCGACGTGGGCGGCGTCAGCTCCCTCGGCTTCGCTGTCGTGGAGAAACTGCCGCGAGGTGTCTTCGTCAGGGAAAAGCCCCGTCATATCCAGCGCCATGCGCCGCAGCAGGACGCGCGGCTCGGCCGGAGGATTGAAGGCGAGGCCTTTCTCTTTCAGCTTCGCCTCGATGAAGGCGTCGATGGGGTTGGCGTGACCCGTGGTCGGCACCGCCGGCTTTACGACCGGCTGGTAGGCCCAGTGATCGGTCGTCTTTTTGTCCAACTCGGCCTGCGCCCCTTTCCAGATTTCGGCTTGATCAATCCAGGACTTGAGGCCCGCGATTTCCTCCGCGGTGAGCGCTTCGCCCTTCGGCGGCATGCGGTGGGCCTTGTCGGTCGAGGTGACGAGGGTGATGAGATAACTCTCCGCGCTCTTGCCGGGAACGATGGTTTTTTCCCCGGAGTCCCCGCCCCGCAAAGCCGCGACGAGCGAGTCGAGCCGCAGACCGCTTTTCTGCATCTCGGCGCCGTGGCAGTCGAGGCAGCGGGCTTCGAGTACGGCGGGCAGCGGGGCATCAGCCGCCCGGAGATCGACTGCGCCAAGAGCCCAGACGCCCATCCAGGCTCCCAGGATTGCGCAGGACCGGATCGCAAAGGAAACTTGCATGGCGAACGATGCGTCCGCGGGGGGAGGAACGCAAACAGAGATTGTATACAATGCCGGGCACGATGGCGCCATTGGTCGCTTGCGCCGGAGCCCGGTCGGCTTTCCTCCTACCAAACCGCCGCGTTTCTCCAAAATTCCCCACCCGTTCCATGAATGCCGACGCCCTCATCCCCCGCTTCTGGGAGTCTGGCTGGCTCGATGCCACGGGAGCCGCCCGGGTCACGCCCCTGACCGGCGGGGTGTCGAGCGATATCGTCCTCATCGAGACGGCCCATCGCCGGCTCGTGGTAAAATCCGCGCTCGCGAAGCTAAAAGTCCGCGATGACTGGTTCGCCGATGTCTCGCGCAACCGTGTCGAACAGGACTATTTCCAGTATGCCGCCAGCATCGTTCCCGATTCCGTGCCCCACATCCTCGGCGGCGACGCGGCGGACGGCTGGTTCGCGATGGAGTATCTCGGCGACGGTCTGGAAAACTGGAAAACGGCCCTGCTCGCCGAAAAGATCGACCCCGCCGTGGCCCGCCGCGCCGGTGAGGTGCTCGGCCGGCTGCACGCCGCCTCGTGGGACGATCCCGCCGCCCGCGACCGCTTTGACACTCTGGACAACTTCCACGCTCTGCGGATCGAGCCCTACCTCCTGACCTCGGCCGAACGGGTACCGGAAGCGGCAGCCTTCCTCCGTGCGGAGGCCGGGCAGCTCGCAGCGACGCGGCTCGCGCTCGTCCACGGCGACTTCAGCCCGAAAAATCTCCTCACCGGACCCGATCGCCTCGTCATCCTCGATGCTGAGTGTGGTTGGTTTGGAGACCCGGCCTTCGACCCCGCCTTTCTGCTCACCCACCTGCATCTGAAAGCCCTCCTCCATCCCGCCGCAGCCGCCCTGGTGCCGGCTTTCTGGTCAGCCTACGCCGGGGCGGTGGGAAAAGAGCTGGAGAGCCGCACCATCCGGCTGCTCCTTTGCCTGCTGCTGGCCCGCGTCCATGGCAAATCGCCCGTCGAATACCTCGACGAAAGCCGGCGCGACTTCGTCAGCCGCTTCGTCCTCGCCCATCTCGCCCAGCCGCCCGCCCGACTCGACGCCTTCACCGCCGCCTGGCTTTACCCATGAAACTCACCGCCCTCGACGCGCTCCAGATCTTCGACAGCCGCGGACATCCCACCATCGAAGTCATCGCCACCCTCGAGGACGGCACCGTGGGCCGCGGCCTCGTCCCATCGGGCGCCTCGACCGGCAGCCACGAGGCCTGGGAACTCCGCGACCGCGATCCGCGCCGCTTCCAGGGCCGCTCGGTCTTCAAAGCCATCGGCCACGTCACCGACGAGATCGCCCCGGCCCTCGCCGGTCATGACGCCTTCGACCAAGCCGCGATCGACGCCGCCCTCATCGCCCTCGACGGCACGCCGAACAAATCGCGGCTCGGCGCCAATGCCATCCTCGGAGTCAGCCTCGCCGTCGCCCAGGCCGCCGCCCGCGCCCGATGCCTGCCGCTGCACGCCTCGCTCGGCAGCGGCACCCTGCTGCCTCTGCCCGAGATCCAGATCTTCGGCGGCGGCAAGCACGCCCAGGGCCGCATCGACATCCAGGACTTCATGATCGTCGCCCTCACCGCCACCTCCTACGCGGAGACGCTCGAGGTCGCCGCGAATGTCTTTCACGCCGCCGCCGAGGTCATGCGCGACCGGGGAAAGCTGGCCGGCGTCGCCGACGAGGGCGGCTACTGGCCGCTCTTCGACCGCAATGAGGAAGTCTTCGACGCGCTGCTGGCCTCCATCGAGCGGGCCGGCTACACGCCAGGACGCGAGGTCGGCCTCTCGCTCGACATCGCCGCCACCGATCTCCATCGCGACGGCTTTTACCGGCTCGGCCTGGAGGGTCGCCGCTTTTCCTCCGAGGATTTCGCCGCTCTCATGATCGACTGGGTGGACCGCTATCCCATCGTCTCGATCGAGGACCCCATGTCCGAGGATGACTGGGAAGGCTGGCGCCTCGTCCGCGACGCCATCGGCCACCGCTGCCAGCTCATCGGCGACGACCTGTTCACCACCCACCTCGACCGCATCGAGCGCGGCATCGCCGCCGGAGTCGCCAATGCCGTGCTCATCAAGCTGAACCAGATCGGCACCGTCACCGAAACCCTCGCCGCAATCCGCCGCACCCAGGCCGCCGGCTGGCTCCCCGTCGTGTCGGCCCGCTCCGGCGAGACCGAGGATGCCTTCATCGCCCACCTCGCCGTCGCCACCGATGCCGGACAGCTCAAAGTCGGCTCCTTCAGCCGCAGCGAACGCCTCGCCAAGTGGAACGAAGTCCTCCGCATCGAACGCGACTTGGGACCGCGCGCCCGCTTCATCGGCGCGGGCATCTTCGAAACCGCCGGCATCCGCCTGCCCGGCGCCACCGTCTGATTCCGATCAGACCCTGTTGCATCGCCGATCCTACCCTGTTTGATCAGAAATCACACTTCGTCGATCCCCATGAAATCCCCCATCCTTGCCCTGCTCCTGACCGCCCTGATGCCGATCCTGTCCACCCGCGCGGCGGATCCGCCCGTCAATGTCATCGTCATCCTCGCCGACGACCTCGGCTACGGCGATCTCGGCTGCTACGGCCAGACGCGGTACCAGACCCCGCACCTCGACCGGATGGCGGCGGAGGGAGCGCGCTTTACCCATTTCAACACGCCTGCACCCTTCTGCGCACCGACGCGGGCCGCGCTGCTGACGGGCCGGTATCCCTTCCGCTGCGGCATGACCCAGAATCCCGCCCCCGATGGCAGGGACAAGGCCACCCACCTGCTTCACCTGCCCGAATCGGAGATCACCCTGGCCCAGCTGTTCCGTCAGGCCGGCCACGCCACCGCCGCGATCGGCAAATGGCACCTCGGACATGCCAAGCCGGAATGGCTGCCCACCGCGCGGGGCTTTGACGAATACTTCGGCATTCCCTACTCGAATGACATGCGCCCGGTCGAACTGCTCGAGGGCACCCGGCGCGCCGAATACCCCGTCGATCAGGCGACCCTAACAAAGCGCTACACCGAGCGGACCCTCGACTTCATCGAGCGTCATCGCGACCGGCCCTTCTTCCTCTACCTGCCCCACGCCATGCCCCACAAGCCGCTCGCGGTCTCGCCCGACTTCGATGGGAAAAGCGGCGCCGGCCTCTACGGCGACGTCATCGCGGAACTCGACTGGAGCGTCGGCCAGATCCTCGACAAGTTGAAAACGACCGGTCTCGACGGACGCACCCTCGTCATCTTCACCAGCGACAATGGCGCCTGGTACGGCGGCAGCAGCGGCGGGCTGCGCGGCATGAAGGGCAGCAGCTACGAGGGCGGCTACCGGGTGCCGGGCCTCGTTCGCTGGCCCGGCCGCATCGCCCCGGGGCAGGTGGTGGAGTCGATCGCCTGCACCATGGACATCTTCGCCACCTCCCTCGACGCCGCGGGCATTTCCCTGCCCAAGGACATCACCATCGACGGACGCTCGCTGTTACCCATACTGATGGGAAAAGCCACACCGGAGCCCCGCTACCTTCTCGGCGCGCAGAACCAGAATCTCGCCACGATCCGCGACGATCGCTGGAAGCTGCACGTGATCCAACCGCGCGATCCCTTTCTCCAGCGCACCGAATCGGGCCAGCCCTGGGTCGATCCGCGGGCTCCCGACGGCACCACCATCCTCGCACCGGCAAACCAATACCAACCGCAGGACTATCCCGGCCTCCGCGGTGGCGTGGCGCCGGCGGCGATGCAACTCTTCGACCTGAAGGCCGATCCCGGCGAGCAACGCGACGTGGCAGCGGAGCACCCCGAAATCGTGTCCAAACTCAAGGCGGCCCACGACGCGATGGTACCCTGACCCGGCTGACTTGATCCGACAACCATCGACTGCCAGCCCTGTGTTGCGTCGCTCGCGCGCCCGCGGATCATCGCCGCGAGTGCCTGTCCCCGCGAGGCGCGGTCCGGATTTTCCGCCGGGCTGAATGAGAGCATGCTGTCCCGGAGAGATCCGGGCTGGAAAGAAGTGGGGACGACAAGCATTGGCTTCCCTGATCGACAGGCGGGCACCCGAATCGAGTCTGGCCAGATAGAATGACTTCGGCTTCAGCCATATCGACACGATGCCCTGCAGGTCAGACCGCGGCCACTTTTCACGTCTGATACCCGATCTGCCGCGATAGTTGATCCGCGAATTGCCTCACCTTCGGCCCCAGCTTACTCAGGCTACCCGGGGTGACGCGGTCCGACGGGCCACTGATCCAGATGGCGGCAACGGGATGGGCACGATGATCCAAAACAGGCGCGGCGACACAGGCATAGGTCTCACTCTCCTCGCCGCGATCGAGCGCATAGCCGTTTTGACTGACCTGCTTCAACTCGGCGAGGAAGGCCGTGGCATTCGTGATCGTGTGCCGGGTGTGTTTGGTGAACTTCATCTGCTGAACGAAAGCTTTTTGCGCCTCGGGGCTCCAGTAAGCCAGCATGGCCTTCGCGGGCGCCGCGGTGTGCAGGGTGAAGGCGTGGCCGATCTCGACGACGACCTTCACCGGATGTGACGACGGCACCTGATCGAGCACCACGCCATGACTGCCGGCAAGGACACCGAGCAGCGCGGTCTCACCAGTGGCATCGCGCAGAGCGGCGAGGATGGGCGCGGCGGCCTGGATGAGCCGCTCGCCGCCCACGGCGGCATGGCCGAGACCGAGGAGTTTGCGACTGACTCGGTAGGCCTTGGTGCCCTCATCCCGCTCGGCATAGCCGCGGAGCGTCAGCGTGGTGGCGATCCGAAAAACCGAGTTTTTAGGCATCTGGAGCGCCTCGGTCATCGCGGTGAGCGTCAGACCCTCGGGATGCCGCGAGAGCAATTCCAGCAGATCCAGAGTGCGGTCCAGGATGGGCACCTTGTAGCGGTTGAGGGGATTGGCGTCGGATTTTCGGGCCGTGGGCATGGGTTTGATATATAAAACAAGATTTGCCATTGCAAATCCTCAGTTTTTGACCTTCAATCGGTTCTCCATTTCAAAATATGGCCCAAATGACAAACATGACCTCCTCCTCCGTCATCGTCACCGGCGGGTCGCGCGGCTATGGCGCGGGCATCGCGGACGCCTTTGTCAAAGCCGGCGCCCGGGTCTGGATCACCGGACGCAACGAGGCGAGGCTTCATGAGACCGCGCAACGCCTCGGAGCGACGCCCTTCGTCGCCGATGTGGCGGACGGAGAGGCCTGGGACCGCCTGGTGGCCGGAGTGCTCGCACAGACCGGTCGTCTCGATGTCTTGATCAACAACGCGGGCGAGGGCGTCCATATCGGCCCGGCCAGCGAGCAGACGGATGAGGCCATCTCCCGAAGTCTCGCCAGCAATCTCACCGGCACCATGCTCGGATCCCGTCGCGCCGCCGCGATCATGCAGAAGCAGGGCAGCGGCCTCATCGTGAACATCGGCAGCGCCTGCTCCACGCACGCGTGGCCGGGCTGGAGCGTGTATTCCGCCGCCAAGGCCGGGCTGCTCATGTTCACGCGCTGCCTGCTCACCGAGCTGAGACCTCACGGCGTGCGGGTGACCTCCGTCTTGCCTTCCTGGGGCCAGACGGACTTCACCGGGGCGGCCAACCTCCCGCCGCGCGAGCCCGACGTGCTGGCGCAGTGCATCTCTCCCACCGATCTCGGCCGGCTCATCGTCCAAACTGCCCAACTGCCCGCGCACCTCGTCGCTGAGGAGATCAAGCTCTGGCCGATGGTGCAGCCGATGGCTCAACTTTGAACCGGCACTTCAACCAAACCCGCTCACCATGCGCCTTTTCGCATTCCTTCTCACCCTCGCGCCGCTGCTCCCTGCCGCGGAGCATTCGATCAAGCCCGGCGACGATCCGCAAGCCGTCCTGGATCGCGCGGCTCCGGGTGACAAACTGGTCTTTCTGCCCGGTTTGCATCAGCACGGCCTGACGAAGCACCGCTCCATCCTCTATGTGGACAAATCGATCCACATCGAGCTGAGCGAGGGAGCCACGCTGAAGCTCGCGGACGACACGACGAAACTCGAGGCCGAGCCCGAGGTCACCACGGACCAGGATGCGGGCAAGAAGCTCGATGATTTGGAAATGGGCGGCCGCTTTGACCTCATCAAGCCGTGCATCTTCACCATCCGGATCGACTCCGAGGGCGGCGAGGGCGGAGCGGACACCTTTGCCTGGGGCGTTTTTGAGAGCGCCGACAATCCGCAGGGCTCCGCCAAGCTGCCACCGTCCGCGAGCAGGTTTGCCGAGACACCGCATCAGCGCGTGCCGATCACCGGCGACTGGCAGCCGCTCGCCCACGGGGTGCAGATCCGCTTTGGCAGCAAGACCGGGCACAACAAGGGGAGCACCTGGTATTGCACCTACGACGGACCCGTCGCGTACGGCATCCGTGTCGGCCATGGACGCCAGCCGGACACCATCGAAAACGTGCGCATCACCGGAAAAGGCACCATCGACATGAACGCCACACGCAACGTGCAGCCGGGCTTTCTCGTGAAGGATATCAATGCCTGCGTGCTCATCCATGGCCGCCTGCGCGGCGTGCTCGTCGAGGGCATCACCATGGTGGACACCAACCGCTCGGTGATGTGCTACGGCGAGCACACCGGGAAATTTCTGCCCGGCGGCAAAACCGGCCCCGGCGAGTCCTTCGACGCCGAGGACATCACCATCCAGCGCACCCGCACCATCAATCCGAACGGCTCCGGCTATCTGCTCGGCCATCCGTCGTTTCGTGGCCATCTGCGCAACGTGAAGTGCAACTACAACTACATGGAGACCGGCGTCACCAGCATCGAGCCGAACTTCAATCTCGATGGCTACGAGGTCATCGGTAACGTCATCAAGAGCGGCGGTCAGGCCATCCACTGCTGGCGCTGCTCGCGCAATGGCTTCGTCATGGACAACCTGCGCATCGACGACATCACAGGCCAGTCCGTGTTGCATCTCGGTGCCCCGCGCGGCTGGGAAAGCCCCGAACCGCCCCTGCAGCGCAACAATCGCAATCTCCTCAGCGATCCCGTGCCCGTCGCCACGCCGCCTGTCGCGCCGTTCGGTCGCCGCGTGCTCGTCAGCGACTACGGCGGCAACAAGGTCGCCATCATCGCCGCCGATGGCCGCATCGAGTGGGAGCATCCCGCCGAGAGACCGCAGGACGTGTGGATGCTGGCGAACGGCAACATCCTTTTCAGCCACCTGCGTGGAGCCCGCGAAGTCACGCTCGACCACAAAGTCGTCTGGAGCTATCGCGCCCCGGAGAACACCGAAGTGCACGGTTGCCAGCCCCTGCCCGATGGCAACGTCATGGTCGTCGAGTGCGGCACGCAGCGACTCGTCGAGGTGGGTCGCGATGGCCAGATCACCCGCGAAATCGCCGTGCCCGTAAAGACGAAGAACACGCACGATCAAATGCGCGGCTGCCGTCGCACGAAGGACGGCCGCTACCTCATCAGCGCCAAAGGCGACCGCGCCATCCTCGAACTCAGCGCCGAAGGAAAACTGCTCCGCACGATCCCCACACCCGGCGATCCCCACGAAGTCCGTGAGCTGCCCAACGGTCACCTCCTCATCGCCTGCGGCGAAGGCGAGGCCATGCTCGAACTCGACCGCGAGGGCCAGACCGTGTGTAAGCTCGGCACCCAGGATGTGCCAAACAATCCGCTGCGCCTCATCAGCGGCTTCCAGCGCCTGCCCGACGGCCACACCCTCGTCATCAACTGGCTCGGCCACGGCTACCTCGCCACCACCGCCCAGTTTTTCGAGCTCGACAAGCAAAAACGCATCGTCCGCCAGTTTACCGACCACGCCCGCTTCACCAGCATCAACAAAGTCCAGCTCCTCGATGTGCCCGGCGATCCCGCGAAGGATGAGGTGTGGAGGTGAGAAAGTATCTGCGGCTTTGGGTCTCTTGCCACCATGCTTTGCAAGAGATATATCTTCTCAATGGGAATGCACTCGGCTCACTTCGCCCGGGAAGTATCGAGAGAGCAACCAGACCCTCCTCTGACTGAGTGGGCTTCTCAGTCACGCAACTCGCGGCGCTCCTTCGTTGGCGCCTGGCCAGTCGGATAGTTGAATCGCCTTCCTCGGCAAATTTTTGGGCAAAAGGTCTCGCCCGGATTTCTCATGCCCCTTCATCGCGGGACGCCGCGAGGTCCCGTCCCCCAGGGCGCGGCGCGGATCTCCCGCCGGGCATTTTGAGACCATGCTTGTCACGGGAAAGCCGGGCCGGAACGAAGCAGGGGCGGACCACAGCCAGTCACAGCAGAAGGGGTATGAGAAATGCGGGTGAATGCCACCTCCCTGCAACCAAAGGCTGCCGCGTCACTTCCGCCAACCCAAAGCGCCGGCGCTCCACGACCGGCACGCGGGGAGTCCGGGGAGCAGTTGACGGCCTGCCAGCTCGGTCTCCGCCACGCCCCACCCCGAAAGGCTACCCCAATAAACTGCCACATCCGTCTCCGGCATGCTTCGGCGCGCGCCGATGAGTTGACGACCTCGACCCTGCATCCCGGCCGGCCGCTCAGACACCCGGTTCCGGAGCAACCGGCGGCAGCGCCTTCCACTCCGGACTGGGCACCAGAACCGGCTTTTGGCAGTCTTCAAAGGGACAAGGGATCTCCCGGGCAAATTGATCGGCCGTCGCCGAGAGCTTGCGATTGCAGAACGGGCAGAAAAACTTGATCACCCCCTCGTCCTCCTTTTCATCCACCGATGGCACGTAGAAGGTCCACTCGCATTCCGGACAGGTGGCAGGCGTGCCGATCTGGTCACGCTGGGCGGAGAGCCGGGTGCGGCATTGAGGACAGGAGAAACGGATGGATGGCATGCAGGGAAACGGGGTGGGAGGATGGCGGACCCGACTGCCTCAGGGGCGGCCGGACCGCAGATGTTTGCTGAAAAAGGCGTCGCACTCCGCGACACAACGATCAAAAGCTTCCTGTCGCATCAGGAACGCATGGGGCGCCCGCGGGATGAGCACCAGCCCGGTCGGAATGCCTGCCTGTTCCAGATCCACCCGCATCGCGTCCGCATGCGTGCTGGGATCGTCCAACTCACCGGTCAGAAAGAGCAAAGGCGGGTCGGTCCGGTCCAGATGATGCCTCGGCGAGGCGAGGGCATACATTTCCGGCATCTCCGCCTGGGAACCTCCGAGGAAGGGACCGTAGAACGGATCGTCATCCTTCCCACTCAGCTCACCAATTCGGGCCGACTCCAGATCACTCTGTGCGCCCATTGCAATGCCCGCCTGCACGGCGCTCGATTGATCGGCATGGCCGCCATTTCCCTCCAGTTCCGCGACCCCGCCGCTGGTGGTGAGCAGCGCGGCGAGGTGGCCCCCTGCCGAGAGGCCGGTCACACCGACCCGCGAGCCATCGATGCCGTAGTCAGCCGCGTGGGCGCGCAACCAGCGCACCGCCGCCTTGGCATCCTGAATGGCGGCGGGAAATTTCGCTTCACCACTGAGTCGGTAGGAGACCGTCACCGCGACATAGCCGCGGGCGGCCAGCGCCTGGGCGAGGAAGGTCATCGCCGAGCGGTCCCCTTTGAACCAGCCTCCGCCGTGAATGCAAACGATCGCCGGCAGGGCAGGCCCCCGCTCGCGTGGCCGATACAGATCCAGAGCCAGTTCCCGCTCCCCATATCGGGCATAGACCAGACCGGGATGCGCCTCGAGCGACGCCACGAGGGACTCCGGCAGCCGGGTCGGAGCCGGCTTATCTGACGAAGCAGCCGGCGGATTCTGTCCAAATGAAACGGCTGCCAGCAGACAGACAAACAGGCAGAGGGACTGGGCTTTCAGGGATTTCATGGGATGAGGGAGTGGCGCGGACAGACGATACTCAACGGGTGATGCGGAGGTTTCGGAATTCCAGCGCCCCCGCAGCCTCGCCGGTCGGACCACCTGAATCGCCGCCCAGTCCGAAGGTCAGTTTTTCCTCGGCGATGCACGGATGGGAGGCCTCGACCGGGACCCCGTCGATGTTTGCCGCGATTCGCGGGCCGGAAAAGGTCAGCGTCACCCGGTGCCACTCCCCCACCGCGAGCGCCAGAGGCTTTCGCAGCAGTTCGGCCGTTTCTCCCTTCTTCGGATGCGCGAGGATGCGCACATGGTCGCGGCCCATCACCAGATGGACCAAATGACCCCGCTCCTGCGAGCCATTGAAAATGACACCCGCGAAGGTGGCGCCGCGCTCCAACCGGAACTCACACGTCAGCGTCGCGTCGGTAAAGGCGAGCCGCCGCATCTTGACCGGACCGTGCCGCCTCGGTCCCGACTCGAACCCGCGCAGCACGCCCTCACCCGCCTCCCAGGTGCCCAAGCCCCAAAACCACTCCTGGGACAGCTCGGAGCGGAAAGTCTCATCCAAAAGGACTTCCGGCTCCGCCGATCCGGAAAGACCAGGCGTGGCAGAGAGCGACAGCAAAAGAATCCAAAGACGAAGCGTCATGCGAAGATCGTGGGAAAGCCACCCCGGACTTTGGCTCACCGCCCGAAGCATGCAAGCCCCGGCAGAAATCGGTCGCACACCGGGCCGGCCGGGATAGGTTCCCGATCGCCGCCATCCCGATGAATCCAGCCCCGTCCGCACCGGAAAAGCCCGTCACCCGCGCCCCCAGCAAACCCGCCGTGGTGCGCGGCATGCTGACCTGCCTGCTGTCCGGCGAATGGAACGGCGGCGAACGCTACACCGAGAGCGAAGCCTGCGAGCGATTCGGCGTGAGCCGGACACCCGTTCGCGAGGCCTTGCTGGAATTGCAGGGACTGGGCCTGGTCGAACTGCGGCGGCATTTCGGGGCCGTGTTTCTGCCCTTCGGCCCGGAGGAACTGCGCGAGGTCTATGCGGTGCGGTCGCTGCTGGAAGTCGAAGCCACCCGCCTCGCCACCGGTCGGCTCGACCGGGCAAAGGCGGAGGCCATGATGGCCGATTTCCGGCGCATCCGGGAGAGCGGAGGCATCGACCCGGACTGGCGGCACGACCGCGAGTTTCACGCCGCCGTGGCACGGGCCTCCGGCAACCGGCGCCTCGCGGCTGAGATCGGGCGTTATGGCGATCTGGTCCAGACCGTCCGCGAGATCGTCGGCGCCCAGGCGCTCGGCATCCACACCACCACCGCCGACGAGCATCTCGCCATCCTGGAGGCGATCCACAGCGGCGATGCCGCCGCCGCCGCCGAAGCGATGCGCCAACACCTCGCCCAGGCCTCCGACACCGCCGCCGCCTCGGTCCGGGCCATGCGGGGCCAGTGACGGCGACGGCATCCGGGGATTCCGGACAGACAGGGTACCCTCTCCGATGCAACAGGGTCTGATCGGAGACCCTACCCTGTTTCATCAGCCATCCAGCTCACGCACCCGCCCGGCACCATCTTTCGAGCGAGCCCTCCCTCCTGCCGGAATCTTCCCCAGGGGGGCAAATATTGCTTTGCCTCGATTACATCATTTACTACCCTAAGGACATGATCTCGGTCGAGAACCGCGCCCGATTGTGAACCAAACCCAACATACCGGCAACCCTCCCGGAGGCGCCCCCATCTGGGAGCCGCCGTCCGCGGAAGGGCTTTCCGCCGCGATCCCTGCCTATGAGGTGGAGTCCCTCCTCGGCCGCGGGGGCATGGGCGCGGTCTATCGCGCGGTGCAGCGTTCCTTGAAGCGCACCGTTGCCATCAAGGTCCTGCCGCCGACCGCCGATGACGAGCTGAAGTTCGCGGAGCGTTTCCGACACGAGGCCGAAACGCTCGCCCGGCTCAATCACCCGGGCATCGTCCACATCCACGACTTCGGGGAAACGGCGGACGGCTTGCTTTATCTGGTGATGGAGTACGTCGATGGCACCGATGCGCATCGGCTCATTCAAGCTAATGGGCGGCTCAGCGAAGACTACGCCCTCGCCGTCACGGCTCACGTCTGCGACGCGCTGGCCTACGCGCACTCGCGCGGCGTCGTGCACCGCGACATCAAGCCAGCCAACGTGCTGATCGACCAGGAGGGCAAAGTGAAGGTCGCCGACTTTGGACTCGCCAAGATGGTCGATCCGATTTTCGACAGCGGGCTGACGATGAGCAATGTCGCGCTCGGCACGCCCGACTTCGTCGCACCGGAAGTGCTCTCAATGGGCATGACGGTGGATCACCGGGCCGACCTCTACGCGGTAGGCGTGATGCTTTACCAGATGCTCACTGGCGAGGTGCCGCGCGGTCTGTTCAAGCTGCCCTCGCAGAGGTATCAGGAAATCGATCCCCGCCTCGACGGAGTCATCTGCCGAGCCCTCGAGCCCGATCGCGAGGAACGCTATCAAAGCGCGCTCGAGGTGCGGGCGGAGTTGGTCGAGATCAGCACGACGCGACTGGCACGGATGTCAGAAGCCACCCTCGCGGCTTCACCCCCGATGGAGCCCACTCGAAAACGGGGGAAAGCCGGGGTGCTGATCGCCTGTCTCGCCGCACTCGCGGCAGTGGGAGTCTGGGTAGGGATGGTCGTGTCGCAGCCGGAGCCCATTCCCACCGTGGCGCCGCCTGCGGAGATTGGCCTGCTCGAAACCGTGGACCTTGAACGCGACGTGATCGCCGGCACCTGGTTTTCGGATCCCGGTGGATTGAAAACGTTGGGAAACGGCATTATTCCGGGTGCGCGCGGGGGGTATCCGAGGGTGGAGTTTGCACAGGTGCCACCTCCTGAGTATGACTTCGAAGTCGAATTCACCGCAGAATCGGAGGAACTGGATGCCGGCATCGCTTTTTCGATCGGCGGAAAGCAAACTGCCTTGATCATGAACGTTCATGGGGGCACGGGTTATGTCGCCGGTCTGGCCGGAGTAGGCGGCGTACCCATGCATGTCCGCCTCGGCCACAATGGACGCCCGACGCCCTACTATCGGAAGGGACAGCGCGCAGTAGTGCTGGTGCAGGTGCGAAAGGATCGGGTGACCACCAAGATCAACGGCGAGATCGTTGAGGAATGGCCCGTGACATCGAGTTTCTTGAATGGCCTCGCCCTCGGTTCCGATTTTACCCTCGACGATCCGGCCAAGGTCGGCATCATGGCGGGACCGTTATTGCCGATCACATTCCACCGCGCCGTCCTCCGCGAAGTCACAGAGTCGGGTTCGCCCGGGGAAGCTTCTTTAGATTCCCCGACATCCACCGAACCGAAGCAGATCGGTCAGAGTTCTCCGATCTCCGGCATGGACGGCACTTCCTGGACCGACATCACCGCGAAGGTGCGGGAGGAAGCCGCCGCCAATCCTGCTCTGGTAGTCGAACCCGACGGCATCCGGCGAGCGGGTGATGGATCGCCGGTGGGAATCTCCGTGACGGACCCTTCCTGGCGGAACTATGCCATCCGCATCCGGCATTCCGCGGACTCCCAGATCAACCTCCGTGGTGGTGATCACGGCATGATCTATGTGCTCAATCAAAAGCTCAAAACCCTGATCCACCGGCATGACACCGGCGCGACGGAAGCGGCGATTCTGGAAGCGGGCGGTCCCCATCCCTCCGGCTTCGACGTCAATCGGATGCACGAACTGGTCGCAACGGTCGAAGACAACCTTTTCCGCGCCTGGGTCGACGGGCGCCCGGCCGGTCAGGTGAGGGACAACACATTCGCCAACGGAAGCGGATCGGTGATGTGGGTGCGCCAGTCGGTGGTGCATTCCGTGGAGGTAGCTCCTTTGTCCGAGTCGCTGCATCAGACGATGCGCGAAAGCTTCTGGGGGCAGGTCAAGGAAGCAAACGCGGAGCGCCAGGTCGAGATCGTCGAGGCGGCGCTCGAGTCCATCAATGGAAACGACGTATCGCTCAAAGCGACGATCGAAGGCGGCAAGGTGACTGCCTTGACCATCACCCAGATAAGCGGCAGTCCTCTCCACGACCTTTCTCCCGTGGCAGCGCTAACGGATCTGAAAATCTTTTTCTGTTATGCCCCCGGGGTCCGCGATCTGGAGTGGCTGCGCGGATTGCCGATCGAACACCTTCAGTTGGAACATGCGGAGGTGGAGAATCTCGACATACTGCGCGAATCGAAAGTCACCTATCTCACCCTCGGCACACCTGACAAACCGCCCCGGACCTACGAGGCACTCGCCGGGATACCCCTGCGTAGTCTCAGTTTACAGGGCTGCCCTCTAGAAGACCTCTCCTTCCTCTCCGACATGCCACTCAACCGCCTGGTTCTCGCGGGCACGGGCATCACCGACCACACGCCTCTGAAGGCCTTCCCACTCGCCGAAGTGGATGTCGACCTCGTTCCGGAACGCGACCTTCCCATCCTACTCTCCATTCCGACGCTGAAGAAGATCAATGGGAAGCCGGTGGAGGAGTATCGGGGCAATTCACCGGTCGCGGTCGGTCAGGACATCTGGACCGACTGGCTCGGAGAGAAACTCGCGGACCCGAACATGTTCCAAGGGGACGGATGGATCCGCGAAGATGGGGGGATCACAACAGACCAGTCATTGAAAGGCATCGCCGTTTTACCCGAAGGCACCCGTGACGGAGCGGTTCGCATCCGTTTTGCCATGAGGGATTCGGAGGGCGTGCAAATCACAACCCGGGAGAGGAGGGATGCACTCGGTCGCCACCTCTATTTGGCACATTACACCGGGGAGAACTATCTCATTGCCTACGTCCCCGCCGACGCGGAGCATTCGTTCCGCCTGTTCGATCGACCGCTCCCCGCGCCTTTGCGCGCCCGGTCCGAACACACTCTCGAATTTCGTTTCATCGGGGACCAGTTCGACCTTGTCCTCGACGGCGAACTCCACGCTTCGGCGAGGCATTCCGTGCTGAAAGAAGGACGGTGCGCGGTGGTGCTGACCAAGGGAGTGCTGGTGAAATCCATCGAGACCCTGGAATTGCCTCAAGGAGCAGGGCCGCCCCCGGCCCTGTCACCACCCAATAGGGGCGGGGGCGCCCCTGCTCCTTGACTTTTTCAACCCTCCCGGGGCGCGAACTGCAAAGCCAGTTCGCTCTCGAAAAGCTCGTAGCTCCCCTCCGGCAACCGCGCCTTCTCCGGATTGCGGCGAATGTAGCGGACGCAATTCGCGAAATGGTCGCGGTCCCGCACGAGCCGGTCGAAGTAGTCTTCCTGCCACACAGCTCCCGACTGCCCAAGAAGACGGTTGATTCGACGAGCTGAGATGCTTTTCCAGGCACCGACTTCATTTTCGAGTTTGGCCTCCTCCGCCAGAGTGACAAGCACATGAACATGGTTCGGCATCACGATCCAAGCGTGGAGCCGATAGCGAGTTTCGTCTCCCTGTCGCAGGGTGTATACGAGCGGTTCACGCAAGGCCGGAGTTCGCAGGAGACATTCCCCCTCACCTGCATCCAGCCAGGCATCGATTTGGGCGCTGAAGAAGCGGTGATATTCCCTTTCGGTCTCAGGCGACTATGGCTCAGGATGGTTGGCGAGCCAAACGGCACGGTGCTCCGCCCATTCTTCGCGGCGCACTGCCGGAATGGAATCAGCCAATCGAAAGGTGATAAAGTAGGTGGCTCCCGGCTGCTGCCAGTGAGGCAGGTTGTTCGCGGTGACTTCGATCTCCGCGTAGGGATTGAAGAATTTTGGCGCGGGATGCATGAATCTCCAAGGAGCAGGGCCGCCCCCGGCCCTGTCATCTTGTTGAGTGTCATTTGTCTTTCGAAAACAGGGGCGGGGGCGCCCCTGCTCCTTGATCTCACCGCCCCACCACCTCGAGCAGATAGGCCAGCTCCGCCCTCTGCTCCGCGGGATCGGCCACGGTTTGCGCGATTTCTGCTTCGAGGTGCTTGGCGTAGCGCTTCCGCATCCGGTGAATCTGCAGTCGCAGAGCCCCTTCCTTCACTCCGAGCTTTCGGGCGGCGTCGGCATACGGGGTGGCATTCTCTCCGAGCGGCAGGTACTCGCGGAGTTGTTCAAAGTCGTCCAGGTTTTCACCCTTTTCGAAATCTTCGCGCAGCCGTTCCGTCGCCGCCGCGAGCAGGCGCTCCGCCCAGGCCCGGTCGAAGAGGCGCGCCGGGTCGCTGATCCCGGCGGGTTCGTGACGATAGCGCTCCTCCGCATCGATCTTCTCATCCAACGAAACGATCACCGCCTTTCCGCCCCGCTTTTCCGCCGCGCGCGATCGCAGGTGATTCGCGTTCATCTCGCGCAGCATGTTGAGCATGAAGGATCGCAGGCGGCCTTTCTCCTCCCGCGCCGCCTGGATGGTCTCACGGCTGACGAGCGCTCGGAAAAAGTCCTGGGTCAGGTCCTCCGCATCCGCCTCGCCGAACCCTTGGCGCCGGTTGAAGGCGTAGACGGGATACCAGTATTGTCGGCAGATCTCTTCCATCGCCGCCGTCGCCTCGCGGTCGTCGCCCTTCTGGACCTTGCGGATCAGGGTCCATTTCGTGGTGGGGAACTGGGGATTGGCGGAACCCATGCAAATGACTCGAAAATTCCCGGCAGATTTTACAGACGGGCCTGAAACAAACAAGAGCCAAACGGTAATCTCCCAGAAGCCGGAGATTTTTCCGATTCCCGAATCCGAAACCCAGGACCTGCTCTTCACCATTCTACTGCCATGCAACCTCGCTCAGTTCCGATCACTTCCTCGTGGAGCAAACGCACCATCCTGGCCGCTTTTCTGATGTTGTGTCACGAAACTCCGGCTTTGGAGCTGACCGACCGTTCCCAACTGTCACCCGGTAACACGGAAATCGACTTCGACGACCAGACCCTTGGCGTTGCTGCTAATCCTCTCACCATCAGTGGCCTCACTTTTTCCAGCGTGGAAAATCTCCATATCTACCAACCCTCGGCCGACGGCTACTCGCCGCCCGCGGACTTGGTCTCGGGACGGCTGCTGCGGGCCAATCCGGACGTCCTTTTCTCTTTCCCCTATTCCGATATCCGAATCAATTTTGCAACCCCAGTCGCAGAGGTGGGATTCTCCTGGTGGGATGCCACCTTCGGCGACAATGCGATCGAAGTTTACGATTCACAGGGACAGTTGCTCGAATCCGCGCTGTTCCCGGCGGCAGGGTCGGGAGGGAGCGTCGCTTCTTTCGCCGGCATCCGTCGCAGCAGCAACGAAATCGCTTATGCCATCGCGAGAGTTTCGGCAGCCAACGAAGTCGGGGGAATCGACAAAATCTCCTACGGTTTCGCAGATACGGGCGGGGGAGGTGCAGGCGGAAAGGAGATCGCCTATGTTGCCGATTTCGAAATCTGGCTCATGGCGGCCGACGGCTCCGGGAAGAATGCCTTAGGCCTCGCTGCAACCGATTTCGACGCCCTCGACGTGCAACTCAGCCCAGGAGGAGATTGGCTGGTTTTCACCGGAATCAATTGGGATACCTTCGAGAACGGTCTCTGGCTGATGCGAGCGGAACCGTATAACGCCCTCTCCAATGCACCACAACTGGTCGGACCGGACGCCTCCTATCTTAAGCGCGCTTCCTGGCATCCGGCGGGTGGCCAAGTGGCCTACATTGGGAACGATAATAAGGTCTATCTCGTTCAAGTCCTGAACGACCAGGGTGAACCGGTCATCGACACACCAGAGTCGCTCACGGATGACCAGAGCGTGGTATGGGTAACCGACTGCGCCTTCTCGCCCAATGGAAGAGATCTGCTCGTCTGCCAATTTGGCGCCGATCTCGCCTTTCTGGAAGTATTCGATGAGAGCGGGAATCGAACCGCCAGCGTGATCGGAAGTCCCCTCCCTCCCATTACTTCCCAAATAGTTGGCCGCGCGGCATGGCCGTCCTTCAGCCCCGATGGAAAAAAAATCGCCTTCCAATCCACCAAGCAATACACCGGAACGCTTCCCGGAAGCGACCCTCCGGTCAACGGTTTCGTCACTGAGATCGCCATCGCCACCCTGACAATCCGCGACAATGCCGGGGCTCTCCTACCGGAGCACCAATCTTCCAATCTCCGCCAATACCTCAGCGATCCCATCTACTTCATCGATCCTCCGATGTTTGTCGACAATGCGCCCACCTGGAGCCCGGATGGTTCCAAGATCGTTTTTGTCGACTACGCCGACGGTTCGCCGTCGGGCCACAAGCGGATCGTCTCACTCAACGCCACCGCTCCCGAAAACAACCCGGACAATCCCCGGGTGGTCCTTGCCGGCGATAGTTCTGCGGAGGTCGACTCCCCCTCCTTCGCCCACCCCGGCACGCTGGCCGTCCCCGGATCGCTGATCGTCCCCGGCGAAGCCAATCTCTGGCTTTCCGGACAGCCGGAATTCACGCCTGCGGAAGAAGAAGATGTCGCCTTCGCCCAATCCCCCGTTCTCGCCGACATTGCCCTCGTTCCGGGACACGATCTCGTCTTCCAGGTCTTCGGTGGCACCCACAACGGGCCCGACCCAGGGACGACCGGTCCCGACGGCGGCGATGCAGCAAACCACAGTCCCGAGAACGGAATCGGACCCATGTCCGCCCCTCTAAATGCGCTTGTGGGCGTCTTCGTGAACGACGACACGCCGGCCCAACCCGCTCCATCCCTGCTTCTCGATTTCAGCAACCCGGACAACCGGAACCTTCCGATCCTACAGCCCGGGCTCCGCCAGCCCTTCTTCATCGGCGACGGCCTCGACGACGAGTTAAACACCCAGCACTTCCGTGTCCCCGAGGGGGCGACCCGCCTCTTCCTGGGTTCCTTCGATGCCTTCACCAACAAAGGAAATTTCGGGCAGTTCACCGTCATCGTCGATCAAATGGAACCGACCTCGCTGCCGGTGCTGCCCGAATCCTCCAACTTCACCATCATTCCCGGGAATAGCGACCTGCCCTGGACCTTTTCCATCGATCAGGAGTCCATGGCGGATGGTCTGGTGCTCCGCGTGGAGTCCACCCTCGATCCCAACGATCCGCTGAGCTGGACCGATCTGCCCACGGGCAGCGCCATGACCCGGAGCGGCAACACTTGGGTGTTGTCCGTCGTGAATCCACCGATTGGCAATCGCTACTTCCGCGTCGTAGCCGAGGCGCCTGGGTATGAATCGTCCGAGACCGAATTTCAGGACGAAAACGAAGTCACCATCTCCATCCTGATCGAGCGGCCGGTGATCGACACCATCCCGCCGACATTGAACATCACCCACACCTGGATGGAAAAGGCGGGGAAGGTCACCTTCTTCAAGATGCTGCTGGACCCCCAGGATGAGACCGGTTTCGATCCGGGCCTATCGGAAGACAATCCGAAAACCGCCATCGAGTTCCGCAGTGTCCTCAATTCCACCGCGCCGATTCCCGGCAACGGCGGATGGCAGAAGTGGGCCTGGCAGCGCGGCATCCCCTTTTCAGTGGGTTTCAACTGCACCTCCATCGTCATTGAGGTCCGGGCCGTGGACGCGGCCGGCAACAAGTCCCCCCTTCAGCGCCGCACCTTCAGGGTTCCTTTCCCCTATGGACCGGGACCAAATCTGGAGCCGCGCTTCTCCAGCATCGTGCCGCTCGCTGGTGATGCCATCGACTGCCGGGGCCTGTTCGCTGCCCGCTTCGATGACGAGGGTCAGGGCGACGATGTGCTGCAGATCGACCGCACCACCGGCGAGGTCAGGGTGCGCCGACAGGGAAACGGCGGTGCCTTCACCGACAACAGCTTTTTCCTGACGCCGGGTTCGATCACCGACAGCGCCATTGGCGATTTCGACAGCGACGACCGGCCGGACATCGCCATCGTGGTGGACGGCACGCTGAAGGTGTTCCGCAACGACGGCGTCGATGGAGGCGGCGCGCTGCAGTTTTCCGAAATCGCGGTGGGCGGTCTGCTCGGTGCCGGCATCGCGAACATCACCCATTGCGCGGTGGGAAATGTGACCGCCGATGGCTGGCCGGACATCGTCATCACCGGGACCGGCGATGATGGGATGGGCGGGACCGTCGCAAAGGTGGCCGTCATCATCAACACTCCCGATTTCCATCTCACCGGCGCCAACAGTGCCACTGCCCCCATCGGCGCCGATCCCGGTCTGGTGAAACTGGGCGATGTCGATGGCGATGGCTGGCTCGACGCCGTCATGGTCGACACGGCGGGCAATCGCCTGATCACCTTTCGCAACAAGCAAAATGGCGGCTTCGGCAGCGCCACCGAGAGTGATCCCGAGTTCGCCGCGAAGACGGTTGTCACCGGGTTCCCGCCACTCCCGGCTCAGGCGCTCGCGGTGGGAGACGTGACCGGCGACGGACGCGCCGACGCGGTGGTGGTCCTGCACCATTTCGCCAGCCGGAATCAGAATGATCCCGACGACATCCGCGACCATCAGCTTTGGCAGCTCTTTGACGCGCGACCCGATGGCAGTCTGAGGGGCAATGAGATGTATCCAGTTGGCGAAGGCCCACAGGGCGCCGGCCCCACCGATTTCCGATCCCACGTCATCCTCGCGGATGTGAATGGGGACCGTTTCCCCGAGCTGATTTTCACCAGCCAATTCGAGACACCCCCAGCTCCCGGCGGGCAGCCCGGTGGGGTTCTGGTCGTCCGGATCAACTCCCGTCTCGATCCGATGAATGCCCTGGTGGGATTCGATCAATTCGAGACCGTCTTGCCCACCAATGCCCGGAATCCCCATCGTCTCGCCACCGGCCGCCACGGCAACACCGGACAGCGAGACATTGTGCTGGCCAATGGATCGACTCCATCCCTCCAGTGGATCCTCAACCGCTACTCGAAGCTCTCCAAGCCCCTCGAAATCCAAGGCGGCCTTTTCACCGAGTCCGATCCCGACGGCACAGAATTACCGAACGGCATTCTCACCTACAAAGCCTATCCCGGCGAGTTCATCGACTACACCGTCAGCTATGCCAACAACACGCCCAACACACTGACCGACGCGACCATCGACTGCGTGCTCCCGCCGACACTGGAATCGCCTCCCGTCCAAGCCGATCCAGGGCATCAGATCCTGGTCGCCAAAGCCACTCGCATCATTCGCTGGACCGAGACCCTGCCACCCGGAGCAGCCGGGGTGAAGCAATTCCGCGTCAGGATCCTGCCAACGGCCAAAATCGGCACGCCGATCGTTCCGATCAACGTCATCCGGAGAGGGAAGACCGCCGCCTCGTCGTTCATGCCAAAATTGACGGTGAGTGAACCGCTCTCCTTCGAATTCACCAAAGTCGAAACCACCAGCGACTCCTCGGGTCGGACCGTTCGGTTCAACGAGTCAATCCATTGGTTCCCCGAGATAGTGAACAAGAGCACGATTCCCATCAGGGATATCAAAGTCACCTTCCCGGTGCCCGCTAAAACCATCCTCGAGGGCCCTCTGACCGGAGATCCAGTCACCAATATGGAGGTGCTCGTTTTGGAGAAACCGAGACGCGTTCAATTGACCATTCCAAATCTCGGTCCCGGCGTATCGACCACCTCCGGTTCATTCCATCCGCATGCCTTCTTTCGGGCCACCGTGACGACCAATAGTGTCAAAGATTCCATCATCGCGACCGCTACAGCGCAACGACCGGGCGGAAATCTCATCAAGGCAACGCCCTTTATTACCGATGTGGAGCCGCCCCTTTCCCTCACCGTCACGACCGACAGGGACGAATCGCACTCAGGATTCACGGTTTATTCCCCCGGCGAGGTGATTGAGTATACCCTAAAGGCAACAAACTGGGGGTCTACCGCCATCGAAGCGATTCGAGTCGTCAATGCCATCCCACAAGGCACTACTCTGTTGGGCGCCCGCCTGATCGGCTCCGGGGGAAACTTCGTCGGGGCCGAGGAATCCGCGATCTCCTTGACGACCAGTACCGATGACGGGAATCGACCGGCCTACTTCCGGGGCGACAAGCCGTTCCTCTATTGGGAGTTTCCCGATCCCCTGCCGCCGGGAGAACATCGCCTGATGCGCTACCGAGTACAGATCGGCGCCGATGTGCCGGTCGACTACTTTAGTCTGGTCGCGAAGGGGACAGTGCATACGCGCATCCTCAACCACGGCTTCAACGCGGTGGGCCACATCTCGGCAACACCCTTTCTCGTCTACGGAACCGCAAAAGACAGATCGGCCATCGCCTTGAATTCCGCCCCCGAAGCACTGCTTCCACTGATCAACCCCAAGGCGCCACCCTCGCGAGGCACCGTCACACAACTCCAATCGGGGAACGAATCACTCCCCAGCCTCACGCTCCGAAAAGTCCCCATTGGCCCTCGAGATGAATCGATTCCCAACGGAGAGTTCAAATACACTCTTCTGTCCAGCATCCCAAAAGGGAATGACTACCTCTATTTCCTGATCAACACAAAGGCCAGCGCCATCGACGGTGCGATGAGCTATCTCCTCGGATACCACAACACCGGCACGACAACCGCACGGGAAGTCTACGTCCGGGATATCCTCCCCGCCAATGTCGAGTTCCAAGGCCTCGTGGCAAAAAATGGCGATCTGGTTTCCCAGCAAGACCTCGAAAACCTGCACCACTTCTATGATGCCAAAGGCAGAGAGATTGAGAATCTCACTCCCTCTACCATCCCCTTGGTGAGAAGCGTGGAACTATATGTGGGCAACCTCGCTCCCGGAGCTTCCGGCACCTTCATCTACCAACTCAAGGTCAAGGGAGAGCCCAAGGTGGGGACCAAGATCGAAACTGTCAGTGGCGGAGTAAGCGGGGCGGTCAAAAAGGGTACCGAGGGACTGAATTATGTCTTGAAGCCGGGTTACTATCTGACCTGCCAGTCCCTCCATTTCCCCGTGAATGGAGAGCCCGACAAGCTGACCGTTCAGATCGCTGACCCGATCACCACCACACTGACGCAGAAGGACCAGCCGCGGAGCCGGGACTCACTCGACGGCACCGAGGAGGTCGAGATCGGCTTCCCCTACGCAATGGAGGGAAACCCGGAGTTGCGGGTTGTCGGTAGCCAGATGTGCTTCGATCTACCACTGGGCTATGAATTACTGGGCATCCGCTTCTTCAACCTAGACAATGAAATCGTCCGCCTATGGGTGAAAGACGCTAACTTCAGACGCCCCGGCGACCCCAATATCTCCAATTCCACCATCACAATCACCAACCTTAAGAATGGGGCGAAACGAATCTGCATCCCCCTCAACGATCCGAATGCCCCGTCCCCTCTGGTCAATGCAAATGACCCGGACGCCACCGGAGACATCCGCGCCTCGATTCCCTGGATCCACTATCGCATCGACCAGAATGTGGCAGCTGGCGCTCTGAGGAACTCGAACGGCTACACCATCAGGCCCATTGCCGTATATCCGGTCATCACTGGCGGTCGCTACGTCACAAGCCCGACGCCCATCGCCGCGATTCTGCGTTCTCTCAACGATCCATCAAGCATTTCCCTTCCCCAGGGGTCCCCGGTGGCCGCCTTGGCTGGCAGCCTGAACCTGATGCAATCGGCCGTCGCCGGAAGAATTACCGGCCCGCCGATTGCGATGGCCTCGGCCGAAGTTCTCCTCGATGTGCGCAGCGATCCGGAAAAGGACGCGAAAGTATTCGTGGGACGGTGTGCACCGATCGCAGTGAAGACGGGCGAGGAATTCCAAGTCACCATGTTTCTGGGGAACCTGACGTCCCTCCCTCTCGGTCCTACCTTCATAGAGATGAAAATTCCCACCGGATGCGAATTCAAGTCCGCGGGGAACTACTACTTCAATCATATCAACCATGCCGAAACTCAGGAGTTCGGAAGATCGCTGGAGACATTTTCCTACAACCAAAAGACTAGAACGGCGAGATGGTCATTGGGGCCTTTGCTCAAAGCCGAAGCGGGAACATGTCAGATCACCTTGGTGGCAACGGCAAGCCCGGGAACTCGAATCGAAGACAATTCCTGCCGATTGATCGTCGCCAACTCCATGGACAAATCCCCCGGTCCGATCGGCATCTCCGTACTCCAGGGAGACTTCAACGCTGAATCGGGAAAAGTCACCCAGGGCGCCATCGAGGGGATGGGGATGCAGCACACTCCCGCAGGGGAAGCCCTCCTTCGCGATACCTTTTCGCCCCAGCCAAATTCCTGCACCATCCAATTCGGAGGCGCGAACCTGTTGCAGCTAAAGCCAAATCCTGCCGGGCTTTCGACCTCGCTCATTCCCTTGCCCTTCGATCGTGTCATGGCCATCGGCAGCCGCTACATGCTGGGCGACTACAAGAATGGTGGAGTCGCGAACCGGGTGCTGTTGGATGACCCGAAAAGTGGCCTGAGGATTGTCGCCGGACCGGGCACTTACACCCTGACGCAGCAAGGCGTGTTCTTTCCCGATGGCGTGGTAGTCCTGAATCCTGCCGACAAGCAGGGCATTCAAATCCCCAATGCGTTGATCAACGAGCACTTCGGCTCCAACTTGACGACACTCGGCACCTTCCTCGTGGGCGGAGGGGGCAACGGTATCAAGACTGGTGGAAACACCATGGAATCGTCAGCCCATGCTCCGCAGGCGATACCCCCTCGGGTCTCCAACTCCTTACCGCCAGCGACACCCATTGTCTTGAATGGAAAAGTTCCGCCCCTCGATCCGCAATTCATCACGCCTGCCGGAGCGGGAAATGCCATCCTGCGTGGAACCGGAGGCGGGATCGTAGCAGCCGGGGGTGGAAACGTTCTGAGCCACAACGGGAACGCCATCGTCGCGGGTGGCGGAGGAAACGTCCTGAGTCACAACGGGAATGCCATTGTCGCGGCCGGGGGCGGCAATATCGTCGCAGCGGGTGGCGGCAACATCGTCGCAGCCGGCGGAGGCAACATCGTCGCGGGAGGTGGAGGCAACATCGTCGCAGGCGGTGGTGGGAACATCGTTGCGGCCGGTGGCGGGAACATCGTCGCAGGCGGCGGCGGGAATTGATCGGAACCATGAAAGCTCTTCCAATGTCCAGAATCGTCTCAACTGTTGTGGCGGCAGCCATTCTGATTGCCGCTTGGATTCTCTTCGAGTCTCGACGGGAAGGCGATCACAACGACTCCAACGATTCGCCGCCATCACCCCTCAAAAGCTCGTCTGGCGAGAATTCCGCAAACTCCAGAAATGCACTGACGTTCACTCCTCCATCCAACGAGCCTACCACCGACACCCCTGTCCCTATGGATGATCGCGAAATCGGGGTCCGCCTCCACGAATGGCTCACCTCGTCTCCAGACATTGATGAGGTATCTCTCACGATCGCCAACGCCTTTCGAACCGTGAAAAGGGAGGATCAGGCAGTAGTGGCTCGTGAGTTGATTCCTTTGGTCAGAGACGAACACTTCGATACCCGAATCCGACCGCTGCTGCTCGATCCGACCCTCAACCCAGACGCTCTGGCCCAATTTTTCAGAACGATGACTCTGAGGACCGACGAAATCGAGCTTCCCCTCCTTATCGAGATTGCCAAACACGGCGACGCGCACCCGTGCCACGACGACGCCCTTGTGCGCCTCGCCCTCCGGTTCGGAGGCGATCCCGAGTCATCCTGGGAAGCGTGGCAACCCTACGTGACCGAGGAACTCGCCCGCCGGAAGGCCCTGTTGCAACTCCGTTGACCCGATGCCCGACCCGTTTCCGATGCAACAGGGTCTGATCGGAGATCCTACCCGGTCTGATCAGCCTTCCCAGTCGGCCAGCGGCTCGGTGCCGTAGCGCCGGCCCTGGGCGGTCATCTTGATGAGATGGGCGAGGCGCTTCTCCGTCTCGGCCTTCCGGCTCGGGCTCATCGATTCGGTGACCCAGCCGATCTTGAGGCGGCGGTAGTATTTGGGAAAGGCCTCGAAGGTTTCCCACACCGCGGGATCCGCCTGCAGGGCGGCGCGCATCCACTCCGGCACCGGCAGGGAATCATCGGGCGAGCCGATCTGGCTCGCGATCGGGGCGAGCCCGGCCTCAGTCATCAGGCCGAGCCGCTGCAACTTCCAGACGCGCTGACGATTCAACTCGGACAGGTAGGTGCCCTTCCGTCGGCGCGGGGTGATGCGCTGGACGCTGCTCTCCGGGCAGTAGGATTTGGCAATGCCGTCGATCCACCCGAAGCACAGGCATTCCTCCACCATGTCATCGTAGCCGACCGATGGCTTTCCCGTGGCGATCCGGTAGCGGCGCAGCCAGATCTCGCTTTTCTCCCGATGGTGGGTCTCCAGCCACTCCCGCCACTCGGCCCGGTCGCGGGGATGGAATACTTCGCCGATGTTCATGGGTGATGCGACGGCGTTACCACGCAGCCAGTGGATTTCCCCGCTCCTTCAGCGGCCACTCCACCCGGCCGCCGCCGAGCCGGTGACTTCCGAAGATGGCCATGATCATCTCAACGGTGAGCCGGGCATCCTCCAGACTGCACAGGGGCGGACGGTCCTCGCTGATCGCGGCGATCAGGTCACGCGCGGGCCTGTGATGGCCGCCGACCTGCATCCGGATGTCCTTGACCGGCTCAGGCACGCCCACTCCTCCGCTGGTGATGACCTGCCAGGCGCGCGGATCAGTGACGGGCTGAAATGGGCTGCCGGCGAGCAGATGCGCGGTCGGCTCCTTGTCGGCGCGGAGGTCGATGATGCCCCCGGTGCCGATGAGTTGGATGCCGAAGCCGGCTGCGCTGTTCCCGGCACCCTGGACGGAGTCGAAAAAGGCGGGAAAGCCACGCTCCATCTCAAACCGGGCATGGACGGCATTCCCGGCGAGTGCGCCGACGCCCTCGTCGCCCTCTTTCACATCGGCTTTCGTCACCGGACGGCCATCCTGAAGCAGAGTTGCGGAGCAGGCCAGCGGCGTTCCTCCAAAGTAGTGGA
Organism: Verrucomicrobiales bacterium; assembly: GCA_016795505.1. GTDB lineage: Bacteria > Verrucomicrobiota > Verrucomicrobiia > Verrucomicrobiales > DEV007 > JAEUHH01. The sequence continues at coordinate 34,174 of JAEUHH010000026.1, read as the reverse complement.
TCAAGTTCAGCAGATGCGATCCCAGCACCCAGAGGTCGAGGGCGCCCCCTCGCTGGTCCTCCTTGCCGCGGGCGCGGATCTCCAGCAGCCGGCCGATGGCGCCCTCGGCGACAAGTTTGTCGATCGCAGCCAGCGCGGGATGGTAACGATTGCGATGAGCCACCGCGACTTTGGTGTTGGCCTTTTCGCAGGCGGCAACCATCTCGTCGGCTTCGGCCGGGGTCCGGCAGAGGGGTTTCTCAATGTAGATGCCCCTGGCGCTCGCCTCCGCGGCGGCCACGACCATGTCCCGGTGCTGGTCGACATGCCGCGGACCGATGGCGACGATGTCGGCTTTGGCCTCGGCGAGCATCTGGCGGTAGTCGGCATAGCCCTTCGGGGCTTTGAGCCGCTCCACTGCGGTGGCGAGACCGCGCTCATCAGCATCGGCAACGGCGACGATCTCGGCTTCCGGCAAGTCGAGCCACAGGGTGTCGATGCCATGGCCATAGTTCCCGCGCCCGGTGTGACCGATCACCGCGACACGCATCCGGGAGCCTTCGGCAGCCCGTGATGGGGAGATCAGGGCGGCTCCGGCAGTGGCCACGGAGGAGGAGATAAAGGCGCGTCGTTTCCAATTCATGGGGCGATATTATCCCAGCCGGCCCGCGATTGACAACCTCACTCCCCGACGGAGATGCGTCTCAAGGCAGCAGCGTCAGGGTCAATCGCCGCAGGTCCATCACGCTGCCGCCGGGTATGTCGGTGGCGCGCAGAACGAGTTCCCCTTCACCCGCCGGCAGGTCGATGTGGCCAAGCTCCAGGGGGCGGAACTCCTTCATCTGCGACTCGGCCGGCGGACGCGGCAACGTGTCTTGATTGGTGTAAAGCGGCGGATCCCAACCCGGCGCCACTCTGCCAGAGAGCTGACTACCCTGGAAACTCAGCTCAACCGTGGCTCCGGCATCCGGCACCGGGCAGGTGTAGTCGAGGCTCACCGCGTAGCGACCCGCCGTCTCGACGCGGATCTTCCAGACGAGCCGATCCTCCGTCGAGGTCCAGTTGACAAAGTAGGAGCAATTCGGCGCGCCGGAGCTGCGCTGGACACCACCACGCGGCTCGCCGTCGCGGGCCGGCAGCAGGGTGATGGGAAATTCCCGGTAGCCGACCGGAATCGGCCGTGGATCGACGGCATTCCCAGGTCCGCCACCGCCACTGCCTTTCTTGCCGGCTTTCCCCTTCCCTTTCGCGGGGCCTTTCGCCGCGGGCGGAGGCGGAGCGACGTCGCCAAACATCTCCTTTCGCCACTCAGCCACCGCGTCGGCAAACTGCGCGGCCAGGGCGGGCTCCGCGGCATTGACCGGCTTGGTCTGGCCGGGATCGGCGATCATGTCGTAGAGGTTGCCCTCATGATCGAGCCGGTGGGTTTGGCTGCGGGCACTGATCCGGCCCGCCCAGGTGGAAAAGATCGTCCTGTCAGGCCATTCCACCGTCTGCCGGGTGAGCAGCGGCGACAGGTCGCGGCCGTCGAGTGGCGCGTCTCCTGCCCGCGGCACGCCCGCCAGGGACAATATCGTGGGCAACAAGTCGATGGCGCCGGAAACCGGCTTCACGGTGTGTCCGGCGGGCAGTTTCGCAGGCCAGCGCCAGTAACAGACGGAGCGCACCCCGCCCTCGTCGGTGGTGCCCTTGCGTCCGCGCATCCCGCCGGTCCAGCGGTTGCCGTTGGGGCCGTTGTCGGAAAAGTAGATGACGATCGTGTTGTCCTTCAGCCCCAGCTCTTCGAGCTTGGCGAGCACGCGGCCGACATTCCAATCCTGATTCTCCAGCATGGCGTGGACGCAGCGCGTCTCGTCGGCCACTTCCTGGGCGGGATCGGTGGCGGTCACGGCGAGGGGACGGTCCTTGTGCTTGGCCCACAGTTCTGCCGGCGCAGCCCAGGGCGAGTGCGGCGTGGTGAAGGGCACGTAGCAGAAAAAGGGCTTTTCCCGGTTCTTGTCGATGAAAGCCAGCGCCCGGTCTGTGCAGACATCGACGATGTAGCCCTTGGTCCGGATCATGCGGCCATTCTCCTCGAGGGGCGCGTCGAAGTACTCGCCCCAGTGGCCCGAGGAATGCCCAAAATACTCGTCAAAGCCCCGCGCCATCGGATGATAGGGCCACTGGCTGCCGTTGTGCCACTTGCCAAAAGCCCCGGTGGCATAGCCGGCCGCCTGGAAAGCGTCCGCCAACGTCTTTTCCCCCAGATCGAGCCGCTCCTGGCCGGTGGACACGCCCCGCACCCCGCCGCGGGGATGATAACGGCCGGTGAGGAATTCCGCCCGCGTCGGCGCGCACACCGGACAAACATAGAATCGGTCCAGCGACACGCCATCGCGCGCCAGCGAGTCGATATGCGGCGTCACCGCCATGGGATTACCTGAATGGCCGTAGTCGCCCCAGCCGGCATCGTCGGCGAGAAAGACGACCACATTCGGCGGCGCGGCCTGGCCGGCACAGGTCAGCCACGTGATCAGCAAGGACAGGAAAAGCGTGCGTCGCCACATATCGGTCGGTCAGTTGGGGGATTTCTTCGGTTCTTTAGCCCGCTTCGCCTGAAGCTCCATCGTGGAGCCATATTCGCGGCGGGATTTCCAGGACTCCAAATAGGGACGGTAGGCCTCCGTCTCGTGCCAGGAGACCGGGTCGGGATCGGGCTCGCTGAGAGCGCCTCCCGGATAGTCGCGACCGGCAAAGCTCGCGCTCACCGAGGCGTCGAAGGCCAGCAGGGCCTCGCGCAGCCGGGCCGTCAATTCGGGCTGACTGGCCGACAGATCGGTCGTCTCGTTCGGGTCGGTCTCCAGATCGTAAACGTGAAAGACGCCCTTTCCGAGGTCTTCGGTCAGGATCTTATGCCCGTTGTCGATCAGGGCCGCCTTTTTCGCGTAGCGGAATCCCAGCGGCGCGGTTCTCGGCCCCGTCTCGCCGGCAAAGAGCGGCTTCAGGCTCACGCCATCCACCGGTCGCAGCAGCGCATCGTCCGGCAGGCCGACGATGTCGGCCACGGTGGGAAACAGGTCGGTCACACAGGCTGGATGACTCGTCACCCGGGGCTGGATCGCCGCCGGCCACTCGATGATGCCCGGCACCCGCAGGCCGCCCTCGAACACCGAGCCCTTGTGGCCGCGCAGCCCACCCACCGTGCCCGGCTCGATGCCGGGCAGGCCGCCGTTGTCGCTGCAAAAGACAAGCATCGTGTTTTCCGCCATGCCAAACTCTCTCAGCTTCGCTCGCAGCGTGCCGATGCTGCGGTCCATCGCCACCAGCTCGCCGTAGTGATCCGCGGAGGCATCGTCCAGATCGGAAAAGAGCGCCCGATCCGCCTCCAGCGCCCGAAACGGACTGTGCGGAGAGCCATACCAGATCACCGCAAAGACCGGCTGCTTCCCGCCCCGATGCCGTTCGAGAAAGGCCACCGCCTCATCCACCGCGATCTCCGAGGAGTCGCCGTTCAGCTCCACGAATTCCCCCTGCCGCGACATCAGCGGGTCGCGGTCGAAGAAATTCGTCATCGACGTCCACGTGTCGAAGCCGAAGGCCCCCGGCCCCCGCGGATCATCCCGCAGCACCGGCGCGCCGGGACCCCGGTAGCCACTGAGGTGCCACTTGCCGAAATGCCCCGTCACATACCCCGCCGCCCGGAGCGACTGGGCGATCGTCCTCTCCTGCCGTCGCAGCGCGTAGCCGTGGCTGAGCACTCCGGTCCGGTCGTGGGTGCGACCGGTCAACACGCTCGCCCGCGTCGGCGAACAGACCGGCCCGCCCGCGTAAAACCGCTCGAAGCGCAGCCCATTGGCCGCCATCGCATCCAGATGCGGCGTCTTCAGCCGCGGATGGCCCCGGTAACCCGTCTGGCCCCAGCCCATGTCGTCGGCCATGACGAAGATGATGTGCGGCCGCGACTCCGCCGCCCCCGCCACGACCGCCATGGCAAGGCAACCCAGCAACGCGAAGATCGTGGCAGTGGAAAAAGTCAGTTTCATGGGAAGACAGCGTGAAATGGCCCGGCCGAAGCGCCCGACCCCGAGGAAACCCCCACGAACGGCGGGAGTTCCGCTTCAGAGGGGCGGAATCCTCAATTCTTCAGCCGATCCAGGGCCGGAAACGGAAACGCCTCCGACACCGTCCGCTCGCTGCGCATCAGCGCTTCGATCTTTCCGACGACATCCGGATGCTGGGCTGCCACATCCGTCGACTCCGATTCGTCGGCGAGCAGGTCATACAGCTCCGTGCGGATCTCCACCGGCGCGGCCTTGCCTTTCCCCTTCCCTTTGCCACCGCCGCGCGGCATCAGATTCTGCCGGATCCCTTTCCAGCGCTGTCCCAGCCACACTGCCTGTTGACCCCCATAGCTGGGAAATTCCCGGTAGAGAAACGCCCGCTCCGGCTGGTCCTCCCCGCGCAGTGCCCGCGCCAGGCTCACGCCGTCCACCTCGCCCGCAGCGGGCGCGTCTGTGCCGATCAAGTCCAGCAAAGTCGGCACCCAGTCCTCGAATCCCGTCACCGCGTCGGACACCGCACCCGCCGGCACCCGTCCCGGCCAGCGCACGATCAGTGGGACCCGGATGCCGCCCTCGTAGAGCGACCCCTTCAGCCCCCGCAGCCGGCCCACGCTTTCAAAGAACGTGTAGTCCACCTCCTCGCCCAGATGCGTCGTCCCATTGTCCGAGGAAAACACCACGATCGTGTTGTCGGCCAGTTTCAGCTCATCCAGCAGATCGAGCACCTCGCCCACGTGCCGGTCCATCAACGAGATCATCGCCGCATAGGCCGCCCGCGGCGTGAAGTGCGGCGTGTAGCCCCCCTTCTCGCGGGTGAAAGGCGGATCATTCCACTTCAGATCCAGATAGGGCTTCAAGTGCTCGTCCGGCACATGCAGCGCCACGTGGGGAATGATCGTCGGGTAGTAGAGAAAGAACGGACCGTTGCGCTGGTCGCGGATGAACTTCAGCGCCTGCTCGTGAATGCGATCCGGCGCATAGTCCTGCCCCTTGAAGACATCGTAGCTGCGCGGATCCCGCGGATCAGCTCCCTCCGGCAGCCCCGCATGGCCCGGCACCGGCGGATCATTCTTCAGCGCCACCACCGCCCCGTCGCTCCACAGCGTGTCCGGGTAGTAGGTGTGCGCCTTGCCCTGGCAGTTGTAGCCGTAAAACCGCGCAAAGCCCTGCTTCAGCGGGTTGCCTGCCGACTCCATGTTGCCCAGGCCCCACTTGCCAAAGATCCCGCTCGTGTAGCCCAGTCCGCCGAGCCGCTCCGCCAGCGTCACATCGCCCGCCTCCAGTGGATACTGCCCCTCCGGCTGCATCGATTGATTGTCCCGCACCCGCGCGTGGCCGGGGTGGCGCCCCGTCATCAGCACACAGCGCGACGGCGCACAGACCGCATTGCCCGAGTAGGCGCGGGTGAAGCGCATGCCCTGCGCCGCCAACTGGTCGATCCGCGGCGTGCGGATCTTTTTCTGCCCGTAGCAGCCCAGCTCGGCATACCCGAGATCATCAGCCAGTATGAAGACCACATTGGGTCGCTCGGCCGCGCCGGCGGCACCCATCATCAGGGCACCGGCCAGCAGGACGGCAGGAAACAGTCGGGGAGTCATTTTCATCGTCCCGCCTTTCTATCCCGTCGCGCCCGAAATGGCAATCCCGTGAAATCGCCCCACCGCAGCGAGCCGGCCTTGCCTGCCCCGCCCGTTTCACCCTATCCTTGCCCCGCCATCCGCCCATGCACCGACTCCTCCTCACCTGCCTGCTCAGCCTCGCCGCCGCCACACCCGACCTGCCCGCCCGCGAGGCCCCCGACCAGCCCCTGCCCCGGCAAAAGGCCTACTCCTGGATGTCGCTCGACAAGTGGAGCGCCTTCCACGAGGCCGATCTCGCCCGCGCCCAGGCCGGGCCCGTGGACCTGCTCTTCGTCGGCGACTCCATCACCGAGGACTGGGACAAAACCGGCCAGGCCGTGTGGCGCGATGCCTTCGAGCCCCTCCGCGCCGCCAATTTCGGCATCGGCGGCGACACCACCCAGAATCTCCTCTGGCGCCTCACCACGGGCGGCGCCCTCGATCACGTCCGGCCCCGCGTCGTCGTCGTGCTGATCGGCACCAACAACATCGGCCTCCACAATGACCCGCCCGCCGACGTGCTGCGCGGCATCGCCGCCGTGGTAAAAACCCTGCGCCAGCGCCTGCCCGACGCCGAGGTGCTGCTGCTCGACCTGTTCCCCCGCGGCGCCAGCCCCGACGATGCCTACCGCCGGGCTGTCGTCGAGACCAATCGCGGCCTCGCCCGCATCGGAGCCGGCGACGATCACGTGCGCCACCTGCGCCTCTGGGACACCTTTCTCGACGAGCGCGGCCACACCCGGCCCGACCTCATGCCCGACCACCTGCACCTCAGTCCCGCCGGTTACCGCCGCTGGGCCGATGCCCTGCTGCCGGTGCTGGAGGAGATGCGAACGGCAAATCGAAATTGAAGCCTGTCACAATCAGGCGCCTCTTTTCCGCGCATCTTCGTCGCCAATAGATCAGCCCCACGCTCCGGACCTGCCTTCCAATTATTTTGCCGAGAATCCAATCGAACGGCCTTCGTCGATTCCACGCAATACCCGCTCCTTAGCTGCGGCAAACTCCGCTTCAGTAAGCACCCCTTCGTTCATCAGGCGGTGAAGGCGATCAATCTGCGATGCCATCGACCCCTCGTCGCCAGCAAATGAAGGCGGACCCGACTTCTTGATTGCAGCTTCGAGTTTATCCCGAAATTCGCTCACCTCTCGGACAGTTGGATTATCATAGTCGATGGAAAAAATTGGTTGTCCCGTCATGCGATTCTCATAAACGACGACATGAAATCCCGACCGCTTAATCCGGCGGATCTCCCATGCTGCGACGCCTCCAAAAGTGGCAGTGATGGCCCCTAAAAACACGGCAGCAATCGACCCGCCCAAGATGGCAAGGAGAGTCAAACCAAAGAACAATGCAGCGATCGAAAGAACGCAAACGACTCCAAATGAATAGATCGAAGGAGTTGACCGCCGAACGGAGGGGGATGGACTCAAGACATTCAATGGCACCCTGAATGTATTGCCGCCCAGTTTGGTCGCTGTTCCGACCTCTATTTCCTCGTCATTCACCAGGGCAAAAGTGAGCAACTGATGATGACTCTGCTGGCGGAGAGTCGGCTTTTCCGTTGTAGGCGGAATAAAAGACACTGTGTTCATTTCTTGATTGGTTGGGAACCTGACTTGTTCAATTGCTTCTTTCTGGAAGAAGTTGGCGACTCTCTATTTAGATAAGCTGCCAATTTCGGAAAATCCATTTTCGACAATCCCGCCCACTAAAATTTCCAACGAGCTCTTCAATTTCAAAGTTCAACCGCTAGCGAATGATCATTCCGAAAGAACATCCCCCCGGGCCGAATGAGAAGGTGCGAAAATGTAAATTTTATGGAAAATATTGCAATTTTTAATTTTGTCAAACTTTGCCTCATTGCCAAAAATTCATAAGAGGCAGTTCTGTTTCCACGTCCGAGAAAAGCCGACACTAGGAAAGACATCTTTTCGGCAGGCGAATTCCCCCAGATCGGGACTGGAACTTCAATGTTGGCCCTGGAAATGTTGATACGCCGCCAGTGACCATTTCAGATGAGATCAGCATGCTTCTGGATTCTGGAAATCTACTGTGATGTCTCCGGCATCCTATCAGCTGCACGATTGCCCTACTACATGAATCCCGTGCCATTCCGATCCAACCGGGTCGGATCGGAAATGCGGCCACCGCCGCGGGCTGCCGCTCAGCGCGGCAGGCCGGGTATCTCGGTGCGGATGCGATAGAGATTCTTGCCAGCGGTGATGTAAAGAGTCTTCCGGTCGGGACCACCAAAGGCGGTGTTGGTGATGGTGTCCTCGGGGATGGGGATGAACTGGATCCGCTTGCCCTCGGGCGAGATGACATGGACGCCGCACTTCGTGTCCAGGGTCTCGGAGGTGCCGCGCAACTGGTTGAGCCCCGCCGCCGCCCAGAGATTGCCGGCCTCGTCGATGCTCATGCCGTCGGCGCTGCGGCCGGGGGAGAAATCGAAGTGGATTTTCATGTTCGTCACGGTGCCGTCCGGCTGGAGGTCGTAGCGGCGGATGAGACGGGCACCGCCGGCCTTCTGGTTGGCCTCGACAAGGTAGAGATACCGGTCGTCGGGGGAAACTTGGATGCCGTTGGGATTTTGCACATCGGGCGCGGCGAGAATGCGGGCGATGCGGCCCGGGGCATCGATGCGATAGACGGCGGCGCCTCCCAGTTCGGTGAAGTAGAGGCGACCCTTCGAATCGATGGTGACATCGTTCGGCCCGGTCAGGGGCCGTCCCTCGTAGTTGTCCGCGAGGATCTCCATCTGCCCGGTGGCGAGATCGGTTCGGGTCACCCGCGGGATGCCGCTGACTTTCACACCGGGCCGCTCGAAGGTGGCGCCTTCGCAGGCGACGAGGCGGCGCTGGGGATCGATGAGCAGGCCGTTGGCGACATTGCTGTTCTCCCTCCAGGTGGTCTGCCGACCGTCGGGACCGAGCTTGATGATGCGCTGGGTGATGATCTCGGTGAAATAGACGCTGCCATCGGTATCCACCGTCGGCCCCTCGGTGAAGGTGAGCGTGGTGGCGATCTCGGGCTCCTGGGCGGCGAGCGGCAGCGGCATGAGGAGGGCGAGCAGGCTGGTCAGCAGAACGGGGGCTTTCATGTCAGGGAAGTTGAATGGATGGGCGTTCACAGCGCGTCGGTCACGCCACTGAGGGGCTCGGCAAGGGCGGACTCCCAGGCGATCTCGAGGAGAATTTTGCGGAAACCCGGCACGGGCTCGGGCTCGCGGACGGGCCAGCCGATGCCAGCGAGGGTGCGGGGATCCCGCCGGAAAATGACGGCGTAATGAAGGTAGGCATTGAGGTGCTGCACGGCCAATCCGGCATGCCCGATATCGTCGTGAAAGAGCAGCGAGGGCCGGTCGTATCCGGGAAGCTCGCCCGCCGCGATGCGCTCCCGCAGCCGCACCACGGCGGCGCCGGTGGGGATGAGGTGGCAGATGTCGGCACCGACGCGGGCATTGATGGCGCGGAGCTGGGCGCGCACCTCGTCGAGGTGTTTCATGGTCCGCTCGCGGATCTCGGAAACGGGCCGGGTGTCTCGCCCGGCATTGGTGATGCCGTTCCGGCCGAGTCCGTCCCAGGTCATCCACGAGGCCTGCACGGCAATGCGAACCGCGGGATGGTGCTGCCGGGCGAGGTCGACGAAGCGATCGATGCCCTCGTCGGGCATATGCATGTTCGGCGCCAGCACGAGCACATCGACGGTGCCGGTGGCCAGGGTCTTCTTGGCGATATTTTTCTCGTCAGCGAGGTTCCAATGGTCGATGACCCGGGAACCACCTAGCGATTGGCGGCCGAGATTCTCATAGCCGGCCACCCCACCCTGCTGAGCCAGCGATCCCAGCCAGGCAGGCGCGGCTCCGGCAAAGCTGTGACCGGTGTAGAAGACGCGCCACGGTCCGGCGTCCTCCGCCCTGACCGGGAGGGACAGGTCGATGGTCAGGACCAGTGCCGCGACCAGGGTGGTGAATCGGATCTTCATGGAGCACGGTATTCTCCCTCCCAGATGGGGCCGTGGTCAAGGCCACGCTCGGCGCGGTAAAGGCTGAAGCCGGACTCCATGCTCTTGAGAAAATCAGCGAAGGCCGCATCGTCGCGGTGGAAGGTGGAGGTCTCGGGCCGCTCGAGGAGTCCGGCATTCCTCAGGGCGTGATGGAGCTGGATGAGATTGTCGCCAAACATCGCGAGGCGCCGCCGCTGCGGCTCGGTCCCGCAGCGGGATTGAGTGGCGAGGTAACGGCGCTCCATCTCCGGGAAAAAAGGCGCGTAGACCGCGCGCATCACGGCGGCGTTGATCTCGTATTGGCTGCCTTTGTAAACGGGCGACTCGGCTTCCTTGTGGAGGCGCATCCGCTCGTCGAGGGCGTCGTAGAGCCCGCGCATCTCGGGCCACCCGGGGCCGTAGGCTAGGGAAAGCCACTCGTCGAGCGTCGCGGAGAGATCGAGTCCGGGATTCCAGAGTTGCTTCGCGATGAGGTAATTGACCGGCGCATTCACTCCCCACGCGGTCGTGCCGACCATGCGGGCACCCCAGGCGCGGTTCGCGGCGGCGGCGGGCAGTTCGCGTCCGAGGATGTCGAGCGAGACGGGCAAGGGCGCACCGTGGTAGCAGCGCATCCAGGTCGAGTAGTTGTGGTAGGTGAAGCGCGGCGCGAGCTCCGCCCAGCGTTTCATGACGCCGTCGAACTCATTGCGGTAGACGGGCTTGAGGAGGCCGTAGCCGTAGTAGTTCAGCGGTGCCCAGCAGAGGGAGAGATTTTCGGGCAGGGCGGGTGGATGCTCCGGCGGATACTGGTAGTTGTAGTAGACGAAACCGCCGAGGCGGCGGCCGGGCCGCTCGCGGGCGACGATCGCGGCGACCTGTTGGTAGAAGGTGAGGATCGCGAGGGCGTGGTTCGGTTTTCCGTGGGGATCGGTGCCGATGAGCTTCTTGCAGCGGTCGCAATCGCAGAAGCCGCCGCCGTCGGTCGGCGAGATCGAGGACATGGGGCGGTTCGGATTCCGGTCCATCGACTCGATGACGCGGGCGGCGAAGAGATCGACGAGGCCCGGTGCCGTGGTGCAGAAAAAGGCGACCTTGCCGTTGCGCACCGCGTCGCCCCGGGTCGATTTCCATTCGGGATGCGCCTCCATGTCGGCGGGTTTCAGGTAATCGTCCCAGGAATGGCCGTATCCGGCGACATGCGCGTGGAAGGCGTTTGTCAGGCGATGACGGCGCATCCAGTTGGTCGTCTCGGATTTCGGCCGTCCCGGCCAATTCGGATCGCTCTCGCCGACGTAGGCGAGCTGGCGCACGGCAAAGCCGGGCGAACCGCGGAGCGGCTCGTCGAGCACGACGCGAAGTTCCTGGCGAGTCGGGATTTCCTCGCCCCATTCACCGGGCATGAGCCAGCGGGCGCCGAGGAAACGCTCGAGGAACTCCACCACGCCGAAGTAGACTCCCTGACTGGGGACAAACCACGTATCGCCCGCGGCACCGGTCTGGGTGTCGTTGCCCGCGAAGATGAGATCGCGTCCTTCGCTCCGGATCTCGAAGCCATCCTGCGGCAGTGTCGGCTCGGAAACGAGCCGCAGAGCCGGTCCGGCCGGGGCATCGGTGACGATGGGCAGCATCACGCCGGTGGCGTTCTGGATGCCCCGCTGCAATTCGCGGGCCGCCAGCACCGTCGTGGCGTCGGCCCCGGGCGCGTGGTGAATGACGTGCTCGGAGCGGCGGTCGTCGACCACGACGATTTCGGCCGCCTCGATCGTGGCGAGGAGAAAGGGAATGATAAAGAGGAACCGTTTCATCGCCGCGGGGGAAATCCTCACTCGATCCAAAACGAAAAGAGCCGGCCGTTTTGCACTGCGAACTCCAGCCGCACCGGCTGTCCTTTGCGACCGGCGATCTTGGTCAGTTCCGGGAGGGCGATGGAGGTGTCATCGCGTCCCTGGACCGTCACCTTCTGCAGGGACTGGCCCGACTCGTCGAGCAGGCTCACGGTGAGGATCCCGAAGGGCACCGCGGCGTTGACGTGAAGGACGGAGCCATCGTGGACAAAGGGCTTCGTTCGCAGGATGCCGGGCCGGAAGTTGCCTTCCATGGCGACAAAGCGGTCGCGCCGGATCGTGGCGAGACCGAGGGAACCGCGGAAAGGGGCGATGTGGCCGAGGAGCTTGGGATTGTCCTCGAATTTCCACCGCGTGCTGTGCAGCGTGTTCCGGCCGGTGTAATAGAAGCGCAGCTCATCGCCGACCGTGACCGGATCGGCCGTCGGAGGCGAGATGACGCCGCGGTCCCATTCGCCGAGACCGCCATTGCCGAGAAAGGGCGAGCGGTCGTCGAGCCGCTGCCAGGTGCGGTTGTCGCGGCTCACGGCGAGCTGGATGGGCAGGGCGACGTGGTCCGGCTCGTTGATGAAGGCGTGGACGAAGCCGAGGTGAAGTCCCGCGTAGGGCACGCTGCGCAGATCGTAGATCTCGGTCAGGGTGCTGTCACGGGCGTCGCTGGCCATGACGAGCTCGCCCTTCTCCGGCGTCCAGTGGAGGAAGTCCTCGCTCTCGCAACGGATCACGGCGCGGCCCATGTTGTACTGCAGGTTCGGATCCGCAGCATGGGCGGCCTTCTTTTCCTCCGAGACCACGCCGGTGACGCGACCGTAGAGCACCCAGCGACGGCGTTTCTCGTCGTAGTTGATGTGGAAGGGCAGATCGACGGTGGCCCGGCAGACGGGTTCGTTCACCGGGGTCCAGTGGATGCCGTCGGGACTGAAGGCCGCGCCCATGGCGATGAACTTGCCCGCGCGGGTCGCACCGGGCGGCTGGTGCTGCCGGTTGATCCAGAGGAAGGCCATCTTGTAGCGTTTCGCCGGGTCGGTTTCGCGCGGGTCCTTGATGACCCCGCTGGCATGACCGAAGTAGCGCCAGCCCGCTTCGCGCGACCGCATGTAGTCGAGCTTGTCCGGCGGGGCGTCCTCGACATCGATCTCGCTGCCGCTGAGGATGACGCGGTTGGTCGGTCCGGAATCGAACTCGGGAAAGAGCCGCAGCGCGGGTCGATCCCAATGGATGCCGTCCTTGCTCGTGAAATAGAAGACGCCGATGCCGTAGCCGTCGGCCCACAACTTGAAGAGCTTTTCCTCCTCGTCGTAGAGCACGCTCGGCACCACGTAGCCTTCGGGCTCCCACGCCTCCTTCGGCACGATCAGCGGATTGGCCTCGTGTTTCTTCGCTGGCTGGACCCGGCGGACGAGATGCTCGGTGTGCTCGATGAGGTGGTCGTCGAGGAACAACTGGCGCTCCTTGCCGATCTGGATCGGTTCAGCGGCCGTGGCGGAAGCCGCCAGCGCGAGGACGAGAAGGCCGGCGGCTTTCATGAAATCAGGGCTTGAGGCATTTAGCCAAAAACTCGGACAGCACCGGCGTCACCGGATCGCCTTCGGTGCCGATCTCGGCGTTGATGCGGGTGTGATTCGTCTCCTTCTGGCCGTGCACCGTCACCGGAATGCCGGCCTCCTTCAGAACCGCACCGAAACGCCGCGCTTGGGCGCTGACATCCGGGTGATCCGCGACGTGGAGGATGAGGAACGGCGGAATGCCCTTGTCCTTCGCGACGTGGGTGACGGCGGAGAAATCGACGTGTTTCGCGGGATCGTTGCCGAACTTTTCGCGATGACCGAACTTTGCCTGCGGCTCGTGATGGACGCGGCGGCGCGTCTCCGCGGTCTCGATGATGGCGGGAATGTCGTAGGTGTCGCCATCGACCGGGACACAACCCTTCAGCCCCGAGAAATCGAGGCCTTCCTCCTTCAGATAGCGCTCGTCGGTGCACAGGATCGCGGCCAACTGGGCGCCGGCGGAGTGGCCCCCGACGATGATCCGCGACGGATCGCCGCCGTGCTCCGCGATGTGCCGGTGGGTCCAGGCGAGGGCCTTGGCCACGTCGCGGATCAGCATGCCCATCTCGACCTCGGGGAGCAGCCGGTAGTTCGTCGAGACGAAGACGAAGCCTTTCTCCATGAAGTAGCGCGGCTTTTCCTGCACGCTCGACTTGTCGCCCGTCTGCCAGCCTCCACCGTGGATCCAGAAGACGACGGGCAGGTTCTTTGCTCCGTTGGGGGCGTAAATGTCGAGGAGGTGGCGGTCATGGCCGTCGTCGACGTAGGGGAGGGTTTTCGGAGACACTTGGGAGAATGCCGGGGATGCGAGGCATGCAAGGAGGAGAAGGGCGAGACGAGCTTTCATTGAGCTTTTGTAGGCGAAAATGAGACCGATGGATGGGCGGCGGCTCCGCGCTTGATCGGCTCCGAGCCAATCCGGTTTTCCCCAGGGCGACAAGCACGCATGCGCGTCATCCGCCATTTTGACACCTTTTTTACGGTTCGGGACCATTCATTAACTCCCGTTCGGGCGGCTTGGACCGATGGTCTTCCTGCAAGCCCATGATCGACCTCATCTACCTCGCCATGCTCGTGGCCTTCTTCCTCGTCTGCGGAATCTACGCGGCCGGGTGTGAGATGCTTTGAGCGCAACCACCCACCCAAGCACCATGGAAACGATTTTCCCCGGACTCATCGCCATCGCCCTGCTCGCCTACCTCACCGTGGCGATGCTCCGTCCCGAACGATTCTGAATACCCTCCATGAAAACCAACGACTGGCTGCAGTTCGCCCTGTTCCTCGGATGTCTCGCGGTGATCACGAAACCGCTGGGCCTCTATCTCGTCCGCGTCCTTGATCCGGATGGCAGGACCTGGCTCGACCCCGTCTTCCGCCCGCTCGAGCGGTTCATCTACCGGCTGATCGGGACCGACCCGCGTCGCGAGCAGGGATGGAAGGAGTACACCGTTTCCATGCTGGCCTTCAGCTTCGCCGGCGTCGTGTTCACCTACGCGATCCTACGTCTGCAGGGGTTTCTGCCGCTGAATCCGCAGGGACTGCCGGGATTGAGCCCCCACCTCGCCTTCAACACCGCGGTGAGTTTCACGACCAACACGAACTGGCAAAGTTACGGCGGGGAGGCGACGATGTCGTATTTCTCGCAGATGGTGGGCCTGACCTACCACAATTTCGTCTCCGCGGCCGTCGGGATCGGCATCGCCGCCGCCTTTGTCCGGGCGATTGCGAGGAGTTCCACAAAAACGCTCGGGAACTTCTGGACCGACCTCGTCCGTGTCACCTGCTACCTGCTCCTGCCCGTCTGCCTCGTTTTCGCGATCTTCCTCGTCTCCCAGGGGATGATCCAGAACTTCGATTCCTACACGAAGGTCACGACCCTCGAGGGCGCGGAACAGCTCATCGTCCAGGGCCCGATGGCGTCGCAGGTGGCGATCAAGATGCTCGGCACGAACGGTGGTGGATTCGTGAACGCGAACGCGGCGCATCCCTTCGAGAATCCGACGCCGCTGTCGAATTTCATCCAGATGCTCTCCATTTTCGCGATCGGGAGCGGGCTCACCTGGTACCTCGGACGCATGGTAAAGAATCAGGCGCACGGCTGGGCGGTGTGGTCCGCGATGATGACACTATTCATCGCTGGCGTGCTCGTCTGCGCGCACTTCGAGGCGGAGGGCAATCCCATCCACCAGCAACTCGGTGTTGCCGCCGCGGACGGCAATCTGGAGGGCAAGGAGGTGCGTTTCGGTGTCTTCAATTCCGCCCTCTTCGCGACGATCACCACCTCCGCCTCCTGTGGAGCGGTGAACTCGATGCACGACTCTTTCACCGCGATCGGCGGCCTCGTTCCGTTGTTCATGATTGAGCTGGGCGAGGTGGTCGTCGGCGGGGTCGGAGCGGGACTTTATGGCATGCTCGTCTTTGTCGTGCTGGCCGTCTTCATCGCCGGCCTCATGGTGGGCCGCACGCCGGAATATCTCGGCAAGAAGATCCAGGCCAAGGAAGTGAAATTGGCCATGCTCACGCTGCTCGTGCTCACCCTGAGCATCCTCGGCCTCACCGCGTGGGCCGCGGCGAGCGATTGGGGTGTCGCGGGTCTCAACAACGCCGGCCCCCACGGCTTCAGCGAGATGCTGTACGCCTACAGCTCTGCCACCGGGAACAACGGCAGCGCCTTCGCCGGCCTCACCGCGAACACACCCTGGTACAACACCACGCTCGGTCTCGCCATGCTCGTCGGACGTTTCCTGATGATCGTTCCGATCATGGCCCTGGCCGGGTCCCTCGGGGCGAAGCAGACCCTGCCGCCCAGTTCAGGAACCTTTCCGGTCGGTGGCGCCACCTTCACGATCCTGCTCATCGGCACGGTCCTGCTCATCGGCGCGCTGAACTTCCTCCCCGCCCTCGCCCTCGGCCCCGTCGTCGAGCATTTCCTGATGGCCAATGGTGACCTCTTCTGAAACTCGGACCCTTTCCTGACATGACCAAACGATCCACCTCCCTATTCGCCCCCTCCGTGCTTGTGCCGGCGGTGGCGGAATCCCTCAAGAAGCTCGATCCGCGCCTGATGGTGAAAAACCCGGTGATGTTCGTCACCCTCGTCGGCGCGGTGCTCACGACGATCTCGATTTTCACCGTGGAGACGGATCGGGGTTTCATCGTCCAGCTCAGTGTCTGGCTCTGGTTCACCGTGCTGTTCGCCAATTTCGCAGAAGCGGTCGCGGAAGGCCGCGGCAAGGCGCAGGCGGATTCCTTGCGCAAAGCCCGCAAGGACACGATGGCCCGCCGCTTGAAAAACGGCGAGGAAACCAAAGTTCCCGCTCCGGTCCTGGAAAAAGGCGACCTCGTCGTCTGCGAGGCCGGAGACGTGATCCCCGCGGACGGCGAAGTCATCGAAGGCATCGCCAGCGTGGATGAAGCCGCGATCACCGGCGAGTCGGCTCCTGTCATCCGCGAAAGTGGCGGAGACCGCAGTGCCGTGACCGGAGGGACGCGTGTCATCAGCGACCGCATCGTCGTCCGCATCACCTCTGAGAAAGGCCACACCTTTCTCGACCGCATGATCGCGATGGTGGAGGGTGCGAAACGCCAGAAAACGCCGAACGAGATCGCTCTGACCATCCTGCTCGCGGCGATGACGCTGATCTTCCTCCTCGTTTGCGTCACGCTGAAGCCGTTCGGTGTGTATTCGGGAGTGGATTTCAGCACCCCCGTCCTCGTCGCCCTCCTCGTCTGCCTCATCCCGACCACGATCGGAGGCCTTCTCTCCGCCATCGGCATCAGCGGGATTGACCGACTCATCCGCCGCAATGTCATGGCCACCTCGGGACGCGCCGTCGAGGCCGCCGGGGACATCGACGTGCTCTTGCTGGACAAGACGGGAACGATCACGATCGGGAACCGCCAGGCTTCCGATTTCCGGCCCGCCCCGGGCGTGACCGAGGCGGAATTGGCCGACGCCGCCCAGCTCTCCTCGCTGGC
The DNA here is from genome assembly GCA_016795505.1 of Verrucomicrobiales bacterium. Classification (GTDB taxonomy): domain Bacteria; phylum Verrucomicrobiota; class Verrucomicrobiia; order Verrucomicrobiales; family DEV007; genus JAEUHH01. Next base: position 17,177 of record JAEUHH010000026.1, on the reverse strand, counting down.
GGACGAGACGCCCGAGGGGCGCAGCATCGTCGTTCTCGCGAAGGAGAAGTTCAACCTCCGCGGGCGTGACCTCTCCCACCCGCATGCGGTCTTCGTCCCTTTCACCGCCCAGACCCGCATGAGCGGCGTCGATCTGGACGGGCGCCGCATCCGCAAGGGCGCCGCCGACTCGATGAAGGCGCACGTGGAAGGATTGGGGGGGACGTATCCAGGAGCAGTCGCCGGGATCGTCGAAGCGGCATCGCAGGCCGGCCGGACCCCGCTCGTCGTTGCCGAGGGCAGCCGCGTGCTCGGCGTCGTCGAGCTCAAGGATGTCGTCAAAGGCGGCATCAAGGAGCGTTTCGCCCAACTCCGCAAGATGGGCATCAAGACCGTCATGATCACCGGCGACAATCCAATGACCGCCGCCGCCATCGCCGCCGAGGCCGGGGTCGATGACTTCATGGCCCAGGCCACGCCGGAGGACAAGCTGCGACGCATCCGGGCCGAGCAGGCGGAAGGCCACCTCGTCGCGATGACCGGCGACGGCACCAACGATGCCCCGGCACTCGCCCAGGCCGATGTCGGGGTGGCGATGAACACCGGGACACAGGCCGCGCGCGAGGCTGGGAACATGGTCGATCTCGACAGCAACCCGACGAAACTCATCGAGATCGTCGAGATCGGTAAGCAGCTCCTCATGACGCGCGGCTCGCTCACCACCTTCAGCATCGCCAACGACATCGCGAAGTATTTCGCGATCCTGCCCGCCATGCTCATGGTCACGTTCCCCGCGATAGCACCGCTGAACGTGATGGGGCTCGACAGTCCCGAGAGCGCGATTCTCAGCGCGGTGATCTTCAATGCGCTCATCATCATTGCCCTGATCCCGCTCGCGTTGAAGGGGGTGCCTTATCGCCCGCTCGGCGCTGCCGCGATCCTGCGTCGGAACCTCCTCGTCTACGGACTCGGCGGCGTGGTCGTGCCCTTCATCGGCATCAAGGCCGTGGATCTCGTCATCTCAACCCTCAATCTGGTTTAACCTCATGAAAACGATTCGATCCGAACTCATTGTCTCCCTCCGCGCCACCCTCGTTCTCGCCCTGGTCACCTGCGGACTCTATCCTCTGGTGGTCACCGGGGTCTCGGTCTCCCTCTTTCCCGAGCAGGCGCACGGCAGCCTGATCGTGGACAAAGAGGGTCAGATCCGCGGTTCGACCCTATTGAGTCAGTCCTTCGCGGCGGAGGGGTATTTCCATCCCCGCCCCAGTGCCGCGGGTGCCGGACACGATGCGGCGGGTTCCAGCGGAAGCAACCTCGGTCCCACCTCGAAGAAACTGCATGACGCGATCAAAGCACGCATCGCCGCCTACCGCGCGAGTAACGGTCTCGCCGCCGATGCACCGGTGCCCGCCGATGCCGTGACGGCCTCGGGAAGCGGTCTCGATCCGCACATCAGCGAGCCAAATGCCGCCTTGCAGGCAAAGCGGGTCGCGAAAGCCCGGGGATTGAACATCGCTGACGTGGAGGCTATCATCGCCGCGAACACCGAACGTCCCGATGTCGGCCTGTTCGGCGAGAAAAGGGTCAATGTCCTGAAGTTGAATCTGGCGTTGGATGGGTTGAAGTAATCCCTGCCGACCATGCGCGACGAAGATCATCGCCCCGATCCGGACGCCCTCCTCGCGGAGGTGCGGCGCGCGGAAGGGACTCCGGGCCGCGGCCGGCTCCATCTCTTCCTCGGAATGTGTCCAGGAGTGGGAAAGACCTACGCCATGCTCCAGGCGGCGAGGAAACAAGTCGAGGACGGGGAGGACGTGCTCATCGGTGTCGTCGAAACGCACGGACGCGCCGAGACGGCCGAACTGCTCGAGGGATTGAAGGTGATCCCGCCGAAAACCTGGGAATACCGGGACGTCGCCGTCAGCGAATTCGACCTCGACGGAGTGCTCGCCCGGAGGCCGCGGATCGTCCTTGTCGATGAACTCGCCCACACCAACGCGCCCGGGTCGCGTCATGCCAAGCGGTATCAGGATGTGCTCGAACTGATCGAGGCCGGAATCGACGTCTATTCGACCCTCAACGTCCAGCACATCGAGAGCCAGGTCGACATCGTCCGGCAGATCACCGGCGTTTCCGTGCATGAGACGGTGCCGGACTCCATCCTCGACGAGGCCCACGAGATCCAGTTGATCGACCTCAGCGTCGAGAAGCTGCTCGAGCGGATGGGGGAGGGAAAAGTGTATCTCGGTGAACGGGCCGAACGGGCTGTCGAAGGATTTTTCAAGGAGGGCAACCTCACCGCGCTGCGAGAACTGGCCCTGCGCTTCACCGCCGAACAGGTCGATCGTGACCTCGAGGACATCCGTCGGGCGAAGCGGGTTTCCTCGCCGTGGAAGACGAACGCGCGGCTGATGGTAGGCATCGGCCCGAGTCCCTATGCCGAGAGCCTCGTGCGCTGGACGCGACGGGCTGCGACGCGGATCAACTGTCCCTGGCTCGTCGTTTGGGTCGAGGGATCGCAGCCGCCTTCTCCGGCCGATCAGGAGCGCATCGCACGCTCACTCGGGCTGGCGCGCAAACTCGGTGGGGAAGTCGTGCTGACAACCGGGGACGATGTGGCGGAAGCGCTTCTCCGGGTCGCACACGAGCGGAATGTCACCCAGATCGTGGTAGGGAAACCGGACCGTCGTGTCTTCTGGAAACTGTCTCTCGCCGACCGGATCATCCGCGACAGCGGCGACATCGACGTCTGCGTGGCCAGACCGCTGGCGGGACGGGAGGTGTTGGCAGGCTCCTCCTTCCGGGAAGCGGCGCCCGTCTCTGTCATCGGTGAATACAGCTGGGTGGCCGCGATCCTCTTTGTCGTGGTCAGCCTGTGCTGGGCGGCGGTCCCCTACACCGGCTACATGTTCGTCGCCCTTGTCTTCCTGTTCGCCGTGGTCCTGGCGGCGCTTCGCTTCCGTAGAGGACCTGTCATCGCGATGGCGGCGTTGAGCGCGCTGACGTGGAATTTCCTCTTTATTCCTCCCCGGTTCACCTTCTGGATCAGCAAGGTGGACGACGCCATCATGTTCGCGCTCTTTTTCGTGGTCGCGATCGCCATGGGCAGCCTGACCCACCGCCTCCGCACCCGCGAAGAGGCGGAGCGGCGACGACGCCGGCAGACCGAGACCTTGTTTCGTGTGACGCAAAGCGCCGCCTTGTCTCCCGATTACCGGAAGGGGCTGGTCGGGTCGCTTCGGTTGATCGATGAAATGCTCGGGGTCGAATCGGTGATCTTTCCCCGGCTCCCGGACCGATCTCTTTCGGAACACCCGATCGGGGAAGGTCGTCACGCCCCTTCGGGAAAGGAGCGCGGCGTGGCTCTCTGGTGTTTCGGAAACCGTCAGATCGCGGGTCGCTTCACCGATACTTTGCCTGAATCTTCCGCAACTTGGTTTCCCCTTCAGACCGCCACTTCGATGATGGGGGTGCTGGGAATCCGTTTCCCTACAGATGCAATCCTCGATTTCGCGTCACGGCAAATGATCGAGGGGTTGGCGTTGCAACTGGCCATGGTGCTGGAAAAGCAACATTTCATCGAGGCGGTGAACGAAGCCGAGGTTTTGTCGCGGTCCGAGGAACTGCACCGTTCTCTGCTCGACTGCGTGTCGCATGAACTGAGGACTCCGCTCGCCGTGATCCGGGCCGCCCTCGACGGGATCGGAGAGCGGGGGGATCCCTATCTCGCCGAGATCGAAACCGCGGCGGTTCGCCTTCAGAGGGTGATTGACAGTCTCCTCCAGATGTCGGGAATCGAGTCGGATGTCCTCAGTCCCAGTCGTGATTGGTGCGACCTGCAGGACGTCGTCCAAAGTGCCGTAAAGGCGGCCGGGAGCGGTCTCGCGTCCCATGAGTTGTCGGTCTCGATTCCGGAGGATTTTCCCCTTTTCCGGACCGATCATCGGCTTCTCGCCCAAGCACTGGCGAACATCCTTCACAATGCGGGCGTCTATGCTCCTCCGGGTACGCCCATCGAGGTGACGGCCGTCCGCGAGGGAGACGGTTTGCGATTGATCGTCCGCGATCACGGTCCCGGATTGCCACCGGGCGAGGAGCGACGTGTTTTCGCGAAATTTTACCGGCCCAAAGGCTCGCCCGCCGGCGGAACCGGGCTCGGCCTGGCCATCTCCCGGGGATTCATCTCGGCGCTCGGGGGGGCGGTCGAGGCGAGAAATCATCCCGCCAGCGGAGCGGAGTTTTCAATCCATCTTCCGAACGCGTTCCATGAAGGCCCTGATCATCGATGACGAGATCCAGATCCGGCGACTCCTTCGCATGGCGCTGGAGTCGCGGGGGTATGAGGTGTTCATGGCGGAAAACGGCGTGACGGGCCTGCAGGAGGCCATCTTCCGTCATCCCGATGTCATTCTTCTCGATCTTGGCCTGCCGGATCTCGACGGTGTCGAAGTCCTGAAGAAACTGCGCGAATGGAGCAACACGCCCGTTCTCATCCTCACCGTCCGTGATCAGGAATCCATCAAGATCGCGGCCTTTGAAGCCGGAGCGGACGATTACGTCACGAAACCCTTCTCGACGGCCGAACTGCTGGCCCGGATGGCGGCCATCCAGCGGCGCCAGGGGAGCGATGCCCGAGCCGATTGGGTGATTGGGGATCTCGTTCTTGACCCGCTCCATCACGAGGCCATGCTCGGAGAAACACCACTCCGCCTTACTCCGACCGAGTACGCCCTTCTCGCACAACTCGTCCGGCATGCGGGCAAGATCGTCACCCTGAAACATTTGCTGCGGGCGGTATGGGGCCCTCAAGCGGAGGATCAGAGCCACTACCTTCGCGTGTATGTGAACCATCTGCGAAAGAAACTGGCGGGAGCAAAGCTGGAGATTCTCAATGAACCGGGGATCGGATACCGGCTGGTGGAATGCCGGATCGACCGCTGACGTCACCGCGTTAAAGCCGACTTATCGGACGACTTCCACGTCGATGAACAGCCCGTTCATCTTCGGCGCGTCGTGGATGTAGAGGAGGCGGCCGGGTGAGATCTCGCGGATGGCGGTGTAGTTGAAGCCGACCCTCTCGGAGATGACATGGTGCGAGGTCCAGGTCTGGCCGAGGTCGGTGCTGAACATGAGACAGCTCGCGGGACGGCCGTAGCTGCAGGCGAGGACGCCGTTGCTCATGAGGACGAGATCGGGCAGAACCTTGCCGACCTCCAGTTCGACGGGTTTCGACCAGGTTTTGCCACCGTCGTGGGAAAACATCTGCTTCATCCGCGAATTGCGGTCGCCGCGGATCACGGCAGTCTGCTCGGTCTCTGACAAACGCACCACGGCCGGCTCGCCGCCGGGTCCGATCGTCGAGAAGTAGTTCCAGGTTTTCCCCTCGTCGGTGCTCCGGACGAGATGGGACATGCGCACGGTGTTCCTGCGGCCGTCGGGCAGGGGCACGGCCTTGCGGCTCCACACCACCATGGTCAGGCCGCCGTCGAGATCATTCCAGAGATGGCGCTCGCAGATGATCTGGTCGCCTTCGGATTCGTTGGTGAATTCCTTGGGCAGGATGATGCGGTTGTCGACCTGGGTGAAGGTTTTGGCTTCCTTGTCGAGATAGGTGGTCTTTCCGACGACGCTGCCGTCGGGCTGGGTGCGCGTCCAGCGCGACATCGCGAGGATGCTGCCGTCCGGTCGACGCACGACGGGCAGGGGCGTGGTATCGACCTGGTCGAGACCGGGGATGGGTGTCCAGGTTTTGCCCTGATCAGTCGATTTTAGCAGGCCATAGGGCTCGTAAAAGGCATCGGGTCCCTGGGCGACACTCATGAGGAGAAGGCCCTCGCCGAGGTCGTAGAGGTAGGGCCTCGTCTGGCGCACGTCCTCGCGGGGGATTTCCCATTGATCAGCGATCGTGATTTTGACCGGATCGGGGGCCGGTGGATCACTCATCTTCCTCACCCCGAGCCTCACGGATTGCCACACGGCTTCACCCGTTGCGGTTTTGGCGGTCGAGCCGAAGCGGAGGAAGGGCTCGGGCGAATCCGCCTCTTTCCAAAAGGCACCCTGGCCGGTGACCTTGCGTTCGCCATCGACCCGGATTTCCATGTCGCGTCCGCGGATGACGAGTTGGTAGGTGTGAAATCGGTTTGTCGTGTCCATCGGGACAAAACGGTCGGTGTGGCTCGTCGCCTGATTGGCGAAGAGGACGAGTCCTTCCTGATGGATCCCGTCGCTGACGAGGATGGAGACCGGAGCGCCGTCGCGCCACGGCCAGAGGGAGAGCGAACTCTTGTTTTTCTGCGAACCGGTCGTGGCCGAGACTTTCACGACGGCCTCGACGATGACCTCGGTGCCGGGTTCCGCGGTCCACGGGGCCTGAAAATGGGCGAACTCCGCCGAGTCGTCGGTCAGGCGCAGCCCCTCGGCCTCGATCGCCGCTTTCGGCGCGCCGGTGATGGTCCAGAGCGAGGCGGGCAGGCTTTTGCCGTCGTAGTGGAGCAGCCAGCGGATCTCCTCGGCCGGGAGGTTCGGGGAAAACGCGGCGAAGAAGGCCGCGAGCACGAGATAGAGGCGGGGAGTCATCCCCCCGAGGCAATCAGGTTTTGCCCTCGGCGGCAAGGACGTGAGCGCGTCTTTCGAAGGAGTAGATAGGGCGTTCTACAATCGAGCGAAGAAGACGCGGCCTACGGAACACATGGAAAAAGCGGAAATCCAAGAGATCGTTCGCGAGGAGAATCGAGGATGCCGAAGGCATCGCAGCCATTAGCCGGTGGTTGAGGAGCGCAGCGACGACACCACCGGATATGGGTGTTTCCGATTCGGGCATCCCGGCAGGGATGCCAGCCGACGTGAGAACGGTCCGCTGATTCAGCGAGCTGCCATCCCTTCAGGATGCCTGGTTCTGCGCGGGGTTGTCCCGGTGGTGTCGCTCGTTCCTCGCTCGACCACCGGCTAGTGGCTGTCATGCCTCCGGCATCGCTTTTGGACTCTCCCAGTCAAGCTCGCGCGATTTCCGGCTTAGTTGCTTTTCTCCAGCGTCCACCGCACCGCGTTCGTGATCAGGCGCCGCACGGACGGTTGGGTGACGTCTTCCGGCGCGCCGAGGCTGGTGTAGAAAACTCGGGCTTTCTTCGGACCATAAAAGCGGGTCCACGCGAGCGGTTGGGCCGGCTCGATGTCTTTGGCTTTGCCCAGCAACAGCGGCGTGGCGTCCGCGGCGAGGGGCAGGACGCGGTACATCGAGACATGACCCAGGATGGTCGCGGGATCGACGCCCTCGAGCAAGGGGCTGTCCGCCGGGGCCTGCGGGTGGCGGCTCACCGTGTAGGGCAGGCCTTTCGTCTCGTAGCCGGTGTTGTCGCAGCCGAGCACCTCGGGCACGAATTCCGGCCAGGTCGCGAGAGTCGGATCGGTCACCGTCGTGTTCGCCTTGGGGATGAAGGCGTGGTTCGCGGTGCGGATGCCGAGGAGCGGCTTGCCGGCGGCGAGGTGGGCGCGGATCGCGTCGAGTTGCTCGCGCGGCGGAGTGGCGCGGCGGACGAAGACGACGAGGAGATCGGCCGATTTCATCGCCTCGAGGAAGCCCTCGAAATGGGTCGGAAACTCGTGATTGCCCTCGATGATCGTGACGCGGTGGCCGAGCGTCTTCCATTCCTTTTCGGCAAAGCCGCGGCAGGCGTTGACCGAGTCGTAGTTGTTCGGCTCCTCGATCGTGAGGCAGACGATGTGGGCCGATTGCGCGGATGGAGTGAGGAGAAAGAGAAGGGCGAGGAGGGAAAAGAGGGATTTCATGGGGATCGATCTGGCGACAGGGTAGTCTTTGGCTTCGTTTCCGAGGAATCAACTCACGTCATTCCTTCGGGGGTGCCACCAGCAACGCCTCCAGCACGCGCTCGACGTGCCGGTCGTTGTCGGGCTTCTTTAATAGATATCGTTGCTTCCCCGCCGGATCGGGAATCCACGAGAAGGTCATGTCCTCGCGCAGGTCCATGCGTCCGGGCGCGGACAGATCCCAGCAGTCGGTGAGGCCGCGCACGGCAACCAGCACCGCGGCGAGATCGGCGACATGGCGGTCGCGAGCGGCGCCGTCGAAGTAGAGCTCGTAGGCTCGGCGCACGGGATTGTCAGCCGGCGTCCCGGCCAGGGCGGAACCGATCGCGAGCCCGCTCGGCACCGAGCAGACCTCGCGTCCGGCGAAGACGATCTCCCCGGGCCAACGGTGGATCGCGTGATGGGCGGAAGCGGCGTCGCGCTGGAAGTTGACGTTGCCGAGCGAGAGATCGTCCTTCGGCGGATCGCCGATGAAATTGCCGCCCATGCAGACCCATCGGGTGACCTTGGCCCGGGCGAGTTCCATGCCGCCGGGTGACTGGAGGAAGCGGCTCACGTTGGTGAGGTAGCCGACCGTGACGAGGACGACGGAGCGGTCCGGTTGGTTGGTGAGGATTCTTCGATAGACCTCGACGGCGTCGGGGAAGTCCGAGCCCGACACGACCCGATGGGGGAATTCCCTGGCGATGCGGCCGGTGAACTTCGACGGCATTTTCACGCCGCCGTCCTTGACGAGGCCGAGCGGCACATCGGGGCGCCCGCGGTAACGATTGATGGCATCGACGGAGGCGAGGGCGTTCGGATCCGGCACGCTCGTGACCGTGGCAAGAATCTCGCATTCAGCCCGGTCCGCGAGGGCGTGGAGCACGGCCATGGCTCCGGCATCATCGCAGTCGGTGGTCATGTCGGTGTCGAAGAGGATCTTCACCGGCTCGGCGGCGCGGAGGGAGACACCACAGAGGGCACTGAGGGACACGGAGAGAATGAGGAGGAGCCGAGCAATCATGATCCGAGAGAGGGAGTTGCATCAAGAAGCCGAATCCTCGAACGGCAGATCTTGTCTCGGCTCTGTCCCGAGCCAGAGGACATTGCCATCGGGATCTTCGAATTTCATTTCGTAGGCCCAGGTAAAGTTCCGTGGTTCCTGACGGATCGTCACCCCGGCGTTTCGAAATTCGTGAAAGAGGCTCTCGTCTTCCAATCCGATCCAAACCCAAGCGCGCGACGGGTCGGGGCCGGTTTCCGAAAGCATCAGGGTGCATCCGTCGCGGGACACCGAGGCGATGGTGCTGGTGGGTTCTCCACCCCAGTCCAGAGAGAATCCGAGGGGACCGGTGTAAAAGCGCAGCGCGTTCCGCAGGTCGGAAACCGGCAGGATGGGAATGGTGCATTCGACCTGGCGCGGTGGCGTTTTCATTCGGATGGGAAGGGCGTCTGCGCGCGATTGATTCGATATCTACTCGGACTTCCACTCCAGGACCTGGCCATCGGCCTCGAGGGTGGCGGCACGCGCCAAGCCCGCGAACCAACCGGCGATGACAACGACCTGAAAGAGTTTCATGAGGGGAAAGACCAATCGAGACAGCCGTTTCAGCAATGATCGGGAGCGGGGCAGCCCTGCCGCTGATTCATAAACCCCACCCACGACTCACACCAGACAATCCTCACCCACTCCCAACAAGCGGACACTCCACCTCTGAACGATCGCACAAGAATCCACCGAGTCCGGCTGTCGCGGGATTCGGTTCGTTGGCCAGAGATTCCGATGCAACCCTGTCTCATCGGCGATGCAACAGGGTCTGATCGGAGACCAAACAGGGTGTGATCGCGCCGCGCACGTCGGCGAACTCACGGCAGCGCCTTGAGTTCGGCCAACATCTCCAGCAGGTGCCCGGTGAGGATCGTGGAGGCGTCCTCCTGTACCACGTTGGTGCCGAGCCAGGTCTCGTAACCGCCGAGTTTGTGTTGTTCCGGCGTCGGGAGGTACCCATGCCGGCCATTGGCGAGACCGATGACAACCGTCTGGGAAAACGGGCTGCGTTTTTTCAGATCCAGCCCGATCTCGGCAAAGGTCTCGAAGGGGAAGCCACAGACGGCGAAGTCGCCGATGCGAATGGCCTGGATCTTGACCTTGATGGTCTTTTCCGGCCGTTCTGCGGCGGCGATGGTGCCACGGGCGTAGGTCTGGGCGAGGTTCGGCAGCTTGGCGACGCCCTCGGGATCGGTGATGGCGAGAAAGGCCTTCGCATCGGCCACCTCCTGCTCGGTGGGGCGCCGGTAGCCGAGCTCCACCTCACGGTGGAGCATGCCAATGCGCACCTCGGCGGCGTGGGACTCGATTTTCCGGTGAGCGAACCAGGCGGCATCGGCCGTCTTTTGCGCGACGATGCGGACCTGCTCGAAGGGCTCGCGGGGCGGACGCGTCACGGTGAAGGGGATGTTGTTGATGTCGCCCGAGGCGCCGTTAGACAACATGGCGACGAAGCGCTCGTCGGCTCCCAGCCGGTTGGGCATGAGCCGGGCGAACTCGCCGAAGTAATCCGCCGAGATCTGGGCCTTCGGGGTCGCGCCCACGTAGTGGAGGGCATAGTTGGCGAACAGCGCGAGGGGCCGACCGCGCTCGTTGCGCACCGAGATGACCATCACGTCGGGATCGATCGGACCGGCGGGCCGGTCGAGGACATCGGGACTGGTGCCGGGATTCATCTTTACGGTGTCGAGCTTGCCGAAAGGGTTCGGCGGCATTTTCCCCGGCTTGAGATACCAGCGGCGGTTGAAAACTTCCTCCGGCAGCGGATGCGAAGCCGCGCCCACGGCGGCGGGCTGGCGGGCGGCGTGGGCCTGGATGATGGAGTCGGCGATGCCAGCGACGAGTCTCTTTCGGTAGCTGCCGGCAGGACCGTCCTTCCCGTTCGAGGGAGGCCCGCTGTGGGTGTGGGTCGAGCAGATGAGCATGCGATCCACGGGGATGCCGGTCTTTTCCGATGCGAGGGCGCGGGCTTCGTCCTGCACTTCGGGGGCGACTCCGAGATTGTCCACCACGACCATGGCCAGCGCGGTGGCGCCATCATCAAACACCACGGCGCGGGCGTGGAGCGGGTCGTGGGCACTTTCGGCTCCGTTGGCGCTGAAACCACCGGGCATATTCAGGGGAAACTCGACCGGGGTAATGTCCACCGCCGCTGCGCCGGCTTGGAGCCGGGTTGGCTTGGCGGCAGCGTCCTGGGCCGGCGACAATGGCGGCAGGACGAGGGCAAACAGGATGGTGAAGGCGCGTCTCATGAGGCGGATAGGAAACCTCAGTCCGTCACTTTTCGGCAATGGCCGATTCGCGGATTGGGATTTGTGGCGGCAGACTGCTTCTACCCGAGAGTTTGGACAGCCTCACGGGAAATGGCCGACATCGCACAAGCCAACGTCGCCAGCACGGATCTCGCCGGAAAGAACCGCCCGCAGGCAGTTCGCCAGCGTCATTTGCCTCCGACTCTGAGGATTTTCTCGATTTCTTCGATCGGGAGTTCCGTCCATTCGGAAATTTCGACAACAGAACGCCCTTTCGAAGCCATTCGCAGGATCAATGCCGTGATCGCCTCCCGGCTGCCTTCTTGACGGCCCTCTTGACGGCCCTCTTGACGGCCCTCTTGACGGCCCTCTTGACGGCCTTTCTGGAGGCCTTCCTCCAGCAACTCCTGTCCAACACGGGTCTCGTGAATGGGGGTCAATTCGGCGATCATGGCTCTGATTTCCTCCCGGCTCTTGGTTTTGAATCGCTGCAGCAGCAGATTGTAAAAAATTTCGATGAGAATCTCACGGTCGTCCCGTTCCAGTCCGGTATCCTCTCTGAGTCGACGATAAAGTGCCCCGGCGTCTTTCGCAAGTTCCGGGAGCGGGCAGTTCAGCGGCTTCAGCGCCGCGACCAGAGGCGAATCGGGTACGCGGGCCGCCAATGCTTCGAGCAGTTCGTCGATGAAGAATACGCGGATCGATGGATGGCGTTCACTGGTGGAGGGCAGCTCGGATCGCGAGCCAAAGATGATCACCGCCTCCACCTCGCGTGGCCTGAAATCGCGACGCCTGCAGTTGGCGCGCGGGTTGAGCCCCTTCCACAAGATCTGCCGCGCCAACTCGGCTCGATTGAATGCGGAGTGGTCGAAATACAGTTGAAACTCGAAGAGGTAGAGTGGGTCGCAGGGATCGGGCGGCTCCAGCAACAGGTCGCAGCGGATCTCGAGTTGCTTGAGCGACCGGGACGATCCCCGACACCCGGCAGGCAGGGGCAAGCCAGTCAATTCGCGCAACCAGTCGGGATGGTCGCGAAAGAGCGCGTGGAAAATGGTGTCGGTGTCCACAGGGGGTAAGCATGCTCCGACCGGGTCGGGGTGACAAGCGCGTTCTTTTGGATCATATTCCGGAGCCGTTCCCATTTCCGCCTGTGAAACAGATGTTTCGCATCCACCAGCCCTCACCCACCAGCCAAAGTCGATCGCACGGCCGATTTTTCCCGATTGGCGTTGACGAATCCGCCGGCCCGGCTTTTTTCCCGCCTGCCTCCGCCTCCTCACGAAACATGAAACACCGCCTTCTCATCGCCTGGCCGACGCTCTGCTTCGCGCTCACCTGCCTGCTCGCCCTGTCTTCCTGCACGGTCTCCGATACCGGCCAGATCGTGCTCGGACCGACCACCACGGCCGGCCGCAAGCAACCCTTCGCCACTTCGGGCAACAGCCAGCGGGTCAAGTCCCCCGCTCCGGCTCAGGTTCCCCAGCATTACCGCTTCGTCGACGATGACCTGCTGCCGGAGTTGAACCCCGGGAATGCCCGCATCCAGATCGACCTCGGCGAGCAGCGCGCCCGGATCTTTCGTGGCAACGATCTCGTCATCGAAACCCAGATCTCGACCGGCAAACAGGGTCACAATACTCCGAGCGGCAGTTATAAGATCCTCGAAAAGAGCCAGACAAAGCGCTCCAATCTCTACGGTCGCTGGGTGGATGGAAAAAGCGGCTCGATCCTCGTATCCGATGGCGACAGTCGCAAGCCACCGCGCTCGCCGAACGCGGAATTCGTCGGCACACCCATGCCTTACTGGCTGCGCATCACCCCGGGCGGTGTGGGCATGCACGTCGGCTATGTGCCCGATTTCCCCGCCTCCCACGGCTGCATCCGCGTGCCCCAGGCAATGCAGCCCCTGATTTTCGAAAAGGTCGGCGTCGGCACCCCGGTCACGATCACCCACTGACAGACGCGAGTCGGGAACGCTTGTGAAAACTTTCACAAAGCCCTTGCGCCCCCCTTGCCGCCACGTAACGTAGGCTTCCCAGAGAAAGCCATGGCCGTCTCCGAAGCCACCACCCTGCAGCACGCCGCCTACGATTCCAAGATCGAGGGCAACGTGATTTTCACCCGCGTGGACGCCGCCATCAATTGGATGCGGAAAAACTCCCTTTGGCCCATGCCCATGGGTCTCGCCTGCTGCGCGATCGAATTGATGGCCACGGGCGCCTCGCGATTCGACATCTCCCGGTTTGGCGCCGAAGTGATGCGTTTTTCCCCACGCCAAAGCGATGTCATGATCGTCGCCGGCACCGTGACCTACAAAATGGCCCTCGCGGTCAAGCGGATCTGGGACCAGATGCCCGAGCCGAAATGGTGCATCGCCATGGGCGCCTGCGCCTCGTCCGGCGGCATGTATCGCAGCTACGCGGTGCTGCAGGGGATCGACCGGCTCATCCCGGTGGACGTCTACGTCTCCGGCTGCCCGCCCCGGCCCGAAGCCCTGATCGAGGGGCTGATGAAGTTGCAGCGCAAGATCGAGGGCGAGCACTCGACCCTGGCCCAGATGAAGCCCGGTCCCGCGCCTGTGGACGCCTGATCCCCCTTTTTCCGATTTCCGCCCATGAGCCGCACCGCCGCCGATATCGTCAGCGCCCTGCAAGCCGAATTCGGCCCGGCCATCCTCGCCACCCGCGAGTTCCGCGGCGAGCACAGCGTGGACGTGTCCCGCGACTCCGCCCGTGCCCTGCTGGCCCATTGCCGCGACTCCCTCGGCTTTGACTATCTCATCGACATCAGCAGCCTCGACCACTACGGCTCGGAGCCGCGCTTCGAGATGGTCTATGAGCTGTATTCCCTGGCCAACGGCGAGCACATCCACCTGCGGGTCAAATACACCCTGACCGAGGACGAAGCCGCTCCGACCGCCTCCGACCTGTGGCCTACGGCCAACTGGCACGAGCGCGAGGTCTACGACATGATGGGCATCCGCTTCGACGGACACCCCGACCTGCGCCGCATCCTGATGTGGGAGGGTTACCCCTACTACCCGTTGCGGAAGGATTTCCCCCTCGCCGGCCGTGTCAGCGACCTGCCCGAGGTGGCCTTCACCAATCCCGCGCCCCTCGCCGGCGGCCCGTTTGTCACCTCGCCGACGTCCGCCAGCACGGTGCACCGCGAGCCCCGCTCCCGCGAGATGCCTTGATTGTCGGGCTCCTGAGGGCTCCCGTAGCGTCCGGCTTTCCGGAAAAATAGCGGAGCCTCCCCACCGGGGGCGCGAGAGGGTCAAACGACCTCGCTGCCCGCCTCCTCCAAGTGATAGAGCCGGTAGCGGCCGTGGTAGCGGCGCAGCATCAATTCCGTGCCGAAAGCCTGGGTCAGCGTCGCCGAGCGCAGAGACTGCGACTTTTCCCCCGCCGCGATGACCTGTCCGTCCTTCAGGATCAGCGCATGAGTCACCGAGGGCATGATTTCCTCCACATGGTGCGTGACCAGCAGGAGAGTCGGGGCATTGCGCTTCCGGGAAATGAGCCGCTCGACAAAAGCGACGAAGTGCTCCCGCGCCACCGGGTCGAGACCGGCGCAGGGCTCGTCGAGCACCAGCATTTTCAAATCCGGCGACATCAGCGCCCGGCCGATCAGGATGCGCTGACGCTCGCCCTGCGACAGATAACGCCACGGCTGGCGGGCCAGGTGGGAGCACTCGATGCGCTCCAGGATCTGGTGGGCGGCGGCGATTTCCTCCTCCGGAGTGCGTTGTTGGCGCCAGTAGTTCACCATCGCATGGCGTCCGGCCATCACGATCTCATGGGCGGTCTCGTCCGGGTCGATCAGGCCGGCGATGCTGCTGGAGACAAAGCCGATCTGCTTGCGCCACGTGTCCCAATCCTCCGCCGCGCCGTCCTCGGTGGCGTCGCGGCCGCGGATCTGCACCGTGCCGGTCGTGGCCGTCAGATAGCCCAGGACCACATTGAGGAGGGAGGTCTTGCCCGATCCGTTCGCGCCCAGCACCGCCCAGTGTTCACCGCGGCACACCTCCCACTCGACATCGCGGAGGATGGCCCGCCCGTCGCGGACGACGGACAGGTGGCTGACTTTCAGGATCTGCGATCGAGTCAGGGAGTGCAGGGCGGGCAGCGTCATGGCAGCGGTCGGTTTCGTGGTTCGGTTCGGCCAAAATAACCCCGAAACCCGTCCCGGTCAGCCGGTTTTGCACCCATGGCCCGGTCAGCGAAACGTGAGTTGCAGCCCCTGGCTGCGCCAGCCCTTGGCCACCTCGTCCTGGATTTCCGCGTAGGTCTTGCCCCGCATCAGGATCTCCCCGCGGGCCTGCGCCTCCGGTGTTCCGGCGGCGATCGCCTTCATGTATTCGATCATCGACGAGCCCTTTCCGTCCCCTTCAATGCGGAGAAAATAGTAGAAAAGCAGGTTCGCCGACGGGTAATTCACCGCCCCACCGGTCCGCTCCTGCAGCGCCGCGGCCCACTCCTCGGAGGTGAGGTTCATCAGCGTTTCCAGATTCAGCATGGTGAATTCCCGGTCGTTACCGGTGCGCTCGGTGACATCCTCCCGGATCGCCCGATCCATCGACGTCAGCGTGAAACGGCCACTGTCATAGCGTTGGGTGGAGACCGTCTCCGCCAGGCCTTCCTTGAACCACACCGGCAGCACCGGCAGCCAGCGGCCGGTCATCTGATGGGCGATCTCGTGCACCAGCGTGTCGCTGCGCTTGCCGTGGTCGACGATGTAGCGGGTACCGGTGAACTCCACCCCCAGACTCGTCAGCGGCACATGGATCTCGCTCTTCAGCACTTCGCTGCCCCGCCAGGAATAGGAAAACATCCCCCCCGAGCCAGGCACCCCGCCGGCCCCGTAGTAGGCATCCATCGAGTCGTAGAGTTGGGTGAAATAATGGCCGCCCTCCTTCGGCTTCGGCGACAAGCCGATCGGCATCGCTTTCATGAACTCGAAGGTCGCCTCGAAGATCCGGGAAAACTCCCGCACCACCGTCGTGGAGAGCTTCAGCGGGCTGTGGAACTCGAAATGAGGGCTGCGATAGACGTATTCACCCGCATCCTTGTCCTCCTTCACGACCTCGATCTGGTCCACCTCGAAATCGGCCGACACCGCATTCGGCCACACCCCGGGTTTGAGATTGGCGAAGTCACCCAGCGATTTGTCAGTGTCGCCACCGCCCGCCGGGCTGCCCGGAGCCGGCGCGGATGTCGGAGGCGCGACGCTTTTGGCTTTCCACTCCTTCGCGTAGGCCTGGTCCGGCTCGCTCAGCCGCGACAGGGGTAGTTGGAAATTGCCGCGCTCCGTCTTCAGCGTCACCTGATCTCCCTCGACGGCGAGGAGTTCCGCCGTCAAGGTGCGTCCGTCAGCACTCGTCCACGTGCGGCTCTCGGCAAGGGCCATCGGAACGGTCAGCAAGAGGGCCAAGGCGAGGAGCAGGAGCAGGCTGGCTTTCATAAAATCACGGGAAGGGTGGAAACGGCCCCACCAGACAATCACAGAGCGGATCGTTTGGCAAGACGCGCCTGCCGGCCCATTGCGTCCCCAATCCCCAGCGGACAGTCGAAGTGGTGCCACCCCCGCGCCGGATCTGACCTGACCAGCCTCACCTATCCCACCGGCCTCACCTGCAAGTCCCGGAGCGTTCGCAACTCTCCCCAGTCGGCGCCGCCCCGCAACTTGCGCGCGCCACTCTTCCGCTTCGGGCCGTAGCGCCAGCGATTCGCTTCGAAGACGCCGTTCACGAACTCCACCGAGCCGAAGACCGCCCCATCGCAGAAATACCGCACCCGACAGCGGATGATCTCCGGGATCGACAGCCTGCCCTCCCGCCTTTCCTCCGCCTCGATCTGTTCCGCGCTGAATCCCCGCCGCGCCTTCCGACCCGTCTGCGCATCGGCCTCCTGCTCCAGTCCTTTTCCAAAAAGCAGCATCCGATAGATTCCGGCCGTGTAGTCCCACGTCACGTCCCGGTTCACCCCGTGGCTGGTGTGATTCAAGATCGCGCACAGCCCCCGCCGCGCCGGGCGTCGCCCCGCCACCGCCTCGGCATAGCCGCACCAGCGATAGTCCTCCGGACGCGC
>JAEUHH010000024.1 GCA_016795505.1 Verrucomicrobiales bacterium | reverse complement strand
ACGACCAACCGCGGGCGGATGGGCGCGGGGAACTCCACCTCTACGAAGCGGACATCTCGGCAAACCGCGCGAGGCCGCGCGGTGGATCGTTTCTTTCGCATCGGCCAACGATGCCAGACCGCCGCGAGTTGAACAGGAGGCAAATTTTATGACGGTAACCTTGTTTCAGCATTCGAGAAAGGCCATTCCCATTCCACCACCTTCCCGGCGATACGCATAAAAGGACCCAAGTGAAAGCCGATGAAACAGGGTGCGATCGGAGACCGAACAGGGTTGGATCGAAGTTCGAAAAGTCAGGCGTTCGCCCCCAGAATGGCTTTCTTCGCATCGGCGAGTTCCTCGTCGCGTCGGTGGTAACCGCATTCGTTGATGAGTTTCTCGGCGGCGGCGAGGTCGTCCGCAGCGGTGCGGTTGGTGACGAATTCGCCATTGATGTTTCTGCCTTCCCGCCACGGATACTCTTTCTCGCGGAAAAAGAGGCGGGCGCGGTAGAGGTGGATGTCGGCCATGTGCAGCCTCATCGGGCCGCGCTCGGCGATGTCCCAGGCTTCGTCGAGGTCGGCATTAGCGCCATTCCGCTCGTGAGCAACGGAAAAAACCACTGACCTAGTCAATAGGGCACGGGCGATGTGATGTCGCGCGCCAGATCGCCGGAGATGTTCCATCGAATTCGATACGCATTGAAAGGATTCAATTCGGCACTTCTCTTCCCTAAATATTAAGTAATACAAAACATAGACTCGACTCAAAATCAGCCAATGCAAACCGATATCCAAAAGACTACCAGACCCACGAGTAACAGAAACGAGACTATCTTTGGCTCGCTGCAAAACAGTTTCTACCGATTTACGGACATCTTCAATTTCCGAGCCTGCTGGAGTCTTTAATCCGAGAATCACCTTCCACCCAAAAACCTCAGATCTAGATATCAATAGATCATTATACTTAAAACCACGAACTCCTCCAAGATAACCAGGCAAAGCAACAAGCGAATGTAACTTTTCAGCAAATTCAAACAATTCCAACGCTTCTAAAGGGCGACCACACTGATGAAGAGAATTAGCAAGCGCCGACCTGCTCGACTCTCTAGACAGCTCCCGATCAAATAAAACGGAAACACAATCACTTGATGCCACAGCATCATTGGCATCCAAGATTGAGCCTTCAATATCGCCCAAAACGAGCCGCAGTTCAGCTAGATTTCTACCCCCCACCTCAAGCCCATGCCAATCTTTGAAGAAAAGGAACAATCTTCCTTTCCGTGTGTACTCCTGCCGCCAACGGCCTCATCATAGCGACCCAGCCCCCGTAGAACGAAGCCAGCGAACAAAACCAACCATGATTGATCATAATGTCGAAGCCTTGGAGATGGAACGTTCCAGCAGTGGTCAAAAAAACTTGAGATCGCAGCAAGCTCTTGACTAAATGAACCTAAGCATTGCAAGGAGTAGTGAGCGCTTAAGCTTTTTGATCTGACACCTCCAGCCCCAGCGATACATTTAAGATATAATTTCAACGCCTTTCCATAAATCCCTGCATAACAACCGTGAGCCACCGCATGGTATCGCGGTTGCAGATCGGCAATTGTTGGATTTTCTGGAGGCGTTGACATTCTGCTGAGCGCCGTAAAAAGCCTTCTGTGAGAAACTCTCCAAGAGCGAGCGCGATGAATTCTCAATTGATTCTTGAAGTGCTCACGAATGAGCGGATGACAATCAAGCAGCCTTTCACCTTTATCAGCGATTGACCGAACATACAGGAGCCCAAAGTCGGTTAGAAACGAAATGGCAGTGCACCACTCTTCGTCCGAAAGAGGGCGGGACGCATTTTTGCCAGAACCTGCGTCTACGTCAGTTGTAAACAGTGTCGTAGTCAGTCCGCTAATTGCTGGCGCTCTCCGCAACGCTCCGAGGCTATATTCATCTGCTGGACGATCGAAGAGTCCGAGCATTCGTAGGATGGCGAGCGATTGCCGATAGACACTGCCGCTTTTATCAAACCATTTTTCGAAGGCAGCTAGCATCTTGAAGGTCGAGCCGCCCATCAATTGCCGATCGGCATCTTCGAATTTCACCAGGTCTCGCCTAAGGATATCGCCGCCGTGTGCGCGTGCGAGGAATCGGCCCAGCAGGTTTAAAGTGAGGGCGTGGCCGTCAACCTCGCGGCTGGCGGCGAGGAGTTCCTTGTCGTCGGCTTTGATTTCCGCCACGCCGGCTCGGTTCGCACCAGCGTGATGAAGCAGAGCGGCACCGGCTTCGTCGGTTAGGTTGCCGAGGTCCACGCGTATCACGCTCCCCCACGGCGAACCTTCGCGGCGTTGGAAATCAGCAAGGTCGGTGAGCGGTTCGCGCGTTGTGACCAGGCAAAGGCAATTGCTGGAGCCCGATTCCTGACTCCGGTTCCCAGAACTGGCCTTGCGCGCGAGTTGCTTCAACAGCCTTTGCACGCCGGGGGCGCGGAGCTGGCCGCCCATGGGGCCGGGCGGGTATTGCAGCGGCTCGATGCCGTCGAGGATGAGCAGCGTACGTTCGCGGACGACGGCCTCGGCGAGCAGGCGGCCTTTGTCCCAGGGCGAGAGCGTCGGCTCGCACTGCACGCCGAACCATGCAAGGGCGTGGGCGAGGAACAAGTCTTCGGAGGCCTGCCGGTCCTCCTGGGTGCCCTGGCTGTAGAAGCTCCACGCATAGACGCGCCGCGTGCCCAGCCATAGGCTGCCGGCAGGGATGCAGGCGCTCCCAGGATGCATGAGACGCCGCAGCCAGTGCTGGACGAGCATTGTCTTGCCCACGCCGCCCCACGCGACGAGGGAGACGATGGCGGTGTGCGGCTGGGCGAAGGCGAGATCGAGGAGGGCGAGTTCCTGCTCACGTCCAATCAGTTTTTCCTCGCGCAGACTGGGGCCTCGGGTGAGCGGAAACTGGTCGAGGTAGATGCGATCGTCGGACGGTGGAGGCGCATCTGCTGGCAACTCGCCGAGCGCGATGCGGCTCAATTCCTCGGCGATGGCGGTGGCGAGTTGGCGAAAAACCCGCTCCTGAGCCTCCGACTGGAGGACTGAGAGAGGATTCGAACCGTTGGGCGCCTGCGTAGCTTGCAACCAATCATGCAAACGCCAGTCACAATCCTCGCAGATGACCGGAAAGACGGGAAGATGTTCATCGCGTTGCCGATCCCGCAGGCGAGGCAGTTCCTTGGCGAGGATGAATTCCGACTGCAACGCTTCCGGGGTGAGCAAGACGACGGCGAGGGCGGCCTCATCCATGGCGCGCTCGATGTCGTCTTCCCAGTAGGAACTAACACGGATCTTTCCATCCTCCCAAACGTCGAGGAGGTGTTGCTGCTCGAATACTTGTAGCGCGCGCAACAGCGCCGCCTTCCACTCCGGCCCCTTGCCGCGATGGCTGTAGCTGATGAAAATGCGCCTTCCCGAACTTGGTTTCATGGGGCTTCCGAGCTGAAACCAATCACATAACCCCGCCCCGCATGCCTGTCGCGGAACGTGCTGCTGATGAAAACGCAATCATTGCGGTCGTTTGTTATGCGGGTTCTCCTCTCCACGTCATACCAAATCCCACGGCAGACAAAAACCAAAATCTCGCGGCGAAACTCTGCTTGTCTCGGTGTGACGACAGGGCGTTCACTGGCAGGCAACCTCCTCATACCCACCTCCATTCCCACCAGATCCCACCGCGATGAAAACACCTCCATCATCCGACTCGGCCGACGCCTCTCCAGGCGGGGTCAGGCTGACTCCCAAAGCCGAACGCCTGCGCCAGTGCCTCGCTGCTAATGATGCCCGCATCCGCTCCACCGACCTCGACATCGGAGAGGCCATCGTCCGGGAACGCACCGCCATCTACACCGCCGCCATCGCGGACTGGGCGGCGGAACAGCAGGCGGCCTTTGGCTATGACCGGCCTTTCGCAGTGGCAGCACTGGGGGGAACGGGACGACAGGAAGTCACCCCCTGCTCCGACCGTGACATCGCCATCCTGTTCGAAGACGACGTGGAGTCGCCGGGAACGCTGCCTTTTGTCCGGGAACTCAAGCGGCAGACCGAGGAAAGCGACGACTTTCGGCGCCGCCACGGTTTCACGATCGCCCCGCAGCCCCGCGGTCGAGCCGATCTCGCCGACCTGCGGGAGAAGGACCTCAACAGCTTCCTCGACATCCTGCCGATCTACGATCCCGGGGGATTGGCAGAGTCGTTTCGGCAGACCATCCGGGAGACCTACGATCCGTTCGAGCACTTCCTGCACGTCCGGAGCCTGTGGCGGCGCTTGTGGGAACGGGCCGGGGCAATGGCGGAGGCGGTGCGGGAGGTCGATCTGAAAAACGACGTGCTGCGGTTATTCCTCAGCGGCGTCTGGACGCTGGGAGGCAAGGACTTCGAGCACAGCCATGCGGTGTACGCACGGATTGCGGCCGACGATCCCCGCATTCTGGATGCCTACCATTTCCTGCTGCGGCTGCGGTGCTGGATTCAACTGTCCCGGACCACTCGCGGACCGGCCACCGCCCTGGGGAATCACCCCGAGGATGTGATGCGATACGAAGACTTCGAGCGGCTCGGCGACTGGCTCGGGACCGATGCCCCGGAGCGCGACCGCCTCGAATTTGGCAATGCCGTGCGCGCCCGTATCCTCGACGCCCGGCGCCGGATCGCGATGTTTGCCCGCGGGGTGATCGAGGGCGAGTTGCGGCCCGGACGACGGATCTCCCCCGGCCATCCCGTCGCGCTCGGTGCGGGCGGCCTCTATCACGCCGAGCCGGAGACCTGCGTCACCGATGGCGATCACAGCCGGGCCGCGCTGCGGCTGCTGCTGATGGCCCAGCGCTACGAATTGCCGGTCGATCCCTCGGAGTTGCAGACCACCTTCCAGCATGCCGGCGACTGGCTGGTGCCGGTGCCGGAACTGGCGGCCCTGTTCCTCGAGCCGCGCGGCAGCCTGGCGACCACCTTCGACTTTCTGTCCCGGATACCCGGCGCCGAGGATCGGCTGTTTCCCGGATATGGGCAGTTCGAGTCCTCCCTCGACGAGCGGGTCATGACCGAACAGCTCACCCTGCGCGGTCCCCTCGAACGGGAAAAGATGCGCGCCCTTGAGGCGGACCGGCGCGAAGGGCAACGACTCCTGGCCGAAGATCCACGGCCGGAACGGTACACCGATGTCGCCTATGCCATCCGTGTCGAGGTGGAGGCCGCCCTGCTGACCGACGAGCAGCTTGCCGCCGTGAAACTGGCGATCAAGACGAAGCGCCTGCCCGTGACGGCGGACGATCTCGCGGCGCGGGACGACCCGGCGCGGTCGCTCGTGGACCGATTCTCCAGTGGATTCTCGGGCATCCCGATCGCGGACTACTACCCACAAAGCTTTGCCGCAGCCGACTTCCCGGCACCCGTGCTCGATCTGGCGCGGTTTCTGGTCGAAAACCGCCGCACCTTTCGCGAGATCGTCGATGCAGGGTTGATCGACGATGCCGCCGTGACCGAATTGCTTCAGCGATGCGGCGGCGATCGCGACCGGCTGCGGGCGCTCTACGTGTTCACCCACGCCGACCGCCATGCCTGGAAGTCACCCACCCGGCATCCCGCCCGCTTCTTCAACATCCGCGAACTCTACGCCAAGGCGCGCATGCCCGCCGAGCGCCGCTACGATCCGGATGCCCTGCTTCAGGACGCCGGCTATGCCGACGCGGAATCGCAGACCATCCTGAAGGATTTTGGGGAGGATTTTTACAAAGGCATCTACCGCCATTACGCGGTACGATTCGGCGGTTACCTGCTGAAACTGAACCGCGAAGGGCGATCCGCCAAGCCCCGCGTGACCACCATCGCCGAGGGGCCGGCCCGTCTCCTCGGCGTGGCTGCCCTCGACGACCGCGGTCTGGCCGCCTCCATCACCGGCGCCCTGTGGAAGCGCGGCGTCCGCCTCCAACAGGCGCACCTGTTCTGCGCGACGAACCACCGGCTGGCGCTCGACTTCTTCCATCTCGCTCCGAAGATCGGCCCGGATGGCGAACCGACCTACCCCTGCGGCCCTGACCTGAGCGAAGCCGTTGCCCAAGCCATCACCGATCGCCTCCACATCGATCCTGCGGACGAGACCGACCTCCCCGGGAATCGACGAGACCTCACCCTGACCGAGTGGCGTCCCGGACTCTGTCGGCTCCGGGCCGAGTCCGACGGAGAAGTCGGCGCCCTCCTGTACGGATTGTGCCTGAAAGCCACCCTGCGACTCCGTGCCGACATCCACGGACTCACCGCCCACGCCGGTCGCCTAGGAGCCCGGGTTTCCCTCTATCTGAGCCTTCCGAAAGGACTCAGCCTGGACGCGGCACGGGCCGTATTGGAAGAGTGGCAGTAGCCTGCCGCCGACACCCGCGGATGCGGCATCCGCGAAGATCGTCTGTCCTCGTGTCCGCCACCTCAGAGGCGGTCCGGCTCCCGGAAGGCGATGGGCCAGCGGCAGTGGGGACACAGATATCTGACCGGCCCGGAGACACAACCACCCAGAACGATCCTCCCGTCTCGCGCCGCCTCCCATCCTTCACCGGACGGCATCCCATAGACCACCGGCAACCATCGATCCACCGCCACCCGCTGCCCCGCCATCGGGCAAAGGGACGCACCGAGATGGAGCCCGCCAAATCCGGCGACCAAGGCCAGGATCAGGAATCCCCCACGAACGAATCCCCTTCCGACGGTCGACATTACCTTAAAATAGTGGCATTTTCGACCCAGGCGCAAACCCCGCTTTCCAGCTTTGCCAATATTGGCCCGCTCCATTCCGTGAGCGGCAACCTCGTCACGCAGACTGAAATGAACAATTGTGAGCATAGTTCACTGGTTGTCTCGAACCGGATTAGAAGTGGGTTGTTCGCCTGGTCACGGTTCGCCAGTCTTACAGCGCTGATCTTTCCCCTGGTTTGTGGCAGTCAGGAACACCCGGATGTCCGGCCTTGGGCCCCCGGCGAACGGGACGCTGCGACCCAATTTGCCGAACTCAAAAATGCGAGCCGCTTTGCTGAGTCCATCCCGCCTGCCGAATCCTGGGTTCAGATCGCGGAAAGCCACCATGGTCCGGACCATACCCTCACCCGCCCGGCTTTGGAGAGCCTGGCCATGGCCTACCTCATGGCCAAACGATTCCCGGAGGCCGAGACCTTGTATCGCAGGGCTCTGGAAATGGCGGAACGCGACGCCGGTCCCTTCCATAACGAGACGGAGCGGATTCTGCGACGAATGACCTTCCTCTACGAGGCCACGGGAAAGTCCGCCGAGGTCCGGGACCTTCGCTCCAGGCAGCAGGCGGCGGCGTCTACTGGCCTGACCTCAGCGGAGACGGGCCAAACGCTTCTGGATCAAGGTAGGCGCTACTACAGGATGGGCCGCTACGCGGAGGCCGAGAACCTGTTTAAGGGCGCCTTGGAATCTGTCGAGAAAGAACTCGGCCCCGGCCACGCCAAGGCCGCCCTCAGCCTCTACGAACTGGCCAGCCTGTACCACCTGCTCAAACGCTATGCCGAGGCCGAACAGGCCGCCCTGCGGTCGCTGGAAGTCGCCGAGCGCACGCGCGGCCCTAGATCTGAATTCACTCTGAATCTGATGACCGTCCTCTCGAACATCTACCTCTTTACCCGGCGGCCGGAAGAAAGCGCCAAGGTTAGGGAACGGCAGATTCAGCTCCGCATGGACGATCTAAGCGAGCATAAGGAAAACCTCGCGATTCTGGAGATCATCCTTGGAGCCGCTCATCCGACATACTCCATGGAGTTGGGGCAGACGGTTTCCGCCGCCTATTTTCTAGGCACGGGATCCGCAGCGCAGAGTGCGGCTTTTCCCGGACTGCTGCAAACACTGGAACGCATTCGTCCCTTGGTGGAACAAGAACTGGGGCCTAATCACTTCCAAGTGGCTGAAATTTTGAAGCACACAGGCTCCATCCTCCTTCGCCAGGACCGCTTTGGCGAGGCGGAACCCATCTATCTCCGCCGTCTGGAAATCCTGGAAGGCCTCACTGGTCGCTCCATGGAACTCCGCACCCATCTGGCCGATACCTTCAAATTCTACCATGAATGGAACGAGCCCGAAAAGTCCCGCCCCTTTTGCCAACGCCTCCTGGACCGCGAAAGAAAGGTTCTGGAGTCAGCCCTCAGAACAACGGCCGAAGCCAACCTGCTGAGCTCTTCCCTTGGTCTTTATTCCTACGCAGCCCCAACCCTTGGCGACGGGTCCTTGTCCGCCGATGCCATCCTTCTCTATAAGGGCATCGTCTCTGAAGAATTGCTGGAACGGCGCCGCGCCCTCATGAACGCCAGCCAAGCCGCGTTAGACCCACGGGTGGCCAGATTCCAGGCCCTTCGCCAGGAACTGATGACCAGCCAGCTTGAAGGCATGATCAAAGGGGCCAACCTCGACAAAATCGGAGACATCGAAAAGGAACTCCAGAGCGTCGAACACGAATTGATCAAGGATGGCTCGCTGGCCCCTCCCTCCCTCCGCTCCCTCTCCATCCGGCACTCGGACGTGGCCGCCGTTCTCCCGCCGAACATGGCCGTGATCGACTATTTCCGGTTCTCCCGTTACCTGGGAAACAACGGCTGGGGCCCCAGCTACGGGTGCTCCATCATTCGGAAAGACCGCCCGCCGGTCTTCGAACTCTGTGGCCGAGCTGAGAGCACCGACAAGGCCATCTTCGAGTTCCGTGAGATGGTCGCCCGGGTGGCCTCTGGAGTAGTGGATGATGCGGCCCTGGAAGCCGCCTCCAGGAAGCTCCACGAATTGCTCATCGCCAAGCTGCTGCCTCACCTGGACGGAGTCGAAACACTCGTCATCGCGCCGGACAAGGCGCTGAACCTTCTGCCCTTCCCCGCCCTTCAGGATGCTCAGGGACGGTTTCTGGCGGAGTCCTTTCTCGTCTATCACGTCTCCAGCGGCCGGGACCTCATCCCCAGGTCCAGACCGGCGGATGAGCCCGGCCCGGCGGTCGTCCTCGCCGATCCTCAGTTCTCCCTGACGACTGCACCTGACGGGCTTGGTGCTGCCCCGGCCGTCCATCGCGCCTTTGCCCCCTTCGACCTGCCTCCCCTGCCCGGCACCCGCACGGAAGCCCGGGGTGTTTACGGGATACTCAACGGCACCCCCCAGATCCCGGAATACGCGCTGCCCTTGGCCGGCGCGCAGGCCTCCGAAACCGCCCTCCGGGGAGTCAAATCCCCCCGCATTCTGCACCTGGCCACCCACGGCTTCTTCCTCTCCGACCTGAAGGCTCCCGAGAGCAGTCCTGAAACAGGTGGCGCCTCGGTCTCCAGCATGGACCTCTCCTTCGGCGGCGCCCTCGCCCTCACCGGCGCGGATGACACGCTGCGCCGCTGGGGCCGGGGAGACATCCCAGACCCCGCCTCGGACGGCATCCTCTTTACCGGGGAGATTCCCGGCCTCGATCTTCGCGGGACCGAATTGGTGGTCCTCAGCGCCTGCCGCACCGCGCTAGGGGCTGGATCCGGTGAGGGTGTCAACGGCATGCGCCGCGCCTTCGTGACCGCCGGCGCCCGCAATGTGTTGATGACGCTTTGGGACATCGCCGACGAGCCCACGGCGGAATTCATGACGCAATTTTACCAACGCTTCAAGGAATCCGGAAACGCGCCCCATTCCCTGGCCGGGGTTCAGCGCGAGTCGCTTGTGAGACTGCGGGATAAGGAGGGGCTTTCCGTGGCGGTTTATCTAGCGGGACCCTTCGTTCTCAGTGCTCAAGCCATCAAGTGATCGTTCCAGCGAACCAAGCAGGCTATTTTTCCAGCCGAAAGATCTCCACTCTCCGGTCCATCGCGCGCAAGGGCTCCGGGGCAGAGGAAGGGTGTTTGGAATCCGATTCCCCGAAACCCACCGGAATCAATTGATTTTCCGGCACACCAAGGCCGATCAATGCCTTGACAATGGCGATGGCGCGCCTGTTGGACAAGTCCAAGTTATGCGTCTCGGCACCTTCCGCCGAACTGTGGCCTTCGATGACAAAGGTATGTGCCTGGAGTTCAGGGTTTTTAAACGCCATCGCCAATTTGGAGATCTCGGCTGTGGAGGCCGCGTCAACAAATTCCGTGCTATCCGCCTGAAACAGGATGGTTCGCCGAGTCACTTGAGACAAGGGATCGACCTGGTATCGAATCTCGTAGGATTTTTCGCCCGTGGGAAGCGGTGGCTCCTGAATTCCACGTGGAGATGGCTCGTGCGAAACGGACACCTGTTTCACCTCCACGGCCCCACTCTGGCTGGCGGCTTCAATGTTCTTGGGTATTCCGCGGCTGGAAAACCGGACCGAGCGCGTGGCCATTCGTGGCAACCCGGTGGCGGGCTGTGTCCGAACCCCTCGGGTGACAAACCCCTTGGGTTTGGAGGTGGGCTGGCTTTCGTGGGCAGGAGGACCGACCGGAGGGGCGAGGGGCGCGGAGGGAGCGGTCGGTGACCCAGGTGCCGCAGCGCCAGCTTGTCCTTTCAGCTTTCTTACCAAATCGTCAACGGATTCCTGAGCGAAGAGCGGCGCAATCAGGAGAGCGGCGGCACCGTGGACCAGCACTACGACGAAGTTGCGTGTCATGTCGATCTGGTGGTTGGGATTGCGGGAATCAACCCATGGAGGGTGAATCAGTCTTCTTTTACCAAAAAGTCGACTTTGACTTCATCCAACGGCGGGAGGGGAAGGTCACTGGGGAGTTTACTGACGGCTTGGATGGCTTTAGGGACGCCACGCGTGTCGTAGAACGCACTTTTCTTGACGATCTTGAAATCTCCCGATTCCTGGATACCAATGGCGTTGTTCTGAATGGGACTGGGTGAGGCGTAAACGATGACCTGTTCCACCCCTCCCGGAGGGGTGACTTCCCATGATATCAGTTTGGTCTCGTTTGATTTTAGCAAACTGGTCTGCCCCGTGGTCCCTGGAAAGAGTTCGGTGACGAATTCGTCGGAACTGATATGCACCGCGCAAATGAAGACGTCCTGACTGGCGGTGATCTCCAGCTTCGCCCGCGCCCCCACTTTCACCTCGGAATCCATGACCACCCGCAGTGAACCTCCGCTGATTTTCAAGCTCTCCTCTTTTGGGGAACTTGGACGGATCGGGACTGTTGACGGGGCTGAGGCCGTGAAATCATCTGGCACGCCCGTCGCCACCAAAGGGACGATCGCCTTCTGGGTTTGTACGTCCCGAATCGGAGGGGTGTCACCTTGGGGCAAATTGCCCGGTCCCGCCTGATCCGAAGGGATAAGGGTTGGCTCCACCGCAGCCTCTGGGACCGGCGAGTAGATAGACCAGCCCCATGCGACGAGACCCAGGCCGGCAATCAGACTTAGAGCACCGATGGCAACTATCCTGGGTGTTTTCAGCCGGCGTTTTGTCATGATTGCCCGAGCCAACTTTTCCATGTCGGTCGAAAAGTCGGACCCGGACCGAACGGCCATGGCATTGAAATCGGGAAGTCTATTGATCGACGGTGGCAGATCTTGGGGATTCGGAACGGGCACGCTGCCCACCAGGACTGGGATGATCGAAATGCCCGCATCCAGGGCAATCTCGATCTCCTGCCTCACCAGATCTTCGCTACCAGCGCGTTTCTGAAGAGTTCCCAACCACTGATCGCCAATGATTGCGAGGAACACACCGCCTTCCCGGATTTTCTCTTCCAACTTGATCCGCCAGGGTTCTCCGCCCTGAATGTCCTCGACGTCCATGAAGACGTTTCGCATTTTGAACCGGTGTTTCAGTCCATCGCGAATCCGCCCGGCTTCATTCCGGCTGTCATCGCGGCGGTATGAGATGAAGATATTCACTGACTTGGGTGGCTTTTCCGTTGCTTCCATTGGAAGATGGCACGGGGCAGCCCACCCCAAAGTGCCTCCATATAGTTCCTTACCCAACCCTAGCTAACTCCACGCCGCCATCAAGCCCGGAATCGACATCCACACCAGTGGTTGCCCGCTGCTCGCCAACTTGCCGGGATCGGCCATTTCATTCTCCCAAAATACGGATCCCCAAAAAGGCCGCGCCAAGCCCGAAGCCGGCCAAATTCGGGCGCTTCAGAAATGGCCGGGCACTGACACCAGGGAACCCGGCGGCCCCCACGTGCCAGTTCGTAGTCCGATCTTCACTGACACCCGGTCGTGCACCCCTCTTCCATCGAGCAGGCCTCGGCTTGCCGCTCGCCCAGTTCCACGTCGTCGAAGTCGTCCTCGAGATCGGCCGGTGCCGGATCAAAGACTGTATCGGTTGGGATCGGGGAATGGCCCGGGGCGGGTGCGGGTGCGGGATCGCTCATGGCGGAATCGGGGTGAGGTTGAGGGAGGTGGGGATTCGGTGGAGGTTGCCGTCCAACCGTATTCAACAGCGAGACGAGACCGATTGCCAAGACCAATCCATCGGAATTTCGCGGCGAAATGAGTCGCGACAGTCAGTCGGGGTAGGCTTTTGCTGGTTCCAGCCGTCCGGGAACCGCCCCCGCAGTCCCGCTTCCTTCACCGAAGGACAACTCCCGTTCCCCACCCCGCCTTTTCCATGCACGACGACACGCCGGCATCCGCCTCGATTCGGGACATCCTTCGCCGGAAACGGGAGATTTGGTCAGAACTCGTCTTCCTGGCGCGTGAGGTGGACTATTCTGGCGAGACCGAGTGCTGGCCACCGGGCGGCAGGCACGTGAGAAACCTCTTTTTCGGCTGGGGCCGGCTCCGGGAACCCTGGTTGGCCGACGGGGATCGATTGCCGGCCGAGACCCACTACCGGTTATTGGCGGGATCGCTTGATCTCGGCAAGCTCATCCACCTCCTGTATATCACCTGCAAGCTCCGGCAGTGG
This sequence comes from Verrucomicrobiales bacterium, assembly GCA_016795505.1. Classification (GTDB taxonomy): domain Bacteria; phylum Verrucomicrobiota; class Verrucomicrobiia; order Verrucomicrobiales; family DEV007; genus JAEUHH01. The sequence goes on along the minus strand of JAEUHH010000024.1, from coordinate 13,480 downwards.
GAGGCGCGGAAAGCCGATGCCGGTGATGCCTCGACTCACTCGACGGGCAATGACATCCAACATCACCTCGACCGAATAGTGGAACTCCTGAATGTCGTCGGGGAGAGACTGGACGAATCGGCTCGGAAGACGGAGGGGAAGCCGGACGCCATGTAGACTGATGGCACGCACCTTTTGGGACCGGACCGAACCAGCAGAAAATGGATCGACGCAGAAGTGCGGAGAGGAAGAGGGCCGCGGAAGATCTTGACGCCTGGGGCGTCAAAACGACAGACGCACACCGTCGGAAGCGGAGATTTGAAGCGGGCATTGGGGATTGCGAACGTGGAAAGAATAGGGAGCACGGCGAGCAAGTTGCCGGCGTTCCTCGATCGAACCTGAACGCCACGGGATTCCGCCAATTGGGACTGGCATCCTGCCAGCCATCGACCGGCGGGACGCCGGTCCCGCATGCCGGGAGCGGGATTCGCCGCAGCGGGATCGGGGGTATTGGGATCAGTCATGAGGTCGGTTCCGGTTGGTTGCTCGCGCCGGACAGGTTGCCCAAAACAGGCGGCAGGCGGCAAGGGAAATTTCGTCGCAAAATGGCCGCAATTGGGTGCGGGAAAAGACTGGGCAAGGCACCGGGGATTGGGTATTAAATACCGCCATGAAAGAACCGAGGAAACGTAAGGAGATTTCCAAGAGCGCAGACCCAATCAAGTCCGTTGGAGATGCTTCGTCTCGAAATTCAACCCGGAAGCCGATTGTTTTGGTAGCCGGGGATGCCGCGATCGACTGGTTTCTCTATCCGGTCTCTGCAGACGCGGGGCCGACGAATTGGCGCCAACTTCCGGCTATGCACTCAATGGCGGCACCCGGCGGGGTTTGTTTGCTCACTCACTTTTTAAAGCAAATCGTGGAAGTTGAAGGTGGGCATTCGTCTGTCGTTGGGCCTGAACTGAAGGATCGCCAACTGCGCGAGTTTTCCCCCGACAAAGTGATCCATTCCAACGCCATTTTGGAAGATCCCGACTCCAGTGACGACGAGAAGCGAAACCAACGTCTTCGGATCGGCCAATCACTCGGCTTCATGGGGCCCGCGCAGGGATCCCCCCAGTTCCGGTTTCCGACCGCTTCAACGCCAAGCGCGGACGTCATCGTGCTCGACGATGTGGGCAACGGCTTTCGCACCGACCAACGGGTCTGGCCATCTGCCCTCAAAGGAACAAACCAACCCTGGGTGATCCATAAGATGAGTTCACCCCTCGCCACCGGAAACCTGTGGGAAAAACTCTCCAAATCACCTTCCGACAAACGTCTTGTGGTAGTGACCGCCGATGCCCTGCGGCAAATCACCGAAGTCCAAATCAGTTCGGGACTTTCCTGGGAGCGAACCGCCCGTGACTTCGTTTTTCAGATTCAACGCTCGCCTCTCCTGCGCACCCTCCAGCAATGCCCTTATCTGGTGGTGCTTTTCGGCGTCGAAGGAGCGATCCTGTACCGCGGTGGAGAGTTGGATACCCCTTCGACGCTGATCTTCGATCCGGTCCACCTGGAGGGGCAGTATCAGGATTCCATTCCGGGCACCGTGTTCGGCATGACGGCCCTGATCACGGCCGCCATCGCGTCATCCCTGGCGGCAAAGGGTATCGAGAATTTGGAGGATGGTATCAAGTCCGGCCTTCACTTCGCGAGGTGTTTTCTGGAACGTGGTTACCCCTGCGATCCGTCCGCCCTCTTTCTCCCCAACGCGGACGAATGGAAGCAGTGCCCAATGGCGGATGACGACACGTTCGCCACCTGCTTGATCGAGCGGCCCAACTCCTATCAGCAGCCGGACCCCGAATTTTGGCGAATCCTCGACGCAAAGACACGCAATTCCCGCTTGATCGCTGCGGAGGAAGTGGTGATTCGAGGAAAGGCTATGGGATTGTCCGGAGTGCCCATCGGAAAATTCGGCAAGCTCCAGACGATTGATCGCGCCGAAATCGAAAGCTACAACGCCATCCGCCGACTGATCGGTGAATTCCTTGCCGAGCCAAACCCGGAGCGCCCGCTCAGCTTCGCGGTGTTTGGCCCGCCTGGTTCCGGAAAATCGTTCGGAGTGAAGCAGGTGATGGCAAGCCTGGGTCGGAAAGACCTCGAATCGGTGACCTTCAATATCTCCCAGTTCCGCTCGTACGGGGAATTGGTTTCATCGCTCCACCGGGTGCGCGATATCGTGCTGTCTGGCAAGATACCCTTTGTGTTTTTCGATGAGTTCGATGCCGGTTTCGAGGAGCGGACCTTGGGCTGGCTTAAGTATTTCCTCGCTCCGATGCAGGATGGCGAGTTCAAGGATGGCGAGAGCGTATATCACATCGGCCGGGCCGTGTTCGTGTTCGCGGGGGGCACCCGATCCTGCTTCGACGATTTTGTGAAGAACCGGCCATCATCCTCCGAAGACAAAGTGGACGACGATCCGTCATCAGCCGGGCCACCGAATTATGACCCTGCTGTTTATGGCGAGACCGCCTTCCGTCAGGCCAAGGGGCCCGATTTTGCGAGCCGGCTGCGTGGGTTCATCGACATCATGGGGCCGAACCGGCAACATCCGAAGGACGACGCCTTCATCATCCGGCGCGCGAATGTGTTGCGCTCCATGCTGGAGAAGCTACGGACCAAAGCGGACCGGCTTTTTGAACCCGGCGGTAAGAAGCTGCGCATCGACCCAGGTGTATTGCGGGCGATGCTGAACATCGGCGAATACCGGCATGGCATCCGCTCCATGGAGGCGATCATCGGGATGAGCCGGCTGGCGGGCCGCTCGTGTTTCGATCTTTCGGCCCTGCCTCCGAAAGATCAGCTGGATCTGCATGTTGACTCCGATGAATTCCTTTACCTCGCGGAGAGGGAGCGATTCGTGAACCTGATTCCTCCGCGCGATTTCCCCGCGATCCCATCCACCACTCCTGCTGACTGTCTTGAAAAATCGGCCAATACCGCCATGCTGAGAGAGTCCGCACTGGTGGAATTGATTGCTAAATCGATCCATGAAGAATACCGGAGACAGCGGGCCATCCTCGGCGAAAAGGGCAGCATCCAATCCTGGGAAGATCTTTCGGAAGAAAAGCGAAATTCGAATCGCGATGCCGCGTCCCACATTCCTACCAAGCTGCGACTGATCGGTCACGGAGTGAGAAAGATCGGCAATAGCGGCATTCCCCGCACGCCAGACATTTCCGACGAAGAAATCCTTATTCTTGCGCGGGCTGAGCACGAGCGCTGGGCCGGCGAGCAAAAGCTTCAGGGATTCCGCTTTGGCAAGAAAAAGGATATCCCAGCCAAAGTGTCGCCCTATCTGGTGCCCTTCGACGATCTGAGACCTGAAATCCAAGCCTACGACATCCAGGCGGTCGAGGCCATTCCGCGATGCCTGGCCCAGGTCGGATTGGAAGTCTACAGGATGACCGAGGTGGATCGACTGTCGGACCCATGGCTGATCGACCGCCTAGCCCGATCGATTCATGAGGATTATGTGCGCCAGCGGACCAAGGAGGGGGATACTCCAGAGACCAATTCCTCACTCGTTCCATTCGAGGATCTGAAAGGAGATCTCCTCGAAGCCAATCTCGACAACGCCCGGTCGATCCCTCGAAAGCTGCGGGCGATCAAACTCGGGATCAGGCGCACTCCGGGACACCGTGCTCCCCTACCGCTGGTGCTCAACTCCACCCAGGTGGAAACGCTCGCCGAAATGGAGCACTCGCGGTGGAACTGGCAAAAGCTCCTCCAAGGCTGGATCTGCGCTCCCCCACCAAAAGACGAAGAAAAGAAGACGACTCCCCATTTGGTTCCTTGGGCGAGGCTGCCCAACAATATCCGTGAGTATGATCGCGAAACCGTTAGGCTGATTCCGGCCCTTCTGATGCAGGCGGGTTACGAGGCCTATCCGATTGAGGGTTGATGGGTTGTGGCGAGCCTCGACCCACAGTAGATTTTGTGCGATCGCTTTCGGTCGAGAGCACTGTGCTTCCAGCCAGATTACTCCATACTCAAATTGAACTGGTCCGGCCCATTGATCGAGCCGAAAGGTAGCAACCGGCTTTGACGTTACGATGCCCTGCCGGAATAAATCCTGTCTGCCATGCCCTCCCCTCTCGACTCCGCCGCCACCCTCGAATCCCTCGCCGCCGCCATCCACGAACACTACCGCGCCCAGGCAAAGCGCGAAGGGTGGACGTTGAAATACGACGTGCCCTTCGCCGATCTACCGGCCGATTTCCAGCACGCCAATCTCGCCGCCGCCCGGCGCATCCCCACGGTGCTAGCCGCGGCGGGTCTGCAGATCGTGGAGGCCGGTGATCAGGAATCGACACTTTCCGAGGCCGAGGCCCTCGCCCTGCTGGAGTCCCGCATCGAAGCAGCCGCGATCGCCGAGCACGCGGGTTGGATGGCGGAAAAGATCGAGTTGGGCTGGCAATACGGTCCCGAGCGCGACGACGACGCCAAGGTGCATCCCTCCATCATCCCCTATGCCGACCTGTCCGAGGTCGAGAAGGAAAAAGACCGCAGCGCGGTGCGGAATTACCCCGCCATGGTGCGGCGGGCGGGAATGGGAGTGGGAAGAGTGGAGTGAAAAGGGAAAGAGAGGGGGGTGTGTCGGACTGGTGTGCCGGGGTAGATCGTGAACCCGAGTGAAAACGGGGCGGTTGAGTTCTCGATAAGACCCTGTCGTTCCGGCGATCAAACAGGGTTGGATCAGTGACCGCCTGAAAGAACCGGCATCCCTGTCGGCGGACCAGACGATCCGATCCCGCTGTCTCATTCAAACTTGGCAATTTTGGTAAATCCTTCGGGGAATTCCTCAATGCCCCTTCATCTCCGGCTCGCGCTCGCGGTGGTAGATGACCCAGTCGGCGTTCTCGGCGAGAGCTTCGCGGCCGAGTTCGCGGATGAGCGATTGGGCCTGGGCATACTCCCCCTTTTCCACCAAGGGATCGAAGCGCCGCAAAGCCGTCTCGTAGAGCGAGGCCATCCAGCCATAGCTGCGGGCCTGCTTCTCGAACAGCCGCTTCTCCAAATACTCATGGCACAGGCCGGCGAGCACACCACCCATGGCGATGAGCATGATGAAGGCATGGGTGCGCCCATCGTGCCCGATGTGGTGATCGTGGTGACCGTAGGCCCAGAGCAGGCGGGCCGACTGCACCAGGGTCGCCACCAACGAGATCCCCAAGAACCATCTCGCCGCCTCATGGCAAACATGGGCGCGGTGACGGTCCCGGTGATGATTCTTCGCGAAGAATTTCCGCTGATCCTCCATCCAGCGCTCCCGGACCTGCCGCAACAGATCTGCGTCGGGCAGCTGATCCCATGGGCAGGAAATCTGACAATCGTGCTCTCCCGATTGGACGCTCCAAGCCCGCAGGGCGGCGCGGATCCAGTCGAGCTGGCCACGGCAACTGCGCAGGTAGTAGTCCGCCGCGCTCTCGGGCAGGCGGGCGAGCTTCCAGAACAGATGCACCCGCATCGCCTCGGCCAGCGCCCGGTAGTCGAGGTAGCGATTGTAAACTCGCCATCGCCGCACCAACCACACCACCGCCACCCCAAAGCCGAACAGCAACGGATACCCCAAAAGCAACGAAACTCTCCCTGGCGCCACATGCGCGTAGCACTCGAAGAGGGTCACAGTGAGAAAGATGAGACCAAGGATGACGAGCAGCACCCTCTGGCTGATACCCTGCCACCACTGGGCCAACTGGTCGGCCATCGCGAATCGCTCCAGCAGAAATGCCACCTGCGGCGGCAACGCGGCCTGCTCAGCCGGCGGAAACAGGTAGCCTTTCGACCGCTCCCTCCCATCGGCGACCCGCGTTCCGATCTCGCCGACATCGCGATTAAAGCGGTCGAAGTCTGTCGCGATACCGTTGAATCTCTCCAGCAGCGATTCGACCGGCTCCTCGACAACTTCAGCGGTTGCCAATGCAGGTTCCCTTGCTCCCCTCCGGGCCGGAAATCGCCAGACCGGTCCCGTCTCCGGCTCGTCCAGATAATCGGCCCCTGCGGCAAAAGGCGCGCCAATGCCTTCGCGATGCCACCGGATCACCTGCCAGGTCTGGCTGTCGGCCCGTTCAACCCCATCCCAAATGGCGATGAGCGCCTGACAATGCCGGGTGAGGTATCGGCCCACCGTCTCATAGCAGGTCTCGCGGAGGACTGCATCGCCGTGAAGATCTGCCGAGACGATCCCTGCAGGCGGCGGCAGGCAGACACGATGGCGGGCTTGGGCCAGCAGGCTGTCAAACTCCTCCCGATCACCTCCCCGGTGCCAATAATCGTCGCAGATGCCCTCCGACCACGGCAGCACCGCCACCAAGTCGATTCCCTCTACTTCCGCTGCGATCCGCGCCGCCAGCCGGTCTGCTCCGGGTCCCAACGCCGACAGCAGCATCAGCGGTGTATGCGGATACTTGTCGCAGAGTCCTTTGAAGAAGTGGCGCATCTGATCTCCGATGCGTTGCACTTCATCTGGATGGATCTCGCGATGGCCAGTAACCGCGATGCAGAGAGGGAGAAAGGAGTGCTCCATAGGCTTTGGATATGGCCAGAGCCCGCATCGATGCAAGCGCAAATTCCCGCCCGGCTGCTGATGCGAGCGTCCGAGAGCGAAATGATCCCACTCAAAGCGGAGCCTCAACACCACTCTCCAACATGAAGCAACCGTCTAATCCCCAACCGTCTCACAGGCGCAGCGACCCACCCCTGCCGGAGTTGGCTCTCCACAGACCCGCACGGTGGCCCCTCCCATGCCAGAGACAACCCCATTTGCCTCTGTCACAGGAAGTGAAAAGCTCTGGCGATCCAGTCGAGTAGTGTCAGTCAGGAGAGACCCGCTTTTCAAGATAATCACTTGCCAACTGCCACCTTTCCGACCTGTGTGACCATTCGCCACTTCGTCGGCTCGTGGAGGGGCCGCTGGCACCATTCCCGCTACCCCGAACCGCATCCATTTCCGTACCTGCAAGCCCACTGCCGCCATGCACGATGTCTTCCTCTCCTACTCCAGCCATGACAAACCTAGCGCTGATGCCGTGTGCCACGGCTTGGAGAGCCACGGCATCCGCTGTTTCATCGCCCCGCGGGACCTGACGCCGGCTCCCTGGCCCGGCCAACTCACCCAAGCCATCCGGAGCAGCAAAGTTTTTGTCCTCATCTTTTCGGAAAACTCGAACACTTCCGATGCCGTCGAGAGTGAAGTCAACGTGGCCGTCCAGTGCCGGGTGCACATCGTGAACTTCCGAATTGACGCCGTGGATCCCTCACCCGATCTGGAACTGCACCTGCGCAAGCGCCACTGGCTCGACGCGATCAAACCCGTCCAGAAGTCCCACATCGATCAACTCGCCGGGGCAATCGAAAAGCTGATCCGCCCCGAGATCATGCCACCGCCTGCGACCGATGGGCCGGAAGCGAAAGCCGCCACCCTCGGCGAGCTATCCGCCCCGATCACCTCCGCTGATCCGAGCCATCCCGCCACCGACGCGACGCCCCCAAATCCCGCCTCCCGATGGGCAGCCCTGATGGTCGGTGTCGCCCTGATCGCTGGAGCCGTCGGCTGGAGCCTGCGGAAGCATGACGAAAGGCAGGTAACACCCGAGGTCGCCCCGGAGCCGTCATCCATCACACCGGTGGAGACCGCCGTCCCAGCGCCTGCCGGGAGTATCCCGGCTCCCGCACCAGCCCCGGCCAAGCCCGCCTCCGCACTGGCCTCCACGTGGAAAGTGCAGGTCCTGAATCAGGCCGGAGACCCCATCGAGAGCGGAAATCCCGTCCTCGCGCGACGGCAAAAGGGCACCGCGCCGTGGACCGATGCCCAAGGCGGCGTCCACGAGGCAGAGAACTCCGTTCGATTCACCCTACAAATGAAGAGTGCCGGCAGTGCGCTATCGGGTCCATTCATGGTCCACTACTTCCTAAAGGAGGAGGGTGCCGGCGGACGCCTGCGAGTGGACGATACCATCGCGCCGGGGCTGCCTGCCGTCACCGACTCCTATTGGAAAGATCGGGGCTACACGCGGCAGGCCGCCTGGAGAGTCCTCGATCAAGCCGGCGCACCTCCGTTGCCGGCGGCAGGCTCTCAGGACCAGCCCTTTTCCTTCAATCCCTCACTCCTTTTCGGCAAAGAGGGCTATCTCGCACACGGCATCCACGAGATCGGTATCGAGGTCGAGGACGCAGGAAAGAACGTGGTCTATCGCGGCGCGCTGAATCTGGAGGTGTGGGAAACCGACCCGCGGGACAATCTCCTCGAATGGGTCCAGATGGGCGATGCCACCGGCCTGCCTGCCAAGAGGATCAAGTCATATCCCTCCACCGATGCGGCCGGAAAGACGACCCATCCGGAGGCTGACTTGGAGTTTCCCTTCCAGATCAAAAACGTGTCGGGCAAATCGCTCGGGAAGATCGGAATCACCACGTGGTTCATCGCTCAACCCCCTACGGCCGAACCCAAGTCCGACGCCATCGTTGCGACAGCAAGGCTGGTTTTGGACATAAAGGACGCGGTGCCGCCCACCGGCTATACTTCCGTAAACTATTGGAGCTTGGGGAATCTGACTCTGGAACCGGGCATTGAAACTCCAGAATGGTCTCATTATCTCGGGTTGGGTCGCGGCGGCTGGATCCCCGCCGGCCTCCATGAGTTGGGAATCGAACTTTGGGCCGACGGCGCCATGGCTTGCCGCCATTTTCAGCAAGTCCAGGTACCCGCGGGGCCCGCCAAGCCCGGACTGGAACTACTCGACGCGGAAGGCCGGCCAATTCCGCCAAATTCGGTAGTCAATGCCAAGATCAGCCAAGAATATAAGAGCCTGCCGAACTCGGGCAACCACTTCGAAGTGGCACTCTTTATCGATGTTCGTTACCAATCCAGCGGGATCGGCCCCAATCATCAATCTGCCCACCGGGCGGATGGATACGGCGATCTTGTCTGGTTGCTTTTCCTGCCGGAGGTCCTGCGTCCGCATCCGGCGACGAGACACTCCGCGGCTCCATTTCAGTTGGGTGATTTCGACGGCCCCGATGCGCTTTGGGCTCAGGGTAATGTCTGGGGCACGCTGGAACCAGGCGATCCCGCTCCCATTCAGTCGCTCACGCTGGCCTTTCCCCTCGATCCCAGTATTGCGCAGCCCCGTGAGGGCCGTACCGGACACTGGGTCCAGGAGGGTGATCATCGGGTGAGGTTGCTAGCCGTCATGAGGGATCAGCCACTGGATCGCTACCCCGACCCGGAAGCGGTCCTCTTTCAGCGGGATTTTACTCTGCGCGTCTCCCAGCCGGAGGCAATTACGCTGGGCACCTCCCCTGAAATTCTGCGACGCGGTCTTTTGCGTGATTCCCGTGACAACTGATCAGCATTGCGGAAGATTGCAGCCAAATCAAAACGCCCGATCCGCAACCTAACAACTGCGTTTCCACGCCACCTTCACCTCAACAGCCCGTTCCCAGTCTGGTCGGTCTGTGGGGTGGACCGATCGAATGGAAGCGCATCCCCGCTCACCGTGGCAAAGAATCGAATCAGGGATTCAGCAAGCCAACTGATCAGGGATTCAAGGCAAGTTTACACTCTTTGGATTGCCATCAGGTCACTCCTCGCTCGGGCATCCTCCCGTCAAGTCAATGAGGTAATTGTTCGGATCCAAGGTTCGATCAAGGAGAACCCTGTAGATTCTTGAACATGCCCCCACCCGGGAGAACGAGAGAAGGCGAGTTGAATCGATCCTCGTTGAGCGATCTGGCGGGTCATCGAGTGCCCCGCCAGATCGCTCTCCTCGGCTCAATCAACTCACCTTCGGCGGCGGCTCCCCCACCAGCCGCATCCACATCCGACCCGGCCAAGCCCCCACCACCACCCAAGACGGGATCCGGTTCGGCACCGATGTGGTGCTCTACCGGAGCGGTGCCGAGACGCTGGCGCTCACCGGCAACCTAGTGGTGAGTGGTCAGATCACCGGCACCGGTGCGCCGCTGAGCCTCAGCAGCAACAATATCTGGACGGGCACCAACCAGTTCACCCAGCCGGTCCAGTTCAGCAACACGGTGTCGGTGCCCGATGGGGGAATCAGTTTCACCGCCCCCGGCGCGGCCGCGACCCGCGCGGCCCTCTCGCTGGTGCCGGGCACGGATCTGCAGGCCTATGATGCGGACCTGCAGACCATCGCGGCCCTCACCAAACCTGATGGGGGGATGATGGTCGGTGATGGGACCAACTGGGTGCTGGAGAGTGGCGCGACGTTGCGCACCAGCCTGGGACTCGGCACCACCAGTGCGGTGACGTTCGACACCCTCACGCTGGCCGGCCAGCTGAGCGGTACGACCGCGAGCCTCTCGGGTCAGCTCCAGCTCCCCGGCGCGACGGGTGGTGGGGGTGCGCTGCTGCTGGGCACCACCACCGAGCTCTACGAGAGTCCGGCCGGCACCCTGCGCACCCCTGACAATCTGCGGGTCGACGGATCGACCCAGCTGGGACTCGACGGGACCGATCCCACCACGGTGATGGGCCGGCTGTGGCTTGGGGGTGGGGGTGATGTGAGTCTGGAGCGGACCGGAGCGGGACAGATGACCTTGACGGGAGATCTGGTGGTGACAGGCGGGATGGTGTTTGGGGGCACGCTCCAGACTGCCAGTGGGGGGACGGGCCGCGATCTGAGTGGGTTGGCGGCCAACCGGTTGCTCTACACCGATGGGGTGGGGAGCTTTGGCGATAGTCCGATCACCTCAGTGGCCCGGGGGTTGCTGGATGATCCCGACACCCCCACGATGCTCACCACCCTGGGTGCACAGCCGCTTGATCAGGATCTCACCACCCTGGGTGGGTTGGCGAAGACGAAGGGGAACCTGATTGGCGGCAACGGGACCGCGTGGGTGACGGTGCCGAGACCTCTCCATCTCCTACCGAGGCCATTCACTAATCCGAGACCAGCAACGTTCCAACCAAGCCTGATAGGCAGCCGGATCGGGTTGGGAGCGTACGACGGCAAGGGAACCCAGAGCGGGATCGGGCCACAGGTGGAGTCTATCCCCCACCCCGACCTCCTCCGCCACCTGTTCGACGCACTGGAGGGATGACAGCGCATAGTTGGCCCAGTCGGTCCGGGTCTCGAACACATCGGTGCGGAGAGACACCCCCAGAGACTCGGCTCGCGTCCGGATGCGGGCAACATTCTCGGCCCGGATGTTGATGGGCTCATGAAAGATCGTAATCGGATCGATATCCCTGACGGCCTCGAGGGTGCGGCGTAGATCCGATTCGTCACATTCCGGGTAGGTGGGTGCGATCGCCACATAGACGGACAACCCGGCCTCCCTGGCAGCCTGGAGAGTTCTGAGGCGTTGTGCCGGTGAGGGCGCATGCGGTTCGTAGATTCGGGCCAACCGAGAGTCCAGGGTGGGCAAACTCATCCCGAAGACCAATCGGTTTCCGAGACTCGCCAAGAGGGAAAACTCCCGCTTCGCCAGTGGACTCCGGGTCAGGATCCGAACATTGAGGCTGGAGTAGTCCCGGATCAGCTCCAAGGAACGTCGGATCAGATGCCGGAAGTGGTCGTTGAGTTGCCGGGCAACGGCGGGGTCTTGATGCCTGACAACCTGAAAGGGGTCGGTGGTGGAACTGAACAAAATTGCCCGGTTGCCATCGCGACTGAGTTCGGACTGCGGTGTGCGATCTGCCCTCCGGAGTGAGGTCAGGAAGACCTTCTCTTTCCACGGCCGGAGAAGCAGGTAGTCACCCCACTCACGGTCGGGATCAGTGACCCCGTGCGAAAGGAGTCTCGGAGCCAGCTTATTGGCTGAGACACTTGGCACATAGCAGAACTCGCACCCATGAAGGCAGCCGATGGCCGGGTTGATCGCCCAATCGCACAGACTCTTGTGCTTGAATCGGCTGGGGACGATCTCCAGAGGTCGATGCCAATGGCCAATGGGGATTGGCGGTTGAGCAGATGACGGGGTGACGGAGGGGCTGGGAAGTTGGGATGCGGTGAGTTTCATGGCTTGAGGAAGGGGTGTTGATGGTTGGTTGTTGAGAAAAGTTGGGCGAGATGGAAGAGATGACGGGGCATGACGGAGAGGAGAAGTGATTGATTGGCTGACCTATCCGAGGAGCAGCGGAGGGAAGGAAAGCGGGACCGGAGGAGGAGGAGCGGGAGGCAGAGGAGGCATCAGGCCGGAACCCAGGTGTCGAATGAGGCGTCCATCAGGCAGGATCTCGATCACGTCGGGAAGAAACGCCTCGGGCAAGACATCGGACCATCGGAACTCAGACAGGAGAAGCTCGGCCTGATGAACCCGACGCCGCATCTCACGAAACTGGCGATCATTGACCTGGTTGACCAACCGATACCATTCGAGGGGATTGATGCCTCCCAGGCTGGCTTGGGTCTCAGGATGGAGGAGGAGGATCGCCAGCAGATTGGGGAGATTGGCCTCGAAGCGGGGGAAGTACCCGACTGGATCGAATTCCACCATGATGTTGCGGAATGCCCGATAACAGGCCCCAAAATCGAGCCGATCGAGGGTCAGTGCATCGATCTCCAATCCACCCAAAAGAGTCGACACGTGTCGCCGGCCCCTGAGTTGGATTTCGACCCGAAGGCACCGAGGTAATGGGGTGTCGATCAGGTGACTTGCACGTCTGCGCCTTGCCATGCGTTCGGCACTCTTGTCGTAGAGACAGATGGTGGTCTTGGTGCCAGCCAATCTGACCGTATTGAGCTGGAAGACCGAATGTGGTTCTGGTCGGCGACGGTTGGAGTCGGGATTGTGATACTCCTCGACCTCCCGTCGGATTCTAGGATGACGGGCATGACGGTGGAGAGGCAATATGACAGTGGGATCAACAGTGAGATTGAGAGACAGGTCGATCCGGTGCAGTTCAAGGTGGGCAGGCTCGATGGAGGGATGAAAGACTCTCAGCAAGCCGATGAGACAATCGATGGCGGCACGAAACTCATCAGGGCTCTTGAGAAGCATACCGTTGTCGCCGTGGAGAAGCCGAGGGAGAGACACCTCGGCAGAGTGCTTATCGTATTCGGATGCGTTGACGCGCAACCCGGACCCATCGTGGGTGAATGAGGTGGAGGAAGTTTCGGAGAATAGGGATCTTCCATCCCCCCTCGTTTTCTGCATGGAGACTGCGGACCAGTGGGGCAGGTCTCGATCATTGAGCCTCTTTACGGCCTCTTGAGAAAGACAGAGGTTGTGTCGAACACGGATCGTATCGATCATGGCAGGGTTGAGGTGGAGGACTGGACTGGGTTGGACTGGGTTGGACTGGGTTGGACTGGGTTGGACTGGACTGGGTTGGACTGGACTGGGTTGGACTGGGTTGGACTGGGTTGGACTGGGTTGGACTGGGTTGGACTGGGTTGGACTGGACTGGGTTGGACTGGGTTGGACTGGGTTGGACTGGGTTGGACTGGGTTGGACTGGGTTGGACTGGGTTGGACTGGGTTGGACT
>JAEUHH010000023.1 GCA_016795505.1 Verrucomicrobiales bacterium | reverse complement strand
GGCGTGTCCCGCAGCGCGTCAGTCAACAGTTGATCGACTAGCCGCGTCATGGGCATCCGCCGGTGCCGTCCCTCGTGATAGAGGGCACTGACCAGAAACCGGGAGATGGGCGGCACGTAGTAGCGTGCGTTTGCCATCAAGTGCTTATAACGCCGCTGGGGGTGTTTTTGCGGGAAGGTCGGTCAAGGGTGACCGTCCGAGCCGAGCCAACGAGCTGAAAGCTGTCCGCTCCCGGATGGCTTACTTTCCGGGCGGTTGGTCGCACTTCAGGGTGACGCTCGACGACCTCAAGTCCCAGTGTCCCGACACTCCGGCCACCGCATCCTGCCAGATCGCCCTTGGTGTGCGGCCGCCACAACCGGGCCGCCGGGTTCAACGCGCGAATCTGGAGAAATATTTTGAGGCGGGCCTGAGCGGCTGGCGTATCTCTCGCCTCGAACCAGACCGGATCCAGTTCACCCTCGTCGAACGGCTCGCAGCCCTGCTGAACCGGCTTCCCTCGAAAGACAGCACCGAGTTTCGCGGATAGATTGACCGCTGCCGACGACACGCCTCACCCTCGCCCACCTGAACGCCCCCCCACGGAATTCACGACCGAATGGAGCACCCGGCTCCCGAGGCGGATGTCCTCATCAATGCCGGAGACTTCTGCGTCCGGGATTCGTGACTTCGGTTGTGCAGTTCACAAAAGGGCTGTCTCGGATCAACGACGCAGCTTTTCCGAAAGTGCATCCAACGAGTCCGCCGCAGCATCTGTTACACCGTCAAGCCTTTCCGGCAGCTCGTCCCTCAGATTCTCGGCTCCAGCCTCGATACCACTCAGAACGGCAGTGGCCGCCTCGTTAGCGTAATCCTTTGCAAGGCTGATGGTTTCGCGCACGAGGCTGACCGGCTTGACCGGCAGTTCCGTACCTGACGCGAGAACCGGTGAACTTGGATCGTCTCCTCCCACCAGGGTAACTCGGCCACGCACCGCAGGAAGTGCGATTGCGGGAACCTCCGCCACGACACCCTGTCTGAGAGCACCGGCAAAGGCTGGATGAAGACACATGGTGGCCTTCAGTTTTCCGTCCTCAGGGCCGATTGCGGTGACGGATCCGATCTCCGCCCCTTTCCAAATCACGCTGCTCCCGACCGCCACCCCACCGAGCTTCTCGAGTTTCACATGATGTTCATAGGATGGTCTCTCACACGAGGGAAGACAAAGCGCCAGGAGTGCAGCCAAACCCGGATGACCTCGGAGACTGCCATTGCTTTTCTGGATAAGCCAATGAGCAACAGCAGCAGTTAGAATGGCCGCCAGCAACCAGCCGACAGCGTCGCTGGCTTCCACCTTGAGATGGTTGTCGGCTTTGAGGATGGTTAGGAAGACGGCAAGCACGAGAAGCTCCAAGAAGCTCCATCTCTCCAGGAATCGTCCCAGAATCTTCAGCTTCGCCGTTCCCCGGCCCAGCGCTTGAAACCCGAGCAATACCAGTTTGAGCGCCGGGAATAAGATGCACGACAGCAGGACGACGAGCATCAACAGGAACTCCCCGTCTTGCCCCAAGCGGACTACGGTTTGCGGAATGCTCATGGTCTCCGCGATGTCCACCAACGGGAACTCAAATTTCCCCAGTCCCACCACCACCCTTGAACTCACGGAAAGGAGCGGTGAGGCGAGGCCCATGATGAAGCACGTCAGGGAGGCGACAAGGAGACTGGTTGTCAGGTAGGTTTTCATGGCTGTAGTTTGGTTGGGTTCAAGCGGTGGCCGATGCGCTGTCTTCCGTGCCGGAATCCCGGTTACCGCTCACACGGCGCATAGCCGTTTGCACGGAGGCCAGGAAGCTGTCGATCAACTGCTTTGCCAGCAGCTCGGCAAACTGCCGGTGCTCGGAACGGGCCTTCTTCGGCACGCGGCGCAGCATGTCTTCCGTCATCTCGAAGACTTCGGCCTTCTCCAGCATGATGCTCCGAGCGAGTTGGCGAGCCGCCCGAACGTTGTCCATGACAATTTCATGCTCCAGCCGCAGGCTCTCTTTCTGCGTCTCGGCGTGCAGCCTGGCCTGCATCATTTGCATGGCGAGGGGCGGATAGACTTGCTTCATATTGTCAAAATCCTGTTCCGCCTTGAACTGGATTTCCTCCACCTTGAGGCCCAATTCCGTACCTTTGTTTCCCATCTTGAGGCACAAGGGTATGATCTCGAATCCGAGAACGGTTCCGCAGACGATCAGGTAGGCAAAAACCAAGGAATAGCTACCCCGCTCCCAATGGCGTCCCATGACCGTGTGCAACGCCTCGAACTGCGAGAAAGGATCGCTGTCATCGCGGAATCGGATCGCGCTGGATGCCTGATCGAACTCAGCTTGTAGACGATCGATTTCCGGGTCGTTGAGGGTCGCCTTCATGCCTTCCTCGAGAGCAGTTTGCGCCCTCGCTGCTTGCTCGCGGGCCGTGGCCACCTCTCCGATCAGGGTCTTTTCCCGTTCCTGGGACATCGTCACGTAGCCCATCAGGCGGCGGTATTCGGGTCCCTCCGTCGGAACTCCGCTGCGCTTGCCGAGGGCTTCGTCATCCGCCTCTTTCACCCATTGGTCTTGCTGCGCCCGCACTCCGCGCAACTCGGCCTCCTTGCCCTGCAAAACCGACTGGGTAGCGGCGGCCTGCTGACGGTGGGCGTCGATCGACGCCGCCAATCTTGTCCGTGCCTTGTCGAGTTTGGGTATGATCTCCTGCCTGCGTGCCTCGATGGCGCTTTGCTTGTCGGCGAGCAATTCTTTCTCGATGACGCCTCCCGCGAGAAAGAAGACGGCCGGGTGAGCGAAAACGAGCGATCCCGCGAAGGCCAACAGCAGACGGGCCATGATGCCGAGCAAGTGGGACCCCTTCTTTGAGAGATAGGCCATCATGCCGCGGTCCGCGAGCAGGATAAATAAGGCGGCCACCGCACCCGCGACGAGCGTGGCGGTGATTCCTGCCTTCATCATCTGCGCGGTCGCGGAAGCGCCGCAAAACCAGATGATGATGGGCAGCAGGAGCGTCGCCCCCTGGCTGGTGGAGTTCATGCGCTCCATTTCGGAGCACTGCTCAAGGAGTTGGGGCGAGTCACCGCCGAGGCGGGAGAAAATGCGGAGTGGTTTCATGGCTTTGAGTTTGGTTGGGTGATTTGGTTGTTGTGAAGTGATTCCGGCTGCGTCTGGGGCGGCGGTATGATTCCCGCCACCCCCGACCTGTGTTCTCAGGCGCCCCAGATGCCGCCGCTTCCAAGCGACGGACGCGTATTGGTGCTGACCTCCGCCTTGCGGTATTCGTCGAGGCGCTGCTTCGAGATGCTCAGGAAGTCGTCCAACAGGCCATCGATCCAGGCATAGAATTGCTCGACTTCCTTCTGCAGGCTAGTGATGGCGCGGTCCGCCAACCACGGGCGGTGCGCGTACCGTTCCGCGTTCGTGTAGGCGGCGTCCATGTCGGCGAGGAAGCCCTCGCGCTTCTCCTGTACCGTACGGCGCAGGGACTCGTGCTTGTCCAGCACCATCGAGGTAAAGCGCTCCTGATTGCCGACTTTCAGTTCGCGGCTCATCGCCAGGCACATGCTGTGCGCCATGTCGAGCTTCGTGTCGGTCGCGAGGCGGAAGGCGGTGCGCTGGTATTCAGCGAAGTCCCGCACGAGCTGGATCTTCTGGTCCTGAAGCACCTTGGTCAGCCCCTTCTCGGTGAAAAAGCGGCTGATGAAGCCTCGCTGCTTTGCCTGGAGCTGCTGCACGGCGAGTGCGACGTTGTTGTGAACGCCCAGGGTTCCCTGAGCGATGGCCTGCTCCGTGATCCCGCTGACGCGGAGGAGCGAGTTTTCCTGCGTGGAATTGACCGGCAGGTTGTGCGGGGTGTCGTTCGTAGTCATCTTGTTGTTTCTTTGGGTTTGGGGTTGTGGATGAACTGAAACTGAAAGTCAGGCTAGGCGGCGAGCGCGGGGCCGCACGCGAGATCCCAATCAAGAGGAATAAAGCCGTCGAAAATCGACCGATCCCGCAACCTGGCGGAAGCCGTTCCGGGAACGGCGGCGGCAAAGACCTTCAAAGACGGCCTGCGCCGACGGACATCGCGGGCGATTGAACAGGCGAGGTGCCCGTCGCCGGTGAGCAGGAGAAGCCCGTCGGCGTGCGGATTGGTGGAGACCATCGCACCCGCTTCAAACGCGATGTCGAGGTCGGCATTCGCCAAATGCTCCTCCCCACGAATCGTGTGGACGTGCTCGCGGAGAACGGGAACGACCTTCCACCCTCCTTGGGACCACTCGTCCGTGGTGTACCAGAGATCGGGTTTCGTGGTGAGGATCGCCGTCGCCGTCAGGCGAAAGGCATCGCGGCGGAGGGAATTCCACAACGTGTGAGGATTGACCGGGGAGTGGAGATTGCGACGAGCCGAGATGACGAGATTGTCGACGTCGGCGATTGCGAGGAGCCGGAGTCCGGAGAGCAAGTGGAGCGCTTTCATGGCTCCAATTTCCTTTCCCAAAATGTTGAATTCCAGACTTGTGGTATTCGTCGAAAAAGAAAGATCAGACCGGTTTTTTGTATTCGAAATATCTCCCTGGGATTTGGCGATAGAAACGTGGTCCGAAATCCGAAAGTGAAAAAACGACCAAAAAAACAATGTGTTTTTTCAGGATCGAAGCGACCCGGACGAAGAAATCCGGAGACTGGTTACGGGCGTTTCTCCCGGAACTGAAGGAGGCTACCGTCCGCTGAGGGATCGGTCCATCCAACGAGTTCGGAATCTTGCCCCGACCGGTGCCATTCCCGGATTCGGACTTCGACTGGCCAGAGAGTCGCCGAGGGACTTCCTTCTTCCCAGGCGACATACGCTTCGACCACGGGTCGAGAGTGGGCAACTTGACGAAGTAACCGCCGCCACGCCGCCAGCTTGTCGGCTTCGATCAGGTGAAGGAGCGTCATGCAGTGGTAAACGATGAGGGGCTGGTTGGCAGGCATGGCGGCGATGACATCTTCGAGGCGATCCAGCACACAACCCGCGAGGATTTCCGGGCGATGCTGGCTCAGCAATTCGAGGCCCCTCTCCAATTCGCTCCGACCAAAATCATCGTTTGGCGCCACCAAGGCACGGAGCCAAGCCACATCGTCCTCGTTGTCGGCGCTCAAGGAATCGACTTCGATCCCCACTAGCCGCACCGGTTTTGGGCCAATGCCGGAAAGGGGCAGGGTCGGGTTCCCGGCGATGCGGCAATCGCAAACCACTCGCCCCTCGGAAAAGCAGCCATCGATCCGCGAGCCGGTCGAATATTGTGCGGTCAACCACGGCCACAGCAGACTCAGGCCGATCGACGAACCCACCTCTACAAAGAGTGCGCTATCGCCTGCCCGCGACTGGGCTTCACAAAGCAGCGGAAGCATCACTGCGTTTCTCCCCAGCTTGTTGATCTGCACCTCACGCGTGTGGACAATGTTCTCGATACCTTGCCAATGCTGGGCGCAAAACTCCAAGAACGCGGACCCTGGTGTCGTTACCGCCACGCCGTCGGCCTCTAGCGGGTAACCAAAAAAATGACGTGCCTAGGGAGTCTCATTTTCACGGATCAAATGAAGCTGAACTGCAGACGTGAAAAGGCGGTGCATATGCTGCTGCTTGCGATCCGAGACCACCGAGAAAAGATCCTCATATCGACGCCAAAACCAAGATCCACGGTCAATCGAGCAAAGGAGGTTCGACCAAAAGTCATACCGCCCATCTGTAGTGCTCCCCTATAGTTTGGACAACCTTTGATCTTATTCAGGCTGCCTGTTTGCATAGTCTTTCGTGGTATTGGGTAGGTGTGAGGTAGTTGAGGGATTGGTGAGGTCGCCGTGTGTTGTAATGGTCGATCCAGGCCCGCACGGCGAGACGGGCGTGTTCGATGGACTGGAAGCGCCGCGTCCAGCAGAGCTCCTCCTTGAAGGTTTTGATGAAGCGCTCGCAAAGGCCGTTCTGCTGCGGCGTGTACGGTGTGATGTATTCCTGTGTCAGGCCGTAGTCCTTGACCACGGCCCGGTATTGGCGCGATCCGAAGACCAGGCCGTTGTCGTGCCTCAGGAGCATGCCGTGAGGGGCGTTGCGCAGCGTGCCAAAGCGGTTGAGCAGTGCTTCCTCCAGAGCCCGCTCCGCGGTCTTGGCCCGGCCCGTTCGCTCGAGAGCGTGACCGAGGATCTCGCGGGTGCAGCAATCGATGATTGGAACGAAGACGCACCAGCCGTCCCTGCCGCAGTGGACCAACGCAAGGTCGGTCGCCCAACGCACGTCGGGCGATGGCGCGACTGACCGGGAGGCCTCCACCCGGGGACGGCGTCCGGTCCGCCGCCTCGGCAGGGTCCAGCCTTTGAGCTTCATGATCCGGTGGACCTTCTTGCGATTGACCCGGATGCCTTGGCCGAACCGCAGCCGGCTCCAGGTGCCGCGCACCCCACAGGCGGGTTCCTCCTGGTGGATGCGCTTGATCCTCGCGGCGAGAACTTCGTCAAGCGGCCGGGCCTTGCGTTCCCTCGGCTGGTAATAGGCCGTGGAGCGGGGCAGCCCGAGCCATTGGCAAAGGCGGCTGACGGGAAGGCTTTTTCCCGACGCGATCAGGTGTTGTTGAACCCGGTTCATGAGTTCGCGTCGGGCAGTGGCTTTCCCAGGATGTCTCTGGCGATCATCCAGACCTCCTTTTCCATGGTGAGCTCTCCGATCTTGGCGAGCAGTTCCTTCTTCTCCGCTTTGTGTCGGGCCTCCGCGTCCCGGGGATGGGAACGCAGGGCCTCCGTCCCCATGGAGACGAAGTCCTCGAGCCATTGCTCGACCTCGGCGACGGTCAGATCGTGGGATCGGGCCAATTCGGAGGCAGTGGTCTTGCCCTTGAGGATGTCCATGACGGCGGTGGCCTTGCGGCGGGCCGTCCAGCGTTTGACGTCGTCGGATTCGTTGCTCATCGCGATGGAAAGACGGGTTGGGGTTCGACGCGCGATCCGGCGCACCGGAAGCGACCGCGCCCGGCTCCGACGAGCTTGGGCAGAGCCCATTCTCGCCGGGCGCTCCTGCGAGAACCTAGCCGATCGTCTCCCTTATTGCCTGTCCAAACCTTGAGGGGGACGCTCCACATCGTAGTTCGCCCGTGAAATCCATTCCCGCAATCGCTGCGATCCGGTCGGATTCATGATTGGTGAATCAATTTACCACCAAGCTTTGTTCGGAGTTCTTCCCAAGGCACCTCATTGGATTGAACAACACCAGTTCTCGAGATCGTTCTCGCTTCAATTAGCCCCATGTGCATCAAGGCCCTAGTGAACTGAATAAGGTGCAGTGGCACAGAGTCCCGCCCGCGATCAAAATTGATGGGGAAGCCGCCATTGAGCACAAAGCAAGGTTCGGGCAGTGTCTGAACCACCATGGTTGAGAACGGGTTGTGCAGGCGAAAGGGGGAGCATAAAGCCTTTGAGTCGTTCTTCAATTTCAGCAGAGAGGCAAATTCAGTATCGCTGGAACTGCATGATATGAACCATTTCCCTGCTACACGCCTTTGGCCATCCGATTGCCCAAGCAATGCCTTGAGAACATCATCCCCGGCGCAACCGAAAATGACATCAACTTGGCTCAGCAACTCTTCCAACGTTTGCTTTTTGTGGGCTGCGCCACCATGAAGAGAATTGTTATCCGAAAACCAAAACACCGAATAGTTCTTCTCAAGAAACCGTTCTGCGACCGCCGCCGCAATGGCGCCAGCGCCAATAATTCCAATCTTGTTTGCTCCCAAGAGCGGCGCACATAGCCGCACGGAATTATCAAAGATTTTCTCCGCAATGATCTTGGATTCCCATTCTCTCTTCTGCTTGTGACAGGAGACAAGGGCCACTGGATAGGGAGCCGCTTGGGCATGGACTACGCCGCTGGTCGTCTGTTCGACCCCGCACCATTTTTGCCCATTTCTCCCTCCGACGAAACTGTTTGCCGTCTTGTGGAGCGCTCCACCGTCGTCAACGACGATCACTTCTTTGAACTTACCTTCTGTGATCATCTTCGAAGCCTCCCCCCACGCTAATTTTGCTTTGTGTTCCAAATGTGCTGCGTATTCGCCGGGCGCCCATTCCCATGTGGGGGTTTCCACGACCGTCACGCCAATCCGCTGAAGGCGGCGAGCAACTTCCGGGCAGGTGGAATAGTCTTTTCCGATGGCGATGATGGTCGCACCCTTGCTCATTAGGTGAGCGAACCAAGCGCAAGTCTCACGGAGGAAGTGCTGACAAGCGACTATCAATGTACCATTGAGATCAAGACTCGATTCAATCTTACTCTCAACCCACGTAATCGCTGGCAGCGTATGGAGTCCAGGATTCACCTCAATTCTAAGCCTGCAAAATGGGTTATCGGATTCGGTTAGAGGCAACAATGCTGGAGGAACCAAGGTTCTCTCTTTCGCCCTTTCTGCTGAATGCTGTTTGTCTGACGGGAAATCAGATTCCACATGATATTTGAGGTTGTCGAATAGAGCTTCAGCCGCAGTCAACGTTTTCCCTCCTGAGGAAATACTCTCTTGTAGCGGGTCTTCCCACTTCCCCTTAGTTCCCTTTGTGCGATAACGAAGAATCGAATCGATCACACTTACTAGCCCTCCCCGCGGTGACTGCAATAGAGATTCCTTCATGTAAATATTCGCTCCGCCCAAGGGATTTGGAAGTTTAGCCATATTTGATATGGCATCTTGGATTGCTGGAAACTCGTTTGCATCCTCTACTTTTGACCACAGATATCCAGATCCTCGCACCACCTCGCGGAGATGCATGAGAGTCTTTTTATACGATTCAAGGTCGATTAGTTTCAAATGGTCGATCGATGTAAGCTTATAGTTCTCGAGACTTGGATCTTGAAAATTACGCGATCGAGATGAGTGCGACTGCAGCCATGCCGCCTCAACCAGGGCATTCCGAAATGCCTCCCAACTACAACGGAAGTCTTCCGCCAAGTTTATCCCAGGGCGCTTCAAGTCTATAAAAATTAGCTCCGCATGGCTCTTATGACGTGAGTCGATAGATGAAAATGCGGAAATTAAGTAGTAGTTATCGCCAGTTCTCAACCAATCGGAAAATTTCTGTTCATCGATGGCGTGTTTTATCAACGAATCATTTTTTTTGGTGATGTTTTGCCGAAAGACATTGAATCTTGGATGATCAAACTGAAGGCAAACGGGGCCGCTCAGAACTTTGTACGGATGGGCTTCCGGTGATTGAAATAGGTTTGCGGTGAATTCATAAGACCCAAGGACCGCACCGCGATCGATAGTGGCTAAGTGTCTTGGACGAGCTGGTGAGAAGGGACCTGACGTATTAGAAATGCTTTGGGCGTTGATAGTCACGACTTCCGCCCTACCAGACAAAATGATACCCACGGCATTGCTCAGGGCGTGGCTAGTTAAAATTTGACTTTTCCATTGACCATCAGCGTGAATAATTTGAGCATATTTGAATTCCCCTATTTCGACGTCGATGTAAGCTGGTGCTTCGGTGCACTTCAGCAAATCGATTGCCGCCCTGACAACGGGATTCCAAGGCTGCCGAAGTTCCTCGAGTCTTTGAATGTGCCCTGCGAAAGGATGGGGCTCCTTCTTAGATTGGTCCTCGGCACCAGGATATCCTGACTTCTTTCTTTCTCGTTTCATCGCTGCGCAGAAGTGAGGAAATCAAGAATCTCAGGATCAAGGAGATCGTCAAGAGCGGGATTGTGGCTGATCAGGAGGATGCCAAAACCGGCCTTCTTCAGCTTGATCAATGCCTCGCACACAGCCTTTTGACCGGCTCGGTCAAGTCCCACGGTGGGCTCGTCAAAGATCAACCAGGGGGTATTCGCATGAAGGGTCAGCGTAAGCGCCAGCCTCTTCCTCAGGACGAAAGGCAGATCAAAGGGGTGCGTCCCCATAAAGGTTCTGAGACCGGCATAGGCGAGCGCGGATGCGCGCCTTTCGGGCGGCAGGGTTTCAATTTCCCCGGCCACGGAGGTTCCGAAAAGCTGGGTATCGGGGTTTTGAAAGTGAAGCTGGGCGAGGGTTCCCGGCTTGGGATAGGGATCGAAGAGTTTTCCGTTGACGAAAAGCGAACCGGAGGTGAGGCGGAGAATGCCGCAAAGCAGCTTGGCAAAAGTGCTTTTGCCCGCACCGTTCGGTCCGGCGAGTCGGTAAATCCGGCCGGGGTGAAGCTGTAGGTCGAGATTGCTGAAGACCGGCGCGCCGCCTGGATAGCGAAAGGATGCGTTCTTGAATTCAAGAGACGACGAAACGGCCATTCCGGGCGCAAATTCCGCCACATCCATGCCCGGAGGTTTCGGTTCCTCGTACGGAGGTGCGCAGTCTTCCGCATGGATCGTGTGGAGGGGCATCCGCTGTTCCGGCCACGGACCGTTGTGGGAAATGAGGGCAACGGAGGGTTCGGAGAACAAATCCCCGGAGGAGAGCGCCTCCAGAACACGGGAAAGGTTGCGCGGATCGAGTTGCTCCAGAGCGCCATCGAGTCCGAAGATGCGAGGGCGCAGCGCCAGCTTGCAAAGAATGCCGAGCATGGCCTGCTGTCCGCCGGAAAGAGTCAGCGGATGGCGGTTCCCCAAGGCGAGAAGGCCCCATTGCTCCGCCAAGGTCCAGAAAAGAGGCTGGGAGTTGCGGTGGCCAAGGTGGAGTTCGAGTTCGTCGGCGACACTGGCCGTGACGCCGCTGAAGGCCGGATGGAGTTCCGGTGGAATGACAATGCCGAGTTCACCACGTTCCACCGCCATCTGCGCAAGAAGGCGGATCATTTCCGAACGACCGGAAAAGTTGCCGCCCTGGAGAAGCACAAGTGATCCCGCTTTCCCCTCGTAGAGATCATCGAGTGAAGAAATTCCGGGTTCTGTTGGCAGGGCAATCATGGGTTTGGGAGCAGATGATGCCGGAAGGCGAAAGTGATCCAGCAAAGCGCCAGGGTCAACCAGACCACCGAGCCTGAGATGGAACCGAAACCACCACGGGAAGCGGCGGCGGTCTCGACGAGCCGTTCCGGCAGGCGCTCGCTTTGCCAGCGCACGGCGCGATCCATGCTGATGTCCAAGGAGGAAAGGAACAGGGTCCGGAAGGCGAAGGGGATTTGTCTGACGCGCGTGATCAGCTTGCGATCCGTCATCAGACCGCGGGCGCAGCGGGCCGCCACCACCTGATCGACCCGGCGAACGAAATCAGGCCAAAGATCGAAAATCGAAACGACCCCGGCGACGGCGGAGGGGGGCAGGCCCATCCGAGACCAGTAGCGGACTCGTTGGAATCCCCGTAGTGAGAGCAGGGCCGCTTGAAACACCGACGCCAAGGCCGCGATTCTCAAAGAGATCATCGCCGCGTACTCGAGGCCAATCGGAATTCCGTGGGCATCCGGATTCTCGGGCGTCCCCCGAACGATCATTCCCCAGACGATAGCGAGTCCGCCGGCCAAAGGCAGCCAGATCCGGCAGAGGAACCGGATGGCGGACCGAAGCTCGCCTTGTCTCCAGAGTATCAGGAAGCAGGCCAGCCATAGAACGGCGAGCGCCAGATGATCGCGCACAAAAAAAGCCCCTGCCGCAGTAACGATAGCAGCGAGGGTTCGCCCGCGTTCCTCTGGAATCCAATTACGCATTTGCCGTCGTGTTTTGCCTCAGATAGCCGAGGGGGGCGAGTTTCGCGCGGAAGCGTTCGGGCAGGGATTTCACCAGCCAGAACACCAGAAGGCACTGGATGGTCTTGTCGAGCGGCTCGCAGGAAAGGCCGGTCAGGATGACGGATTCCACGATCTTTTTCCCGGATGCGAGGAGGAAGGAAGTGATGAAACCCGATCCTGAACCGGTGATGCCGCCGAAAAGCCAGATAATCACGGGCGCGCTGACAACGGCAGCGCAGATGCCGATGAGGATGCCGACGACAATAGTGCGGGGCAGGGAACGGAACCAGCCCTTTGAAGCCATGATGCCCACCACGATGGCGATGGTCGCCTGGGTGGCGGAGAACCACGGCAACACCGGGTTCACGAGCAGGCCGCCCACCAGGAAAGAGAGAACCCCGGTGACAGCCCCCCATTTCCACCCGATGAGCAGGGTGATGAGGATGGTCCCCACGGCGTCCACAAAGATCGGGAGCTTGAGAAGATGGACTATGGTCCCGATACCGAGGTTGAGAAGCACGCCCAGAGGCACCAAGGCCAAGGCTGCGGTTTTTGCCGAAATGGAGGCTGGAGACGCTGATACGGTGGTCATGAAGCAGATGATCAGGTGGAAGCGATGTCGCTGCAACCAACGGGAATCACGGCAGGAGACAAAAAAACGGGTCAAAATTAGCACCATTTTTTCAGTCGGAGATTGCGCTCGCCTCTGAAAAGGTCCATCCTTGACGCGTGAGCAAGGCCAGCGCAAACATCCCAGCATGGAGCAAAAGCCCGGTCCCGGCGCGAAAGAATCCAAGCCGGAACGACGCCGTGGATCATCCCTTGCGGAAATCCATCGCCCCGAAAACCTCGGAATCGCCGCCGCCATCGCCGTCTGCGACGAAGTTGTGGGACATGGTGGAGCGGAATCTGGGCCGGAAGTTGAAGACTGTCCCGAGCCGACTCTCCAAGTAGCCGCTCTCGCGTCTTGGGCAAGCGAATCCGATCTCTGGGTTCCCGGTCTGGTTCCCGACGAACTGAAGGATGCCGGTACCCGGGAGCATTTCCTCTTTCACCGCGACGAGGAGCCGGACCGGATCTTCAAGATCACCAAGGGGCCGGGATTTGGTGTCTTTCCTGCCGCCCTGACGAGCGCCCTCGGCATTCGGCCTGTCCGCTACTGGTTCGCCGATCGGGCTGCGAGTCCCCGGGAATACCTGCGCCGCTTGTGGCTCTCCAACCTCGAAATGATGAGCCATCTGGACCCCGAGGCTTATCCCGTTCTCACCCGGCTGGAAGGATTCGTGATGCGTGACGGCAATTTGCAGATCGTGATTTCACAGCCCATTTTCGAGGGAGTTCCGGCGACCGAGACCGACATCGCCGGGTGGTTCAGGATGCAAGGGTTTGTTTTTCTCAGGGCCTACACCTGGTTCCGCGAGGCCGATGGTTTGGCGGTTTTCGACACCTGGCGCGACAACATCATGGTCTGCAAAGGTCAGATCGTGCCCTTCGACGTGATTCCTATCCATACGGAGGGCGTGCTTTTGGAGTCGATGAAAGCAGCTGCAATCAAGGTAAAGATGCGTTAGCGCCCGCCTTCTTCGGACCGAGCCAGCGCGCCACGAGGAACTCGGCCGGCTCCTCGGTCTCGGGCGGCTGCAAATTCACGACCTGAAAGCGGGTCTGAAGCCGCTCTGTGAGCAGGTCCAACTAGAGGTTACTGGTGCCCAAGACCACCCGGCCCGGCGGAAGCCGGTCGAGGTAGATCAGCAGCAGGTACTGCGCCTTGCACGTGAAGCGGTCGAGGTCTTTCACGATCCGCACGCTCCAGCGGCTGAGGAGGCTTCCGTAAGCCAGCCCGCGCAACCACTCGCGCACCGGATCAACGTTCACCTACCGCCAGTTTAAGTCCTCGGCAGCAAGGATCGAGGCAGCCCACTCGCGGGCGATCATTTCTACGACGCTCCATCTTGCCCCCGGCGGACCGCAGAAGAGCAGCTTCATCAAGGCGGTCAGGCGCTCTGACGCGGCAAGGAGACGGGTTTTTGAGTCAATTGAGCCTTAGCCACACGCGCGGTGTTCCCCGGCCATCTCCTCGGGATCGACCTCCACCATTCGGTCGCAGACGAGGCTCTGTAAATAGTCAGCGTCGCGGTTCTACTTCGAAAGGCAAAACAGGATCACCACCTTGGAGATGGAGTTGCGGCCCCGATGCTGCGTGGCGGGCAGGCCTTCGTTGTTCGTGAGGTAGGCGTCGCATAGGACCTTCATCTCGGCGGTCAATATTCCCCAGCAACCTTTCGCGCTTACGGTCCAAAGCCGCTTCCTGGCGGGCAGCATCCAGCCCTCATGATAGTATTAAATTCAACATCCCCGGAATCCATTTTTTCACTTGCGAGGCCAAGTCAAATATCGCCCCGTTGCTATATGAAAAACACACCCTCCTCCAACCTGCCGCCGATCGAGGGTCCCAAACGATCCCTCCAGGACGAGATCCTCCTCCTCTTTCTCCGCTCTCCGATTCGCCCGCCCAAACTAACCAAACTGATCTATGTGTTCTACGTGACTCAGGCGGTCTTTTATATTTGGTTAGCTTATCACCTCTACTCAATCCACCACCCCTCCCCTTCCGCCTCACCCACTCCGCCTTCCCCTCCCTCAGTCTTGCCCACCTATCTGCCCGACACCGAACCGTCCCAACACCTCACCCCCTCCCGGTAAACCGATGAACCCGTTCCCCTCCCCTCTGGGTCCCGAGATCGATTCACTCGCCGCCCTCTCCGACACCCATCCCGACACCACGGCTCTCACGGTGGCGGCTGTCCTAGGTGGTCTGGCCGGACCACAGGGCAAGCTGATTGGCTTCGGCGATGAGCTCCAGCCGGTGTCCCTCCATCTGGCCCTGCTGGGTCGCGAGACCGAACGCTTGAATCGGCTGCTCGATCTGCTAACCGAGCCAGCGCGGCTCATCCAGGAGTCACTGCGACTCCACAGTGCAAACGTCTCCCGAAAGCTGGTTCGCGAAATGGCGGAAGTGTTTGAGTTTCCGCATCGACCCACTCGCGCCCGGCGCGGATCGGAGGAAGAGAGCCGGCGGATTGAGGAAACTTACAGCGAGCGTCTGAGAGCTTGGAATTCGACTCGCTTCCGGGCCCGGGCCTCCGGAGCTTGTGAACCGGCCATCGATCCATGGAGCGAACATCGCGCGGGACGCCGGCAAGACTTCAACGAGCGATTCCGCCACGAGCAACCGGAGTTGCCGGTCGATGACTTGATCCGTCTCAAACAACCCAACCTCCTTGCCAGTGTCTCGGCCACCACTTCGGTGCGTCTCGAGAGGCTGCTGGTCGAGGCTGACCAGCACCATCTTCTCGGGTTGGACCGCGATGGCACGCTCCTCGATCAAACCCTATCAGGTTCCCCCAAACCCGGTAGCCTGTGCGTCGCTGATCTGATGAGTGGGCTCGAGTGGTCGTTTCCAGGGCTTCCGGGGTTCGGCACCCTTCGCCACACCCGGCTTGCCCTCATTTCGCTGCTCGGGAGCGAGATTCCCCGGTGTCGCCCCCGCACCGATCTCGACGCATCCACCCCCTCCGCTCCGATCTGGCCCGCGGGTCTCCTGCTGTGGCGTCCAGCGGAGGTTCCAGACGGCTCGGATTCCCGTTCAGGTGACCCCACCGAGCTGAAGCGTCGCTACGATGACTACCGCTCCAAAATGAGCCACATCATACAGACACGCCGACAGCGTGGCACGTTTGCCCAACTGGCGCCCCGACCCGATGAGGCGTCTGAACTGCGAACCGGCATCGGTCAGATTCAACAGAGGCTGGAGCAATTGCCCGATCTCCTCCACCCCTATTGCCGGGGACTGTCCCGCCTGCCGACCGCACTCTTTTTCGCCCTCCGGTGCCTGACTCCTCACGGGGAGACCCGTGAATGGGTCGGACCCTGCTGTGACCTCGCGAACCGGGCCTTGGATCAGCACCTCGAGGTGCTGACGAGCTGGCATCAGAGACCGGCCGAAGATGGCCTCCAGGAGTTGAGGTCCCGAATGGTCCGCAAGCTCGAACGGCTGTCCCCCTGTTCGCCTCGGGACCTGTTCCGCACCTACCCGAGCCAACGAAAGGATCTGCACGAGCCGGTATTGCGATCCCTCATCGCCGACGGGATTGTGGAGCGACTGGATGGCGGGATCCTTCGGCTCGCTCCCCGGTCGGATGCGTTCCGGGTCGGCACCAACTAGATCGGCAGACAGCCAGGGTCTCGTTCGAATTTCTCCATGACTTTCGCGAGCGCCTCCTCGATCGTTTTCCCCTGGAGACCGATCCGGCTCCACTGCTGCTTGTCATCGAGGCGATGCTTGCCGGGGTACGAGCGGGTGCAGCGTTCATACCAGTCGACCAGCTCAAGGTCCTGTTCGACCCAGGCACACGGCAGAGTTTGGAATCGCGCAAACAGCTCGGCTCGGACCAGTGCCCGGATCGGCTCGATGATTTCCCGCCCGGTCAGGTCGGCCACCTCCGCCTCGCTCGACCTCAGGCGTTCCTCCGCAAAAAGCCCCCGCAGGTCCAGCCTCTTGACGATCTCATCAAGCAATCCGTCGCCGGTCGAAAACCGAATCGACACCTCGATCTGCAGATCGCGGGAGCCGAGGGGTGGCGGCAGTTCGGGTTCCGGTTCGGGATCGGGCCGCCACTCCTCCCACGGTCCATCGTTCTCCTGGATCATCACCGGCGGGTAGGGGCCGTATCGGTCTCGCGCGCTCATCCGCAAAGATTGCGAAACATTCGGCCCTCCTGCAAGCGAACTCTCCACCACTCTTCCCCCACCCATCCCACCTTCCAACATTCCCACCGATGACCACCATGCTCACCACCCCGCCACCCATCGTGCCACCTGCCGGAACCATCCCGGCACGCCCCACCAACCGGTCCCCATCCGACCCCACGCCTGCCGCGGCCCGGCCCCACACTCCCGAGGACGAACTACCGGAGGGGTTGCGAATCCTCGCGATGGAGGTGGCCCACGCCTACCGGGTCGAGGTGACGCCGGTGGCGGCCAGTCTGCTCGCCATCCTGGCCGGCGCCTTGGGACCCAAGGCGAGTTGCCTAGTGGCGGGACGGCGGATGCCGGTCGGATTCAACTGCCTGACCGTCACGCCCGCCGATGCACCGATCCAACAGGGTTGGCTCCAACTCCTCACCAGTCCGCTCCACGCCTACCAGAGTCGGCGCGAGGACTATCGGCTGCGGGTGGGCGATACGCGGTTGAATCAACTGCGCCGGGATGTGCGTCAGGATGTGGAGATGCTTCGCGCATCCGGTCGGGACCCGGCCGAACTGACCCGGATGACCGATCACCAGCGAGATCTGGATTTTGGGGCCCTGCCCCGCTTCATCGAGACAGGGTTCAGCTGCGAGCGCTGGCGCTGGTCGCTGTTCCACTGCGCCGATGGCGGGGTGATGGTGGTGGAGAGTCGCCAGGGGATGCTGACCGCACTTGAGGATGCGATCCCGTCGGACCGGCTTCGGCTGGCCCGATGGCTGCGGGAGGGGTGGGAAGGGACCTCGCTGTTGATCGACCGAACCAAGTCGGCCACAGGGTGCATCACCCTGGTGAGAAGCCTCCCGATCTCGGATCTCACCCATCCGGTGATGGGTGGCTTTTTGGGAACCGATGATCCGCTCCCGATCCTGCTGACCGCTCAGGAGAGATCCGGTCGGCAGTTACCCGCCTCCGATCCGGGCGTGGATCTGACCGATCTCCAGGACCGACTGGCAGGCCTGCTGAGCGGAGCGGTACGACTGCGATGGCGCGACACGTGGACGCTCGCCCCGTTGCTCTCGGAAGCGTTTGAGGATCTGGAACAGTTCCGGCTTCGCTTGGGCCACCGAGTCCTTCAATCCGCGGGACCGCCTCTCAATCGGCGATGGCTCGATTGGCTGCCCGATCTGGCGGTGCGAATCGCCAACGTGGTGGCGATCTTCCGGCAAGAACTGGCGACGATCCAGACGCCGCGAGTGACCCGTGACGATCTGGGGGCGGCCATCCGTTGGATGGAGGCCGGGTTAATCGAACCCCACTGCCGCCTGTTGGGGCGGGTGGTCAGTCCCGCGTCAGTCGAGAGGGTCCGTTCGAGACTGCAATTGACTGACACCGAACAGCGAATCTATCACCGGATTCAGGAACGGGCCGGTTTGACCCCGCGGGAACTGAGTCGATCCCTCCATCGAATCGATGCCGAGACTCGCGACCACGCCCTCACGGAGTTGTTTCGACGCGGTTTGGTGGAGTCGAATCGCGATGGTCGGCTCTATGGTGTCCGGCGTGACGATGAAACGCCACCTTTGGCGATGTCATCGTTTGCCGACACCCCTTTGGTGCATGACACCCACCATCCCCCGATTGACCCAATTCCACCGGACCTCTGTCCCAGCGGACTGACAGGACTGACCCGACGGGAAGACTGACAATTCGACTCCCCTCTCCCACCCCACCGATGAAACTCTATCCCCAGATGATGACCGGTCCGGAACCGCTTGGGTCAACCGGATCGACCCGATCAACCTTGGCCGCGTCGAGCAAACGATCCCAAACGGTCAGTCGGCGATCCGTGGACGACCCACCACTCGATGAGGGGACGTTGCTGCGGATCCTGTTCGACGAATCGGACCAGGTGGAAGGGCCGCCCCCCACCCCATTCAACTCCAGGCCCAACCGCCGAAGACCCACCCACCACTCCGCCTATTGGCCGACCACCACTGAGGCGATGGATCGATTGCGCCAGATCCTCTGCTCCGGACACGAGCACATCGACTGTGTGTGGACCGGGATGACGATCCGCGACCCGGGAGAGATCGGACTCATCATCGGACTCGATTCGGGAGGTGCCTCCCACCTGTGGAACACCGTGCCTATCACCCCCTCGGCACGACTTCATCAGGGGGACCGGTTGGTGGCCGACTCGCTCCTGGAGCGGAGCCGGGACCGTATCCTTGCCTGGTGGCGGCTGGCCTACCAAGAGGCACCTTTCCGGGATCGATTCTTTGCCGAGGTGCGCGGGTATGCGTTCCCGACCGATCAGCAAGCCCTACAGACCGACCCAGACTGGGAGCGAGCCTTTGAGGTGATGGTGGGGTGGAATCGAAGTTGTCGGGTGGTGCATGGTGACGAACAACCCGGCTGGAATCCCTACGGGGAGCGGAGGCCGATCGAACCATTGAGCCGACGACAATTGGCCCGCTGGCCATGGCGGTATGGTTACCGTCATAAAATTAGCCTCCTGTTCAACTCGCGGCGGTCTGGCATCGTTGGCCGATGCGAAAGAAACGATCCACCGCGCGGCCTCGCGCGGTTTGCCGAGATGTCCGCTTCGTAGAGGTGGAGTTCCCCGCGCCCATCCGCCCGCGGTTGGTCGT
>JAEUHH010000115.1 GCA_016795505.1 Verrucomicrobiales bacterium | reverse complement strand
TGGCCCCTCCGGGGCCGTGGCTTGGCTCGTGGGGGAGTTGGGCGATGGGCGATGGGCGATGGGCGATGGGCGATGGGCGATGGGCGATGGGCGATGGGCGATGGGCGATGGGCGATGGGCGATGGGCGATGGGCGATCCACGGTTTCGAGATTTGGCGATTCGAAGATTTGAATTTGTTTCGGATTTAGAGCTTAAGATTTCGGATTTCCGCCGGAGGCGGCTCCGGTGGCACGCTGGAGATCGTGCTGCATTTCCACTACTACGAGGGCGGCGGCACGACGGTGTGGAAGGTGGGCCAGAAGCGGGCGGAGCGGGTGCTGGAGCTGGGCTGCGGGGTGTGAGGCCGCCGGTGGCCGGTGGCAGGTGGGAGCAGGAAAAATCGGGGGCGGGCGCGGGAAGGGCGCGGGCAAGTGTGAAGGATCGTGGGTTTCCAGCAGATTCAGGGAGGCCAGCAGATTTTTTTCGACTGATAATCTGTTGGGGTTTTTGAATCTGCTGGAGACCCCGTGCCGTCCGGATCGTCGGGTTTGTGGCGGAAGGCTTGGGAAAATCGGGGGCGGGCGCAGGAAGGGTGCGGGCAAGTGTAAAGGATCATGGGTTTCCCGCAGATTCAGGGAGGCCAGCAGATTTTTTTGACTGATAATCTGCTGGCCTTCCTGAATCTGCTGGAGACCCCGTTGCCGTCCGGATCGTCGGGTTTGAGGGGAAGCCATGGGAAAAATCGGGGGCGGGTGGATTCCCGCTTGGAAAAGCCGGCGCGGTGTGCATAGTTCCCGCTCGCCCGGCTCTCCGGGCGTCTTGGTATCGGGGTGTAGCGCAGCTTGGTAGCGCGCTTCGTTCGGGACGAAGAGGTCGCAGGTTCGAATCCTGTCACCCCGACCAATTTTCCTCTCTGGCTTTTCTCTCCAGAGAGTCCGTGGCGAAACCATCCTCTCCCTGCGTGCGATCATGATGGCCACTTGTCGAGCGATCCAGCAGGCCGAGTCCCGGCTGTTCGCGTCGGGGGTGGCGGCGGAGCCGCTGATGGAGCGGGCGGGCCGGGGCTGTGCGGCGGCGATCGGCCAGTGGCATCCGGAGCCGGGTCGGGCGGTGTTGTTTGTCGGAAAGGGCAACAACGGGGGCGATGCGCTGGTGATCGGCCGGGAACTGCGCCGCCGGGGCTGGGAGGTCGAGGCCCGCTACGCGGCGGAGCCGGAGGCGATGACGCCGCTGGCGCGGCAGAAGCGGGTGGAATTTGAAAATGCCGCGGTTTCCTCCCCATCGGCGCCGGTTTTGTCCGGCCGGCTGGTGCTGGTGGACGGGCTGCTGGGGATCGGCGCCCGCGGTCCGCTGGAAGGGCGACTGGCGGAGTTGGCGGCGGAGATGAATGCGCTGCGGCGCGACCGGCACGGGCGGACGTTTGCGGTCGATGTGCCGTCGGGGCTCGACGGGGATACCGGCGAGCCGTATCCGGGCGCGGTGGAGGCCGATGTGACGCTGACGATTTCCGCGGTGAAAGCCGGCCTGATCGCCGATGCGGCGCTGGATCACGTGGGGCGGCTGGTGTGGGTCCCCCTGCCCGAGATCGCGGCGGCCATCGAGGACCCCGATGCGACGCGCATGGTCACCGAGCCGGCCTGGTTGGCGGCGCGGCTGCCGCGGCGGGATTTTTCGTGTCACAAGGGCCGGGCCGGCCGTGTGGCCATCGTGGCGGGCTCGCGCGGTCTCAGCGGGGCCGCCAGCCTGTGTGCCCGGGGCGCGCTGCGGGGCGGGGCGGGGCTGGTGACGGTCTTTGTGCCGGAGGCGATCTATCCGGTGGTGGCATCGGCGGCGCCGGCCGAGGCGATGGTGGTGCCGTTTCGCGATTGGGCTCAGGTGCGGGACTTCCCTGCCGATGTGATCGCGGTGGGACCGGGCCTGGGCGCCGAGCCGGAGGATCCCACGGGCCTGGAGGCCGCCTTCTGGGACGAGAGCCGGCCGCTGGTGGTGGATGCCGATGCGCTGAACTGGCTGAGCCGGTCGGCTGCGGCCGCATCGGGTCGCGTGCCGGCGGGTCCGCGCCTGCTCACGCCGCATCCCGGCGAGATGGCCCGGTGGCGGGGTGCGGGAGCGCTGGAAGGCCGGAGCCGGGCGGAAATCGCGGCGGCTTTTGTGAAAGACTGGCCGGTGACGCTGCTGTTCAAGGGCGCCCGGACGATCGTGGCGGAAGCCGGCCGGCCGCTGGCTTTCAACCCCACCGGGCAGCCCGGCATGGCCACGGGCGGCATCGGCGATGTGCTCACGGGCCTGTGCGCCGCTCTGATCGGGCAGGGACTGTCGCCCTACGAAGCGGCGGTGATGGGCAGTTGGCTGATCGGTCGCTCGGCCGAGGCGCAGGCCCTGGCCGGGCAGTCGGAGGAGTCCCTGCTCGCGGGAGACGTGGCGGCGGGACTGGGCGCGGCGTTCGAGGCGCTCCGGACGGGCACTTGGTGAGTGGGGATTGGCACCGGGCGGCCGCCGTCCCTGCATGCGCCGCGCTTCGGCATCGACAGGAGCCGCCGGGCGCGGCAAAATGCCGCCGATGTCAGTGGAAACGAACAAGAATGAGACGATCCGCGTGGCCCTGCTCGGCGCGGGGTGGTTTGGCCGTGAGGCCCACCTGAGGAATCTGGTCGCCCTCGATGGCGTGGAGGTGATCGCGGCCAGCAGCCGGAGCGAATCGAGCCTCCAGGCCGCCCGCGAGATCGCGGGGAGCCGGCTGCACGTGTGCAGCGACTGGCGGGACGTGGTGGCGATGGATGGGCTCGATGCCGTCTTTGTCGCGCTGACGAACGACCAGCACCACGCCGCCGTCCTGGCCGCGCTGGAGGCGGGCCGGCATGTCTTTTGCGAAAAGCCGCTGGGTCTGACCGTGGGCCAGTGCGACGACATCATCGCCGCTGCGGCGCAGGCCGGGAAGATCGTGCAGGTGGGCCTGGAGATGCGTTTCCAGCGGCTCTACCGCGAGATGAAGGCCCTGATCGACCGGGGCGGCATCGGCGACCTGCACCTGATGTGGTGTCGGGAATTCCGCGGCCCGATGCGGCCCGGCTGGCGCTCCAGCGAGGCGCTCACCGGCGGCACGATTTTGGAAAAAAACATCCACCACATCGACCTGTTTCACTGGATGATGGGTAGCCCACCGCTGCGGGTGTCGGCCCATGGGGGCACCAATGTGCTGACCGACCGCGAGATCCTCGACAATGCCCAGGTGCTGATCGAATACGCGGGCGGGCGTCGCGCCACGCTGGAGTTGTGCCTGTTCGCGCCCTATGGCGGCGACTGCGAGATCGGCGCGGCGGGTTCGCTGGGCCGCATCGATACCCGCAACCAGGCGCTGAGCCTGACCCACCAGCGCTTCGACCTGCCCGACCGGATGGAGATGCGGATCGCCGATTCCAAGGAGGACGCGAACTTCACCGACGCCGCGGGCCGGGTCGACCGCGGCATCCGGCCGGAGATGATCGATTTCTTCGACTGCATCCGCCGCGGCCGCGCGCCGCTCAACGACGCCGCCGGCTCCCGCGTCGCGGTGGCGACCTGTCTGGCCGCCCAGGAGTCGATCCGCCGGCGGGAGACGGTGTGGCTGGAGGAACTGCTGGGCGCCGCGCCCGCGAAATGACGCATCACCTGTGATCTCATGATGAACCGATTTTCCAAAGTCACCCGCGGACGTGTCTGCCGTCTGACCGCCATCGCGCTGGCTGCCGTCTGCCTCGCGTCGGGGCCGTCGCTGGTGGCCCAGCAGCCTCCCGCCGCCCTGTCGGGGGTGATTGCGAAGCTCCAGGCGGGGACCGAGCCCGTCCGCGTCGTCTGCTTCGGCGACAGCATCACCGGCGTCTATTACCACACCGGTTCCCAACGCGCCTGGACCGACCTGCTGGGCATCGCCCTGCAAAAGCAGTGGCCGGCGGCCCGTCTGGAGATGCACAATGCCGGCATCAGCGGTCACACCACGGCGCAGGGCCTCGGCCGGATGGTCCGCGATGTGCTGTCCAAAAAACCTCACCTCGTGGTCGTGATGTTCGGCATGAACGATGTCGTCCGGGTCCCGCTGCGCGACTACGAAGCCAACCTCGCCCGCATCGCCGACCAATGCCGCGCCGCCGGAGCGGCGGTGGTCTTCTGCACGCCGAATTCCGTGGTCGAATCGCCCGACCGCACCAATGCCAAGCTCGCCGAGTATGCCGCCGCGATGCGGCGCGTGGCGGCCGGGCGGGGCTGGCCGCTGGCGGATGCCTTTGCCGACTGGGAAAGCCTGCGCCAGCGCGATCCCGATGCCTGGACGCTGCTGATGAGCGAGGCGATCCACCCGAATCTGAACGGCCAGCGCCGCTTTGCCGAATTGATGGCCGGGGCCATCGCTGGAGGGACCGTCACGCTCTCCGATGCCGAGGCGCCGCCGGCTCCGGACCCGCTGCGGCAGACCCGCGCCCGGATCGCGGCCGGTCAGCCGGTGAAAATCGTCGCCATGCCGCCCTACGACCGCCTCGTCCGCGAGCGCATTCTGGCCCGGCATCCCGATGCCCGGGTGGACGTCATCGTCTGGCCGGTGTCCGGCGCGAGTGCGGGCACAGCAACCTGGGATGAGGCCGCCCGCACCGCCTGCAAGGGCCTGGCCAAGCAAATTCGCGAGATCAAGCCCGACCTCGTCGTTGTCGCCCCGCCTGCGTGGGTGAATGCCGGGGCGACCGATGCCGCCTACATGACCGACGCGCAGTGGATGCTGAATTTCGCCTTTCCCTTCGCCACCCGCCAGTGGGACGTGATCGCTGCGATGCCCACCGTGGCCGAGCCCGGCGCGGCAATGGATGAAAAGCGCGCCGGCTGGTGGCGGCGGATGATTTTGGGCAAGGACCTGGCGCCGCTCGACCGGGCAACCGGCGATGACCGCCCGGTCGAACGCCTGCTCGACGAGGTGCTGTTCGCCCCCTGATCCCGCGACGGGCTCAGAGGTAGCGACTCAGCGGCGCGGCCGGGTATTGCTGGCTTTTGTCGAGAAATTCCCGCGCTGCCGCCCGCAGACCCGCGAGCATCGCCTCGTGGCTCATGCCTTCGGGCAGGTGGCTGTCCACCACCGGTCGTGAGCCCAGCGCATCGATCGTCGCCGCCACCTCCGGGATGCTCTCGTAGATCCCGCGGCTCTGTTCCTCGCGCGGGAGATTGCAGAAGGTGATGTTCAGCAGCCAGGTGCCGTCTTTCATCAGAAAGTAGCGTCCCTCCGGCGGCACGCGGTCGTCGCAGGGCGGGCAGCCGTCCTGCCGGATCAGGTAGGGGCCGTGCCCGTCCTCATGCCAGTGCAGATTGACCAGTTCAAAGTCCTCCCGTCGATTGCTGAGCCATTTCATCGTGAGACCCACTTTGGCACGGACCCGACCGGCCCGCCAGCGGCCGTCTAAGCCTTCTGCGTGGAGACAAACCACGTCGCCGCCAGGATCAGCACCGCTCCGGCGATCTGCAGCGCCGTGAACCGTTCGTCGAACCACGCCAGGCCGCCGAGAGCCGTCATCACCGGCCACAGCATTTGCAGCGAGGCCCCGGTCGAGACCGTCAGGCAGCGATAGCCCTCGTTCATGGCGAGCTGGCCATAGCCGGCCGCCGCCGCCGCCAGGGTCAGCAGCCCCCAGTCTCCCGCCGACAGCCCGCCGAGATCGCCGACCGTCAGCGGCAGCACCGGCAGGAAGATCCACACGCACTGTGCCAGATAGATCGTGCCGATGTGGTGCGCCGCGGTGAGCCGCCGGATCAGCACCACCGATGCCGCCGCCAGCATCGCGCCCACCACGGCGATCAGGTCGTCCCGGCTGATGACAAAGCCCGAGCCGCCCAGGTCCGGCCCCGTGAGCAGCGCGATCCCCGCCAGTGCCAGGCACAGCCAGCCCAGCCGCCGCGGCGTCAGCGTCTCGCCCAGCCAGAGCGCGGCGATGCCGGCCGCGAAGATGGCGTAGGTGTTGCAGATCAGCGTGGCTTTCCCGGCCCCGAGCGAGGGCACCGTCCAATAGTAAGCCGCGGTGCCCAGCACGCCGGTCAGCCCCCGCCAGAACAGCAGCCGGTCCGTGAACACCGGCCCCAGCTTTGCCGCGCGGGCACCCCGGAAAAAGACCGCCACGATCGCCATGCCCACCGCCGCGCGGAACAGCAGCGGCAGCAGGGCCGGCACCTCGCGCGCGCTGCCGAGATACTTGAGCAACAGCGTGTTGATCGTAAAGCCAGACACCGACAGCACCATCACCACGATGCCGCGCCGGCGCAGGGCGGCTGCGTCGGGGATGGTGGACTGGCTCTCGGCGGGCGGACTCACAGGCGGGGACGGCGGGAAAGCGCGCACCATGGACCCGTTTGCCACGCCTTGCCGCCGCCAATCGCTGAAAACCCGAAATTCACTTTCCTTCCCGCCCGAGCGGGGGAAAGCTGACCGTCCGTGTCGTCCCGTCCCCAGTCTGCCCTCATCCGCGAGGGCCGCGCCTCCGCCATTCTCGCCCTGCCGCTCATCGCCGGTCAGTTGGGCCAGATGCTCGTCGGCCTGTCCGACACGCTCATGATCGGCCGGCTCGGCGTCGTGCCGTTGGCCGCCGCCACCTTTGCCAACACCGTCCTCTACCTGCCGCTCATGTTCGGCATCGGGATGACCACCGCCGTATCCATCCGCGTCTCTCAGGCCCGCGGGGCGGGGGACCAGCAGGCCGCCCGAGAGGCCCTGCGCAACGGCCTCCAGATCGGACTGGTCGTCGGCCTGCTGACCGTGGTCCTGGCCGCCGCCGCCATTCCCTTTCTTGGCTATTTCGGGCAGGAACCGGCGGTGACTCACGCGGCGGGCGATTATTTCCTCATCGTCGCCGTTTCCATGATCCCCGCCATCGGGTCCATGGCGGTGAAAAACCACGCCGATGCCATGAATCACCCCTGGCCGCCGTTCTGGATCATGCTCGGCGGCGTGTTGCTGAACATCGGGCTCAACTGGGTGCTCATCTGGGGCCACCTCGGCGCGCCGGCCTGGGGACTGGAGGGCGCGGGCGTGGCCACGCTCATCGCCCGCGTCGCCACCCTGGCCGGGCTCATCGCCTGGTGTCGGCGCTCGCCCGATCTCCGCGACTGGGTGCCGCACCACTGGTTCCGCCGGCCCTGCCTCACCGCCGTGCGCTCCCTCGTCCGGGTTGGTTTGCCGGCCAGCCTCCAATTGCTCGCCGAGGTCAGCGCCTTCGTCATGGCGACCATCCTCATCGGCACCATGGGCAAGGAAGCCCTCGCCGCGCACCAAGTCGCCATCAGTTGCGCCGCCACCATCTTCATGGTGCCGCTGGGGCTCTCCATGGCGCTCACCGTCCGCATGGGCGAGGCCTGGGGCGCGGGTGAGCGGGAGCGGCTCCGAGCCATCGTCGGCAGCGGCTGGCTCATGGCGGCCGGCTTCACCCTGTTCAGCGCCGGCACCGTCCTCGCCCTGCACCACACCATCGCCGGCTGGTTCCTCAGCGAGTCCGAGGCCCGCGCCATGGCCGCGGCCCTGCTCATCGTGTCGGCCGCCTTTCAGTTCAGCGATGCCCTCCAGATCGTCTCCGCCGGAGCCCTGCGCGGCCTCGACGATGTCACCGTGCCTGCCTGGATCGCCGTCTTCGCCTACTGGGTCGTTTCGCTGCCCATCGGCTGGTGGTTTGCCTTCCGACTGGAGTGGGGCGTCACCGGCATGTGGTGGGGCATCACCATCGGCCTCACCATCACCGCTGTCGCCCTGGGCCGCCGGCTCTGGCGAAAAACGGCGCTGGTCCCGCTCGCCGCCACCTGATTCCCGTTCGCCGTGGCGCCCTCCCGGAGCTTGCGAAACGCCCGGCCTGCCGCCACTGTTCCGACCTTGCCAAACCCGCCGCCATTCATGACCTGCCGCCCCCTTTCCGCCCTCGTCGCACTCTCGCTCCTCATCGGACCGGGGGCCAAAGCCATCGCTGCCGAGCCTTTCGCGTTCAAAGCCGGCGACAGCGTCGTTTTCGTCGGGAACACCTTCATCGAGCGCGCCCAGCGCTACGATCACATCGAGACCGCCCTGCAACTCGCCGCCGGACCCGCGGTGAACGGCCTGCGCTTCCGCAACCTCGGCTGGAGTGGTGACTCCGTCTTTGGCGATGCCCGCAGCTACTTCGGACCGCCCCAGGAAGGCCGCGACCGCCTCCAGCGCGCCATCGGAGAGGCCAAGCCGAACCTCATTTTCGCCTGCTACGGCACCGGCGAGGCCATGTCCACCACCCAGGGCTGGACCGTCGATCCCGCCGGCGCCGACCGATCCCGCGCCGGGGACGAAGCCAGCCTCGGGCTGTTCATCGAGCAATATGGCCGTCTCCTCGATCTCATGAAGACCGCCGCCGGCGACGGGCTGCGCGAGATCGTGCTGCTGTCCCCGCCGCCTTTGGAAAATCTCGGCGCTCCACTGCCCGACCAGACCGAAAACAACCGCCGCCTCGCCAGCCTGCGCGATCGGGTGCGGCAACTCGCCGCCGACCGCGGTCACCGCTTCGTCGATCTCTTCGCCGCCCTCGGAGGCGACAGCGCCGCGGGCAAGGTGGCCGAGTCGCCCCTGACCGACAACGGCATCCACTACGGCGACGCCGGCTACCGCGTCATCGCCCGGCACCTCGTCGAGGGCTTGGGCCTGAAGCAGCCCGAGGGACTCATCGCCACCGACGCGTCCGTCGAGGAACTGCGCGAGGCCATCGTGCGGAAAAACCGCCTCTTTTTCCATCGCTGGCGCCCTGCCAACGAGACCTACCTGTTCCTGTTCCGCAAACACGAGCAGGGGCAGAATGCCAAGGAGATCCCCATGTTCGACCCCCTCATCGCCAGCGACGAGGAGCGCATCGACCTGCTCAAGGCGGCGATTTTCGAGGGATTGAAGAAGCGGTGAGTCGAGGGGGCGTCTGATCGTCGTTTTCCCGGTCTGGCAGCGGCTCGACTGGCGGCTGGCTGGCATCCCTGTCGGGATGCGGGCATCGGAGACGACGGCTACCGGCGGTGTCGCTCGTGCCTCGCTCAACCGCCGGCTAATGGCTGCGATGCCTGCGGCATCTTTGCGGAAACCGGCGGAACGCTGCTCCGGATAGCCGACGCATCTCCGGAAAGCCGACGCATCTCCGGAAAGCCGACGCATCTCCGGATAGCAGACGCCGCTCCGGAAAGCCGACGCATCTCCGGATAGCCGGTCCGAGTTCTTTTGGCCTTCCGATCAGACAGGGTCTCATCGGCGATCCAACCCGGTTTGATCGGAAAAGCCGTCTCCCAGCGCCGCCGTTCCGGGGAACGGAGCCACCGTTCTCGGGGACGACGCCGCCGTTCTCGGGGACGACGCCGCCGTTCTCGGGGACGGAGCCACCGTTCTCGGGGACAGAGCCGCTGTTCTCGGGGACGGAGCCGCCGTTCTCGGGGACAGAGCCGCTGTTCTCGGGGACGGAGCCACCGTTCCCGGGAACGACGACGCCGTTCTCGGGGACGAGACCTCCGTTGGCGGCTTCGGGCGCTCCATTTGGCGGGGTGATGCGGGATGGGCGCGGGCCTGCGGCCCCGATGGGAAGCGGGCTGGAAAAAAGCGACGGCTTTCTGGCCCGATCCCTGCTATGGTGCGGCGGTTTCACCCTCCCCCCATTTTCTTCCCTTCCCCCACCCATGGCAGAACAGCGCTTTGAGCAGTCGCATGCCCTGCATCTGCAGCAGACGATCGCACCGCAGATGCAGCAGAGTCTGCAGGTGTTGCAGGCGCCGACGCTGGAGCTGAGGCATCTGGTGCGGCAGGAACTGGAGGAAAATCCGGTGCTGGAGGACGAGTCGGTGGATGTCTCGCTGGAGGAGGCGGCGGCACAGAGCGACGACGAGGCCTTCGAGGACGAATTCGCCGAGCTGTCGGCCCTCGATCAGGAATGGCGCGATTACATGGCCCAGTCGCGGGTGACGGCGCCGCGCCGGGACGATGCCGACGAGCGGCACCAGTTCATGCTCGACTCGCTGGTGGCACCGAAGACGCTGCAGGAGCACCTCACGGATCAGCTCGGCTTTTCCGATGCCGACGACCGGCTGCGCAAGGTGACGGAACTGCTGATCGGCAACACGGACGAAAACGGCTTTTTCCAGACCAAGATCGAGGACCTGTGCTTCGACCTCGGCATCCCGCTGCCGGATCTGGAGGCGGCCAAGGCGCTGATCCAGACCTTCGACCCGGTGGGCGTGGGCGCCGACGACCTGCGGGAGTGCCTGCTGATCCAACTGGACCGGCTGGGCAAGCGCCACAGCCTGGAGTATCGCATCGTGGACCACCATCTCGACGATCTGGCGATGAAGCGCTACCCGCTGATTGCGAAGAAGCTCAGCGTGGCGCCGGAGCAGATCACGAAGGCGGCGGAATTCATCGCCACGCTGGACCCGAAGCCGGGACGGCGTTTTGGCGGCGACACGAACAACTTCGTCACCCCGGACGTGATGGTGGAGCGGGTGGCGGGCGAGTGGACGGTCTCGCTGACGAACGACCAGGTGCCCCGGCTGCGCATCAGCAACGCCTACAAGGATCTGATGGCCCAGGAGGACAGCGGCCGCGAGGTGCGGGGCTACATCCGGGACAAGATCCGGGCGGGAAAGTTCCTCATCCGGAGCATTCACCAGCGGCAGCAGACCATCGAGACGATCGCGAAGCAGATCGTGGAGCGGCAGCATGACTTCCTCGATCGGGGACCGGCGCACCTGCACCCGATGACGATGGCCCAGATCGCCGAAGTGGTCGGGGTGCATGAGACGACGGTGAGCCGCGCGGTCTCGGGCAAGTACATCTCGACGCCGCACGGGGTGTTCGAGATGAAGTATTTTTTCACCACCGGCTACCAGACGGAGTCGGGGGAATCGCTGAGCAACACCAGTGTGAAGAAGTCGCTGGGCGAGTTGGTGGCGGCGGAGAATCCCAAGAAACCGCTCAGCGACCAGGCCATCGTGGCCGAGTTGAAGAAGCAGGGCATCGTGATCGCGCGGCGCACGGTGGCGAAATACCGTGACGAGCTGAACATCCTGCCGAGTCACATGCGGAAGAGCTATTGAGGGCCGGGCGGCGACGGTCACCAAAAGGCTCGGAATGTCGGTCCGCCGCCCCTGCCGGGGCGGAGACTTAAAGAGGGGAGGCCTGTCCGGTGGCTGTCGCCACCGGT
The DNA here is from genome assembly GCA_016795505.1 of Verrucomicrobiales bacterium. Classification (GTDB taxonomy): domain Bacteria; phylum Verrucomicrobiota; class Verrucomicrobiia; order Verrucomicrobiales; family DEV007; genus JAEUHH01. Next base: position 20,515 of record JAEUHH010000115.1, on the reverse strand, counting down.
TTCCGGTCCACCCCAACGAGACCGCCCCGGCAGGGGCGGCGGAAGGGCGTACGGATCGGCCGCCCAAGCCCGGCATTCCCCGGATGGGGCACCGCTGCGGCCGAAGGACCGAGGAATGGCTTTCCCACGCCATTTCCACCGCTGTCACAACACACCCCGCCATCCACCTACCCGTCGGAACGCACCGGATACGCCTCCAGCGATGGATCCCAGACCGAAATCTCTCCTCCCGCCGCCGAGCCGCGGCGCAGCAGGGCGGTGAAGGCCCCGGCTCCGAGGCCGCCGTGGGGGAAAAGCCGGTAAGCCGGAAAATCGGCGTGGGGCGAGCGCCACGGCTCCAAATGGGCCACGGGCACGGCGGCGAAGTCGGGGCGGCGCTCCAGCAGGCGGCGCACGGGGCCTTCATTTTCCCGCTCGGAAAAGGTGCAGGTCGCGTAGAGCAGCCAGCCACCGGGCGCGACGCAGGCCGCGGCGGCGGTGAGGATGCCGGTCTGGCGTTTGGCGTTGCCTTTCACGGTGGCGGGGTGGAAGGCGCCGGGATTCTCGATGCCCTTGGCGAGGAGGGACTGGCCGGAGCAGGGCGCATCGACGATGACGACCGCGAAGGCCCCGGCGGCCAGTCGGGCGAGGTCGCGAGGATCGAGCCGCTGGGTGTGGGCGTGGGGCAGGCGGCAGCGGGTCAGGTTGCGCCTCAGGATGGCGAGGCGCTTGCCGATGACCTCGTTGGCCAGCAAGAAATCCGGTCGCAGGGCGAGCGAGGCAAAGACGCTCTTGCCGCCGGGGGCGGCGCACGAGTCCAGCACGCGGGGCACCGGCAGGCCGGTGCGGGCAACCTCCAGCAGGGCCGAGGCCGCCCAGACGGAGGAAAAATCGAGGCTGTAGCACGCTCCGGCTTCGTGGAGCGGGTCTTTGCCCGGCTCCGTGCCGGGGGCGAGGCGGTTGACGAACGGTGGCAACCAATCGAGCGCGGGGTCGGCGGCGGCGGGAGGAAAGGGGGACGGCTTCGGGGCGGCTCCACCCGTCCACAGCACGCAGGGCGTGTCGATGGCCCCTCCAAGCAGGGCGGCCAGGAACGCATCGGCCTCGGCGGGGCGGTCGGGAAACAGCCGGGCGGCCTCCCGGCGCATCAACGGGGTGGGGGTGCGGGAAATCATGCCGGATGGGCGAAGGCGCAGCCTCCGGGCTGGATTTCCGGGCGTATTGGCCTATGGAATAAGGGCTTTGGCATCGTTTCCAATCTCATTCCCCGTTTTTTAACCATCATGATCACAGAAGACCGCATCCGGGAAAAGCTCAAGGAAGTCAAGTACCCGGGATTCAACCGCGACATCGTTTCGTTCGGCCTGATCAAGCAGGTCTGGGTCGAAGGGGACAACGTGACGGTGAAAGTCTCACTGGCGACCCGCGATCCACAGATCCCCGACCAGATCCACCGCGAAGCGCGCGCCGCGCTGGAGTCGATCGAGGGCATCGGCCAGGTGCATCTGGAGTTCGACATCAAGGATCCGCCGCAACCGGCCGGCGGGGCGGGTGCCCAGGGGCTTGGCACGTCGAGCATTCCCGGCATTCGCAAAATCGTGGCCGTGGCCAGCGGCAAGGGCGGAGTGGGCAAGTCCACCATCGCCGCGAATCTCGCCGTGGCCCTGAGCCAGACCGGCGCCTCGGTGGGGCTCTGTGACTGCGACCTCTACGGCCCGAGCATGGCGCTGATGTTCGGATCGGACGAGCAACTCATGGCCAACGATCGCAATGAGATCCTGCCGGTGGAGGCGCACGGGCTGAAGGTGATCTCGATGGGCTTCATGCTCGGTGACGATGCACCGGCGATCGTGCGCGGTCCTCTGGCCACGCGCTACACCCAGCAGTTTCTCCGCCAGTGTGCCTGGGGCGAGTTGGATTATCTCATCCTCGACCTGCCCCCCGGCACCGGCGACATCCAGCTCACCATCGTGCAGACCGTGGCCCTGGACGGCGCGGTGGTGGTGACGACGCCGCAGGAGGTGGCGCTGATCGATGCGCGCAAGGCGGTGAGCATGTTTCAGAAGGTCAATGTGCCCATCCTCGGCATCGTGGAGAACATGGCGTGGTTCGAGTGTGAACACGGCGCCCGCTATCCCATTTTCGGCGAGGGCGGTGGAAAGGCCGAGGCCGCGCGTCTCGGCGTGCCGCTGCTGGCGGAGATCCCGATCGACATCGACACCCGCGCCCGCGCCGATGCAGGAACGCCGGTCGCCCTGCTGCCCGCAGCGGAGAATGCCATCAGCGCCGCATTTCACCGGCTGGCTTCGTCCGTGGCGGCTGCGGTGGAGCGTTAGTCTGAGTGCGCGCCTGAGCGTGGCGCGGAGAGGGCGGATCGATTTTCCGGCGATTGTCGGGAAACTGACGCTGGCTTGCGTGGTTTGATGGGGGGTAAGCAACCGCAACTCTCACCCCCGCGAACTCATGAAGACGAAACCGACTCTGATCATTCTCACCGCGCTGGCGGCCGGCCTCTCGCTGGCCGTGGCGCAAGGCGAAGGCGAGGCCGGCAAGGCCCCGCGACCCGAAGGAACGCCCCCCGGCGGCGCCAAAGGCCCCGGACGCCCCGGCGGACCCGGTGGCGGAGGTCCGGGAGGCCCCGGCGGCTTCCTGATGCAGATGGACAAGGATCAGGATGGCAAAGTCACCCAGGCCGAAGCCGGTGAACGCTGGGAGCGGCTTTCCCAACTGGATAAGAACCAGGACGGCGCCATTTCAAAGGAAGAGCTGCCCCAGATGGGACGTGGCGGCCCCGGTGGTCCCGGCGGCGGCGAGGGCGGTCCCGGGAGAGGACAGTTCTTTGAGAAGGGCGACAAGAACAGCGACGGCAAGCTCTCCCAGGACGAGGTGCCGGCCGAGATGTGGGAGCGTCTGGCCAAAGCCGACAAGAATGGCGACAGCGCCGTGACCAAGGAAGAGCTCGCCGCGATGTTCCGCGCCGGTGGCGGCGGCCAGGGAGGCCCGGGCGGTCCGGGTGGCCCTGACGGTCCCGGTCGCGGACAGATGTTCGAAATGGCCGACAAGAACAAGGACGGCAAAATCACCCAGGACGAGGCCGGCGAGCGCTGGGAGCGGCTGTCGCAACTCGACAAGAACAGCGACGGCGCCATTTCCAAGGATGAGTTGCCCCAGATGCCGGCCGGCGGCGGCGAGGGTGGTCGTCCCGGACCCGGTGGTCCCGGAGGTCAGGGCGCGGGTGCCGGCGGTGGCCCGGCGGCGATGTTCCGCCAGTCCGACAAGAACGGCGATGGCAAACTCGCGCAGGATGAAGTCTCCGCCGAAATGTGGGCCCGCCTGTCCAAGGCGGACAAGAACGCCGATGGCCTGGTGAGCCAGGAGGAACTTCAGGGCGCCTATCAGGATCGCCCCGGCGGCGAGAAAGGCGACCGGCCGAAACCCGAAGGCAAGCCGACTGAAAAGCCGGAGCAGGCCTGATCCGATCCGGTCCGTCCGGACCCGGCGAAACGCCCGATTTTTGAGAAAAACGCCCGGTGGAGTCATCCGCCGGGCGTTTTTTTCGTTTTTGCGATCCGGGATGGGGAAAATTTTTGCGAAAACGAAAATCAGGATTGAAATTTTTCGCAACGGCGAATATAATTTCCAAAATTACTGCTGGTTTCCGAACACCGTTCCCTTTCCGATCCCATGCGTGCCGTTGCCCGATTCCTTCTCAAAGCCGTCACCCTGTTCACTCTCTGGGCCTTCATTGGTGCCTGCCTTTACTCTATCGGCACCACCCTGATGGCCCGCCAGAGCGCCGACAGCGCCTCCCAGATGACCCTGCCGCAGCTCGCGGCGCCGCTGGGCGAGCAATTGATCGAGGGCAATGCTGTCCTCGTCTCAAAGCTGACCATGGCGCCGGTCGATCTCGAGTTCGATGCCGAGAATGTCGGCTACGTGCTCGACGAGAAGGGCATGGTCTTTCGCATCAATGAGACGGGCGGCACCGACCCGGTGCCGTGGCTGGTGTTGTCGAACGACCGCACCGAGCGCACCATCCCGTTCCGCTCGATGGCTCTGCATCCCGGCTTTCTGGACACCGATTCCAAAGGCTACGGCCGGCTTTACACCATCGAGCCCGAGATCGCGGGCACCGATCGTCCGGATTTCGTCCCCGAGCACGGGGCCGAGGGCACCGAGCACCATCAGGAAGTGCTGTGCGAATACCGGACCACCGATCCCCGGCGCCGCGTGTTCACCGGCTCGCGGAAGGTCCTCGCCCGCTTCAGCCAGCCCGGCGGCGAAAACAATGTCAACGACCTGGCCTTCGACCGGCTCGGCCGCCTGTTCGTGGCTGTCGGTGATGGCGATGCCGGCAAGCCCGGCCGGAATGCCGCCTCGCGCAACGCGATGTCGCTGCTGAATGCCTACGGCAAAGTGCTGCGCATCGATCCGCTCGGCGACAATTCCGCCAACGGCCAGTATGGCATCCCGCCGCGGAATCCCTTCCTCGTCATCGACGGCGCCCTGCCCGAGATCTGGTGCTACGGCCTGCGCGATCCGCAGCGCCTCGAGTTCGATCCCTACCGCGACTGGCTCAGCATCGTCGATCTGGGGCAGGATGGCGTCGAGGAGCTGAACATCAGCGAGGTCGGCGGCGAGCATTTCGGCTGGGACATGTGCGAGGGCTCCTTTTTCTACCCCCCCGCGAAAGGCCGCAAGCCGTCCGATGGCGGCGTGCGCGCGCCCAAGGCTGAGTTTGCCCGTCAGGGTGGCGAGCGGGCCGCGGGCGGCTTCATCTACCGGGGTCAGTCCTTTCCCGCGCTCCGGGGACGGCTGCTGGTCGCGACCAGCGCCGGTCGCATCCTGTCGGCGCGGTTTTCCTCCGGCCAGTACGAGATGGCCCGGCTCGTGGTCGGCAACCAGCGCGAGCTGGCCGGCAACCAGATCACCGGCATCCGTCCCGGACCGACCGGCGAGCTGTTCATCCTGACCCGCAGCGGCGGCATCTACGAGATGCAGAAGCAAACCGCCGCGATCGGCTCGCGGAAGGCGAAGAAGCCGTTGCTTTGCTGGGCGCTGTGATTAGAACAGCATTTCGGAAACGAAATCGTCGAGATGCTGCGGCCGTGCTTGGTCCCGTCTCAGAATAACAGCCAGCGTGCGGCCGAATGCCGGAGCGAGGTGAAAGCGCCTGACCGGCTTGCGTTGTCCGTAGATGGCGAGGGCGCGCTTCGGGACGATGGAGTAGCCGAAACCGAGAGAAACGAGGTTGATGATCAGGTCGAAGCTGTCCGCCTCGAGCGAGGCCGCGGCAGCTGGATGGGTTCCATGATGCCACAGAGCGATCAGCCTCCCTGTTTCGGAGTCTTCCCGTAACGAAATAAAGGGTAGCCGTCTGGAGTCGTCAGCGGCTGGAGAGGTCGCGGGAGGCAGGATGCCTGTGAAGTCGTCTTCAAATTGATGCGCGACGATCAAGTTTCCGGGCCACGATGGACGTGCGCAGCAGATGCCAAGATCGAGTGCCGCTTCTGAAACGTCTCGAATCAACTCAGCGCCAGACTGATAGACAAATTCGATCACGACATCGGGATGACGACGTTTGTAAGCAGCAAAAAAGCCCGGGAAGTAGGAAAACGCCACTGATCGGGCCACCCCGACCTTGATTCGCCTTGGCCCCTCGGAAAACGTTGCCTTGAACCGGGCAAAGGCCTCTGAAAGATCGGCATTTAGCCGGGCGGAAAGTCTGGTGAGTTCCATGCCCGCGGGGGTCGCCTGCACACGACGAGTTGTGCGCTCAAGCAGCCGTACGCCGAGCGATTCCTCCAGCGATCGGATTTGCCGTGTCACAGCGCTTTGGGTGAGCCCGCATCGTTGGCCCGCGGCGGTAAAGCTGCCCAGCTCGACCACCTTTTGGAAAGTCCGAAGCGTGTGCAGTGGGATATCAGTGATCTCCAATTGATTCACACTGTGCAATAATCAATGATAAAAATGAATTTCAATCATTTATTCTGATAGGGGATCGTGGTTCCGCGCCCCCGACTGTGGAAAGGCGCTTTTCTCCTATCCAAACCGCCAACCATTAGTATGAACACCCTGAATAGACTCGCTGAAAACGCCGCTGGAACCTGGTTCACCACCGATGACTGCATCGGCTGCCATCTTTGCGGAGAGACCGCCCCGGAATTCTTCCGGCCATCGGATGACGGCGTCTTTCACATCGTTTTCCGCCAACCTCAGAGCCCGGAGGAGATCGATCTCGCCGGGGTTGCGATGCGGGATTGCCCGGCCGAAGCCATTCACTGCGCGGTCGATGAAACTTGACCTGACATGTGCCCCCACAATCGCGCGCCTTTGACCGGAGGCGGGAGTCCGCTATCGTGTCGGCATGAAACCCGTCCGTCTCGTGCTCTCTCTCGCCACTGTCGCCGCCTCCGCCGGTATCCTGCTGTCCTGCCTGCGCGCCGAGGAGACGAAGAAAACGTCCGACTCAAAGTCTCCCACCGTCATGGAAATCGCCAAACAAGCCCCCGCCCAGCCGACTGCGCCCGTCAAGAAAACCGAGGATGACTGGCGCAAGGAATTGACCCCCGAGCAGTACCGCATCCTCCGTGAAGCCGGCACCGAGCGGGCCAATGGCAAGGTCTATGAGGAGTTCAAGGCCCAGGGCGAAGGCACCTACTACTGTGCCGGTTGCGGGGCCGAATTGTTCTCGTCGAAGGAAAAGTTCGATTCCCACTGCGGCTGGCCGTCCTTCTACGATCCGTCGAAGGCCAAGAATGTGAAGACCGCCGTCGACTACCTCCTCGGCTATCCCCGCACCGAGGTGAAGTGCGCCATCTGCGACGGTCACCTCGGCCATGTCTTCGAGGGCGAAGGCTTCGACACGCCGACCGACAAGCGCTACTGCATCAACGGCACCGTGCTGAAATTCGTGCCCAAGGCCGAAGTGGAAGCCGCCAAGAAAAAGGCCGAAGACGCCGCCGCCGCCGCCAAAGCGGCCAAGGGCGAGGCGAAGTGAGGGGATTGGCGATTTGCGATTTGCGATTTGCGATTTGCGATTCGGTATAGGCGATGGGCCAAACGATTGGCGGGCGATTCTGAGTGCCCGATCCGATTCGGACACAACGTGGCCGCCGTCGCCAGAGACTCGGTCTGCCGCTCCCGTGATGGCGAGTGATGCCTCGCCTTGGGCCAACGCCCACACTCACCTGAGCCGGCGGCGATTCGCCCGGAGCCGTGTGAGCCGTCCCCGGTTCGGTTGAAAGCCAAACGCACCCGACTTCACCGCCAGCTCTCGAAAAAGCCGGACTCGCAGAAAAAAACCGCAGACTTCCGCAATTTTCACACCGCAACTCCGCCGTCTGAAAGATTGACTCCGGACCGCCACATTCGCTACTATCGGGCAGTTTCATGTCCAAGAGCTTCCACCTCGTCCTCTCACCGCCCGACGGCGAGCCGGTCTCCCACCGGCTCACGGCTGAGCGTGTCTCGTTGGGACGCGCCGAGGAAAACAGCATCCGGCTCGAATTGAAGTCCGTCTCCTCGCGCCATTGCGAGTTCCGGGCCGGTCCGGAAGGCTACGAATTGATCGACCTCGGTTCCACCAACGGCACCAAGGTCAACGGCATGGCCCTCAATGGCCACGCGGTCCCGTTGAAGAATGGCGACCGCATCGTGTTTGCCGAGTCGGTGTCGGCCCACTTCTTTGCCGCCGTCGAGGCCGCGGGAACGGAGCCGGCCCCGAAGCCCAAAGCCCCTGCCGCCAAAGCCGCTGCGGAGGATTGGGACGAGTGGCTGCCGATCAACCCCGTCGCCGCCGCGGTCGCCCAGCAGGAAGGCACCCTGCATCACCTGCTCAACAGCCGGGACTGACCCCGCCGCCGCCACCGGCAGGGGGCGGACAGCCGGTTTTCCGATCAGACCCTCTTTGATCGGCGATCCAACCGGGTCTGATCGGAACCCCACGGGATTAAGCAGGTCGGTCAAATGCCCTGCCGATCGGATGCCGGAGGCATCACAGCCATTAGCCGGTGGTTGAGCGAGGCACGAGCGATACCACCGGTTCATCCGCCTCCATTCGAGCATCCCGGAGGGATGCCAGCCGGTTGCTTTTCCGCCTCGCCCGCTGGCATCCCTCCGGGATGCTCGGTTTCCTTTCCATTCGATCCGGTGGTGTCGTCGCTTCGCTCCTCAACCACCGGCTAATGGCTGTGATGCCTGCGGCATCTTTTCCCCTCGAAACACCCATTTGCACCATGCAACCGCCTGAATCCCGTCATCAATCCGATCAGATCCCGTTGCCACGGCAAAAAGACCCTGCTTCGCCAAAACCGCGCGCCCACGGTGCGCTCGCATACCAGCCCAGAGCAACGCTCTGGGAGGTCGCACCCTCCCCAGTAAAAGACGCCCTGAAGGGGCGTCGCATCCAGCGACGAACGCGACTGGTCTTCACCCCGGCCCTTCGCGGACCATCATCCGATCCGTTTCTGAATCCGGAGCCAACCGGGTCTGATCGGAAATGCGGGACTCGACGGGATGGGCGATTTCGGGCAGGATCGGGGTCGTATGATGCGATTCCTACTCCTGCTGGCTTTTCTCATGGGCGCGGCCGCGGTTCGGGCTGCCGAACCGGCTCAGCCGGCGGAATTCCGCCATGCCCGCATCGTCGAGGCGTGGGAGGCTTACGGCGACCGGCTCACCTTTGGCAACGGGCAGACCCTGGCCCTGGTCGATGACGGCTGCCGCTTGGAAATGCCGGAGTGGCGGGCGGTCATCGACGGGGTGCCAAAGGTCCGCGCGACCTGGGATGCCGTCGATGGTGACCCGGACCCGAAGCACGAGGGCAGCGGCTATCACGGCTCGACCATCGGCATTCCGTCGTCGGTGAACCACGGTGGAAAATGGGGCGTCGCCTACCGGAATCAGGTCGCCGTGATCCGCGGCTTGGAGAATGTCCACGGAAAGCTCGCCGATGCCCCGTCGCTGGCCCGGGCGCTGCGGTGGATCGCCGACAACCACGAGCGGCATGGCATCACGGTGGTGAATCTCGCGCCGGTCGATGACCAGGAGCACGCCGCGCCGGTGGCGACCGAGATCGACGACGAACTGGCGGCCCTGCGGCGGCTCCACATCTGGGTCAGCGCCCCGGCGGGGAATCACGACTTCTCAAAGGGCATCTCCTGGCCCGCGGTGGCGCAGGACTGCTTCGCGGTCGGGGCGGTGAAGCCGGCGGCACAGCCGGGTGGCCCGGACACCGTTTATCTGGACCGCAGCGCGGAGATCGACCTCGTCGTGCCGGCGCGGGCGACGAGTTCGTCGAATGCCATCCTCTGCGGCGCGGCCATGGTGCTGCGCGAGGCGATCGAGGTGACCGGTTACGCGTGGCAGGCGAAGGGCGCGACTTTGCCGGAGGCGATGATGACGATCTTCCAGGAGACCGGACCGGCCGTGACCGATCCCGCGTCGGGCCTGACCTTCCGCCGGCTCGACCTGAAGGCGGCGCTGGATCACGTTCTCTCATCCGACCAAAAGTGATTCGCCTCATGAAAGCCCCTTCATTGCCGAGTCTATTGGCTTGTCTATGCCTCGTTCCGCATTTCGGCCAGACGGCCGATCTGATCCGCGAGGGCGAGCCGCGCTGTGCCATCGTCACCGCCGACGCGCCTTCGCCTGCCGCCAAAGGCGGCGCCCGGCTGCTCGCGGCGCAGTTGGAGCGGATCACGGGACACAAGGCCCTGCTGGTGCCGGAGTCGGCGCTGACGGAGCTGTCCGTGACCGACGGGGTCGTCTCGGCCCGTTACCGGAGTCTTCAGCCGGAGACTTTTCTCCTGGTGGGGGAGAGCCAGTTGGCGGCGCGTCTCGGGGTGACGGCATCGGGCCTGGAGCGCGGCGCGATCCGGCTCAGGACGGTGGGAAATGCGCTGACTCTGCTCGGCGCTGACGAGGCTACCCCGACGGACCCCATGGGCAGCCGGCATGCGGTCGTCGCCTTTCTCGAGGAGGTGGTCGGGATGCGCTACCTCTGGCCGGGCGACCTGGGACTGGTGGTGCCGCAGGTGACGACCCTGGCTTTGCCCGATCTGGACCGGACCTACACGCCGCCGATCATCCAGCGCAAGATCCGCTGGTCCAGCCGGAATGACCGGATGGATGCCGGGCTGGCCTATCTGGGCCTGACGCCGCAGGACTACGACACCCGCTTCGCCGCCGCGACGGGCCGGACCGCGGGCCTGCCCGACTGGCTGGAGTGGCAGCGGCTGGGCGGATCCCTGGAGTTGGCCGGCGGGCATTCCTTCGGCGACACCTGGGAAAAGTATCACCGCGAGCACCCGGAGTGGTTCGCGATGCAGCCGAACGGCTCGCGGGATCTCAGCCAGCTCACCCCCGAGCGGTCGCGGCTGTGCAAGTCGAATCCCGGCCTCATCGAGGCCCTGGCGCGGGACAAGATCGCCGAGCTGAACCGCACCGGGGCGAAGAGCATCTCTCTGTCGCCGAACGATGGCGGGCGGGCCACCTTTTGCGTCTGCGATGCCTGCCGCGCCCTCGATCCGCCCGAGGGCAGGCCGATCACCCTGACCGACTACACCGCCACGCCGCCCCGCGACTACGAGGCCGTGTCACTGACCGACCGGATGGTCTGGTTCTGGAACCGGCTGGCCGAGCGGATCACGGCGGAAAAGCCGGACACCTGGTTCGTGGCCTATGCCTACTCGGCCTACAAAGCCCCGCCGGTGCGGGAAAAGCTCCACCCCCGGATCGCGGTCGCCTTTGTCGGCATCGACTACGGCAACGACGCGGCCCGGGCCCAGGCGCGGGCCGACTGGGAGGCGTGGTTGAAAATGGCGGGCAAGCTCTACTGGCGGCCGAACCTGCTCCTCTACGGCCGGCGGGAGGGCGTGCCGGCGGTGTTCGTCCACAAGCTGGCGGAGGACCTGAACCACTTCGGCAGTCACAGCCTGTTGGGCACCGACTTCGACTCCATCATGCACCACTGGGCCACCGAGGGGCTGAACTACTACGCGCTGTCGCGCCTGCTCTGGGATCCGTCGCTGTCGGCCGGGGCGATCGTGGACGACTATTGCCGGAGCGGCTTCGGTCCCGCGGCGGACCCGGTGAAAGCCTGGTTCGCCCGCATCGAGGCGCTGACCGATGGAGTCGCCGCCAGTGGGTCGCCCAAGCTGGAGCCCTACACCGCGGCCGTGTGCGCCGAATTGAATGGGCTGCTCGACGAGGCCGACCGGCTGGCCGCCGGGGACGACCCGGTGCGGCGGCGGATCGCCTTCCTGCGGACGGGGATCGAATTTGCCGCCGTGCAGGCGCGCACCCACGCTCACGAGGCGGCTTACCGGGATCGAAAGGCCGATCCGGCCGTCGATGCCGCGTTCCGGGCCGATCTGGAGGCGAAATTCCAGCTCATGCGGCAGATCTTCCGCGAGCAGCCGCTGGCGGTGAACACGCCGATGATCGCCTGGGGCAGCGAGGGGATTTTCCGGAAATTCGGCTGGAGCGGCGCGAAGTCCCTGCCCACCGACCGCTGGGACGCCGACGAGGAAGGCCGGGTGGTGCCGCCGCCCGTTGGGAAGTGAGCCGGGCGACCGGAGTGTTCACGGACTCGTGGTCTTTGGTGCTTTTTGTGGGATCCGTGGCTGGCTGGGCGAAAGGTCAGTCAGCCGCGGGTACTCCATTTCGCTGATTGGATTTACCGGTAGACGTCACCCCGGTGACGGATTCGCACGACCAGAATGACAAGGATGTCATCCTGAATTTCGTAGACTACTCGGTAGTCGCCAATTCTCAGGCGGTAGGTATGGTCAGAGCCCACGAGCTTCTTGCAGCCGACCGGTCGAGGATCCGATTCCAACGATTCGATTGCCGCCACAATCTTGGGAATCCACTTTGGGTCGATCCTCCGAAGATCCTTCGCACCAGATCTGGTAATCTCAACGCGGTAAGAGGCCATCAGCGGTCAGATTTTCCTTAAGTTCGTTGAGGGAAATCCGGTCGTCATCTCTGCGCTCCGCAACTGCCGCAAGATCGGCAACATCCTCCATGAGGGACTCGTAATCAGCGATGGGGATCACGACTGCGACCTTCTGGCCGGTCTCATCGGTGAGGAATTGGGTCGTCATGGGGGAAAAATACCACTGCTGCCGCAAATGTCGAGGTTTCGAGGGAACGCGTAACCAGCGAGCACTCGTGATTTCGCGTCGGGGCGGAGCACAGGCAATCAGGCGGCAGTTGGGGTCTTGCTGCTGGAAGCCAGGGAAGTGCCGATCACGAGGCGGCTTACCGAGATCAGAAGGCTGATCCGGCCGTCGACGCCGCCTTTCAGGCCGATCTGGAGGCGAAATTCCAGCTCATGCGCCAGATCTTCCGCGAGCAGCCGCTGGCGGTGAACACGCCGATGATCGCCTGGGGCAGCGAGGGGATCTTCCGCAAATTCGGCTGGAACGGCGCGAAGTCCCTGCCCACCGACCGCTGGGACGCCGACGAGGAAGGCCGGGTGGTGCCGCCGCCCGTTGGGAAGTGAGCTGAGCGACCGGGGCGTTCACGGACTCGTGGTCGGTGGTGCTTTTTGTGGGATCCGTGGCTGGCTGGGCGAAAGGTCAGTCAGTCACGGGGACCCGGCTCGCTGGGTTGGTGGTTCAATGGCCATGCTGGGCAACCCTAAACCAAAGAATCTCTGAGTCCTCCTCCGAAGCCACGGAACGCGAAAGAGCGGATCGGGTGCCGGGATTGGGGGCGATGCTACGAAAACCTCCCCAGAGAACGCAAGAAATCTTTCTCTCCCGGCTCAGAATCGCTTCCGCCCCGCCGCCGCCGTCGTTCCCGTTTCTGCCGGATCGTTGCCCAACCGGGGCATCGGTCCCAGCCTTTTTCCGGGAGGGGAACCCGTCCGATTTTTCCGCCGGCATTCACGACGCGTCTTTTGCGCCTCTCCGGTTCCGACGAGGACCGGAAAAGACTTTTTTGGTGTTCGTCGGAAGCGACGAGGACTGGAAAAGACTTTTTTGGTGTTCGTCGGAAGCGACGAGGGCTGGAAAAGACTTTTTTGGTGTTCGTCGGAGGCGACGAGGGCTGGAAAAGACTTTTTTAGTGTTCGTCGGAACCGACGAGGGCTGGAAAAGACTTTTTTGGTGTTCGTCGGAGGCGACGAGGACTGGAGAAGACTTTTTTGGTGTCCGTCGGAAGCGACGAGGGCTGGAAAAGACTTTTTTGGCGTTCGTCGGAAGCGACGAGGGCTGGAAAAGACTTTTTTGGCGTTCGTCGGAGGCGACGAGGGCTGGAAAAGACTTTTTTGGTGTTCGTCGGAGGCGACGAGGACTGGAAAAGACTTTTTTGGTGTTCGTCGGAAGCGACAAGGGCTGGAAAAGGGCTTTTTGAGGCGCGTCGGATCATCTGGAGGCGGATCGAACCCGGTTTGATCGGAATCCGACGGGATTGAGGCGGTGTGGCGGTTGTCCAGTCGATCGGATGCCGGAGGCATTGCAGCCATTAGCCGATGGTTGAGGAGCGAAGCGACGACACCACCGGATCGAATGGCAATGAAACCGCGCATCCCGGAGGGATGCCAGCATGCGAGGCGATGCGAGGCGGTGCGAGGCGGTGCGAGGCGGTGCGAGGCGGCGCGCGGAATGGCGACTGGCTGGCATCCCTCCGGGATGCGCGAATGGGGGGCGGATGGACGGACCGGTGGTATCGCTCGTGCCTCGCTCGACCACCGGCTAATGGCTGCGAGGCCTCCGGCATCTCCAATGATCGCCAAGCCGGATCGAGGTGACGAATCGGGTGAAGCCTTTGGTATTCCTTTGGCATTGCGATCATACCGGGTCTGATCGGTGATCGAACCGGGTTTGATCGGCGATCATACCGGGTTTGATCGGAATCCGACAGGATTGGGGCGGTGGGGCGGTTGTCCAGTCGATCGGATGCCGGAGGCATCGCAGCCATTAGCCGGTGGTTGAGGAGCGAAGCGACGACACCACCGGATCGAATGGCAATGAAACCGCGCATCCCGGAGGGATGCCAGCATGCGAGGCGGCGCGAGGCGGCGCGCGGAATGGCGACTGGCTGGCATCCCTCCGGGATGCGCGAATGGGGGCGGATGGGCGGACCGGTGGTATCGCTCGTGCCTCGCTCGACCACCGGCTAATGGCTGCGATGCCTCCGGCATCTCCGATGATCGGCAAGCCGGATCGAGGCGACGAATCGGGTGAAGCCTTTGGTATTCCGTTGGCATTGCGATCATACCGGGTTTGATCGGCGATGGAACCGGGTTTGATCGGCGATGGAACCGGGTTTGATCGGTGATCGAACCGGGTTTGATCGGTGATCATACCGGGTTTGATCGGAATGCGACGGGATAGAGGCGGTGGGGCGGCACGTGGGACCGGCGTCCCACCCGGTCGATGACTGGGAAGATGCCAGTCCCACGTGGCTTCAACCGGTGGCTTTCGCATGTGATCGGTGATGGGCCCCGGTCTGATCAACTGCCCGCGGTCCCTTTGGGCGGAGGCACCGGCCCCTTTCCCGCCTCCGTTCCGTTGGCCAGGGGCCAACCTCACCGTAGCCTGGGGCCATCGCCCCAGGTGATCGGGCACGTCCTGTCGGGTTTGGCTGAAGGCCAAAATCACCTCGTCGGTTCGCGGGCGACGCCGGGACGACCGACCGGGCTGGGCCAGGGGCCGGGCGCGCGTGAAGGAGGAAGAGAGGGAAACCCACCGGGACCGCAGGCGTCCCGCCTGCCCCGGAGCCTGTGCCCGTCAATGGGGGGCGGGCGGGACGCCCGCGGTCCCGGTGGGTTGGGCTGGCCCGAATAGCGGGCTGGCTCCCGGGGCGTTCGGGTGAGTTTGGCTTTCAGCCAAACGGGGAGGGAGCGGATCGTTCCTGGGGCGATTGCCCCAGGCTACGGTGAGGTTGGCCCTTGGCCAACGGGGAGATTGGAATGGCGAATGGTGAATTTCGAATGTGGAATGTCGAAGACCGTGTTTCGAACCCGGAACCCGGAACCCGGAACTTGGAACACGGAACTTTGAACTTTGAACTTTGAACTTTGAACTTCGAACCCGGACCTTCAGAACTAGAAAACGGGAGACGCGATGACGCCGGGACCGTCGGCGTCTTTTCGGTAAGAAAGGCGGCGGGCGGGGCATAGCTGTGAGGCCCCGTTTCACTCCGATGGCGTCAAACGGGGCCTTTTCCGGGTCGGGAAACGGCGGCACAGTGAGGTGTCGAACGATTCCCAGCCCGAGCCTGCCGCCCGAGTCCCCCCATGCCTGCCTTTTTCCGCCTCCACCGGTCGCCTGTCTGGCTGGCCGCCCTCGCTACCGTCGCCGTCTTCGCCGGTGGCACTGAATGGGTCCGTTCCGCTCCGGCGCCGGGTGAACGGGTCGATTTCAATCGCGACATCCGGCCGCTGATCTCGAACAACTGCATCGCCTGCCACGGCCCCGACGACAAGGAGCGCAAGGCGGACCTGCGGCTGGACACGGCCGCCGGCGCCACGGCCGATCTGGGCGGCTATGCGGCGGTGAAGGCGGGGCATCCGGACGAGAGCGAACTGGTGCTGCGGCTGATCACCGACGATGAGGACGAGGTGATGCCGCCAAAGGGGAAGGGCAAGCGTTTCTCCCCCGAGCAGGTGGCTCTGGTGCGCCGCTGGATCGAGCAGGGAGCCCACTACGATGTCCATTGGTCCTACGCCCCGCCGAAAAAGCCCGCGCCTCCCGCGGTGAAGGATGCCGCCTGGCCGGTCAACGAGATCGACCGATTTCTCCTCGCGCGGCTGGAAAAGGAAGGGCTGCAGCCGGCCACGGAGGCGGATCGCGCCACGCTGGCCCGGCGGGTCGCCCTGGATCTCACCGGCCTGCCGCCGACCTGGTCCGAGGTGGAGGCTTTCCTGAAAGATGCCCGTCCCGATGCCTACGAGCACTACGTGGCGGCGATGCTGAAAAAGCCGGCCTATGGCGAGCACTGGGCCGGCAGTTGGCTGGATCTGGCGCGCTACGCCGACAGCTCCGGCTACCCGAGCGATCAGCCGCGGGAGATCTGGGGCTACCGGGACTGGGTGATCGGGGCGCTGAACCGCAACCTCAGCTTTGACCGGTTCACCATCGAGCAGCTCGCCGGCGACCTGTTGCCGAAGCCCACCGACGACCAGCTCATCGCGACCGCCTTTCACCGCAATACGATGACCCAGAATGAGGGTGGCACCAGCGACGAGGAATTCCGCATCGCCGCCGTGGTCGACCGGGTCAACACCACGATGGCCGTCTGGATGGGCACCACGATGGCCTGCGCCCAGTGCCACACCCACAAGTATGACCCGATCACGCATCAGGAGTATTTCCAGTTCTTCGCCCTGCTGAACCAGACCGCCGATGCCGACAAACAGAACGAGGCGCCGGTCCATGCCTTTTATTCACCCGCCGATCAGGCCCGCCGCGACGGGCTCCAGAAGGAAATCGACGCGCTGGAGCAGCGCTTCACCCAGCCCGCGGCCGAATGGCTGAAGGGACTGGCGGCCTGGGACGCCGGCTTTCCCCGCGACCTGAGCTGGCAGTCGCCCAAGCCCTCCCGGGTGGTGACGGCGCCCGAGCATCCCGTCAGTCTGGCCGACGATGGCACGGTGACGCTCGATCGGATCGGCGACACCGCCACCCACACCGTCGAGATCCCGCTCGCGGCCGGGTCGCTGGCGGCTCTGCGACTGGAGACTCCCGGCGGCGCGGGCGCGTCGAACTTCGTCCTGACCGGCCTCCGCGCCGAGATCGTCCCGCCGTCGGATAAGGCCTCGCCGGTCGCGCGATTCATCCGGGTCGAGCTGCCGGGGAAGGGGAAAATGCTGCAACTCGCCGAAGTCGAGGTGATGAGTGCCGGCGCCAACGTGGCCAAGACCGGCAAGGCCAGCCACAGCAGCCAGTATATGGACGCCGCCGCCGCCCGGGCCAATGACGGGCGCACCGATGGCGAATACGCCAAGGGATCGGTCTCCCACACCGCGCAGCAGGACGATCCCTGGTGGGAAGTCGATCTGGGTGAGGCCAAAGCCGTGGACCGCATCGTGGTCTGGAACCGCACCGATGGCGGGGCCAGCGAACGCCTCGCCGGTTTCCGCGTCGTGGCGCTCGATGCCGCCCGCCAGCCCGTCTGGACCAGCGGAGCCCAGCCGGCGCCGAAGGACAAGCAGGAGCTGACGCTCGGCGGGCCGCGGCCGCTGACCTTTGCCACGGCGTTGGCCGACTACGAGCAGAGTGGCTTTCCCGCCGCCTCGCTGCTGAAGCCCGCCGGCAAGGACAATCCCGGCTGGGCCATCGGCGGTGCCACCGACCAGCCCCATGAATTGATGCTGCTGACCGCCGCGCCGGTGGAAATCCCCGCGGGAGCGATCCTGCGCGTCGTTTTGGAACAGCAGTCGAGCCACAAACAGCACGTGCTGCGGAAGTTCCGGCTCGGGGTCACCGGGGACCCGCAGGTGGCCCGGGTGGCGGCCACACCGGCCCCGGTCCTCGCTGTCCTCCGCACGCCCGCCGGCCAGCGGGACGAGGAGGCGAAAAAGCGGCTGGCGGATCACTATGTGCGTCACGTGGCCCCCGAGGCAGCCGCGGATCGCAACCGCCTCGCCGCCGCGCGTCGCGAGATCGAGGCGATCAAGCCCGCCACCGTCCCGGTGATGCAGGAACTGGCGGAGAAGGAGCGCCGCAAGACCCAGATCCAGCGCCGCGGCAACTGGCAGGACCTCGGCGACGAGGTGCAGCCGGGCGTGCCGTCGGCCTTCAATCCGCTGCCCGAGGACGCCCCGCGGAATCGCCTCGGCATGGCCCAGTGGCTGGTGAGCCGGGAGAATCCACTGACCGCCCGCGTCACGGTGAACCGCTACTGGGAGTCCCTCTTCGGCGTGGGGCTGGTGCGGACCAGCGAGGAGTTCGGCTCTCAGGGCGAGCTGCCCTTCCATCCTGAGCTGCTCGACTGGCTGGCGGTCGACTTCATGGAAAACGGCTGGGATGTGAAGCGCCTACTGACCCAGCTCGTCACCAGCCGCGCCTATCGGCAGGATTCCCGCACCACGCCTGAGTTGAACGAGCGCGATCCCGACAACCGCCTCCTGGCCCGCGGCCCCCGCTTCCGGCCCAGCGGCGAGCTGCTGCGCGACCAGGCGCTCGCCACCGGTGGCCTGCTCAGCGGTCGGATGGGTGGCCCGTCGGTGCGGCCCATGGCGCCGAATCTGGGGCTCAGCACCGCCTTTGGCCGCAGCAATGACTGGACTGTCAGCCAGGGCGAGGACCGCCACCGCCGCAGCGTCTATACCGAAGTGCGGCGCAACGGTCCCTACGCCAGCTTCACCACCTTCGACGCGCCGAACCGCGAGGTCTGCACCATCCGGCGTGGGCGGACGAACACGCCGCTGCAGGCCTTCGTCACCCTGAACGACCCCGTCTATGTCGAGGCTCATCAAAGCCTCGCCCGGCGCCTGATCAGCGAGGTAAAGGAATCCGAGCCCGCTGCCCGCATCCGCCATGCCTACCGGGTCTGCCTGTCCCGCGAACCCGATGAGAGCGAGATCGCGACTCTCTCGGGGCTCTACGGCGAGGCGCTCGCCCATTTCCGCGCCGACACCGCCGCAGCCGCCAAGATGGCCACCGAGCCGGTCGGACCCGCTCCTGCCGGAGCCGATCTGGCCGAACTCGCCGCCTGGACCACCACGGCGAACGTGATCATGAATCTGGACGAGTTTCTGATGCGGCGCTGAGTCGCCGGCTGCCACCTGACGTTTTCAAAAACACTTCCCTCCACGCCGCCATGAACCCCATCACCCACGACCGCCTCCAACTCGCCACCCGGCGCCAGTTCCTCGGCCAGTCCGGACAGCTCAGCCTCGGTGCCATCGCCCTGCAGGGACTTCTCGGCCCCGAGGGTCAGGCTGCTGGCTATGTCGATCCGCTCGCCCCGAAGCGACCCCACTTCGACGCCAAAGCCAAGCGGGTCATCTACCTCCACATGTCCGGCGCACCGCCGCACCTCGACATTTTCGACTACAAGCCGGAACTGCAAAAGCGCGACGGGCAGGATTGCCCCGACTCGATCCTGAAGGGCCGGCGCTTCGCCTTCACCACCGGCGTGCCGAAACTGATGGGCACGCCGCGGACCTTTGCCCGCCATGGCAAGGCCGGCATGTGGATGAGCGACGCGGTGCCGAACTTCCACAAAATCGCCGACGACATCACCGTGATCCGGTCGATGCACACCAGCCAGTTCAACCACGCCCCGGCCGAGTTGCTGCTGTTCACCGGGTTCGAGCGCCAGGGCCGGCCCTCCATGGGATCGTGGGCGACCTACGGACTCGGGACGGACAATGAAAACCTGCCCGGCTTCGTGGTCATGATCTCCAGCGGCGTCCAGCCCAGTGGTGGTCAGGCTTGCTGGGGCAGCGGCTTCGCGCCGTCCGTCTTCCAGGGGGTGCAATGCCGGACCAAAGGCGATCCCGTCCTCTTCGTCTCCGACCCCGCCGGGATGAACCGCGAACTGCGGCGCAAGACCCTCGACGCCCTGCGCGAGCTGAACGAGCGCCAGGTGGCCGAGCTCGGCCACGCCGAGACCGTCACCCGCATCGCCCAATACGAGCTCGCCTACCGCATGCAGACCAGCGTGCCCGGTGTGATGGATATCTCCAAAGAGCCCCAGGCCGTCCTCGAGGACTACGGTGCGAATCCCGGCGAGCCCAGCTTTGCCAACAACTGCCTGCTGGCCCGCCGCCTCGTCGAGCAGGGGGTGCGCTATGTGCAGCTCTTCGACTGGGGCTGGGACTTCCACGGTACCGGCCCGAACGAGGACATCCGCGACGGTCTGACCAAAAAAATGGCCCGCACCGACAAGCCCGTTGCCGCCCTGATCCGCGACCTGAAGCAGCGCGGCATGCTGGAGGACACCCTCGTCGTCTGGGGCGGCGAGTTCGGCCGCACGCCCTTCCGCGAGGGCCGCACCGCCAAGAGCCAGGTCCTCGGGCGCGACCACTATCCCGACTGTTTCACCCTCTGGATGGCCGGCGGCGGGGTGAAGGCCGGCTTCGACTACGGGCTGACCGATGAGCTGGGCTTCGCCATCGCGGAGCATCCGGTGCATGTGCATGACCTCCAGGCCACCATCATGCACCTGCTCGGCTTCGACCACGAGCGGCTGACCTACCGGTTCCAGGGGCGCGACTACCGCCTCACCGACATCCACGGGCACGTGGTGAAGGACATCCTGGCCTGAGAGATCCCGATCGAACCCGGAATGACCTGAGATTCAGGCGGTGGATCGGTTGTTCCGCCGATCAGATGCCGCAGGCATCACAGCCATTTGCCGGTGGTTGAGCGCAGCAATAGACCCCTTGCCAAAAAACTTTGCCGAAAAAATCTTTCTCCATGGGGATGGGTCCGGCTCGCTTCGCTCGGGAGATCTCGAGAGAGCGGCCAGAATCTCCACTGGCTGCGTTGCTTCTCAGTCACGCAGCTCGCTGCGCTCCTTCGTTCGCGCCTTGCCATTGAAGATTCTGACTCGCTCTTTTCGGCAAATC
>JAEUHH010000109.1 GCA_016795505.1 Verrucomicrobiales bacterium | reverse complement strand
TGCTCGGTTTCCTTTCCATTTGATCCGGTGGTGTCGTCGCTACGCTCCTCAACCACCGGCTAATAGCTGTGATGCCTGCGGCATCTATTTCGCTCGAAACACCCATTTGGACCGAAGAGCCGTCCTAATCCCGTGGCATTCCGGCCTGATCCGGGTGCGTCCCGCGCGCCGGGGAGGCGGATGCGGAAAGGAGTGGATAAATCCGCGTCGACCGGCTTATCTTGGCCGGCGACATCATGCTGGATTTTTGCGACGCCCCCTACCAGTTCTTTCCGGCCCGGCCCTCGGCGATCGTGATGGCACTGTGCCGGTTCGGCAACGCGAGATTCGGCCTGCCCGGTCCGAATCACCGCATCCGTGCGGTGCGGCTGACGGGTGCGGTCGAGGCGTTGCGTGAGATCGAGCGCCGGGGCGAGCGGCTCTTGTTCCTGCCCAATCACTCGACCCACAGCGATCCGCAGTTGATGACGGAGGCGCACCGGCAGCTCGGGGTTGGCTCGTGTTTCATGGCGGCCTACGATGTCTTCCTCCGCGGCCGGCTCCACGCCTGGGTGATGCAGCGTGCCGGGGCTTTTTCGGTGGACCGCGAGGGCAGCGACCGCAAGGCGATGGCCGAGGCGCTCGCGATCCTGAAAGCGGGGCGCTTCGGGCTGACGATTTTTCCCGAGGGGAATGTCTACATGACGAACGACCGGGTGACGCCGTTTCTGGAGGGCGCCGCCTTCCTCGGCATCAAGGCGCAGAAGGAACTCGGCGCGGCGCGGCCGATCCACGCGGTGCCGGTGTCGATCAAAGTCACCCACGTCTCCGATGTGCGCGGCCAGGTGCGGGAAAAGCTGGCGGCGCTCGCGTCCTCGACCGGGGAGCGCTTCGATGCGGATGCCGATCCGGTGGCGGAACTGGCCCGGCTGGGGCGCCACCTGCTGGCAAAGAACCTGAGACAGCGCGGCTTCATCGGCCGGCAGGAGGACCTGACCACGCCGCACCTGACCGAGGCCTTGCAACACGGCGCCAGCCGCATCGTCGCCGGTCTGGAGGACAAAATGGACCTGACGCCCAAGCCGGGAGACGACCTGACCGCCCGGGTGCGGCGGATCCGGGCCGAGATCCACCAGATCCGCATCGATCCCACCCGCGAGACCGAGCACCGCGTGGCGGCGGGCTGGGCGGACGAGGCGATCCTCGCGCTCCGCATCCTGGGCTATGGCACGCCCTACGTGGCGCAGCATCCCACCCTGGACCGCTACGCCGAGACCGTGGAAAAGCTGAGCGAGGACCTCTACGGCCGGTGGGATCCGCCCATGGCTCCCCGCGAGGCGACCATCCGCATCGGCGAGCCGGTCGCCCTGCCGGCCTGGCTGGAGCAGGTGGAAAGCGGTGGAAAATCCCGCGGGGCGGTCAATGCCCTGACCGCGGCGATGGAATCGGCCGTACAAAGTGGCCTCGAGGAGCTGAACCGCGCCAATCCCCACGAAGGCGGCCGGCTTTTCTGAAAAAGCCGCCTCGGGTCAGGCGGTCACGGCGGCGAGGATCGCGGACAGATCCAGCGCGTCCAGCGAGGGGATTTTCAGCG
Organism: Verrucomicrobiales bacterium; assembly: GCA_016795505.1. Classification (GTDB taxonomy): domain Bacteria; phylum Verrucomicrobiota; class Verrucomicrobiia; order Verrucomicrobiales; family DEV007; genus JAEUHH01. The sequence continues at coordinate 108,279 of JAEUHH010000109.1, read as the reverse complement.
TCGCGCCTGAGAGGTCGAGACCGGCGGTGACGCGGTTCGGCACGGAGACGCAGCGCATCCCGGCGGCTTGAGCGGCGATCAGGCCATTCAGCGAATCCTCGAAGACGAGAGCCTCCCCCGGATCGACACCGAGCCCGGCGGCGGCGGCGAGGAACAGCTCCGGCGAGGGTTTCGGCCGGCTGACATCGTCGAGGCAGCGGGTGAGCACGAACCGCTGGCGCAGGCCGATGCGCTCCAGATGCGGCTCCACCCAGCTCCGCGGAGAGCTGGACGCCACCGCGCACGGGATGCCCAGTGCGGCGGCCTCGCCCAGCCGGTCGGCCACGCCGTCCATCGGGTCCATCAGGGCATTGACGATCGCCAGAGCGCGGCGCTCGCGGGCTTCGTCCCACTGATCCCAGTCGATCGGACCGCCGGTCAGGCTTTCCAGGTGCAGCTTCGGGTCAAAGCGATGGAAATCGCTGCCGACACAGCCGACATAGAGTTCCAGCGGCAGGTCGTGACCGTGGGCGGCGTAGTTTTCCCGCCACGCCTCGTAGATGGGCACCTCTGTGTCGAGGATGAGGCCGTCGAAGTCGAAAATCAGGGCACGGACAGGAGGCTGGGGCATGGCGGGGACCACTGGTGCCGCCGGGCCGCCCCTCCGTCAATCCCGGACCTTCCCGCGCGGCTGCCGGGGGCGGTCCGGTGCCGGCTGGCTCAGCTCCGCCGCGTAGGCACGGGCGATTTCGACAAAGCGCAGCCCGAGCGGTTTCAAATCCGTGGGATGGGTCAGGCCGATGCCGAGCGGGGCGAAATCCGCCGCCGGCAGGGGGATGGCCGCGACGCCATCGTCCGGAGCCGCGCCCGGAATGGCCAGGGAGACGCCCCAGCCGAAGCCCTCTGCCACGTAGCGGCGCACCAGGCTGAGTTCGTTGACTTCCACCGTCGGCACCCAGCGCAGCGAGTGGCGAGCCAGACCGGCCTGAAAATGCCGCGCGAGGGGCTCAGGCTCGGGCAGACAGACCAGCGGCAGCGTCAGCTCCCCGCCCGGACCGGCGCGGTCGGCGAGAAAAGCCGGGAACTTGCCCGGCCGGACCACGCTGCCCGGTGGAGCCAGCAGCACCAGCGGCAGATCGAGGAGTTTCACCGATTTCAGCCCCGGCGCCGGCCGGCCCGCGGGCAGTACGGACAGCGCCAGATCGGCCTCCTGCCGGAGCAGGGCGGGCTCGATGTCGGGCGATTTCACATCGCGCAGCGTCAGCCGCATCCCGGGGCACTGGCGCCGCAGCCGCTCCAGCACCGCCGGCAGATGATTCGCGAGGATCGTGGCGGTCGCCGCGAGCCGCAGGTGCCGGCTTTCGTCCCCGCTGAGACGCTCCGCCACGGTGCCGATCTGGGAGAAAAACGGCCGGACAAAGCCGTAGAGTTCCTCGCCGGCCGGCGTCAGAGCAAAGGGGCGGCGATGGAAGAGCTTCACCCCCAGCGATTTCTCCAATTGCAGGATCTGACCGCTCACCGCCGGCTGCTGGATGCCGTAGGGCATGTTCCGCGCCGCCTCGGTGATGCCTCCGTGCCGCGCCACATAGTAGAAAAGCTCGAGGTGGTGGACATTTGGATGGCTCATGGGCGGATCGGGCGACAGAGGAAAGCCCAGCCGGGCACCGCGGTCAAATGCCACGGTCCGTCAGCCGCCCCCGTCGCATGGCCGGCAGACGGGGCATTGATTTGCGCCCCGGCTCGGGGCATTGGTGGGACCGCGGCCCATCCGCCCGCGCGTTGCCCCTGCATGACTGGACTTTTCATCGCCCTCATCGGTGTCGCGCTGCTCATCGTCGCCGTCCGTCTGTGGCATCGCGACCGCGACCGGTCCGACCAGCCCGACGAGGCGGCGCTCCCGGATGCCCCCCTGACCCCGGAGATCTGGGAGCCGATTCTTCAGGAGCGCTTCCTGCTGTTCCGCTGGCTTCCGGCCGAACTCCGCCCGCGGCTCCACGAGCGCATCGCCGATTTTCTGGCCGACAAGCGATTCGAGGCCTGCGGCGGGTTGGAGCGCGTCACCGACGAGATGCGCGTCCTCATCGCCGCCCAGGCCTGCCTGCTCCTCGTCGGGCGGCCCCAAGATCCCGTCTTTCCCCGGCTGCGGTCCATCCTCGTCTATCCCAGCGCCTTTCGCGACCGGGGCCGCCGGGTCTTCGGCCTGGAGGATGGCGATGACACCGAGCGCGAGATCCGGCTCGGCGAGTCGTGGCACGGCTCCGTGATCCTCGCCTGGGACAGCGTCCGCGAAGGCGCCGCCGGCTCCGACGATGGCGTGAATGTCGTGATGCACGAGTTCGCCCACCAACTCGACCAGGCCGACGGCAGCGTGGACGGCGCGCCCCTGCTGGATCGCGGGGCCGACTACACCGACTGGGCCGAGGTCCTGCGCCGCGACTACGAGTCCCTCGTCCACGCCGCCAACGACCCCCGCGCCGACCCGCTGCTCGATCCCTACGGTGCCGAAGATCCGGCCGAATTCTTCGCCGTCGCCACCGAGACCTTCTTCGAGCTGTCCGAGGCCTTGCGCGACGAACACCCCGATCTCTACCGCAAACTCAGCGACTTCTACGGCCTCGATCCGGCCACCTGGGAGTGCGATCCCCGGTAGCTCCCGACCGGCCAAAACGGGCTGGACTCCGGGCAGGCCTGCGCTACCGGTGTCACCCGGTTTTTGCCGCCCCGCCACCCGCATTTTCCAGCCGCCCGATTCCCCTCAATGTCCGCCTCGAAATACCAACAGACCCTCGCCTCCGCCGCGACGCTGACGGGCACGTCCCTGCACACCGGTGAGAAAGTCACCCTGACCATGAAGCCGGCCCCGGCGGGCCACGGCATCAAATTCCGCCGCGTCGATCTCGACGACCAGCCCTTCATCGACGCCCACGTCAGCAACGTCCAGACCGTCGAGCGCGCCACCACCCTGGCCCAGGGCTCCGTCAAGGTCCACACCGTCGAGCATGTCATCTCCGCCCTCGCCGGCATGGGGGTCGACAATGCCATCATTGAGATGGATGCCAACGAGCCCCCCATCGGCGACGGCTCGTCCCTGCCCTACGTCCAGTGTATCAAAAAGGCCGGCATCGCCCAGCAGGACGAGCTGCGCCGCGTCTTCGAGATCCGCGAGCCCATCCACCTCGAGACCCGCAGCGGCAGCCTCATCACCGTGGTGCCCGACAAATCCTTCCGCATTTCCTGCACCCAGGTCGGCCCCGATGGCCGCATGACCCAGTATTACTCCGCCGAGATCACCCCCGAGATCTACGAGACCCAGATCGCCCCCGCCCGCACCTTCGTTTTCTACGAGGATGTGCAGCCCCTCATGGAAAAAGGCCTCATCAAAGGTGGCAGCCTCGAGAATGCCGTCGTCATCCGCGGCGAGTCCGTCATGAGCAAGGAGCCCATGCGCTTCAAGGAAGAGTTCGCCCGCCACAAGATCCTCGACCTCGTCGGCGACCTCATGCTCAGCGGCAAACGCTTCATGGGCCACGTCATCGCCGTCAAACCCGGCCACGGACCGAACACCGACATGGCCCGCGAGCTGGTGAAGACCTACCAGCAGGCCCGCTCCATGGTCCCCGCCCTCAAGATCCCCACCGGCGAGGCCGTGATGGACAATCTCGAGGTGCAGAAAGTCCTGCCCCACCGCTACCCCTTCCTCATGGTCGACCGCATCGTCGGCTTCGAGGGCGAGATGAAGTGCACCGGCGTGAAGCAGGTCACCATCAACGAGCCCTACTTCCAGGGACACTTCCCCGGCCACCCCGTCATGCCCGGCGTGCTCCAGGTCGAAGCCATGGCCCAGGTCGCCAGCATCGTGCTGCTGCGGCAGCCCGAGAACCAGGGCAAGATCGGCTACTTCATGAGCGCCGACGACGTGAAGTTCCGCAAGCCCGTGCTCCCCGGCGATACCCTCTTCATCGAAGCCGAGATCCTCAAGATCCGCCGCAACATCGGCCAGGCCCGCTGCCGCTGCCTCGTCAATGATGCCGTCGTCTCCGAAGGCGAGCTGATGTTCGCCCTCATCGACGACTGAGCGACCACCCCGCAGCCGCCTCCCTCCATGGCCACCGAGATCCATCCGACCGCCGTGGTCGATCCCAAAGCCGAGCTGGGCGAGCGCGTCCGCATCGGCCCCTACGCCGTGATCCGTGCCGGCGTCCGGCTCGGCGACGACTGCATCGTCCACAACCACGTCACCCTCGACGGCCCCGCCGACATCGGCGCGCGGAACGAATTTTTCTCCTACGCCTCCATCGGCCAGCGCACCCAGGATCTGAAATACCAGGGCGAGCCGACCTGGCTGCGCATCGGCGAAGGCAACACCTTCCGCGAGTTCGTCACCGTGAACCGCGCCACCGCCCCCGGCACCGCCACCGTCATCGGCAGCCACGGGCATTTCCTCGCCTACTGCCACATCGCCCACGACTGCGTCGTTGGTGACCACTGCATCTTTTCCAACAATGGCACCCTCGCCGGCCACGTCACCGTCGGCGACCACGTCATCATCGGCGGCCTCACCGCCGTGCATCAGTTCTGCCGCATCGGCGACCACGTCATCACCGGCGGCTGCTCCAAGATCGTGCAGGACATCCCGCCCTACATGATGGCCGACGGCAATCCCGCCCGCGTCCGCGCCGTCAATGCCACCGGCCTCCAGCGCCGCGGCTACGACGAGGAGACCATCCGCGCCGCCAAACGCGCCCACAAAAAGCTCTACCGGGAAAACCTCACCGTCTCCGCCGCCCTCGCCGAGTTGGAGACCTGGGAGGATCCCCACGGCATCTACGGCACCCTCATCGCCTTCATCCGCTCGTCCGAGCGCGGCATCCATTGAGCGGCCCGCCATTCCCGCGCCGGGCGGTCGTTCCGATCAGACGTGAATGCCACGGGATTCAGAGCAGGCATCGGCGGAGCACCCACTGGGACAGCGGGCGTCTCGCCCGCTCCGGATGGCTTCGCTGAGGCAATTGGGGCAGACGTGGCGCCTGCGGCCCCAGTACGAACACGCCAGGAAACCCCGGGCCGGAACAAGGCAGGGGCGGGTCGTAGTCAGTCGCAGCAGAAAGGGGTATGAGAAACGCGGGTTACCCCGATGGGTCGGTTGGCCAGCGGATCGGATGCCGCAGGCATCACAGCTATTAGCCGGTGGTTGAGGAGCGTAGCGACGACACCACCGGATCGAATGGAAAGGAATCCGAGCATCCCGGAGGGATGTCAGCGCGCAAGGCGGTGCGCGGCATGGCGACCGGCTGGCATCCCTCCGGGATGCTCGGATTGTGGGCGGATGGACCGGTGGTATCGCTGCGCTCAACCACCGGCTAATGGCTGAGATGCCTGCGGCATCTTTTCCATTCACCACCCCCAGCCGCGCCGACAACCCGTCTCCATGCCGTGCCATTCCGATCAGACCCTGTTGGATCGGAGAGGATACCCTGTTTGATCGGAGAGGATACCCTGTTGGATCGGAAAACCAGCCCGCGCCGGCTTCCCTCCGCGCGGCAACGGATCTCAGTCCGGGGCGGGAAAACGCAACGCAAACGGGCCGTAGTCGATCTCCCGCCGGCCATCTGGGAGCGTGCGGCGGTAGGCGGGGTGGATCTGGTAGTAGATGCACCGCCGATCGGCCCCCGGAGCCAGGACGGTGCGGACAAGCCCGGCTTTGAGCAGCCAGCGCAGGTGCCGCCCCATCTGATCCGGGGCGCAGTTGAGGAGCTGCGCCAGATCGAGGATCGCCGGGTAGCTGCCATCGGCGAGCAGGCGCAGGCTGTCCCAGCGGATCGGCTCGGCCAGCGCGGTGGCGATGGCCTTGGTCGATCCCAACGGCGGCGGCGGTGGTGGCGGCGGCGGCGGCGGCGTTTGGGTGGGGGAGGTTTCGGAGGATTCGTCAGGTTGCATGGGGGCATGCTGCCAAATCGGCGTTGATTTGGCAATGCAGATCCAGCGGCGCGTTTGCCGGAAGGGGTTTTCCCATGGGGAAATCGCGGGGCGGCGGCAGGACCGGCGCAAAAAAAGGCCCGATCTCGTCTCTTCGAGGCGGGTAATTGAATCAAAAAGGTCCGATCTCGTCCCTTCGAGGCGGGTAATCGAATCAAAAAGGTCCGATCTCGTCCCTTCGAGGCGGGTAATCGAATCAAAAAGGTCCGATCTCGTCTCTTCGAGGCGGGTAATCGAATCATAAAAGGTCCGATCTCGTCTCTTCGAGGCGGGTAATCGAATCAAAAAGGTCCGATCTCGTCTCTTCGAGGCGGGTAATTGAATCAAAAAGGCCCGATCTCGTCTCTTCGAGGCGGGTAATCGGGCTTCTGAGGGACTTTTTTCCCGGTTTTCGGCTTCATCGGCGGGAATGGGGCCGCTGGGAGCCGCTCGGGGCGGGGGAACTTTCGGGATGCGCCGGGGGCGGGGACGTGATTGAGTGGCGGCCGGATTTTTGTCCACCCATCCCGATGTCCAGCCTCCTGAAAATCGCCGATCGTGAATTCACCTCCCGCCTGCTGGTGGGCACGGGAAAATTCCCCTCGCCCGAGTCGATGCGGGATGCGCTGGCGGCGTCGGGCACGGAAATCGTCACGGTGGCGCTGCGCCGGGCGGACCTGTCGGGCGGGCGCGATCCCTACGCGAACATCCTGGAATACATCGATCCGGAGCGCTACCTGATCCTCCCGAACACGAGCGGGGCGATGACTGCGGACGAGGCGGTGCGACTGGCCCGGCTGGCGGCGACGGCGGGCCTGCCGAAGTGGGTGAAACTGGAGATCCATCCCGACCCCACCTATCTGCTGCCGGACCCGATCGAGACGTTCGCGGCGGCCAAAATTCTCACGGCAGAGGGTTTCACGGTGCTGCCCTACATCAATGCCGACCCAGTGCTGGCCAAGCGGCTGCAGGAGGAGGCGGGCACGGCCACGGTGATGCCGCTGGGCGCCCCGATCGGCTCGAATCGCGGGCTCGACACGCGGCGACAGATCGAGATCATCATCGAGCAGGCCACCGTGCCGGTGGTGGTGGATGCCGGCATCGGCGCCCCCAGTCACGCGGCGGAAGCTCTGGAAATGGGGGCCGACGCGGTGCTGGTGAACACCGCCATCGCCATCGCGGGCGATCCGGTGCGGATGGCGACGGCTTTCCGTCTGGCGGTCGAGGCGGGTCGCTCGGCTTATGAATGCGGGCTGCCGGAGGCGCGGGCTGATGCCTCGGCGACGAGCCCGTTGACCGGCTTTTTGTATCAGTGACCGGCGCGGCGCGGGAAAATCGTCGCCGGCTTTCTCTTTTTTCGCCGCCGCGGGGGTCGGCTGGGTATTGAACTTGCTTAAAGGGAGTCGCTGGGGCGGCGTGGCCCGGTGCATCTGGGGGCTCCCGTGGGGGATTGGTCGCCTGGGGACCGGGTCCGGCGCCTTTGCCGTGTCCGATTTCCCACCCGCACCCCCTTTCCCATGTCGATCCACTGCGCGCTGCATCATCGCACCTCCTACCGCTATCCGAAGGCCGTCCGACTTGGGCCGCAGGTCATCCGGCTGCGGCCGGCGCCCCACAACCGCACGCCGATTCTGGCTTACTCGCTGAAAGTAGGGCCGCAGCCGCATTTCCTGAACTGGCAGCAGGATCCGCAGGGGAATTTCCTCGCCCGGGTGGTGTTCCCGGAGCCGGTGCGGCATTTCGACATCGAGGTGGACCTGGTCGCGGACCTGACGTCAATCAATCCCTTCGACTTTTTCCTCGATGAGGAGGCGAAGACGGTGCCCTTCACCTACGCGGACTGGCAGGCGCAGGAGCTGGCCCCGTTCCGTCGCGTGGAAGGACCGCCGACGGGACCGCTGGCGGCGCTGGTGGAGGCCTCGCGGCCGCGGCCGGAGGAGGCGACGATCGATTACCTGGTCCGGGTAAATCAGAGCCTTTCGAATCAAATTGCCTACCTGATCCGGCTGGAGCCGGGCGTGCAGACGCCAGATGAGACGCTGGAAAAAGCCTCCGGCTCGTGCCGCGACACGGCCTGGCTGCTGGTGAATCTGATGCGGCACCTCGGCTTCGCGGCGCGCTTCGTGTCGGGCTACCTGATCCAACTGAAGCCGGATGTGAAGTCGCTCGACGGTCCGTCGGGCGCGGAGGAGGACTTCACCGACCTGCACGCCTGGGCCGATGTCTATCTGCCCGGCGCGGGCTGGGTGGGGATGGACCCGACCTCGGGGCTGATGGCCGGCGAGGGCCACATCCCGCTGGCGGCGACGCCGGACCCGCCGTCGGCGGCCCCGGTCACCGGGTGCCTGTTGGAGGAGGTGGAGGACACGGATTTTGAATTTTCCATGCGGGTGGATCGCATCCGCGAGACGGCGCGGGTCACGAAGCCCTATGCCGAGTCCCAGTGGGAAGCCATCGACCGGCTCGGCGAGGCGGTGGAGTCCCGGCTGGCGCGCGGCGATGTGCGGCTGACGATGGGTGGGGAGCCGACCTTCGTCTCGATCGACGACCGGGCCGGTGACGAGTGGAACACTGCCGCTCTGGGACCGATGAAGCGCGGGCTGGGCGACGCGCTGCTCCGGCGGCTGAAGCGGCGCTTCGGACCGGGCGGCTTTCTCCATCATGGACAGGGGAAATGGTATCCCGGCGAGCAGTTGCCGCGCTGGGCCTTCAGCTGCCACTGGCGTCGCGACGGCGTGCCGGTCTGGGAGGACGAGGGGCTGATCGCCGACGAGGGGCGCGACTACGGGCACGGCAGCCGCGAGGGGGGAGAATTCCTCCGCCGGCTGGCGCGCCGGCTGGCGGTGAATCCGGAGCATATCCAGACGGGCTACGAAGATGCCTGGTACTACCTGTGGCGGGAGCGGCGCCTGCCGGCGAATGTCGATCCGTTCGACTCGAAGCTGGACGACGAGATCGAGCGCGCCCGGCTGGCGCGGGTCTTCGAGCGGCGGCTGGACACGGAGATCGGTCATGCCCTGCCGCTGACGCGGAATGTCCACACGCCCGGCTGGGTCTCAGGACAGTGGTTTTTCCGACCGGAGCGGATGTATCTCATTCCGGGCGATTCGCCGATGGGCTACCGACTGCCGCTGGACAGCCTGCCGTGGAGTGACGAGGACCACGGCTGGGCGACCATCCCGGACGATCCGACGGCGCCCCGGCTGCCGCTGCCGCCGGACCGGCTGCGTCCGGGCGGTCCCTGGGTGGACCCGGCGCGCCCCCACGGCTGGCCGGCCGAGCCGGTGGAGCAGCGGCGCGACGGCGGGCTTTCCTATCTGTTTCAGAAACCGACCGGTGCCGGCGGCGCGGGTGGGGCGCAGTCCTCTTCCTACGCAGAACCTGCCGCACTCGACTGGGCTGGCATCGTGCGCACGGCGCTCTGCGTGGAGGCGCGGGGCGGCCGGTTGCACGTCTTTTTGCCGCCGCTGCAACGCCTGGAAGATTATCTCGAACTGGTCGCGGCGGTGGAGGAAACGGCCGCGGAGCTCGGCACGCCGGTGATGCTGGAAGGCTACCTGCCGCCGCGCGATCCGCGGATGAACCACATCAGCGTGACGCCGGACCCGGGCGTGATCGAGGTGAACATCCACCCGGCGGAGTCGTGGGGCGACCTGAAGGGCATCACGCGCGGTCTCTACGAGGAGGCGCGGCTGAGCCGGCTGGGCACCGAGCGCTTCCGTGTGGACGGCACCGCCACGGGTACCGGCGGGGGCAATCACGTGGTGGTGGGCGGCGCCACGCCGCTGGACAGCCCCTTCCTGCGGCGGCCGGACCTGTTGCGCAGCCTGGTGGGCTACTGGCACAACCATCCGTCGCTGTCCTATCTCTTTTCGGGAGCCTTCATTGGGCCGACCAGCCAGGCGCCCCGCGTCGATGAGGCGCGCGCGGAGTCGGTCCACGAGCTGGAGATCGCCTTCCGCCAGTTGCCCGAGGCCGACCTGACCCGGACGGGCTCGCCGTGGCTGGTGGACCGGGTGCTGCGCAATCTGCTGGTGGACCTGACGGGGAACACGCACCGGGCCGAATTCTGCATCGACAAGCTCTACGCCCCCGGCTCTGCCTCGGGACGGCTGGGGCTGCTGGAGATGCGGGGCTTTGAAATGCCGCCCCACGCGGACATGAGCCTGGTGCAGCAACTGCTGGTCCGGGCGGCGGTGGCGCGCTTCTGGGACGAACCCTACCAGGAGGACCTCGTCCGCTGGGGCACGGGTCTGCACGACCGCTTTTTGCTGCCTCACTTTGTGTGGGAAGACCTGGTGGATGTGGTGGATGACTTCAACCGGAGTGGCTTTGACTTCGATCCGGCGTGGTTTCTGCCGCATTTCGAGTTCCGCTTCCCCGAGATCGGTTCCATCGCCCCGGCGGGCGTGGCCATCGAGCTGCGCCAGGCCATCGAGCCGTGGAATGTGCTCGGCGAGGAGCAGACCCATGCCGGCACCGCGCGCTACGTGGACTCGTCGGTGGAGCGCCTGCAAATCGTGGCCCGCGGTCTCACCGATCCGCGGCATGTGCTGAGCTGCAACGGCCGCCGGGTGCCGCTCCATCCCGCCGGTCGTCCCGGCGAATACGTGGCCGGCATCCGCTACCGGGCCTGGGCGCCGCCGTCGGCGATGCATCCGACCATCCCGGTGCACACGCCGCTGACCATCGACCTCATCGACGGCTGGGCGCGTCGGTCTCTGGGCGGTTGTGAGTATCACGTCAGCCACCCCGGCGGGCGGTCCTACGAGGATTTTCCGGTGAATGCCTATGCCGCCGAGAGCCGGCGCCGCTCGCGATTCATTCCCCATGGCCACACGCCGGGCAGGCTGGCGCCGCCGACCGAGTTCCGGTCGCGGGATTTTCCGCTAACGCTGGATCTCCAGTTGCCCGTAAGGTATGCCCCGTGAATCCGGAAGTCAGTGAACAGGCCGCCGCTGCCGCCGCCGCGGGATCGGATGCGGCGCATTTCCAGCGGTGGCTGCGGCAGTACCAGCCGCCAGCGGGGCGGCATGACGAGCTGCTGACCGCCGGCGGCCGGGTGCGGGCGCCTTGGGCGCGCTTCCTCGCGCAGCTTTCAAAGCTGCGGCCGCACGATTTCGAGCACCGCTGGGAGCAGGCGCGCAAGCTCCTCGTCGAGCACGGGGTGACCTACAATGTCTATGGCGATCCCGAGGGTCAGGAGCGCCCCTGGGAACTCGATCCCGTGCCGCTGGTGCTCGGCGCCGACGACTGGGCGACGATCGAACAGGGTCTGATCCAACGGGCAACCCTGTTTGATCGGCTGCTGCGCGACATCTACGGCCCGCGTCAGACCCTCGCCGATGGACTGCTGCCGCCAGAGATCGTCTTCGCGAACGAGCGCTTCCTCCGACCCTGCGTGGGCCTGCCGGCGGCGGGCGGTCGGCATCTGCCTTTCTACGCCGCGGACCTGGCGCGCTCGCCGGATGGCCAGTGGTGGGTGGTCTCGGACCGCACCCAGGCCCCGTCGGGGATGGGCTATGCGCTGGAGAACCGCATCGTCATCGGCCGCGCCCTGATGCCCGAAGTGGCGCGGGAATGTCAGCTCGTCCGGCTGGCGGGCTTTTTCGATCACCTGCGCGAGACCCTGGCCGCCGCCGCGCCGCGCCCGACCACGCAGCCGCACGTGGTGCTGCTCTCACCGGGACCGCTGAACGAGACTTACTTCGAGCAGGCTTATCTGGCGCGGTATCTCGGCATCACCCTGGCCGAGGGCGAGGATCTCACGGTGCGGGAGGACCGGGTCTTCCTGAAAACGCTGGAGGGCCTGCGCCCGGTCGATGTGATCTGGCGGCGCGTCGACGAGGGCTTTGCCGATCCGTTGGAATTGCGCAGCGACTCCCAGCTCGGTGTGTCAGGCCTGCTCCAGGCCATCCGGGCGGGGAATGTGACGGTGCTGAATCCCCCCGGCAGCGGCGTGGTCGAGGCGCCGGCCCTGATGGCCTTCCTGCCCGGCCTGTGCGAGCGCCTCCTCGGCGAGCCGCTCCGCATCCCCTCGGTGGCGACCTGGTGGTGCGGCCAGGAAAAGCCCTGCCGTGAGGCCCTTTCCCAGCTCGATCGTCTGGTGGTGAAGCACGCTTTCCACAAAGGCTCGAAGGTCAGCTACGGCCGCAGCGAGGATCCCGGAGGCCGCGCCGCCCTCACCGGCCGCATCCTCGACGATCCGCGGTCCTGGGTGGCGCAGGAGGAGATCCCCTACTCGACCTCGCCGGTCTGGGGTGGCCATGGATTCGAGCCGCGGCAGGTGACGATGCGCGTCTTTCTCGTTGCCGAGGGGGACAGCTACGTCGTCATGCCCGGCGGCCTTACCCGTGTGGCCGGGGAATCGCAAAGCCGGCCCGGCATCTCCATGCAGCGCGGCAGCGGCAGCAAGGACACCTGGGTGCTGTCCGACCGCGCCCACGAGCCGCAGCTGCCCTCGGTGCGGAACCGTTTCCCCGTGGTGATCCGGCGTTCGCCGGGCCAGTTCTCCAGCCGCGTGGCCGACAATCTTTACTGGATCGGCCGCTACGCCGAGCGCTCGGAATTCGCCACCCGCCTGCTGCGCGGCGTGATCGGCCGGATCTCGGCCGAATCGGGCTTCGGCGCCATCGCCGAGATCGGGCCGTTGTGGGATTACCTCATTTTGCTGGGACATCTGGAGGCCCCCATGAGCCACCGGGAGCCGGCCGCGCAGGGATTCGCCCCGCTGGAGCTGGCGCTGAAGGCCGCCGTCTTCGATCCGAAGCGGATGGGATCGCTGCTGGAACTCAACAGCCAGCTGCTGCGGCTGGGTCGCGTGTCGCGCGACGCCCTGTCCCTCGACACCTGGCGGATCGTGCGCCGGCTCGGCGAGAACCTGCGCGAGTGGCCCTCGGTGCGCCGCCTCGGCGATTTGATGCCCCTGCTCGACCGGCTGGTGAATCTCCACGCCGCCCTCAGCGGCCTGGCCCAGGAAAACACCACCCGCACGCCCGGCTGGGCCTTTCTCGACCTGGGGCGCCGCCTGGAGCGCTCCCTCTACGCGACCGGGCTGGGCCAGACCCTGCTGGAGGCGCCCGATGCCGACCGCCGGGCCGCGCTCGACGCGGTGCTGGAGGTTTTCGACAGCGCCATCACCTACCGGCAGCGCTATTTCTTCGAACCGAGGCTGCTGCCGGTGTTGGACACGCTGTTCGTCGATCCGGCGAACCCGCGCTCCCTCGCCTTCCAGTTGGAGCGGCTCGACAGCCACCTCGCCTCGCTGCCCACCGAGCTGAGACAGCCACACTCGACCCAGAGCCGCGGCGTCACCACCCGCGCTCTCGAACGCCTGCGGGCCACCGATCTGGGCGCCCGCGATGTCGAGGAGGAACGCCAGCGTCTCGGAGCCATGCAGCATTTCCTCGACTGCCTCGGGCCGGAGCTGGAAAGCATCTCCGACGACCTGACGCGGCAGTATTTCTCCCTGCTGCGGCCCGAGCAGTTCGCCCCCGAGGCGCCGCGTTGAATGATCCGCCATTCCCGTCCCATGGAGACTCCCGTTCCAGCCCCCGCCGCGACTGTGCCCACGATCCGCTACCGCATCGAGCACATCACGGCTTACGAATACAGTCAAACTGTCTCCGTTTCCCATCACATGGCCCGGCTGCGGCCCCGGACCGGACCGGGGCAGACGCTGGGGGATTTCCAGCTCCAGGTGCTGCCCGCGCCGGCACAGTCGGAGACCGACACCGACTATTTCGGCAATGGGGTGGACCGCTTTTCGATCCAGGAGCCCCACGAGCGCCTCGAAGTCACCGCCCGCAGCGAGGTCGCCGTCGCCGCCCGTCCCGCCGCCGAGACCGAGCCCGGCCTGCCCTGGGAGCTGGTCCGCGACCGGGTGGCGGCGGAACGGACTCCGGATTGCCTCGGTGCCTTCGAGTGCGTCTTTCCCACCGCCATCGTCCCCGTCGGCGAGCCCTTCGCCGCCTACGCGGCGCGGTCCTTCGCCCCCGGCCGGCCGGTGCTGGAGGCGGCCATGGACCTGACGACGCGCATCCACCGCGAGTTCGCCTTCGACCCGACGGCGACCACCGTCTCGACCCCCGTGGCTGAGGTCCTGCGGCAGCGCCGCGGGGTTTGCCAGGATTTCGCCCACCTCCAGATCGCGTGTCTGAGGTCCTTGGGACTGCCGGCGCGCTACGTGTCCGGCTACGTGCGCACCGATCCGCCGCCCGGCCGCCCGCGCCTCATCGGGGTGGATGCGACCCACGCCTGGGTGGCGCTGTTTTGTCCGGGCATCGGCTGGGTGGAGTTCGACCCGACCAACCGCAGCCGCGCCGGTCGCGACCATGTGCGCGTGGCGGTGGGGCGCGACTATCAGGACATCAGCCCGCTGCGCGGCACCGTGATTGGCGGCGGCTGGCAGCACCTCTCCATCGCGGTCACGGTCACCCCGCTCGACGGGGAGCCGGAAAAGCCGGAAAGCCGGGCAAAGCCGGTCCCCTGAGCCAGTTCGGGCGGGGCATTTCGGCGACCGGTGCCGGGCGGGGGCATCCCGCATTCGAGGAAACCGCGGGATTTTTACCAGGGGGCTATTGAAACGCCGTCTCAGTAACATAAGATGAGTCCCTCAACATGAAATCCAGACTCCTGCTCCGCCCCTTTCTCGCCGCTCTCTCGGTCATTTCGCTCACCGGAGCGATCTCGGCTGCGGAATTGACCCTCTACACGCAGCGCCACTACGAATTCGATGAAAAGCTGCACCAGCTTTTCACGGAGCGCACCGGCATCAAAGTCGTCGTGGTGAAGGCCGCCGCCGAGGAACTGATGACGCGTCTCCAGTCCGAAGGCGACCGCACCCCGGCCGATCTGTTCCTCACCGCCGACGGAGCCGGCCTCGCCCGGGCGAAACAGGCCGGACTCCTCCAGCCGCTGCCCGATCCGGCGATCGCGGCCAAGGTCGAGCCGCACCTGAAGGACGAGGCGCACCACTGGGTTGGACTCACGATGCGGGCGCGGGTCATCTATTATTCACCCGACCGCGTCAAGGCTGGCGAACTCTCCACCTACGAGGCGCTCGCCGAGCCGCAGTGGCGCGCCCGGGTCGTCGCCCGGTCCTCGTCGAATGCCTACAACCAGTCCCTGCTGGCTTCCCTCATCGCGGCCAACGGACCGGAAAAAGCCCAGGCTTGGGCCACGGCTGTGCGGGCGAACATGGCCCGTCCGCCCCAGGGCAGCGACCGCGACCAGATCCGCGCCGTTGCCTCCGGTCTCGCCGATGTCGCCCTCGCCAACACCTACTACCTCGGTCTCCTCGCGACCTCCGAGGATGCGAAGGACCGCGAAGCCGCCGCCAAGGTGAAGGTCTTTTACCCCAACCAGGACGGGCGCGGCACCCATATCAACATCAGCGGAGCCGGCATCGTCAAAGCCTCGAAAAAGGCGGAGCAGGCCTCGCAGTTCCTCGCCTTCCTCCTCTCCGATGAGGTGCAGGGCATGATCGCGGAGAACACCTTTGAGTATCCTGTCACCAAGACGGCGAAGCGCTCCGAACTCCAGCAGTCGTGGGGCGAGTTCAAAGCCGACGCCCTGCCTTTCTCCACCCTCGGCGAGAAGAATGCCGAGGCCGTGCGGCTTTTTGACGCGAGCGGATGGGAATGAGCGGTGTAGGATCGCGAATGCCTACCGCTTCCACCGGCGACCGCCCGTCGCTCCCCCTGACCGCGCGGGACGGGTCCCGGCGTTTCCGGCCGGATCGCTGGGGCGCGCTCGTCACCGTCGGCGGGGCGGTGCTGTCGCTGCCGCTCGTGGCCGTGCTGCTGCGGGCCGGTGGGGAAAGCCCCGCCTGGGAGTCGCTCGTCGGGAATCTCCTCGGCGGCTACATCGCGACCACCGTGGGGCTCGTCGTCCTCGTCGTCGCCCTCGCGCTGCCCCTGGGGGTGTTGCCCGCGTGGCTGGTGAGCACCTGCGATTTCCCCGGGCGTCGCCTGCTCTCCTGGATGCTGGTGCTCCCGCTCGCGCTGCCCACCTACGTGGCGGCTTTCGTCTTTTACCGCCTGCCGGAGGCGGCCATCCCCGCGCTCGTCCGCATCCGCACCGAGCATGGTGCCGATGCCTTCCTCACGGCCGAGTTCGCCCTGCGGTTTGGCCTGCTCGCGCTCATGCTCGCGGCGGTGCTCTATCCCTACCTTTATCTCGCCGCCCGCTCGGCCTTTTCCCGGCAATGCCGGAGCCAGATCGAGTCGGCCCGGCTGTTGGGGGATGGCATCGCGGGGGCCTTCTTCCGCGTCGCCCTGCCCGCCGCCCGGCCCGCCCTCGTCGCGGGCGGCGCCTTCGTCGCCATGGAGGTCGCCAACGACTACGGAGCGGTCCATTTCTTCGGCGTCACCACCCTCAGCGCGGGGATTTTCCGCACCTGGTTCGGGTCCGGCGATCTCGTCGCCGCCCTGCGGCTCGCCGCCCTGATGATGGCGACGATGCTCGTCCTCCTCGCCCTGGAGCGACTGCTGCGGGGCCGCGCGCAATACCTGACCGGCTCGCAGGCGACCCCGCCCGCCCGGAGGCGCCTGCCGGCGGGGAAGGCGACGCTCGCGGTGCTCGTCTGCCTCGTGCCGCTTGCCATCGGCTTTCTCTACCCCGTCGGTTGCCTCGCCCACTGGGCCTGGCTGCACGTGTCGGCCGAGGGAGGCTTTGCCCTGCCCGCGGGGCTGCGGCCGGTCCCGGCGTTGGGGCTCGCCGCCGCCACCACCCTGTTTGCCACCGTCTTCGCCGCCCTCGTCGCCTACGCCGCCCGGCTGCGCCAGACCCTGCCGCGGCGGGCCGCCGGGGGACTGCTCGCGCTCGGCTACGCCATCCCCGGCGCCGTCGTGGCCGTGGGCGTGCTGTCCGTGACCGGATTCATCGACCGGCTCCACCTGCCGCTGCTGCCCCTCATCGGCGGCACCCTGCCCGCGCTCGCCTTTGCCTATGCGGCCCGGTATTTCGCCATCCCCCTCAAGCTCGCCGAAGCCGGGCTCGAGCAGATCGGGCGACCCGTCGAGGAGGCCTCGCGCGTGTTGGGCGCGCCTCCCGGCCGCACCTTTCTCGCCATCTCGCTGCCCTTGCTCCGCGGCCCCCTCATCGCCGCCGCGATCCTCCTGTTTGTCGATCTGATCAAAGAACTGCCGCTCACCCTCATCCTGCGCCCCGCCGGATTCGAGACCCTCGCCACCACCGCCTTCAGCCTCGCCAGCGAAGCCCGCCTCCAGGCCTGTGCCGTGCCGTCCCTGCTCGTCATCGCGGCCGGGGTGGTGCCCCTGTTCCTGCTCGAAAAACGCCTGTCGCCATCCCGCCGCCATGACTGAGAGCGCCCCCATCCTCGAGTTTCACGCCGTCTCGCGCCACTATGCGGGCACGCCCCGTCCCGCCGTCGACCGCGTCGCCCTCGCCATCGAGCCCGGCGAAGTCCTCGCCCTCATCGGCGGCAGCGGCAGTGGCAAGACCACCCTGCTGCGACTCGCCGCCGGCCTCGAGTCGCCCGACGGCGGCGAAGTCCGGCTCGACGGCGTCCTCGTCGCCGGTGGGACCCTGCGGCGGGAGGTGCCGCCGGAGCGCCGCCGGCTCGGACTCGTTTTTCAGGAGGGCGCCCTCTTTCCCCACCTCACCGCCGCCGCCAATGTCGCCTACGGACTGCGCGGCCGGCCGCGGGCTGCCATCCAGGAGCGCACCGCCGAATGTCTGCGCCACGTCGCCCTCGAGGACAAAGCCGGCCGCTACCCGCACGAACTCTCCGGCGGAGAAAGACAGCGGCTCGCCCTCGCCCGTGCCCTGGCCCCCTCGCCGCGCCTGATTCTCCTCGACGAACCCTTTTCCCACCTCGATCCCACCCTGCGCCGGCGGCTCCGGGAGGAAGTCGGCAGCATCCTCGCCGCCTTCGGGCAGACCGCCCTGCTCGTCACCCACGATCCCGAGGACGTCTTTGCCATGGCCGGCCGCGTCGCCATCCTCGAGCAGGGCGTGCTGCGCCAGATCGGTCCCGTGGCCTCCGTTTACCGCGACCCGGTCAGCCGCTACTGCGCCGAGAGCCTCGGTGCTGCCAACCGCGTCGTCGATCCGGCCACCGGGCGGGAGCGCTGGACCCGGCCCGAGGATTTCCGCCTGCCCGCCGATGGCGCCACCCCGACCACCGGCGAAGCCCGCGTCGAGGCCGTGCGCGAGACCGGCGCCCGCATCGAGCTGCGCCTGGCCCCCGCCGACGGAGCCGGCGATGAGCCCTGGCATGTCATCTGGCCCGATACCGCCGGATCGACGCCCCTGCCCGCGCCCGGCGACCGCATCGCCGTCGCCTGGCGCCCGTGAAGACGGGGAGGCCCACGGAAGGCACGGCAGGCACGGAAAAAAGGACCGATGGGAGTGCGGATGATGGATTTCTCCGCGACTGGTCCGATGCGGTCGAAAGGCAGGGGAATGGTGGCAGGGACAAAGGAATGGGGACAGGAGAATGGGGAGGCCCACGGAATTCACGGAAGGCACGGAAAGAAGGACCGACGGGAGTGCGGATGATGGATTTCTCCGCGGCTGGTCCGATGCGGTTGAAAGGCAGGGGAATGAAAAGGAATGGATTGGAACGGATGACGGGAATCGGAAACGGGCGCGACCGGATGGGAACGAATAATCCCCTGACACTCGTCTGCCCTGCGTCCCGGAGGGACGACGGAAATGAGCCGGGGGTGGACCGAGTGAAACGAGGGGAACCCCCGGAAGGAATCTCCCCATAATCTGCGCCCCGGCAGGGGCGCGAGGAGGGAATGGCACTCGTTACCTGGATGATTGAACGCGAATGGAAAGGAATGAAACGAATGACGCGAATGGGGAACGGGCGTGATGGGGGAACGATGAGCGAGAAGCCGGGCTGAAAGCCCGTCGCATACCAGCCCAGGGCAACGCCCTGGGAACCGGGGCCAAAGCATGAAAAGCGCCCTGAAGGGGCGCCGCCATCACCGGTGGAGGCATGCCGGATGCGACGCCCCTACAGGGCGTCATGAGAGAGGAGGGTGGGTTCCCCAGGGCGTTGCCCTGGGCTGGTATGCGGGCGCGCCGTTGGCGCTGTTTTTCGACGGTGACGGGTTAATTCGACGGTGACGGGTCGTGGGACGGTGACGGGTCGTGGGACGGTGACGGGTCGATTCGACGGTGACGGGTCGATTCGACGGTGACGGGTCGCGGACGGATGGCGGGGATGAACGCGAATGGGGGAGGCTGGTCTGGATGATTGAACGCGAATGGAAAGGAATGAAACGAATGACGCGAATGGGGGAATGGGCGGGAGATGATCCGAAAAAACAACCGGGCTGAAAGCCCGTCGCATACCAGCCCAGGGCAACGCCCTGGGAACCGGGGCCAAAGCATGAAGAGCGCCCTGTAGGGGCGCCGCCATCACCGGTGGAGGCATGCCGGATACAACGCCCCTACAGGGCGTCATGAGAGGGGCGGGTGGGTTCCCCAGGGCGTTGCCCTGGGCTGGTATGCGGGCGCGCCGTTGGCGCTGTTTTTCGACGGTGACGGGTTAATTCGACGGTGACGGGTCGTGGGACGGATGGTGGGGATGAATGCAAATGGGGGAGGCTGGTCTGGATGATTGAACGCGAATGGAAAGGAATGAAACGAATGACGCGAATGGGGAACGGGCGTGATGGGGGAACGATGAGCGAGAAGCCGGGCTGAAGGCCCGTCGCATACCAGCCCAGGGCAACGCCCTAGGAACCGGGGCCAAAGCACGAAAAGCGCCCTGTAGGGGCGCCGCCATCACCGGTGGAGGCATGCCGGATGCGACGCCCCTACAGGGCGTCATGAGAGAGGCGGGTGGGTTCCCCAGGGCGTTGCCCTGGGCTGGTATGCGGGCGCGCCGTTGGCGCTGCTTTTCGACGGTGACGGGTCGTGGGACGGTGACGGGTCGTGGGATGGTGACGGGTCGATTCGACGGTGACGGGTCGCGGACGGATGGCGGGGATGAATGCGAATGGGGGAGGCTGGTCTGGATGATTGAACGCGAATGGAAAGGAATGAAACGAATGGCGCGAATGGCGCGAATGGGGAGTGGGCGGGAGATGATCCGAAAAAAGACCGGGAATGGGTGGCAGGGGAATGGTGATGGGAATGGGAATCCGGGGTGCGCCTTGTTTTTCTCCGCAGAGCCGACGGTCGGCATGGGTCGTTCGTTCGATCCAATCCTTTGCCACCCATTCCATGGGCTCACCTGCGGATGGCAGGCAACCGGCACCAGTCCCGGCACCCAGCTTCCTCGTAATACCCGGCCCAAATTTCCCGAAAAAACCGTCTGACCGCCGCCGTATCGTGATGCCATGGGATGGAAAACGATTTTCGGGTCGCGGCGCGCCTTCGGTGTGGCCGGGTTCTGTTGTGGCGGGGCGCCGGTGGTGGCGTTTTGGGCCTGCGCATCCCTGTTCGTCATCCCGCCGCGTCGCGAATGTGAGCCCCGGCATCGCGAGACCCTGGCCCGGCCAGCCGATTTCGGGTTTTCGATCGACCGCTTCACTGCGGCGGGCGGGGATTCCGGAGTCCAGTTGGAGGCGGCGCTTCTCACTCCCGTCGCCGAGCCCGGGGAGGCGGTGAAGACGCGGCGGATGCTCCAGCGCTTGCAGGCAGTGGGAGTGAAACCAACGGTCCCGGGATCGTATCGGGGCACCGTGGTCATGCTGCACGGGCGCGGCGGCATCAAGGAACACGCCTTTCCCGTGGCCGAGCGCTTCGTGGCGGCCGGCTTTCGCTGTTTGATCTACGACGCGCGGGCGCACGGCGAGAGCGGAGGAACCTACTGCACCTACGGCTTTCGGGAGCGGGCTGACCTGCGGGCTGTGATCGACGCCGCCCAACTCCGATACGGCCGCGACGAATTGGGGCCCCTGCTGGCGTTTGGGATCTCCCAGGGGGCGGCGGTGGTCCTCCAGTCCCTGCCCGATGAGCCCCGGCTGCGGGCAGCGGTGACGGTGGCGCCCTTTGCCGAGCTTTCGCCGGTGGCTGCCGGAGCCGTCGGTCGTGTGGCCGGTGCGTGGGTGCCCGACTGGCTGAGAAAATGGGTGGTCGATGGCGGCGGCTGGCTGGCGGGCTTTCCGCCGTCCGCCATCCGGCCTGTGGCGGTCGCACCAGCGATCCCGGTGCCCGTGATGGTCGTGCATGGCGATCGGGATAGCGTCATTCCCCTCGAGCATGGCCGACGGATCTACGACGCGCTCGGTGGCGCGGGCAAACTCTGGCGCCCCGTGGTTGGCGGCACTCATGGAGCCGTGCTGGCCACCGGCGGCGATGATCTTTATCTGGAGATGATCCTGTTCTGGATCGGGGCGCTGGAGGCATCCCAACATGCCCCCTGATCGGCGCTGGTGGTGATGAGAAAGGCAGGAGAGTGGAAAATTGGGGCAGAGGAATGGAGAAAGAGAGTGGTGATGGGGCGGGAATCCTGGCGCGCCGTTGGCGCTGCTTTTCGACGGTGACGGGTCGATTCGACGGTGACGGGTCGTGGGACGGATGGAGGGGATGAACGCGAATGGGGGAGGCTGGTCTGGATGATTGAACGCGAATGGAAAGGAATGAAACGAATGGCGCGAATGGGGAACGGGCGGGAGATGATCCGGAAAAACAACCGGGCTGAAAGCCCGTCGCATACCAGCCCAGGGCAACGCCCTGGGAACCGGGGCCAAAGCATGAAGAGCGCCCTGTAGGGGCGCCGCCATCACCGGTGGAGGCATGCCGGATGCGACGCCCCTACAGGGCGTCATGAGAGAGGCGGGTGGGTTCCCCAGGGCGTTGCCCTGGGCTGGTATGCGGGCGCGCCGTTGGCGCTGTTTTTCGACGGTGACGGGGCGATTCGACGGTGACAGGTCGCGGACGGATGGCGGGGATGAACGCGAATGGGGAGGCTGGTCTGGATGATTGAACGCGAATGGAAAGGAATGAAACGAATGACGCGAATGGGGGAATGGGCGGGAGATGATCCGAAAAAAGACCGGGAATGGGGACAGGGGAATGGTGATGGGAATGGGAATCCGGGGTGCGCTTTGTTTTTCCCCGCAGAGCCGACAGTCGGCGCGGGCCGTTCGTTCGATCCAATCCTTCGCCACCCATTCTCGTGCCATTTCCCCGCAACCGACTGGGAGGATGCGGCTGCTCCCAGGCAACTGGGCATGACCGGCGATTCAGCTCAAGCGCCACGGGATTGAGACAGTTCATCGGTGCCAATTGGCGTTTCGAGCGGAAACGATGCCGCAGGCATCACAGCCATTAGCCGGTGGTTGAGGAGCGTAGCGACGACACCACCGGATAGAATGGAACGGTAACCGGGCATCCCGGAGGGATGCCAGCGTGCTAGGCGGCGCGCGGACTGGCGACTGGCTGGCATCCCTCCGGGATGCTCGACCTCGGTCGGACGGACCGGTGGTATCGCTGCGCTCAACCACCGGCTAATGGCTGCGATGCCTCCGGCATCCGATCGGCGGGGGCATCCAGTGAAGGGCCAAGGCAAAGCGATGCGGAGCCCCCCGCGCGGCGGGCCGAATTGATCGATCCAATCCATTGCCACCCATTCTCGTGCCATTTCCCCACAGCCGACTGGGAGGACGCGGCTGGTCCGAGGCAACCGGGTATGATCGGCGATGCAACAGGGTATCATCGGAAACTGCCGGCAGAGACGACCGCCCCGTGCGGCTGTCGCCATCAACTGGTCGTGCCGCGGGGCGCATGGGGGAGGAGAAAGGCTGGCGGGGCCACCAGCCGTCCGAAGCCGATTTCGACGGGTCACGTGTTGCCCATTTCCGTCCGGGTTTCCGGGAGCCAACAGGGACGCGGAACGGGGTTGGAAAATGCGGTCTCGCATCGAAAAGCCGGATTCCGTCGGTTTGGTGCTACCCAAATAGGTGGGGCCATCTACCCACGGAGAAACCAGGCCAAAGGCCTTGGCTCACCGTAGCCTGGGGCACCGCGCAGCGGCGCCCCAGGGAATCTTGCCACCCGGTCCGGGCTTGGCTGAAGGCCAAGGTCACCCGGGGCGACTCGGGGTATGATGCCGGACCGATGCGGATCGGGTGAGGTTGGCTTTCAGCCAACAGGTCTTCAGGGCTCATGCCAACACCTGGGGCGTTGCCCCAGGCTAAGGTGACGCCGGGCCGTTGGCCCTGATGATCACTCGTCCGAGGGACTCTACACTTCCTCGGGGGCTTCGGGGCTTTCGGAGTGCCCGCCTTTGGGAAGTCCCAAAATCTTACCCAGAGGAGTTTTACTGATAAATGGCGAGAAATGGTGATGATCGGAGGTGGGAATCGCGGAAACGCCTTCCAGCCCCGTCAGCCACCCGCGCCTACGCACCCGTTTGCTCCTCTCACTCAATACTAAACGAAATCGCCTCGGTCTTGACGACGCGCTCGCGTTTGCGTTCGTCGCGCTCGCGGATGAGGCGGCACTGGAAGCCCTCCCACAGCTCGATATCGGCGCGCCAGAGGGCGGTGGACAGGAGCAGGTTGTTGCTGGTGGTGCGGGCCTGGAGCCGGCGCTCGCCGAAGGAGCGACCGCCGATGGTGACTTCGCGCACGGCATCGGGGAGATACCGGTAGAGGACATTGTAGGGGCAGGTGTTCTCACCCTTCTTGAAGCCGAGCCGGCTCCAGGCGACGCCGTGGCGCTCCTCGGCCTGCACGGGGAGGTAGAAGGTGGCGAAGTTGTGCGCCATGACCTGGCGCAACTGGTCGAGGTCGAGGCCCTGGGGGAAGTCGGGGGAGTAATACATGTCGTTGCGCTCGAGGCCGACGGGGGGCACGGCAAAGAAGATGCAGGCGGCATCGCTCTCGCCATTGGGGGGGAGCTGGGCGGTGTAGGTGCCGGTGAGCATGTCTTCCTTGAACCAGAAAATGACGTCGAAGGTGATCTCGTCCTCGAGGATCATCTTCCAGGTGAACTCATTGCCGTCGAACTTGGGCTCTTCGGCATTGCGCAGCCATTTGCGGCGGGGGTAGTACCAGCGGCCATCGGGCTCCTGGTAGGGCTTGTGGCTCCAGTAGCCGAAGATGATGGGGCTCTGGACGAAGCCGTCCTTGGTCTTGAGGTAGATGAGGGCGCGGGCCTCGGGGCCGTTGACGACGATGTCGAAGTTGGGGTACTCGACGACTTTGAGTTCCTGGTCGAAGCGTTTGCGGTGGTCGTCGTCCCACCAGCGGTTGTGGTTGTAGCCGAGGGCGGGATCGACGGGGCGCACGTTGCGCGGGGTGGCGAACTTGACGCCATCGGGCACGGGCAGCTCCTGCTTCACGGCGACGGCGATCTCGGCCTGCGGGGCCTGGGGACGCAGGATCTCGGTGAGGACGGGCAGCTCGCGTCCGCCGGTGCGGCCGGCGACGCGGCGGGAGACGACGGCGAGGTGCTCGGTGCGGGCGGCGGCGGGCTGGACGAAGGTCTTCACTTTACCGCGGCCGAGTTTCTGGCCCAGCTCGGTGACGATCTCTTCCTCCACGAAGTCCTCGAAGTCGGAGAAGATGTAGAGGGAGTCGCATTTCTGGCTGGAGAGGAACTCGGCGGCGGCGCCGACGCGGTTGCGTCCGCCGCGGGCGATGAACATGTTGGGCCGGGTCTTGAAGATGTCGATGAGGCGGTCGACCTGCTTCTGGTCGGCTTTGCGGGGCAGGTCGCCCCACATGAACCAGTAGGGGCTGTGGATGCCTTTGTTCCACTCTTTGGGCCAGCTGGGGCGGACTTCGTCGGGGATGATGGGGTAGATCTCGCAATCCTTGGTGCCGCCCTCCATGCCGGCGTGGTTCACGTAAACGATGGGGGCGTTCTTGAAGTTGCGGTCGACTTCCTTGATGACGAGGGGCAGGTACTCGGCCATGGAGCCGGAGACGTCGAGGATGACGCCGAGGACTTCGCCGACGCCCTCGAGCTTCTGCCCGAACATCATTTTCGACTGCATGGACTGGGTGGCGTCGCCGAAGCTCATGGAGGGGGCGAAATCCATGCCGAGGCTGGCGGAGATGCCGACGTTGTCCGACGGGACGTTGGAGATGGCGACGGAGGACAGGCCCTGGCTGGTGATGACCTCGGAGCTGGGGGCGGCGGCGGCGGAGTTGGGCTTGATCTGGGACTTGTTGAGGGTGGGCTGGGTGATGTCCTCGGTGGAATCGGCCGGGGCGGACATGGCCACGATGCCGGGGGGCACGTCGCGGACGACGGAGGTGACCATGAGGGTGAGGATGAAGAAAACGCCGACGTGGATGAGGATGGTGACGGTGAGGGAGGCCATCTTGTCGCGGGCCATGGCGCGCTTCCGCTTTTCCTCGACTTCCTCGCGCAGGTGCCGCAGCTCCTCGGCAAGGGGATCGGGCTCGTAGACTTCGGCGGCGGCTTCGTCCTCGGCGGCGACGAGGGTGGGGACGGGCGGGGCGGCCGGTTTGGCGGTGATGGCGGGGACATCGTCGGGCTCGGCGAGCACGGCGGCGCGGGACGAGGTGGGGCGCTTGATCAGCGGCACGGTGGCGGCGCCATTGGTCTCGGCGGCGACGGCGGGCGCGGGAGTCTCCTCGACGACTTTGGGGGCCGGCGGGGTGAGGGGCCGGGCGGCGGCGGTGACGGGGGCGACGACTTCCTCGGCAGCGGCGGCGACGGGCGCGGCCTCCTCTGCATCCGCGACGGCGAGGACGACGCTGGCTTCATCATCGTCATCGGCGGCGGCGACGGCCTGCACCACGGCGACGGCGTCTTCCTCCTCCTCCTCGACGTCGGCTGCGTCAGCGGTGACGGCAACGGGCTCGGGGGTGGCGGCTTTTCTCAGGCCGATGGAGTCCAGAACGGCGCCGTAAGCGGCCTCGAGATCGGGATCGGAAAGGGTGGGGTTCAGGCTGGTGGCCGAGACGTAGTGGCGGGTCGCGGTCTGGGAATCGCCGGCGGCGTGGGCGATCTGGGCGAGGGCGACGTGGGCTTCGGCGCTGGCGGGGTTGCGGCCCAGGACTTTCTGCAACAGGGCGCGGGCGGAATCGGCGCCGCCGGCCTGGGCGAGTTGGCGGGTGGCGGCGATGAGGGCGGCTTCGTCAGCGGTGGCGATATCGGCGCTGTCGAGTGCGGCGAAGGCCTCGGCGGTGTCGCCATCGTTCAGATGTGCCTCGACGAGGGCCTGCCGGGTCTCCCAGTTGGAAGGATCGACTTCGAGGGCTTTTTTCAGGGCTTTGACGATGGCGTTCATAGGGCGGGTGAATTCGTGTCGGACATATTGAGAGAAAACGGGCCTTTTGTGAACGAAAAATGACAATTTTTACCCGGCGCAGTCGCGGCGGGCGGGTCCGGGGCGTAGACCGGGAGTGCCGGCCAGAAAAATGCATGATTTCATGGCGGGAACATGATTGATTCAGGGGCAGCGGCTGCGATGGCCGCCCCGATCCCGCCCACAAAACGCCACCCACCCCCATGTCGTCCGATCCTTCTGCCCTGCGTGCGCGCATCAAGTCCGTGATGGTCGAGGAGCTGATGCTCCAGGAGTCGCCGGAGGCGATCGTGGACGAGGCGCCGCTTTTCGGTCCCGAGGGGCTGGGGCTGGACTCGGTGGATGCGCTGCAACTGGTGGTGGCGCTGGAGAAACACTTCGGGCTGAAGATCCCGGATGCGGAGGCGGCGAAGGGCATCCTGACCAGCGTGGAGACGATCGCGGGTGCGATCGAAGCCGGGGGTGCCGGCGGCGAAGGCTGATCGAGCCGGGGGGCCCAGCAAGTGAGAGCCAGGGGGAGGGTGGAACCGTGAAAGCAGAGCCCGGCCATTACGACGCGATCATCATCGGCGGCGGTCCGGCCGGGTCCACCGCAGCGATGTATCTGAGCCGGGCCGGCAAGCGGGCGCTGGTGCTGGAGCGGGAGACGTTTCCCCGCTTTCACATCGGGGAGTCGCTGCTGCCCTACAATGTGCCGATTTTTGAGGAACTGGGCCTGATGCCGGCGCTGCGCGAGGCGGGCTTCATGGAAAAATACGGGGCGCAATTTGTGCTGCCGGACGGCAGTCTGCGCACGGAGATCGAGTTCGGGCGGGGGCGGTTCACCGATCAGCCGATGTCCTACCAGGTGGAGCGCTCGAAATTCGACGACTTGCTGCTGCGCCACGCGGCCCGGGGCGGCGCGACGGTGCGGGAGGGGATGGAGGTGAAGGATTTCACGGTCGATCCCGCGGGTGGCGTGGTGGTGACGGCGCAGAATGGCGGGGCGCCGGAGCGGTTCACGGCGGAATTTCTGATCGATGCGAGCGGCACGGCGAATTTCACCGGCAATCGCGAGGGACTGAAGGAGATCTACGAGGAGCACCGGAAATTCGCGATCTACGGCCACTACACCGGCATCCCGCTGCCCGATGAGGCGCGGAAGTGCGGCGACATCCTCATCTACCGGCTGAAGGACGCGTGGTTCTGGTTCATTCCGCTGAGCCGGGAGAAAGTGAGCCTCGGTCTGGTGGTGGACCGCGCGGCGCTGCGGGAGTCGGCACTGACGCCGGAGGAGCGGTTCGACGCGGCCGTCCAGCGCTGCCCGGAGCTGCGCGAGCGCCTCGCCGTGGCGCAGCGGGTGGGGCCGGTCCGGACGATCGCGGATTTTTCCTACCGCAACCGGCGCTTCGTCAGCCCCCGGCTGGTCCGGGTCGGCGATGCGGCGGGCTTTCTCGATCCGATTTTCTCATCCGGTGTCTACCTGGCCATGCTCACCGCCCGCGAGGCGGCGCAGGCCGTCAGCGAGGCCATCGACACGGGCCGGACCCTGACGCCGGCGATGAGGCGCTACGAGCGGCGCACGCGATCCCATCTGGGGGCTTACTTTGAGATGATCCGGCATTTCTACACCCAGCCCTTCATCGAACTGCTGATGCAGCCGCAGGCGAAGTGGCATCTGCCGGATGCGGTGGTGGCCATCCTGGCCGGCCAGATGGAGGGAGGCTGGGCGGTGCGGTGGCGGCTGCGGGTATTTTTCTGGCTGGTCAGGCTGCAGGCCTGCTTTCCGGTGGTGAAGCGGCTGCGGATCGAGTAAGTTCGGCGCACCCCCAGCATGAACGACCGAATCCAAGCCACTCTGCCATCGGGCGCGCCCCGCTGGCTGCCGCTCCTGCTGCTGCTCTCGGTCATCGGCCTCGCCTGGCCCCAGCCGGCCAGCGCGCAGAAGCGGATCGACCTGTCGAAGGCGGTGGCGCCCGCTGCGCCGGAGCCGTGGGAGATCACCGACGTGAGCTTTGAGACCGGGGTCATCTGGGAGATCACCCAGTCCACGCCGCTGGACTACACGGTGCTGCCGCAGATGCTGACCTTTCGTTTTCCCCACATGCGGACCTGGGAGCGCGAGGACGGGTCGGCCCTGGTGCTGCGCTCGCGGCTGAGCTTCCTCGGGGAGGTGATCGCCGAGGGGCCGGAGAGTTACCTATTCGGCTTTCACGGCAGCCCGTCCTTCGAGTGGTGGAATGCCGAGCGCGATCTGGCCGTGCTCTACAGCGTCGGTGGTGGCGTGGGCTTTCTGGACAGCACCGCGGTCGAGGGTGGCCACGGGCAGGACTTCAATTTCATGTGGTTCATGCACCTCGCCCTGCGCCATCGGCTCCGCGAGGGGCTCTACCTGCAGTATGGCGCCTATTTCCAGCACACTTCGAACCGTGGCCTCAACGAGCGCAATCCCGGCCTGAACGCCCTCGGGCCGATGGTGGGATTGACGTGGCAGTGGTGAGGGGGCACGTCGCTACCATCCGGAACGGGAGGTGCCCGATCCTGAGGAGAAGGACGACCGTGATGAACTCCCGCCTCCGTCGGAGGAACTTCCACCTCCGCGGGAGGAACTTCTGCATCTGCGGGAGGAACTCCCGCCCCCGCGGGAGGAACTTCTGCCCCCGTGGGACGAACTCGGACCGAAGGAGGAGCTGTCACTGAATGAGAGGCTGCTCGATCGTCGATGCCTTTCGGCTTGTCTCTCCTCGTCCCGGATCCGGTCAACGGCGCGCTGGTAATCGAACTTTGCCCGTTGAAGGGCCCGGCTGGCTGCGTCGTGTGCCTGGGCGGCCTGCTGGGAAGCGGTGTCGTAGTCGCCGGCGGAAAACGCTGCATAGGCGAGGCGGTAGATGTCCAGCCCGGCGCTCCGGTCGAGGGTGACCTGATGGCCGCCGCGCCAATCTCTGACCGCGTGGAGCGATGCAGCCGCCCGGTTCAGGGCGATGGCACAGGCTTTTCCGCGCTCCAGTTCTTGGTTCAAGCCGGACAAAATCACGAGAGCGTCCGAGGCGATTGCGGCAGCCTCCCGCTCCAGGGCTACCCAGTCGCCGTGGGGCTCGGACCGCCGGACATCCATCGCCGCGAGTCGATCGCGGCTGGTGGCATAGTCCGCCTGGGCGGCAAGAACGCCCGCGCTGTCGGGGATGGAGTCTGTCTGGGACACTTTTACCCGCGATTCCAGCTTTCCGATCTGCTCGGCCGCGAGGGAGAGGGCGGTGGTGGCGGAGGTGTGGAGGTCCCAATCGGACACGACTTCCTCGGCGAGGGCGATCAGGCGGTCAGCCAGGGACTCCAAGGCAGCCTGAATGGCGAAAGGATTCGGATGATGATCTTCCATCTTCGAGGAAATACTGGCCAATTCCTGTTTGGCAGATTCCCATTCCTCGATCGTCCGACGTTGAGTCCGTGGATCGGCCATGTCGGTGGCCAGATTCTGGTGGCGGCTGCTGGTCGTCTTCCAGACTTCGGGATTGGTGGCCACGGCCTGGAGCAGAGCATCGGCATGGGCGTTGATTTCGGCCACTTCGGTCGCGGCGTCGGAAAGGCAGGCGATGGCCCGATCGAGACAACGTGCCGCCTCGATGGGGCGGAGCGCTTCGCGGGCCGCCCGCGCTGCGGTCAGATCTGCCTGTCCACGGGAGATGAATTGACGCCCGTCGCTCAGCGCATCATCCAGTGTGCGCTGACCCTCGGAACTGGAAACGCCGGTGGTCGCGTCGTCGGTCGCATTCTCAGCCGTTTTCGGGTGACGGCTGCCGAACCGCAGCACTCTTGAATCGTAATCGTGCCGCAAAGCGTTCACCCGGTCTGCGGCTTTGCTGATTTCGGCTTCGTATTGGGAGGCCTGGAGGGAAATCTCACCTTCCTGGTCACCGAAGGTCGTGAAGATGGTCTTACTGCGCTCCAGAATCGATTCCACGAGGTCGAGGCCGGCGTCGATCTCGTCGAGCCGGTTTCGAGCGTCAGCTACATGGCCGCGATCCAACGCCATGAGCGATGCCTCGAAGTCCCGGCGCGCCTCGGCGACATGGTCGGCGGGACGGTGTTCCGGTTCTTCAAAAAGGGCCCCGGGATCGCAACCCAGGGTTGCGCTCAATTCAGTCCTCGCGTGGCCGATGGCTGCCTCCCCGGATTCGATGGCCGACCGCGAAGACTCGGTGGCGCGACGGCTGAGCAGCACGATGTCGGCCAGACGTTCGCGGGCGATCACGAGGTCGGCATCGAAGGCTTCCAGAGCGGTCTCCGCGGGGCCGGCGAGGATGGCATCGATCGCTCTTTGTGCCATTTCTGAAAGTTCCGCGTAGGCATCGGCGATCCATCGGGTGCGCCGGTCGTGTCGCTGCAGCATCTCGATGGCCTCTTCGATTCCGGCCTTTTCGTCTGTCCGCCACGACGCGACCCGGTCCGCCAGGCGCAGGCCTTCGGATGAGAGGCGGTCGGCCTGAGCCGCCGGTCCTTCATGGGCGGTCACCGGGTCGGTCTTGCCCCGTGTGGAAGCCTCGTCGAGGGATGTGCCAATAGCGTCAGTGAGGGTACCCAACGACGCGGCGATGGGAAAATGGCCATCCAATTGGCTGTCCCGGTCCAGAGCGAGCGAGCGGGCGACCAGTTCAGCGAGGCGGAGCCGGACGGCCTCCAGTCTCACCGGCAGGTCGTCAATGCAGCTTTGCAGACGGTCCAGAGAGACGGTTGCCGCGGTCTGTTTGGCGTCATAAGCCGAGATCAGCTCGCTGAAGGTCAATTGAAAGGGTTCATAGTCGGCTGCGTCACCCAGCAGGCGGGGCTTTCTTTCGTCACCGGTCCGCAGGATCGCCTCCAAGCCCTCCTTGGGATCGAATCCGATCGCTTCGGACTCGAGATACCGCAGCCCGCGGCGGTAGCGTCGGCTGGAGATGGCGTTGACGACCCTCCCGGCCAGCCCGCGCGGCTCGATCGCAGAGGTGGCCAGGCCCATGACCTTGTCGGCGGCCGAAGACATGATGAACAATTCGTCGACCAGTCGGACCGCCTCCTTTCCCAAGTGCAGGGTGGTGCCCGTGTATCCCCTCGCGTCGAGCTGGGTGCCGGACCCAATGACCAGTCTGGTCCGGTCCATCAGCTGAAACAGAGTGTCGAACCGACATCCCAGTTGATCCCGCCACCGGGCGAGAGCCTTTTCGGCTTCGGCTTTGGCCGGCCGGCGCAAACGGTTGGCGACCACCAGTCCGATGCCGGAGGCGACGAAAGCCAGGCCGAGCAGCGACCAAAGAAAGCCGGTCAGCTGGCGCCTGCGGGCGCGCTCGGCCTCGATTTCCTGCCGCCACGAAAGGATGGCCCGTTCGGCGGCATCGACAGCGGCTTGACCAGAGCCCAGTTGGGTGAGGTAGAGGCTGTCGGCCCGCGCCGCATTGTCACGCGCAGACTTCAGCGCCTCCTGCGCTTGGGTGCGCCAACCATCGGCGGGCGTTTCCGCGGGAATCGATCCCAGGCTGGCCAGGCGTTTCTCAAGCTGATCAGCCTCTGCGGGCGCCTTGGCCAGTCGTTCGAAGGCTTCGCGAAAACCGGCGATCGTCTCGCGGGTTCTTCGAATGATCCCTGCGGGACCGTCAACTTGACCTTCTTCGGTATGGAGTTCGGCCCCGGACAGGGCGGATTTCCAGGCTGCGGTCTCCGGTTTGACGAGATCACCGGATGCTTCCGGATGCGTGGTCCGGTAGGCGGCTACGGATTCTTCGATGTCATCGATCTCGGTCCGCAAAGCCTGAATCTGGGCACGGTTTTCGGCCTGCGCCTCCTGACGCCGTGCCGAGGCGAGACGGGCGGCGGCTTTTTCGGCTTCGATCTGACGCGTCAGTTGGGATTCGATATTCGTGATGGTGTCTTTGACCGCGTCGATGATCCGGCCGCCGCCACGCATGGCCCTCACGGCGGGCTGGTCGAGCTTCCCGATCCAACGGGCCTCTCCGAGTCGGCGTTGGTCGTACACGTCGGAGGCGTAATAGGTGAATTTGCGCTCCTTCAGGTAGAGGATGAAAAAGGCGCCGTTCCGCTCCCCGGTTCGGCCATCGGTCAATTCGCCGAAGGTCGTCGTGTTCGCCAGGCTCTTCCCAAGGGCGTGATCGACGGCGTCCATTCCGGAGAGAACTCTCCCGTTGTCGTCGAGGAATGATTCGCCAACGGCGTCGCGGGCGAGCACGACGGTCCAATGGGGCGCCTGGGTATCCAGCCAGGTCTCGAGTCCCTCCAATTTGTCGGGCGCCAACCCAAGGTCGCCTTTTACATAGAGGTGTTGATCAGGAGTCCATCGGGCCACGACCTCGACGGCCCGCTCCACTTTCAGCGGCCCGCTTGTCGGAGCTTGGGACAGCGCCGTCTCCGGCCGGGCAAAAGCCAGGCCAAGTGCGATGGCGGCGAGGAATGGGCGGCCGAGCGAGGGTAGCGGGAGGGGTTTCACGGCGCCAATGGTATCACGGCCGCGAAGGACGGGAATTATGATTCCGGTCCGATATTGTAACGGATCTCCCGATGCCCCATCCGGGCATCACCTCATCCCACCAGCTCAAATACTCCAAATGTCTCCGGCACGTGGAAATCCGGGGTCGCGGACTGCGGATCGACCCACGCGATCCAGCCCTGATGGACGGTGCCGTCGGGCAGGTGGCTGAACTCGCCGCGGTAGACTCCGGCGAAGAATTCCTTCGCGCCCGGCTGGAGGACATCGAGCGCGCGCAGGGTGTCGAGGGGCAGGGCTCCCTCGACCCGGTAACGATTTCCCTCGATCCGGGTCTGGAGCCGCAGGGTGTCGCAGCGCCAGTCCCAGTCCATCTGCCGATGGTAACGGGCCGCGTAGTCGAGCACCTCGCCGCGCGGGTCCATCTCCAGCCCGTAGTAGGGATTCAACTCCAACGACGGAGCCAGGAAAATCTCGACGCGGTCGGAACCGATCACCTTTTCCTTGGCGTCGGCGCCGTCTCCCAGCACGAGGTCGTCGTCGATGCAGTCGAAGCGGAACAGCAGGTCGGTCTCCGACCAGAGGGCGCGGAACTCGGTGAGCGGAGCTGGCCGGTCCTCCCAGGGAAAGCAGAAATCGGTGAGCAGCGACGCGGCCGACCAGTCGGGTTGGGTGGAATCGGTGGTGCGGTGGACTGGGTAGCGCTTCATGTCGGGGGGGCGGGTTATTCGAGGGATTGATGGGTAGTGCTGTCGAGCTGCCAGAGCGGATCGGGACTCGCCAGGTCACGGCCCCGGCACTCCATCGCGTAGGTTTCGGCCAATTCGTCGGTCCGGTAAAGGATGCCGTCGGGCTCGGAGGCTTCGCCTGGACGGTAGGGCGAGCCGGTCCAGGGATTCAGCGGCGGCGCGGCGAGGTGACCGGTTTCGATGAGAAAGGCGATGAGTTCGGCGCCGGTCTGGGGGGATCTTTTGGGGTAGAACTCCTCCGCCACGTGGTAGTCCTGCACCGCCCGCTGGATCGCGAGCAGGGTGGTCCGGCTGCGTTGTTCGAAGGCCACGTCCCGGACCGGTCCGACCACCGCGCCGACGGAAATCGCCACCGCGACTCCGAAAAGCGCCAGCGGGAACCACAGGGTGAGCCAGGGAGATTCACGGAGGGTGGTGGGCATGGTCGGTGGACGGGAGAGGTCGGTCGGTCAGCCAACGGACGCGAGCCAGGTCACGATCGGATCGTGCCACTGATAGAGCGCGATCGCCGCCGCGAGGAAGACCAGCGCCACGCCGTCGCGAAGTCCTGGCCGGCTTTCCCCGGCGTGGCGTCGCACGAAGGCCAGCAGCAGCCCGGTGGGGCAGCCGTATTTGCAATAGGCCATCGGCAGGACCAGCGACAGCAGCAGACCGGCCACGGCGACGGCCAGGGTGGCCGTCCCGGCGGAGCGGATGAGGTAGGCGTCGAAGGGCTCGATGCCGGCGAGGTCGAGAGGCAGGCTGAGGAAGCTGGTCAGCAGCACGATGGCGAGCAACAGCACCGGCAGGATGCGCAGCAGGGGCTTGGCGGCATCGTGCGGTTTCAGGGTCCAGCGGGCCGGCACCACTTTCATCAGCCAGCGCTGGGCATGACCATGCGGACAGAGATAGGTGCAGTAGAGCGGCTGCTTTGTCGTCCAGGGAATGAGGAAGGCCGCCGCTGCCAGCAGCACGACGCCGGGTGTGGTCCGCCACGGGATGCCCGACTCGGCCCAGCCGATCAACAGGCTCTGCGCGAGCAGGTCGCCGAGCACAAAGCCGAGCGTGAGGAAGACGGCGAAATGGAACCACGGCCGCCACCGCTGCACGGCGGGCTTTTTCAAAAAAGCGAAGACGCATCCGAGCGCCACGATCAGGGCCAGCACGCCGTCCTGCCAGCGCAGGACGAGGGTCGTGGTGGACGGTGGTGCCGACGTTCCTTCGGCCGACCGCAGGCGGTGACCGATGCTGTGGGCGAGGCACTCGCTGGTCCGGGTGGCGCCGGAGACGGCGTAGATGTTGGCATCGGCGAGGGACTGGATCGCGGCGATCTCGTCCCAGGTGCGCCCGTTCCAGTTTTCCATGAACAGGAAATCCTTCCTCACATCCTCGACATGGCTCGGCGTGTCATAGCTGTGTCGAAAGGCCACGCCGAGCACGCGGTCGTCGGCGTCGAAGACGATGAGGGCGTCGGTCGGTCCCGAGTAGCCGGTGATCTCCCGCGACTGCGGCATGGTCCGCGCCGCGTAGCCGATGCGCAGGCCGGCGGCATCCTCGACCACCAGCCCGGATCGGGGGCCCGGATCCGCCACCAACCGGTGCGCCGCCGGCAGGAACACCCGCACCTCGGCCACGACGATGGGCCGGTCGCCCTGCACTCTGAGGCGCAGATGATGCTCGCGGATCAGCCACGCGATCGCGATGAGCACCCCGAGTCGGTAGATCTGGAGCAGGGCGGCCATGGTTGGATCAGCGGGCGGGGAAAATCGGCGTGGCTACCCGATCGCCTCGGTCGCACGGGTGGTCCGTCCGTTATTTTTTCGCCGGCTCCGCCGACTTCTTTGGATCGGCCCCCTTCTCTGCGGGCGGGGGGGCGGTCTCCCCGGCCGGCGGATCAGCCGGCTCTTCGGATGTCGGGACATCCAGGGGTTTCGCCACCAGTTCCGGTCCGTCGCTGACCGGCCAGCGTCCACTGCCGAGATTGAGCCACTCCGGCGGGGCCACCTTGAGCGCCGTGCCCGCCGGGGTCTCGTAATCCCGCATCACCAGCGGCACGACGGTGAAGCAGACATGATCCTCCTCCATGCGATGGATGTGGACCAGCGCCGCGCAGGTGGCCGACTCCTGGATCTGGATGACATCGCCGGGGCGGAAATGCTCGGCCGGAATCTCCGCGTCGGCCGGCGAGGGCAGCACGAAGTCGACGTGCGCGGCCGGATAATCCTCCGCCTGCAGCCGCACCGCCACACCGTGGGGGAAGACATCGTCGGGAGTCAGCTCCCGCGCCGACTCGACCTTGAAGGTGCCGCGCACGAACCGCACGTCGTTCCGCTCCAGGTAGTTCTTCAGGTAGAAGCGCTTCAGGATGCCGTTGTAGGCGTTGAGCTTCTCGTCGGAAAAGTCGTAGTATTCGAGGTAGAGATCCTTCACGTTGTGGAATTTCCCGCGCGGCGCGTCCACCGGCTTGAAGCCCGTGATCGGCTCGAGTCTTTCCAGCTTGGTGAGCAACTGATAATTGAACGGCACCTCCGGATTGCCGAAGACATACATGCAGAACAGCCACGAAAAGGCGTTCAGGCCCAGCAGCACCACGATCACGACCGACCACAGGAAGAGGCTGCCGATGTTGTCCTCGCGTTCCTCGCGGGCTTCGCGGGAGAATTCGCTGTGTTCGGTGAGAAATTCCATGCGCGGAGGAAAAAGGCCGGTCAGTTGCCGGAGGCGGCGGGTTCGAAGCTGGTGCCGCAGCCGCAACTGCGGGCGGCGTTGGGATTGTGGATCTTGAAGCCCGCGTCGTTCAGGGCGTCGACATAGTCCACCTCCGAGCCGCGGAGATAGGCCAAGCTGTCCGGATCGACGAAGACCCGCACCCCGGCGTGCTCCACGACCGTGTCTTCCGGACGGGGGGCATCGATCTTCATCGCGTAGTTCATCCCCGCGCAGCCGCCCTTTTCGACAAACAGCCGCAGACCCATCTCGTCGGGCGAGGCGTCGCGGTCTTCGAGCAGTTCGCGCAGGTGTCGGGCGGCGCTGTCGGTGAGGGTCAGGGGCATGGCGCCGGGAATGTAAGCCAGCGTGGCCGATGCTCAAGCGCGGGACTCCAGCGGCAAATGCCTTTTGCTTTTCCCGCCCTCCCTTGTTACTTGCCCCGCATGGGCCGCATCCGACTCCTCTCCGACGCGCTCGCCAGCCAGGTGGCGGCGGGCGAGGTGGTGGAGCGCCCGGCTTCGGTGGTGAAGGAATTGGTGGAAAATTCCCTCGATGCCGGCGCGCGGAGCATTGAGATCGCCGTCCAGCGCGGGGGCATCGCGCTCATCCGGGTGCTCGACGACGGCTGCGGCATGGGGCGCGACGACGCCCTCCTCTGCGTGGAACGCCATGCCACCAGCAAGATCCGGACGAAGGAGGACCTCGGCGCCATCACCACCCTCGGCTTCCGCGGCGAGGCATTGCCCAGTATCGCCAGCGTGTCGAAATTCCGGCTCGCCACCCGCGAGCGCGACGCCCTGACCGGTACCGAAGTCATCATCAACGGCGGCAAGATGGCCTCGGTGCGCGACTGCGGCGAGCCACCCGGCACCCAGATCGAGGTGCGGTCGCTGTTTTTCAACATACCGGCGCGGCGGAAATTCCTGCGCTCGGAGACCACCGAGTTCAGCCACCTGGAGCAGACCGTGCGCGTGCAGGCCGTCGCCCATCCGGGGGTGCGCTTCGCCCTGGTGCACAACGAGCGCCTGCTCTTCCAGTTGCCCGCCACGGCCGATCTCCGCGAGCGCGTCCGGGGCCTGGCCGGCGCCGATCTGGCCAGCCGCCTGCTGGAAATCGAGCCCCAGACCCATCACGGCGTCACGGTGCGCGGCTACATCGGTCCGCCCGGCATGGGGCGATCGGACCGGAAGCAGATGCTCACCTTTCTCAACGGCCGGCCGGTCGAGGCGTCGATGCTCACCTACGCCCTGCGCGAGGGCTACCACACCGCCCTGATGAAGGGCAACTACCCGGTGACCTTCCTCTTCCTGGAGACCGATCCCGCCGCCGTCGATGTCAATGTCCACCCCGCCAAGCGCGAGGTGCGCTTCCACGACGGCCACGCGGTGCGCGATGCGGTTGTCACCGCCGTCTCCGACACCCTGACCCGCCAGATGCGTCGACCGGTGAGCGGTGTCGGTTTGACCGGCACCGCTCCGGCGGCCGTGGCGGCGGCGACTCCGGCTTATCTCGTTCCGCCGAGTCAGAGCGAGCTGATTCCCATGGCCGAGCAGCACAGCCTGCGCCGCGACTGGGCCGAGCCAGCCGTGTCGCGGACGGAGATTTCCGATGAAACAGGGTATGATCGGAGATCAGACCCTGTCTCATCGGAATCCGCCACCCCGCCACCCGCCGCCGGGGCTGACGAACCGTCGCCCGCCGCCACGCCGCGGGCGGAGGATTTCCGCCTGCTCGGCGTGCTGGGCAAACTCTACGTGCTGCTGGAGGGAAAGGAGGGCCTCGTGATGATGGATCAGCACGCGGCCCACGAGCGGGTGCTGTTCGAGGAAATGCGCCGCCGCATGGAGACCGGCGGGGTGCCCTCGCAGTCGCTGCTGGTGCCCCTGATGGTCGAGCTGGAGCCGCGCGATTTCGACCTGGTGGCGCAAAATCTGGAGACTCTCGCGCGGCTCGGTGTCGCGGCCGAGCCCTTCGGCGGCAACACCCTGAAGATCGATGCGCTGCCGACCTTTCTGAAAAGCGACGACCCCGAGACCTTCATCCACCAGATCATCGACGAACTCCGCGGCGCGAGCCGGCTCACGTCGAAAATGCGCCTCGGCGAGGACATGGTGGCCACCACGGTGTGTCGTCATGCGGTCAAAGCCAACGACCCGCTGCGACCCGCCGAACTGGAGAAACTCCTGCGCGACCTCCTCGTCTGCGAGATGCCCTACTGCTGCCCCCACGGCCGTCCGACGCTGATTCAGATCGGCTATGCCGAGCTGGAGCGGAAGTTCGGGCGCCGCACCTGAGTTCATTCCTGAAAATCCCGAACCTCTTCCCCGTTTGCTGTGAAAACCGCCCTGCTGCTCGACGACCGATTCACCGCCCACGACACCGGCGACCACCATCCCGAGGCGCCCGGACGCATCCAGGCGATCATCCAGGAACTGCAAAGCCGGGGTCTCGACGACCGATGCACCAAACTGGCGCGCCGGGTGGC
Organism: Verrucomicrobiales bacterium; assembly: GCA_016795505.1. GTDB lineage: Bacteria > Verrucomicrobiota > Verrucomicrobiia > Verrucomicrobiales > DEV007 > JAEUHH01. The sequence continues at coordinate 69,757 of JAEUHH010000109.1, read as the reverse complement.
CACCGATGATGAGATCCGGCTGGTCCACACCGATGCCTATCTGAAAACGGTGCTGCGCGAGATCGACGGCACCGGTGCCGGCATGTTGAGCACGGGTGACACGAACTACGGCGCGCAGTCCCTCGCCGTCGCCCGCGAGGCGGCCGGCAGCCTGCTCGGGGCGGTGGACGCGGTGGTGAAGGGCGAGGTCCGCAATGCCTTCTGCGCGGTGCGCCCGCCGGGGCATCATGCCACCGCCGATCGCGGGATGGGCTTCTGCATTTTCAACAATGCGGCCATCGCAGCCCGCCACGCCCAGCGCGCCCATGGATTGGAGCGGGTGGCCATCATCGACTGGGACGTGCATCATGGCAACGGGACGCAGGACATCTTTTACGAGGATGCCAGCGTCTTCTACTTCAGCACCCACCAGCACCCGTGGTATCCCGGCACCGGGCTGCGGCATGAGACGGGGAAGGGCGCGGGCAAGGACACCACCCTCAACTATCCGCTGCCGGCCGGCACCGGCATGGAGGCGATCGGCGCGGCCTTCCGCGATGACTTCGCGAAGCGGATGCGCGTCTACCGGCCGGATCTCGTGATCATCTCCGCCGGCTTCGACTCGCGGGCGGGCGATCCGCTGGGGCAGTTCCGGCTCACCGACGAGGATTTCCAGAGCCTGACGAAGATTCTGGCCGAGCTGGCGGGTGAATTCGCCTCCGGGCGGCTCGTGTCGGTGCTGGAGGGCGGCTACAACCAGGCCGGTTTGGCCAGCGCCGTCGCCGCGCACGTGGAGACCCTGCTGACGGTCGCCTGAGGGCTCAGAATTCCGGCAGGCGTTTGAGCGGCGAATCCTCGGCGGCGGGGTCGCCGTAGTTGGTCATCATCTGGTCGTTGCCGGCAAAGGCGGCCAGCCCCTTGGCGTGGGTCACCTGGGCGACATAGCCGCGGAAACGCACTTTGCTCTTGGCGCGCTCGGGTTTGGTCAACTGGTCGTGGTCGTCGGCTTTGTTTTTGTAGGAACCTTCCTCCCGGGTGAAGAAGTCGAGGTTGACCGATTCGTTGGTGCGCAGCTTCACCGTCCGGCTGGAACGCGACATCACGTAGTGGTCGCGCTTCTTGTCCGTCATGCCGATGAGCCAGACTTCCACGGTGACTTCGGTGGGAAAACGCGACTGGTTCGTGATCTTGCAGTCCACCCGCCAGCGTTGCTTGGTCATGTGCGACGGCGTGCCGGCGACATCGCCTTCCAAGCGGATCGTGGGCAGGGCCTGGGCGGCTTCGCCGGCGGCGGCCATGTCCTTTTCCCATTGGGCGAGGGCCTGGGCCTCGGTCTGGCCGACGGAGTTGGTCTTGGGTGCGTTGTCGATCTTGGCCAGACTGGCGAGCCCCTTCTTTTCGTCGAGCAGTTTGGCCAACTGACTGCGGTAGGCGGTCTCGTCGGGGGATTCCGGGGCGTCCTTGGCGCGTTTGGCGGACAGGGGGACGAGCCGGAGATTGGCGAGTTGGTTGGAGGCTTCGGGGAAGCGCTCGCCGGGCACGATCAACTCGAAGACGCAGCGTTCGTCCACTCCGCGGCCCTTGGTGATGATGTCGCCGAAGACGCCATATTTGTTGAACAAGCCGCGCCCGTTCGCCTCGCGCCAGGCGGTGAGCACCGTGTTGCCCACCATGAGCCGCTCCCAGTGGCCGAGGTCGGTGCGGATCTCGAGGGCTTTCTCCACCAGGCTTTCGGGACGCGGTCCATTGGATCGGTAAGACGTCTCCAGTTGCTGGATGGCGGCGATCATGCGCTTCGACAGCGCGGCGAGATCCTCCGGTCGGGCGTTCTTGGCGGGACCGGTGGGCGCGAGTTGCTTGGCCAGTTCCTGGGCAGAGCGATTGATCCGCGAATTTTGGACCTGGGCCTCGGCGGAGGGAGCTTCGAACAACAGGCCGAGAGCCAGTGTCGCGAGCGGGCTGAAGGGGAGGCGAAGTCGGGAAAGGAAAACCATGACGGAGCGGTTGGGGAGACGTCGGCCGGCATTGTGCCCGGAGTGACCCGCCCTTGCCAAGCAGAAAACGACACTGATCCGCGTCCCGGAGCTGCTGGAGCCGGTCCGCGGGTCAGCGCAGGCGCCACGGCACGATGCCGACCGGCCGCGGCAGCAGGCCCGTGGTGATGAGAAAGTCCCGCTCGGCCGCCTGGCGACAGGGGAAAAGGGGATAAGCCAATCCGTAATGAGGCCGCGCCCAGTAGGACGGCCAGGACCGGGCCGCGAGGGTGGCACCACAACTGGTCACATCATTCGCCGGCGTGGTGAACGGGAGCGGCAGGCTGACGCTGACGCGATAGGAGAGGACCAGAGGCGGCCAGGTGGCAGTGGTCGGTCCGGAAGGCGGATCCGCGACGGCAGGCTCGGCAGGCGGCTCCATCGGCGGCAGGCCAAATCGCTTTTGGTCGGCCACGGAAAGGCGTTCGCGGGAGACGCGGGCGGCACCGCCCTGATGGCGGAAAGTCAGGCCTGTCTCGTCGGCTTTGGCTTCGCGGATTCCCAGATAGAGGCGCCCGTCGACGGTGCGGAGGATGCCTGCCGGGCGTTCCTGTCCCACCGCTTCCAGCGCGGTGGCGGGCGGCTCATCAGCTTGGATGGACCCCAAGCCGAGTCCGCCCATCATGGCGACCGCCAACCAGCCTAAAACCGTCGTTATCGTCTGCATGAGTCGCAATCATGCAGCGAATCGCGGTTTTGAAAAGCCTAAAATTACCTAGGAATTATTGAATTTCGCTTTCCTGTCAGTGGGCGAGGGAGAATTCAGCAATGCCGAGACGCTCCGCCATCCGCAGAGGCCGGATCAAGGCTTCGCGCATCCGGCGGTCTTCGCCCTCGGGGCGGCGGTCCGCGCAGTCGGGATGTATCTCGGCGCTTTCGATCAGGCCCAGCAGCTTCAGCACATGGGCGGTGCTGTGTTTGTAGGCGGCGGCGCTGCCCTGGTCGTCGAGGCGGAAGACCATGTCCTCCAGGCTCTGGAAGGCTTCAAAAAGCTTGTAAACCCGCGTGTCGAACGGTTCGCCGAGCCACATCTGCCGCGCGGCACAGATCAGCGGGCAGGCGCTCACGCCGGCGCCGATCAGGAGCGGAAGACCGAGACGGATCGCGGTGGCGATGCCGAAATCGTCTCCGCTGTGGGGGGCGAAGTCGAGCCCCAGATCGCGGCACATGGCGGCCCAGTAAAGGAAATGCGGCTCATCGAGCGTGGAAATCTTCCCGCCGACAAACTTCTCGTGCGTGGCGAGCTGATGGAGCAGCCAGGGCTCGTAGGGCGTGGCCCAGGGGACGAAAGCCGGTTCCAGCGCATGCACGATGCCGGGCACGGTGAGCATCTCGGCGATGGAAAAATAGGCGTCGCGTCGCTGCTCCGGACCGAGGGCATTCAGCTGCCGCGAGGTCATGATCATCACTTCGACATTGTCGAAACTCTGCGCGATTTCGATCTGCGGCCGATACCACTCGCGGTCGAAGCCGTCGCCCGTCGCGCCCAGGGCAGTGGTGCCGCAGATGATGCGGGGTTCTGGAAAGGCGGCACGGAAGCGGGTGATCACTTCGCGGTACAGCTCGGCGGTCAGGTTGAAGATGTAGCCCGTGTCCGCATTGAGCACGAAGGCCATCTCCACGCCGTGACGCTGGCCGCAGCGAAGCATCCAGGCGATGCTGCGCTCGAATCCTTCCCAATCCGGTTTTCCGTCGCGGAAGGGCAGCAGGGTGGCCACGCAGAGCCGGGCCGGTGTCTGGTGATCGACGAGCGACTCTTCCGACCGCCACGCCCACACCGTGTCGCGCCACGGGGTGTCGGGTTTCAGGTCGGCAGGGTGGGAGATCAGGTCACGGGGGATATTCATTTTTCCAGGATCCAGATGTTTCGGTAGTAGACCGGGTTGCCGTGGCTTTGCAGATAAATCGGTCCCGGCTCGGGCGTGATCTGACCGATCGGCGCGGCGGTGGTGACTTTCGGCAATTCGACATTGTCCTGCACCAGCACGCCGTTCAGACGCACCGTCAGACGGGCGTTTTTCTCCAGTTTGCCGTCGGCGGAAAAGGTCGCCGCCGTGAAGTCGACGTCGTAGGTCTGCCAGACCAGCGGTGGCAGGCAGGCGTTCACGAGCGGATCGGCGATGGAGTAGATGCCGCCGGTCTCGTTGTTCCTGCCTTCGAGCCCGAAGGAATCCAGCACCTGCGTCTCGAAGCGCCCCTGGTGATAGACCCCGCTGTTTCCGCGGCCCTGGCCACGGGCAAAGGGCTTGTAGGGGGTGCGGAACTCCAAGTGCAGCGTGTAGCTGCCGAACTTCCTCTTGGTCGTCGGGTCGGAGTTGGGCAGCAGCCCGTTTTCCACCCGTCCGCGCTCCCATTCATCCGCCGAGGTGCCGTCAAAGAGCACCACCGCTCCTGCCGGGGCCTTCAGGCCTTCGGTGGGGGATTGTCGTTCGACCCGTTTCAGATCAGCCAAGGGCTGGCCCTCCCGCGAGATTGTGATCCGTCCATCGGCGATCACGGCTTTCAGTTTCCCATCTACCGATTTCAATTCGCCCGCCGGACCGCTGATCTGGGTGCGGCCCTGGCCTTTCGTCCATCCGGCGCCGGGCAGGCCGCCCTCCAGAAGAAAGGCATCGAATTTCCCGCCGCCCAGCGCCACCACCTGCACGCCCCATTTTGACTCGCTGCCGCCGTATTCGCCCTGGATGGAAAAATCCGGATCCTCCGCCTTCGCTTTGGCCGGGTCGGTCCAAGTGGGTTCCGGCTTGTTCTGGCCCAGCGCGGTGCAGGCTGCGGCGGCAAAAAACGACAGGATGAGGCGAGATTTCATGAGGGGGCACGAAGAGAGAAAAGGCGAAGGGCGCGCGGCGCGCATCAGCAAGTCGCGGCTCCTGAGTCTATAGACCCCCATTGCCCGCGCAACGGGAAAGTCCCGGCCGACTCATCCCACCGGATTCATGATCTCCACGAGGCGATGGGGTCCCGCAGGTAAACAAGCCTTGGGAGAAGAGCGGGGTCGGATCGACGGAAATGCGGGGCATCCACCTTCGCGATCAGGAAACACCACCTTGACCCGATTTGATCTGGACAGCATAATGTCCAGCATGAACGCGATCAGCTATACCGCCGCCCGCGAAAACCTCGCCTCCACGATGGACCGGGTGTGCGAAGATCACGCGCCGGTCATCATCACCCGTAATCGGGACCAGTCGGTGGTGATGCTGTCGCTGGAGGACTATGAATCGCTGGAGGAGACAGCCTATCTGTTACGCAGTCCGGCCAATGCGAAGCGTCTCCTCGAAGCCATCCTCGCCCTAGAAGAGGGCAAGGGAGTGGTGCGCGAGATCGATCTCGATTCATGAGCTTCACCTTTTCACCACAGGCGTGGGAGGACTACACCTACTGGCAGGCTTGCGACCCGAAGATGGTGACGCGGATCAACGGGCTGCTAAAAGACATCATCCGCAATCCCTACTCCGGGATCGGCAAGCCCGAACCTCTCAAGCACGCCTTTCGCGGCTATTGGTCCCGTCGCATCGACTCGGAGCATCGGCTTGTCTATCGCGTCGTCGAGGGTGGCATCCTGATCGCTCAGATGAGATATCACTACGAGGCTTGAGACCGCAGGCGTACGGGGCTCAAATTCCCTTCACCTCCCAGCCCTTGCGATAGGACTCATGGGTCAGGGCGTTGGCCGCGTCGGAGTTGGTGAATTTGCCGGAGGCGTCGTCCCATTTGAGTTCGACACCCGGCAGGCGCATGGCCACGCAGCCGAGCAGCACCGTCTCGGTCATCGGTCCGGCATAGCCGAAATGGGCACGTGGCTTCTCCTTGATCTCACCGCGGATGGCGGCGGCGAAATTGCGGTGATGATCCTCGCTGGGCAGGTTTTCGAGTTTCTCCTCGCTCTGTTTGCCATCGCGCCAGATCGCCAGCTTGCCGCCGCCGTGGGGGATGGTCATGGCGCCGGTGGTGCCGATGACGACTGAGCCGCTGACGGGCACGTTCTCGCGTCCGCCGACGGCCTGCCACACGGATTCGTCGGGGAATTGGTTGCCGTCGTACCAGGTGAAGTCGAAGTCGCCGTCGGTGAGGTCGTTGCCCTTCATCCGATGATGCACCTTGGCGTTGAGCGGCCAACTGTGCTCATCCACCGGTCCGGGGCCATGTGAGGTGACAGACAGGGTGGCCGGGGCGTTCAGTCCGGCAAACCACGGGTGATAGATGTGGCAACCCATATCGCCGAGCGTCCCGGTGCCGTAGCCGATGCGCTTGCGCCAGTTGCCGGGGTGGAACTCGCCGGCGAGGAAGGGGCGCATCCGGGCTGGTCCGACCCAGATCTCCCAGTCGAGCGTGGCCGGGACGGGGTCGGTGCGGTCGGGCAGTTTGTCGAGGGAACCCCACGACTTCGGATTCATGCTGTGGACGGATTTGATCTTGCCGATCAGGCCCTGTTGAAGCCAGGCGACAGGGGTGCGATTGCCACCGCTGGACGAGACCTGAATGCCCATCTGGCTGACGAGACCATTGGCCTCGGCATACTCGCGGATGACGCGGGCCTCGTGGAGGGTGCGGGTGAGCGGCTTTTCGCAATAGGCGTGCTTGCCGAGCTGCATCGCGCTCATGGTGATGGGCGCATGGAGGTGATCGGGGGTGCCGCAGACGATGGCGTCGATGTTGCCGGCTTCCTTTTCCAACAGCTGGCGCCAGTCGGCGTAAACTTTGGCCTCGGGAAAGCCCTTTTTCACATTGCCCAGGCGGCTGCTGTCCACTTCGGCCACGGCGACGAGGGTGCAATTGGGCACGCCGGCCATGCTCTGGATATTGCCCCACGCGCGGCCGTTGGCACCGAAGCACGCGTACCGCAGCGCGGAATTGGGCGACTGACCGTGGGAGGTGGTCTTCCAGCCGATGTAGGGCGCCGCCAGGGCGGTGGCGGTCTTCAGAAATTGGCGGCGATCGGTGACAGAGGCGGGTGTGTTTTGTCTGGACATGCGCCGAGGCTACCGGCTCGCCGGCGGCCGGTCAATCCACGCGATCACACCACCAAAGCCGACCAGCGCCGGAGTGACGTCAGCCAGTCGATCGTCTCACCAAATCCGCCGGATGAATCGGCCCAGGGGACCGCGCGGCTTCTCCGGAGCCGCCTGCTGGGGCGGGGCAGCCGGAGTCTCCGGTCCCGCGATCGGGGCGGTGAGCGGATCGGCTTCGGGGCTCGGCGCAGCCATTTCGGGAGCTGGCGTCGAAGGCTGGGGGGCGGGCTCGTCATTCTCGACAGCGCCCTGGCGGAAGGTGGGGAAGGCGAGCGGGTCCGGGTCGGCTGCCGGCGGGGCCGGCTTTGGTGCGGGCTTGGCGGCCGGCTTCGGGTTGGCCGATTGGGTGGCGGGCTGTTTCGGCGCTTCTTGGGCAGGGGCCGGCTTCGCAGCGGAGTTGCCAAAGGTCCCCACCGAAGACAGAGGCATGAAGCCATCGTCGGCCGGCTGGTTCCCCGCCTCGCCACCCAGCGCGGCCGTGGCGCGGGCGAGCGTATCGCCGTCGGCTTCCAGCCGCATCGGGGAGAGGGGGCGCTCGGTGTTCAGCGTCATGCGATCCTCTACCGGGGGAGCCGGAGCGACTGGCTGGGGAGCCGGAGCCGGAGCCGCGGCATTGCCCGGAGTGCCGAAATTGAACCCGGTGGGAGCCTCATTCCCCGTCGTGATCGCCGGAGGCGGCTCGGTGGGGTCGGGAGCCGGCGTGGCACGCATCGCCTCGGCCAGGGCGTTCGCGATGTTCACGCCCGAGGAGGCGGGTTGCGCGGGCGCGGGATTCGCGGCGGCGGGAGCCGGTGACGCTGCCGCGGCGTCGTTCAGAGACAGGGGAGAAAAAGCGGGGCCAGACGTCATCGGCGCAGGAGCGGCTGCCACGGTCGTCTCGGCGGGTTCCGGCTTGGGCGCCGGAGGCGTGTCCGTTTTCGGTTCCGCCTTGGGCTCGGGAGTGGGTGTCGGGGTGGGCTTGGGAGCGTCGGCAGCGGCATTGAGCGCGAGTGGCTTCGACGGCGTGGCATCGGGACTCGTGGTCGAAGCGGGAGCGGGAGCCGGGGCATCGGCGGGTTTGGTTGCCATCGCGACGGCCGGCTTTGCCTCCTCGGCGACGGCGGGCTTCTGGGGCTCGTCGTCGGCCTTGGCATTCATCGCGACGGCCGGCTTTGCTGCTTCGGGAGCGTCGGGCTGGGGCTCGGGCGTGGCGGAGGGCTCGGCCTTTGCTTTGGAGCCGCCTTCGATGGCCGCGACAGCGGAACTGGCCGGCGGACCGGAGGGAATCGTGGGCGTGGCGGCAGCGGCCGGCTTTTCGGCTGGCGGCATGGCGGATGCGGCTCCCAATTTGATCACGGGAGCTTCCGTCGCAGTGAGATCGGGTATTGCGGGGGCTTCGGCTTCGATCACGCGCGTGCTTTTGATGGTGATGGAAGCGGTGGGAATTTTGCTTTCGTCAGACGGAGCACTGGCGATTTCTTCAAAGGCCTCCAGCCCCGATACGATGCGGCCGAAGACGGTGTATTGCCCATCGAGGGGCTTGATGTCCCGCAGCACCACGTAGAACTGGCTGCCACTCGATTCCTTCTTGGGATTGGCTTGATCGCCCAGCCGGGATGCTGCCAGCGCACCCCGGACATGCTTGCCGCCCAGTTCCGCTGGGATGGTGTAGCCCGGGCCACCGGTGCCCCATTTTGCCCGCGCGCCCGCCTCCTTGGTGAGCGGGTCGCCTCCCTGCACGACGTAGCCGGGGATGACGCGATGGAAAGAGATGCCGTCGTAGAAACCCTCGCGACAGAGTTTCGCGAAGTTCTCACTGGTCTTCGGAGCGACCTCCTGATCGAGGCGGAACAGCACTTTGCGCTCCGTGCCGGCGACATCGATCGTCATCTCGACATCGGTGGCGCGCAGGAGCGGCGCGGCGGAAGACAGGAGGAGGGCACAAGCCAGTAGACGAGAGTTCATGGCGGTTTCCAGACAGTGGTGGATCACGGTTCCTTATTCTTCGGCGATGCCGAATGTTCGCACTTCCCAAAAATGCGAAAGTAATTTACCATTTTCCGGCTGTAAAACAAGCTTCGTTTCCGGGCTCGCGAATTCTCTTCTCAAGATTGCGAGAGCGAGGCGGCCATCAGAAGCCACAGAGGTCACCGTGCCGGCGGGCTTCTGCCCGGCATCCTGTGAAGCCGCATAAAGCGTGTCTCCTGCAGAAACAGGCGCGCTGTCCGGGTGGCCGGAGATCAGGACGAGCAGCCGCGCCGGGCGGCCTACGCTCTCCAGCCGCGAGACCACCTCCTGTCCGAGATAGCAGCCTTTGTGAAAATCCACCGCCCGCTCGTCAAGTCTTACTTCGGCCGGTAGGGTGTCGGGGCCGAGTTCCGCTCCCCAGGCGGGCACGCCTTGGCGAATGCGCAGATCGTCCACCGCGCCCGGGTCCAACACGGTGCCGCCGGCGAGCACGCGGGAGACAGAGCCGGGCTCGACCCAGAGATCGTGACCGGGCACGCCGTAGCGGTCCGATTGCCGCCACTGGGCACCGGGCAGGTCGGGTCGGTCTCCGATGACGTGGATGAGCCCCAGTTCGTCCGTTATGTCTTCCAGCTCGCAGTCGTCGGCGATGATGTAGCGTCCCAGCCGGGCGAACAGGCTGTCGCGGAGCGCGGCGGGCGCATCGATCCAGAATGCCTCACCATCGGCCGACCGGGTGATATGGATGACGCCGTCGAGCTTCCCCTTCACATTGCAGACGCAGGCCTCGATGGCGGTGTCGGGCGTGGCGCGCGTCACCTGGTTGGACACCTGGCCGTTGAGATAGCGCTCGCGGTCGCCGCCCGTGAGGCGGTATTTTGCGCGGTCCGAGAGATCGATCAAACAGGGTTGCATCGGAGATGAGACAGGGTCTGTCCGGAATCGGCGGGTGGCGGCGGCTTACTTCTCCGGGTTGGTAGGGGCGGAGTCCTGGAAATGGCGGGCGACCACCGAGTAGTCGGCCTCGCCCCAGCCCTTTTGCATGCCCTTGAACATCACGCTCGCGGTGGTGGACAGGGCCGGCAGGTCGATGCGTTGCTTTTGGGCGATGCCGAGGGCGATCTGGGCGTCCTTGAACATGTTCTTCAGGGAGAAGTGCGGCTCGTATTCGCGGGCGATGATGGCGGGGATCTTCATCCCCGTCAGGACGGATGCGCAGGCGTTGCTCTGCAGGGCCTCGGCGAGTCTCTCCGGCTCGATGCCGGCGGCGACGGTGAGGGCGTAGGCCTCGGCCAGCACTTCGACGGTGGTGGCGGAGATCATATTGGTGGCGACTTTGAGCACGGTGGCGTCGCCGATGCCGCCCACGGGCATGATTTCCTTGGCCGACTTTTCGAGCAGGGGCCGGACGCGGTCGAGCACTTTGGGATCGCCGCCGATGTAGTAGACCAGCGCGCCCTTTTCCGCCGCGAGGCGGCTGCCGGTAAAGGGAGCGTCGAGGAAGGCTCCGCCGGCTTCCTGCACGATGGCGGCGGCTCGCCGGGTGGAATCGGGATCGATGGTGGAGTGGTTCATCACCACGTGCCGCCGTCCGATGTGGCCGCGCATGGCCTCGACCACGGACAGCAGGGCGGCGCCGTCGGTGACGAACACCTGGATCGTCTCGGCGAGCTGGGCCATCTCGGCCGGGGAGCTGACGAAGTTCGGCTCCGGCTTCGGGGTGCGATTCCAGACATAGACGTGGTGCCCGGCATGACGAAGCACCTCGGCCACGCGGGAGCCGATGATGCCCAGTCCGATGACGCCGGTCTTTTCGGGATGGTCGTTGAAGAGGGACATGGGGCCAATCATCCGGCCGGCGCCGGGCCATCGCAAGCCCTCACTGCGGGGAACGCGCAAGGAAGCGCCTCAGGCCGGCGCGGAAGAGCGCGCTGGGGCAACTGTGTGGGAGTTTGGAGGGAACCGTTGATTGAACTGGAAATCAAATTTATCAATCCGTAAGTCCGGAACTAGTCTATACCTGTTGCGTCTGCCTTAACCCGGTGACCCATTTCTTGAAATCCTCCCTCTGGGATCGTTTAGGCCAAAAATAAAAAGGCTTCAGATTCGAATCTTCTTCGAAGTCAAATCTGAATACGCAACCGAAGAGAAAATCAATTTCATTTATCTGTTTAATCGCATTGAAATCAATGTCCTTTCTTGAAAAAGGTACGGCGATGGATAGGTGGGATTCATAAACGTCCAGCACCGCGATAGGAGATGTTATTGAAAAGATCCCTATCCTCGCCCCTCCTCTGAACTGTAATTGTCTTATCGGCACGATTGGTTGGCGCGTTTTATTCAAGATTTTTAAAAATCGAAAATGTTATGAAAATGCCTTTTCAGTCCCATATTTCGTTGTTGGATTGAAGCCATCAAATCTCGGGGGGCGCCCCGAACTGAGTCATGAGGTATCTTAAAATCTATGTCGCTAGAATTTCTCTGAATCACCAAGAAATGCCTTCGTTGTTCTGCTCGAAGGTGGAGAATGTTTCACCAACATTCACTCTGAATTTGTTTGCTAATTTAGCTCGTTGTCATTTGTTCTGTGCGATTTTCCGGCGCAACGGCACTGTAATACGTTGGTTCGAATGCGAATGTCCAGCGCTTTCTTCGTTAAGCAGAGATTGCGCCGAACGGGAATTGGAGAAGAGACACGGTTTCGGTTGGTTCCCGAAAGGTTCGTGATTGTTCAATACCGGAAACTGCAGTCCACCCCGCATGGACCGCGGAGAGAGCGAACCATGCGACGCAGTCAGAAATTGTCCGGAAAGACCTCGACGACGCCGACGGTCTTCAGCCGGTTGATGAACACCTGCACGGCGTAACGGCGGCGCTCGGTCTCGAGCCAGGCGCGAATCTCGGGCTTGAGGGCCTCGAAATCGAGCCGCTCGGGCTCGCGGGTGTCGGTGACTTCGACGATGTGCCATCCCAGGGAGGTGCGAAATGGCTCGCTGACCTGTCCGGGGCGCAATCCGAAGGCAATGTCGGCGAAATCCCTCGGCATCCGGCTCGGGCCGAACCAGCCGAGGTCGCCTCGGTCGCGCCGGGTGCGCTCGTCTTCGGAGAGATCGGCTGCGAGAGTCGCGAAATCGGTCTCCCCGGACACAAGAAGCCGGTGGGCCTCGCGGATGCGGGCTTCGCGCTCGGGCGTGTCTTCGAGCACGGTGCTGAGGAAGAGGTGGCGGGCCCGAATGAGCGGGGGATTCTCAGTGCCGGGATCGGCGGCGGCATTGGCGTCGTACCACTCGCGCAGATCGGCATCGGTCACGGCAGCCGCTTCGGCGATGCGGGCCTCCAGCCATTGGCGTTGGCGTTCCTGCTCGCGCAATTCGTCGGCTAGGCTGTTTTCATTCAGTCCCATGGCGTCGAGGCGGGCCGACAGGGTGGCGGGGTCGGAAAAGCGGGCCTTGAACTCCGCCACGCGGCGGTCCACGGCGGCGGGATCGACCTGGTAGGCTTCGGAGTCGCAGTATTTCCGGACCAGGGCGTCTTCAATGAGGTGCCAGAGCGCCACGCGCCGACCGATGGCCACTGCCGCGGGCGACAGGGAGGCGGGATCGCGACCCTGACGAAAGAAATGGACTGCGGCGGCCTGGTCGAGCTGGGCGCGGGTGAGCGGCTCGCCATTGACCGTGGCGACCCAGCGGTTGGCGAGGGCGCGCTGGAGGGAGAACTTGGTGAAGGCCCGGTTGCGCTCGAGGCGCTGTTTCAGGGGGCCTTCGATCCAGTAGAGATCGGCAACGAGATAGGCGATGACCAGCGTGTAGAGCAGGGCCCGCCACGGGAACCGGGCTCGGGACGGGGCGGCGCCGGTGCTCACGCGGGTTTAGTTGGCGGCGGCGAGCGCGTCGGTGTCGCGCAGGCCGAGATTGGCATAGATCTCGCGGGTGGCGGCGCTCTGGTTGAGCGTGTAGAAGTGGATGCCGCTCACACCGTGCTCCAGCAGGTCGAGGCACTGCTCGGTGGCGTAGTGGATGCCGACTTTCTCCACGGCGGCGGGATCGTTGCCGGCCCGGTCGATGGCCCGGAGCAGTTTGGCGGGGAAGCGGGCGCCGGCGGCGAGTTCGGCCATGCGCGACATGCCCTTTTTTGAAACGATGGGCATGATGCCGGCGATGATGGGAATGCGGATGCCGGCGAGGTCGCACCGGTCGCGAAAATCGAGGAAGTCGGCATTGCTGAAAAAGAGCTGGGTGACGATGTAGTCGGCGCCGGCGTCCACCTTGCGCTTCAGGTAGTCGAGTTCCAGCAAGCGGTTTGGCGTGCCCGGGTGGCCTTCGGGAAAGCCGGCGACGCCGATGCCGAACCCGCGGCGGTCGGGGTGGGCGCCGGAGTCGTTGAACTTTTTCAGGTAAGCCACCAAGTCCGCGGCATGGCGGAAGGCATCCTGGGAGCGGTCCCAGTCCTCCCGATCGCGTGGCGGGTCGCCGCCGAGGGCGAGGATGTTGCTGACGCCGGCCTCGGCGTAGCGCTCGATGATGGAGCGAATTTCCTCCTCGCCGTGGCACACGCAGGTGAGGTGGGGGATGGGATCGAGCGCGGTGGTGCGCTTCAGCCGCACGACGAGGTCGTGGGTCAGCTCGCGGGTGGAGCCGCCGGCGCCGTAGGTGACGCTGACGAAGGAGGGCTTGTAGGGCTCGAGCTCGGCGATGGTCCCGTAGAGCGCCTCGGATGCGTCCGTGGACTTGGGCGGGAAAAACTCAAACGAGATGGTGGTGCGGTAACGCTGGAAAATGTCCTGGATGTGCATGGCGCGGCGTGGGAGCGGGACTCCCGGAATGACGAAGTCGCTACCGTTTCACCCGATGGGGTGGGCTTCAACGGCTTTTCTGGCCCCGGACGATTTCGCCGGGATCGTTTGACAGCCCCCCGGTGGGTGTTAGCGTACTGGTAGATTCGGGTTTCGGCGGCTCCGTCACCGGGATGGCTGAATCGAAAATTCCCCCCCTGTCAGTCAAATCAATGGCAAGTCCCCGTTCCGGTAAGGACACTGATCGTTGCCCTCTCATCCGAGTGATTGGAGCGAGTCAGAATGGACTCATTGCTCTTTCCAGCCGCGAGTTGGAGGTGGGCTCTACGTTTGCCGTCGGGCTGCATGTGAATTTGCCCGATTCCGGCCAGAGCGAGTTCATCAGTGCCGAAAGCATGGTGGTGGCCTGCCAGCCCGAGCCGGTGAGGCGGGGGGCGCCGGTCTTCCGGGTGGCTTTGCTGTTCAGTGACCTGAGCTGGAGCGACCGCGACCTGCTGGAATTGATGGCCTATGACGAGCGTCTGCTGTCGGGTGGACGCGAGGCGACGCCGAATCCGCTGGATCTGGATCAGTCGGCCCGCTTGGGCGACTTGAACGATTCGATCTGCCTGAACTGAGCGCTGGCTCGGAATGCGGTCATCCCGCCGCGACGTGGCGGGGTGGTAGGGGTCAGCCTTGTAAGGCTGAGAGGCCGAAGGCTTCGTGAACGGCCTTGGCGGCGGTCTCGATCTGATCCTCGGCGACGGTGACGGCGATTTTGATCTCGGACGTGGAGATCATCTGGATGTTCACGCCGGCATTTGAGAGAGTCTCGAACATCTGCGCGGCCACACCGGCGTGGGAACGCATCCCGATGCCGACGACGCTGAGTTTGGCGATGCCACCCTGGGCTTCCATGGTGACGCCGTCGCCGAGATCTGCCAGCACCGGCTTCAGAGCGGCTTCGGCCTTTGCGAGGTCGGCCTTGTTGACGGTGAAGGAAATGTCGGTGATGCCGGTTTTCGACACGTTCTGCACGATCATGTCGATGATGACGTTGGCTTTGGCCACCGGACCGAAGATGCGGCTGGCGGTGCCGGGCAGGTCGCCGACGCCGGTGATGGTGACTTTCGCCTGATCGCGCTCGAGGCTGACGCCGCGGATGACTACGGATTCCATGCTCATGGTTTCTTCTCGCACGAGGGTGCCGGGATTGTTGTTCAGGCTGCTGCGGACTTCGAAGCGGACGCCGAATTTCTTGGCGAACTCGACCGAGCGCGACTGCATGACCTTGCTGCCACTGCTGGCCATCTCGAGGAGTTCGTCGTAGCTGATCTCCTCCAGTTTGCGGGCAGTGGGCACGACGCGCGGGTCGCAGGTGTAAACGCCGTCCACATCGGTGTAGATTTGACAAAGATCGGCATCGATCGCTGCGGCCATGGCGATGGCGGTGAGGTCCGAGCCGCCCCGACCGAGGGTGGTGATGCGTCCCTCGGCTGTTTTGCCCTGAAAGCCGGCGAGAATGACGATGTTGCCCTCGTCGAGGAAGCGATGGACCTCGCCGGGGGTGATGTTGGCGATGCGGGCCTTGGTATGGACGCCGTCGGTCTCGATGCCGGCCTGGGCTCCGGTGAGGGAGACGGCCTTGCCACCCATGGCATTGATCGCCATGGCAGTGAGGGCGATGGTGGTCTGCTCGCCGGTGGCGAGGAGCACGTCCATCTCCCGCTCGGTCGGCTCGCGGCCCTCGCCAGTGACCTCCGAGGCGAGCTGAATAAGCCGGTTGGTGACGCCGGCCATGGCCGAGACGACCGCCACGACCCGATGGCCGGCGGCATGGCACTCCATGATCCGCCGGGCGCAGTTGCGGATGCGCTCGGGATCGCCGACGGAGGTGCCGCCGTATTTCTGGACAATCAGGCTCACAGGAGGGGGAAGATTCGGAAAGGGAGGGATTTATGGCGCAAGTTGGCGCTTTGTCGAGGCGGAATCGCCTTTGGCTGGAGCGCCAGTATCCTGCGTTTCGCCCGTCTCCGAGGTGGCCTCACTTCATCGGCGAAAAGTCGGTCGGCGTCATCGGTACGGACTTCACGCCGCCTTTGATCAGGATGGGGCCGGCTGCTTCGGAGGCCGTGCGGACCGTCTGCCACGCGGGATCGGCGCCAAATGCCTTGAAGGAGGCCTGTCGGGCCGCATCGTCGCGATGGGCGAGCCAATAAACCAGCGTCGTCCCGGCACCGGGCTGGTCGGGCATCGGGTGGAGGTAGATCACGTTGGTCATGCCGTGCTTTTCGAACAGCTTCACGGTGTGGTTGCGGAAGCGGGCATCGAGATCGGCCAGTTTGCCCTCGTTGGTGGTGTAGATGCGCAGTTCGAACTGCCGGGCGGGGCTTTTTGCCTCGAGGACGGGCTGTGGCGAGTAATCGGTGGGGGTGAGAAAAAGCGCCTCGACTTTGGCGACCAACTTGCCGTTTTTTTCCGAAGCGGCTTTGGCTGCGACCCAGTCGGGATCGGCGAGGAAGGCCTGCCAGGAGGCCTCGCGGGCTTCACGGCTCGGGTAGGAGAGCAGATAGATGAGCCGGAGGTCGGCATTTTCGACCGGGAGCCAGTAGCCGACATTGGTGATGCCGTGCTTTTCGAACAATTTGACGGTGTGGTCGCGGAAGCGGGCCTGGAGGGCGTCGAGTTTGCCTTCGGCGGCAAAGTAGGTGCGCATCTCATAGACCGGGTCGGCGGCGGTGAGCGGCGCCACCGCGAGAGCGAGGACGGTGAGGAGCAGGGACAGGGGTTTGTGCATGTCGGCGAGGCTACGCAGGCTCCGGGGAGCCGTCAAGCCGCGCCGATCGGCTCCTCGGGAGGTGCCGAGACGGGGAAAGGGCGATTTTTTGGCTTTCCCAATCGGCAAAGCCCGGCTGAGAATGGTCGGCCATGCGCCTGCCTGCCGTTCGCCCGGTTTACCAGAGATGCCACGCCGCCGTCGCGCGCGCCTGTGGGCGGGACCCGCTCGTGCCCGCGGCGCTGGCTGCCGGACTGGGCATCGGGATCGCGGATCGGTTTCCGGCGGGTTACTCCCTCGCCATACCGGGCCTGATCGCCGCGTTGTGCTTCGCCCTGGCCCTGTGGCGGCCTCGACTGCCGGGCAGCCTGCTGTTGGGGACGATGTCGGTCTATGCATTTGCCCATGCAGTGAATCTCTGGACGGTCGGTCAATTCCCGCTGGCGCCCAACCTTCGCTCCGGCGAGACGATGCGCGTGGTCGTGGAGGCGCGGGTGGTCGAGGCTCCGCCAACGGCCCGAGAGAGTGGGCCGGGCGGCGGCAGGGGGGTGGTCCGGATCACCGGGCTGACGCTCGCCGGCCATCACTGGCGATGCGACCAACGCCTGCCGATCACGCTGGGCAATCCTCAGGTTTCCCTGAAATATGGGGATCGCATCGTGGCGGAGGGGCGCATCCGGCCCTTTGGGCCACCGCTCAGTCCGGGTGCCTTCGATCCGGCGGCCTTCCATTTTAGGAAACTCGGTGCGCTCGGAGAATTCGTCGTCGGCCCGGGCGATCCGGTCACCATCGTGGCGCGGGACGAGGGATACCGGCTGATCGCCTGGGCCCAACAGAGTCGTCAGTTCATCGCCGATGCGATCACGCGCGGGCTGGAGGACCATCCCGACGAGTCGGCCGTGATCAAGGCGATGGTCCTCGGCTCGCGGGAACAAACGCCGGATCATATCGAGGAAGCGTTCCAGTTGAGCGGCGCCATGCACGTTTTTTCGGTGTCGGGGCTGCATGTGGCGATCTTTGGCTCGGTGATCTGGGTGCTGCTGAGGACCTTTCGGGTGTCGCGCCGCGCTGCGGCGCTGGTGCTGATCCCCTCGATCCTTTTTTATGCCACCGTGACGGGACTTCCGGCCTCGGCGGTGCGGGCGGCGGTGATGGGATCGATTGTGTTCCTGTCTCCCCTGGTCGAGCGACAGCCACGCCTGCTCAACAGCCTGGGACTCGCAGGATTGGCGATCCTGGCTTACGATACTCAGCAGCTCTATCAGGCTGGCTTTCAGCTGTCTTTCGCCGTGCTGGCGGCCATGGCCATCGGGGCCGGACCGGCCCAGTCGCTGCTCTATGAGCCCTGCCGGGTGGACCCCTTCCTGCCCCGCCGACTGATTCCCCGCTGGCGCCGTGTCATCGATCGAATCGCCGACTGGCTGACGAAAAGCCTGGGCGTTTCCGTGGCGGCGTGGGCAGGGTCCGCCATCCTCATCGTGCACCACTTCCAGATCATCACCCCGGTGGCGGTGGTGGCCAATGTCATTATGGTGCCGGCGGCGTTTGTGGTGCTGGCGACGGCCATCGGGAGTCTCATCGCCACGTTGGTTGGCGGCGGCCTGCTGGCCGGGGTGGCGATCAATCCGCTCAATGCCCTTTTTGCGAGGATTCTCACATTGTTGGCCATTTTCTTCGCCAGCGTGCCGGGTGGCACGGTGCACGTCGCCAGCCGGGACGAGGCAGGGCCGCAAGATGCGGATTCGACGCGGCTGACGCTCTGGCAGCCGAACATCGGTGGCCTGTCGCAGTTGATCAGCTCGCCCCGGGCGAATGGCGACGAGGTCCACTGGTTGATCGATCCCGGGGATCCCGGCGGCTTCACCCGTGCCGGCCAGCCCGTCCTGCGTCATGACGGGATCAACCGGCTCCAGGCGCTCGTGCTGACGCATGGAGACCACGACCACATCGGATCCGCTCCGGCCCTGATCTCGCGGCTCCGGCCGGCGGCGGTGCTGGACACGCCATTCGACAGCCGGTCATCGACCTACCCCAAGATCCTCGACGCGATCGCCCGTGCGGGTTCGCAGCACCTGCGGCTGGCGCGGGGTGATTACCTGCCGATCGGTGCGGATTCTGACCTGACCGTGCTCTACCCGCCGCGGCAGGAAGATCCCGCCAGTCTGGCCGACGACCGCTGTCTGGTGCTCCGGTTGCGGCATGGAAGCTGGCGCGTCCTGCTCACCTCAGACAGCGGGTTTCTCACCGAAAAGTGGTTGCTGGAGCGAAGCCCGGAGGAGTTGAAAGCCGATGTCTGGATCAAAGGCTGGCACGCCAGCGATCGCTCCGGGTTGGCGGAGTTTCTCGAGCGCGTCGATCCGGCCGCTGTCATCACCACCCATCAGGATTTTCCCCTCAGCCAGAGCATCGCGCCTGCCTGGCGGGATCACCTCGCCAAGCGTGGCACGAGTCTGGTCGACCTGAGTGAATCGGGTTCGGTGACGCTGACGCTCGACCGCGATCAGTTGGTCATCGAGCCACAGGCGGATGGTGCCCCACCGATGGTGTTGAAAAGGCAGCCGTGAAAGAGGGCGGGGGATGCTCAGAAATCGAGGTAGACCTCGGCGCGGCGGTTTTGGGAACGGTTGTCGGGATTGTCGGTGCCGTCGGGATTGAAATTCGGGCGGCGTGGGGCCGATTCTCCGAAAGCCTTGGTCACGATCTGGTTGGGCGACACGCCGAACTCGATCAGCTTCTGGCGGATCGAGGCCGATCGCCGATTGCTGAGGTTCTCATTGTAGTCATCCGTCCCCATGGCGTCCGCGTGTCCGTTGATCTCGATTCTGCGGCTGGCATCGCGTCCCAGGATCTCGGATACGATGCGCAATTGGCGGCTGGAGCGGGCACTCAGCCCCTCCTCGTCGAATTCAAAGTAAAGCACGAGGGAATCTCCGCCCTTGGGATCGGCCACGATGGGGGCGTAAGCCACGCCGCCGGCACCCGCGTCGTCGGCGAGGGCGGCAATCAGTTTGGAGAACGTCAGTCCGTGGATCTTCCAGTCGGCGCCATCGGCCGCCTTCCCCATCTCGAGGGCAAATTCGGAGGCTGCCGAGCCGGATTCCACCCGGGTGAGGACCCAGGTCAGGTCGTTCCGGGCCAGGGTCACCACCAGCGGCTTGTCCTCGCGGAGGCGGAAGGCCCCTTCCTCGACGGCGATCATCAGGGCGGCGACGCGCTCGTCGGTGACGCGCTCCCGATCAGTCAACTGCCGGGCGAGGTCGAAATTCCGCTCCACCACGGCCTGGGAAAAGGCATGTGCCAGAGTCAGCGCGTCCGTCCCGTCCACCGTCATCTGCGGGGTTGGCATGGGCGCTTGGCCGGGGGCCGTCGGAGCGGTGCCGGGAGCGGCCGGCTGGCCGGGTTTGGCCTCACCCGGCGGCATCGGGGCGGCACCGGGTGCGATGCCGGTTTTGGCCGCAAAATCGAAGGGAAGGGCGATCTTCTTCACCTCCCACACCTTTTTGTCGAGTGAGGAGCCCAGATCCGCGTAGAGATCCGTGCTGGTGACGGCTTGGGCTTGGGAATTCGCCGGAGCACCCGGAGCGGCGGCGCTGGCAGCCCGTTCCAAGTGGATCGCCCAGCGCACCGAATCGGGCGCCTTGGCCAGCTCCGACACCGGCTTTTCCGCGTTTGGCGACCAGGCCGGGTCTTTCAGCAGCGACTCGACCTGCGGCCGAATCGCCGGGCTGATGGCCTCGGGGCCGGCGAGTTCGATGAAGCCGGCGATGTCGCGATTGCGGATTTTTTCCATCAGCGCGCCCATCAGGGCATTGGGCGAGTCGTAGGTTTTCATCGCCGGCGCGGGGGCCGGGGCCGGCTCTGGAGCCTTTGGCGGAGCGGGCTGGGGAGCAGGAGGCTCCGGCGTGGGAGTGGATTTGGCGGCGTCGACCGAGGCGAGGGGCTGCGGAGCCGGGTCGGCTTCGACTTTTTTCCCGAATCGATTCAGCGTAAACAGCGAGATGCCGAGACCGGCGAGGATGATGCCGAAAAACACGATGGCCTGTTGCTTGTTCATGGCGGGGAAGGGACCGGATGCAGGGCGCCGGGAACCCGGATTGGGCTAGGCGGCGGCGGAATGTAGCAAAGCCGTCACCTTTCGGAAACCGAAAAGGCAAGGACTGCCAAAACAGCCCAATATATCCCGGCTCTCGTGCTGCGGAAAAAATCAACCGCCCGGATTCAGCACCGCGTAGAAACGCTGGCCCCGCCGGGTCAGAATGATCACGGACTGCTCGTTTTTCGGCAGCGACCCCAGCAGGTCGAAAAATTCTGCCGACGAGCGCACCGGATCGCGATTGATCATGTGAATCAGGTCGCCGGGAAGAAAGCGCTGGGCAGCCTGGGAGTCGGGCTTCACGTCCGAGATGACGATCGCCGGATCGCTGGGTCTCAGGCCGAAGGCCTCCCGCTCCTGATCCGTCAGGTCGCGCACCGTCATCCCGAGATTGTCCGTGATGCCCTGGCCCGAGGCGGTGATGTCGCTGCGCAGCTTCAGCGTGGTGGTATCGGGCCGCTCCGCCACGGTCAGGGTGAGTTCGATCGGCTCGCCCTTGCGGATGACGGTGGCCTTCACCGGCGAACCCGATTTTTTCAGCCGGATGCGCTGCAGCGTTTCGTCGGCCGACTTCACCTCGGCGCCATCGAACGTGACGATCACGTCGCCGGGCAGCAGGCCCACCGAACTGGCCGGAGAGTCCTTGGCCACATCGGTGACCAGCGCCCCCACCGTGGTGCCGAGCCTCAGGACCGCAGCCTGGTAGCGGGTCAGGTCGCTCAATTCGATGCCCAGATAGCCCCGCAGCAGCGGTCGGCCGAAAGCGATGGCCTCATAGACCTCGCGCGCTTCGTTCGACGGGATCGCCAGACCGATGCCCTGCCAGACCCGCACATCCTGCTGGCCGGTGAAAATCGCCGTGTTCACCCCGATGATGTGGCCCCGCGCATCCACCAGCGGGCCGCCGGAGTTGCCGGGATTGATCACCGCGTCAGTCTGGAAATACTCATTCGCTCCGTCGCTCAGTCGCCGTTGTTTCGCGCTGATGATCCCGCGCGTCACCGACTCGCTCAAGCCAAAGGGATTCCCGATGGCCAGGGCCAGATCGCCCACCCGGACTTCGTCAGAATCGCCGAAGGGCAGGGGGCGGAAAACCGGGCGTTCGCCTCCGGCCGGGCCATCCTTGACCTGGATCTTCAGCACCGCGACATCGGCCGCCGGGTCCGAGCCCACCCACTCCGCGTCGTATTGGTCACCGCTGTGCAGCGTCACCCGGATCGCGTCCACGCCGGCCACCACATGGTGATTCGTCAGGATGTGGCCCTCCTTCGACACGATCACCCCCGATCCCAGACCGGGGGCCTGATACCGCTGGTTGCTGCGCCGGTAGCCGAAAAAGCCGAAGGGGTCCACCGGCTCGTAGCGCGGCACATCCACCGTCGTGGTGGTGTCGATGCTCACCACCGACGGCACCACCGACTCCGTCAGGTCGGCCAGAGCCCGGTTCGTCCGCAGCAGCAGTTCGGTGCTGTTCAGCTCATCGGCACTCCACTTTTTGCCTTCGGATGCCGCTTGTTCCGGAGCGGGCGGCTCCGATTTGGCTCCCACATCAGGACCGCCCGCCTGGGCGACCACCGCCGGGACAGGATGTCCCTGGAGCACGTCAAAGAGGGAGTACCGGTCCTCGCCGGCGATGCCCCAATGGTAGAGCCAGGCCGCTCCCAGCAGGGAGACGGACAACAGGAGCGCATTTCGCAGAGTCGCAAACATGGTGAAAAAATTCGGGTCGCCTAGTTCAACGCAGGTTCACCCCGGTCGCAAGAGCCAAAGGCGAGTCACCCGCTTGTTCCGGAAAGCGATGGCCGGGTCCGGCTTTGTCTCAAAAAAGACAATGCCCGGATCGCCTCCAGCCGTCGGAAAAAATGACCGTCGCGGCTTTTCCCGGGTTGAGTTATTCTGGCGGCGACTTTCCTGCCTCCCTTTTCCGCCATGAGCGACTCCGCCTCCCGCTACACCACGGATACCTACGAGCGCCCGGTCCTGGAGACCCCGAATGGTGCCGACCGCATCCTGCTTCATTCCTGCTGCGCCCCCTGTGCCGCCGAGGTCATGGACGCCCTCGCCGCCTCCGGCATCGAGACCACCATCTTTTTCTACAACCCGAACATCCACCCGCGCGACGAATACGAGATCCGGAAGCAGGAAAACATCCGCTACGCCGAAAAGCTCGGCATGGGCTTCATCGACTGGGATTACAATGCCCGGGATTGGTTCGATCGCACCCGCGGCATGGAGATGGAGCCCGAGCGGGGCATTCGTTGCACCGCCTGCTTTGACATGCGCTTCGAAGTCACCGCCGACTATGCCGCCGAGCACGGCTTCAACCTGATCTCCAGCACCCTCGGCATCTCCCGGTGGAAAAACATGGACCAGATCAACGGCTGCGGCGAGCGGGCCGCCGCCCGCCATGCCGGCATGACCTACTGGACCTTCAACTGGCGAAAGCAGGGCGGCAGCCAGCGGATGATCGAGATCTCCAAGCGCGAGCAATTCTACCAGCAGGAATACTGCGGCTGCGTCTACAGCCTCCGCGACACCAACGCCTGGCGCGAGGCCACCGGACGGGAAAAAGTCGTGCGGAAGATCAAATTCTACGGCCGCGATGCCGTGCTCGAGGCTGACGAAGCCAAGTGATCGCCACGTATCGCCATTCCCTCCTCTCCTCACTGCATGGCTGAGATCGCCTCGCGCCGACTGCTCATCGTCACCACCCCCGAGGTCCCCGGATGGGAGGTCGAGCGCGTCCATGGACTCGTCACCGGAGAGGCGGTTTTTGCCGCCGGGCCGCTTCGGGACCTGGCGGCTGCGTTTGAGAGCACTGTCGGCGGAGCCAGCCCCGCCATTGGCCGCTTGATCGCCGCGGCTCGGGAGCAGGCCCTGCTGGAGATCCGGCAGCGGGCTCAGGCCCTCGGAGCCAATGCCATCGTCGGGGCCTCGGTCGCTTACGAATCGATGGGACCGGGCCACATCGCCCTCGTCAGCGTGCGGGGGACAGCCGTTCGCCTCCGGTCCGAGCGGGGCGATGACTACCTCCCCGAGACAGCCTCCCCCGACGGTGACCTCGCCGAGCGGGCCTGCCCGGCCTGCGGTTTTACCATTCCGCGGCTGGAACTCACCTGCGTCCACTGCGGCGCGCCCCGGCCGACGATGGATTCTTGAAGGCCTCGCCGGAGATCTCCGCAGGGATCGCCTGCGCAGATTCCTCGACGCAGCCGCCATTTGACCGCATCCTGTTGCCCTCGCCGATGCCCACCGCCGCCGGAGAATCCGCCGCCCACCGCCTGCTCAAGCGCGCCGCCCTCCACTGGGCCCGCGAGCAGGGCTACCGTGCCATCGGGCTCGAGGTCCGGGTGCCCCAGTCGCCCTACCGAGCCGATGTCGCCGCCTGCCGGCTGGATCGGCCCGTCCCGCACCAGCCCGAGATCGGGCTCAGCGCCGTCTTTGAGATCAAACAGTCGCGCCCCGACTACCTCCACGATTCCCGGCCCGAGGCCGCCAACCTGACCCGGCTCGCCGATCTGCACCGCCGCCGCGAGCGCCTGGAGCGGCTCGTCGGCGTCCATTATCCCCATCTGCGGCGCGGAGACAGCCTGTTTCCGGAATACGACGCCGCCGATGTCGCCGCCGTCGGTCACGAGGGCTATCGCCGCGTCGTCGCCGAGATCCGGCGCCTCGAATCCGCCGTCCACGGACGCACCAAATTCGCCCGGCTCGTCCGCTACCGCTGCGCCGACCTCTTTTACCTCGTCGTTCGTCCCGGTATCGTCGATCCCGCCGAGGTGCCGCTCGATTGGGGCTTGCTCACCACGGAAATTGACCACCTCGACCCGCCCGGAGAGACGCCCGGTGTCCCCGCCCTGCGCCTGATCCGCCAGCCCCGGCTCATCGACGCCGCGCCTGCCCAGCGGCTCGAGCTGTTGCACCGCATCGCCGCGTCCGGCACCAGCCGGCTGCTCCGCGACGCTGGCGGGTGACCCCGATTTCCGATCATACCCGGTTGCCTCTCCGATCCAACAGGGTTCCATCGGCGATCAGACCCGGTTGTTTCGGCGGGAAACGACGGAAAATGTTTCCCGAATTCAGAAATACCTTTACAATCAGGCCGAAAACCTCAGCTATTACCGGTTTTCAGGAACGAAACTCCAAACCAAACACCAGACAAGCACACGTGAGCAGCCAACTCTCCAACGACATCCGCATCGAAGGGAACCTTTCCTCCACTTCGGACCTGATTTTCGACGGTTCCATCAAGGGCAACATCGAAGCCAAAGGCAGTCTCACGATCGGCAAGAATGCCGACGTCGAAGGCGACCTGAAGGCCGAGCGTGCCATCATCGAGGGCAAAGTCAGCGGCAACGGGAAATTCAACCACTGCCGGGTCGCATCGACCGCCCAGATCAGTGGCTCCGTCACCACCGCCAGCCTGCAGATGGAGGAGGGCGCCTCGCTCCTCGGCGACTGCCGCGTCGGCAAGAACGCCGGTTGATTTCACCCCGCTTTCGCCGACGGGGAGCCCGGCTCCCCGTCGGGCGACACCGGCCCCGGGCCAGAGGCGGGATCGTCACCGGCCCTCCCGCATGCCCCGCGACCTCCCGACCGGGTCGATGACGCCGCGGTTCCTTCCCAAGCAGGCTGGACCCGGCGCGACGCCCGGCTTTCTGCCTCAACTTTTCCGCCAATCGACGATCCCATGAGCAGTGGCCTGACCTGTGTCCATTCCGGTGCCCTGCATGGCGTCGATGCCGTCCCCGTCGAAGTCGAGGTGAATGTCCGCGGCCGCGGAGAGCCGAAATTTTCGCTCGTCGGCCTGCCCGACACCGCTGTGCGCGAGAGCATCGACCGCGTGCTCACCGCCATCGGCAACAGCGCCCTGCGCTGGCCGCTCGGTCCCGTCACCATCAATCTCGCGCCGGCTGATCTGCGCAAGGAAGGACCCAGCTTCGACCTGCCTATCGCCCTCGGCCTCGTCGCCCTCGAGCCCGAGGCCAACGGCCCCTACAAGGACGGTGCCCTGGAGAAGTGCGCCGTGTCCGGCGAACTCGCGCTCGACGGGCGCGTCCGGCCCGTGAAAGGCATCCTCCCCCTGACCCTGGCCGCCAAACAGGCCGGATTCAAAGCCATCCTGGTGCCCAAGGAAAACGCCGCCGAAGCCAGCATCGTCGATGGCATCTATGTCTATGGCGTGCCCGACCTGCGCTCGGCGGTGGAATTGCTGAAGGGAGGCGGGAACATCCGGCCCGAAAAGCTGGATCGCGACGCCTTTTTCCGCCAGCAGCGGCGCTACGAGATCGACTTTTCTGATGTCCGTGGCCAGGCCCACGTAAAACGCGCCCTCGAGGTCGCCATGGCCGGTGGCCACAATCTCCTCATGCTCGGCCCCCCTGGTACGGGTAAATCCATGCTCGCCAAGCGGCTGCCGACCATCCTGCCCGCCATGAGTGAGGCCGAGGCCATCGAGACCACCAAGATCCACAGCGTCGCCGGCCTCGTCGATGCGCGGAACAGCTTCCTCGCCACCCGGCCCTTTCGCTCGCCCCACCACACCATCTCCGACGCCGGTCTCCTCGGCGGCACCAGCCACCCCACCCCGGGCGAAGTCAGCCTCGCCCACAATGGCATCCTGTTCCTCGACGAGTTGCCCGAGTTCAAACGCTCCACCCTGGAAGTGATGCGGCAGCCCCTCGAGGATGGCCAGGTCACCATCTCCCGCGCCGCCGGCAAGTACACCTTTCCCAGCCGCTTCATGCTCGTCGCGGCCATGAACCCCTGTCCGTGCGGCTATCTGGGCGATCCCAAGCGCGAGTGCCGCTGCTCGCCGATCCAGATCGAGCGTTACCGCCAGCGCATCAGCGGTCCGCTGCTCGACCGCATCGATCTCCACGTCGAGGTGCCCGCCGTCGACTACCGCGAGCTGAAAGCCGACAGTGGTGGCGAATCCAGCGAAGCCATCCGTGCCCGGGTCGAGGAGACCCGCGAGGTCCAGCTCCAGCGATTTGCCGCCCATCCCGACATCACCACCAATGCCGCCATGACCAGTCGGCTGGTCCGGGAGCATTGCCGGCTCGACGACCAGAGCGATGCCCTGCTCGACCAGGCCATGACGGACCTGAATTTCTCCGCCCGCGCCCACGACCGCATCCTCAAAGTCTCCCGCACCCTGGCCGATCTGGACGGATCCACCCACATCCAGGCTCAACACCTGCTCGAAGCCATCCAGTACCGCACGCTGGATCGCAATCTCTGGGCCTGAACAGGCCGGGTCGGAGAATGGAAAAGCGAGGCATTTTCTGCCCCCTCCTGCCCCAGCCAACCGGAAAGGTTTCGGATTGAGAGCTTAGGATTTCGGATTTCCCCACGCAGTGGGGCCTTGGTGCCTCGCGAAGGACTCGAACCTTCAACCTGCGGATTAAGAGTCCGTTGCTCTACCATTGAGCTAGCGAGGCGGATCGGCGGGCGATCGGAGCAGGGAATATGGGCGGCGATCGGGGATTTTCAAGCGCAAAGACTTCACGGAGCGACGGTCGGGTTCGCGATTTCGGAAATCCGGCGCATCATTGTCGAGCCGGGCTCCCGTGGAGGGGACTCCGGCACGTCCCCCACCTCCCGCAGCCATGCTTTTTCCTCTCAGCGATGACGATCGCCATCTCGTGCGGCCCGCCTGGGTCACCCAGGCGCTCCTGGCGGCGAATGTGGCGCTTTTTTTGGTTCAACTGGCTTCGCCCGATTTCACGCTCGGCTACAGTGTGATCCCAGCGGAGATCGTCCGCGGGATCGATCTGGCGGAGCCGGTGGTGGTGCCCGATCCCGATGCGGGTGGGATGCCGGTGGAGGTGCCGCAGGCGCCGGGTCCGTGGCCGATCCATCTCACGTTGATCACGGCGATGTTCCTGCACGGGGGCTGGGCGCATCTGGGCGGAAACATGCTCTATCTCTGGATTTTTGGAGACAATGTGGAGCACCGCTTCGGTTCGCTGCGCTTCCTGCTGTTCTATCTGGTCAGCGGGCTGGCGGCGACGGCGGCGCAGATCGCGACGGACCCGAACTCGATCATTCCGAACCTGGGAGCCTCGGGCGCGATTTCGGGCGTGCTCGGGGCTTATCTGGTGCTGTTTCCCCACAACCGCGTGATGGCGCTGTTTTTCTTTCGCGTCGTATCCATCCCGGCCGTGCTGGTGCTGGGTCTGTGGGCGGCGATGCAGGTGATCAGCGGCTGGGGCAGCCTGAGCGGCGGCGGGGCCGGCGGACTGTCCGGCGGGGTCGCCTATGCGGCCCACCTGGGCGGGCTGGTGGCGGGGATCGTGTTCGGCCTCCTCGCGCGGCTGACGCTGAAAGAGGAGCCGGACACGCCGTTCCGCCGGATCTACGAAGGCCTGCCGCATCGCGCGGGCCTTCCGCGCCGCGGCCGGCGACAGTCGTGGGATTGACCGCCGGATGGGCCGGCTTTCCGATGAAACAGGGTAGGATCGCCGATCAGACCCTGTTGCATCGGAATCGTTGCTTTTCTCAAACTGTTTGGGATGGCTTTCGCCAGGGGCCGGTGATGGCGAGGGTGGTGCCGGGGCTCATGATGTTGACGAAAAGCCACTCGCCGTCGGGGCTGAAGCAGGCGCCGGCGAACTCGGTCTCGCTGAGGGTGTTGCGGCCGAGGGTGTAGATCTGCCCGTCGTTGGTCACGCCGCGCAGTTGGTTGATGCCGGAGGTGTCCTCGCAGATGACGAGGTGTCCCCACGGGGCGACGGTGAGATTGTCGCCGTTGCGCAGCAGGTCGGTGTCGTTGGGCTCGAGATAGAGTTCGAGGTGACCGGGCTGGTCCTTTTCGCCAGCCTGACCCTCGACGGGGGAGGGGAAATAACGGAAGACCTGGCCTCTCTGATTCTTGCCGCCATCGGTGCAGCACCAGTAGATGGTCTCTTCGCCGACCTGGCTGGCGGCGCCATACCACATGCCCTCTCCGCGCGAGAATCGGGCGGCACCGGCGGCGACGCCGCGCAGGCGCAGGTCGTCGAGGGGCGCGTCGGTCTCCTCGAGGTCCATCCAGTCGACCGCGAGCCGAGAGCGCTGGGGGAAGGGCTCGGCGTCGCCGGGCCAGTTGCGGGTATCGACGGAGGCGCGGTCGCGGATTTTGAGGGCCTGGAGGCGTCCGCCTTCGGCGAGCGAGCCAGGCTTTTTGGGCAGGAAACGGTAGATCATGCCGTCGCCGCGGTCTTCGGTCAAGTAGACGACGCCGGAGGCGGGATGGATGGCGATGGCTTCGTGGCGGAACCGGCCCATGTCCTTCAGTGGCACGGGCGGGGTGATGCCGGGCTTGGCGGTGGCGGGCACTTCGAAGCAGTAGCCGTGGCGCCGTTGCGCGCCGGTGACGAGATCGGCGGGCTCCTCGCAGGTGATCCAACTGCCCCACGGGGTGGGACCGCCGGCGCAATTCCGGTCGGTGCCGAGCAGGCTGAGAAAGTGGCTTTTCAACCGGCCGGTGGCGGGGTCGAACACGAGCGTGGTGGTGCCGCCGACGTGGGGGGCGACTTTTTTCCCGTCGCCGGGAGCGTAGCAGAGGCTGGCATCGAAGTCGTCGGGCAGTTTGCTGTTGTCCTTGAAAGGGCCGTAACCGCTGGAGCCGACGAAGTTCAACTCATGATTGCGGACGAGGATGACGCTGCCGTCGGGACCGGGGAAAGCGGCCATGCCGTCGGGCTGACCGGGGGTGAGAAAGCCATCGTCCATTTTGTCGCCGGCACGCGACAGCACCCGGTAGGAAAAGCCCTCCGGCAGATCGAGGATGCGGTGGGGATCGGGTTTCAGCGGTCCCCAGGGCTGGATGGGATCAGCGGCGAGGGCGAGGTGACGGTCCAGACCGAGGAAGCCGGCAGTGACGGCGGCGGAATGGCGAAGGAAGGAGCGGCGGGACGAATGCATGGGGTCGGGAAATGAGCTACGAAAGCCCCAACGTGCCGCCTTTTCCGGCGGCCGACAATCGGCACAATGGCGGGGCTTGTCCGATCCGTTCGGTGCGTCAGGCCTGAGCGACCAGGGCGGGAGCCGGCGAGGCGGCGCGAGGGCGGCGTGTCGGGATGGGTCCGCGCTCGGGAAGGCGCGGGGGATCGACCTCGGGCGGCAGCGGGAGGGCGAACTCGTAGGGGCCGCTGCGGGCACCGGTCTCGGCGGCATCGAGCCAGTCGAGCGCCGATCGGGGCACGGCGACGCGGTGTCCCCGTATCTCCAGCGTGGCGTGGTCGCCCTGGCGATAGAGGGGGAAGGTCTGCCGATCGTCATAGAGCCGGGCGACGGCCCGGCTCAGGCAATTGGCGGTGGTGATGTCGCACATGCCGCTGTCGTAGGCATCGAGCATGGCTTCGATGTCGGAGGGTTCGATGCGGCACAGGAGGAGGGCGGAGGGGCGTGAAAGCCCGACCTCGGGGGTTCGGTTCATGGATCGAGGGGCGGTTCTGGGGTTTTTCAGGAAAACCGCCGGATCCCGGTCCATCTCTCTCCAGATCGTCAACCGGTCCCCCTGGGGGGAGATGAAGCCGGGGCGGCTGACGATCCGGGATGGGATTGAGGGAGGGGTGTGGGGAATCAGGCGGCTTTGGGAGTCATTTCCATGGCGGAGTGTTCCCGATACTGGGTCGGGGACATGCCGACATACTTGAGAAAGCTGCGATTGAACTGGGAGAGCGACTGGTAGCCGACATCGTAGGCCACCTCGGTGACGCGGGCGTGGGGCACGAGCAGCTTGCGCTTGGCGCGCTCGATGCGGCGGCGGTTGACGTACTCGGTCAGCGTCATGCCGGTGGCCTGCTTGAAGATCTTGCAGAAGTAATAGGGGCTCACGCACACGTGGGCGGCCACGTCGTCGAGAGTGATGCGCTCCTCGAGATTGGCGTTGATGTATTGCTTGGCCGAGATCACGACGGGCGGTTCAGAGTTGGCGTCTTCAATCATGAGACGATTGAGCGACTCGGACAGTTGGAGCGCAAACACGCCAATCAGCGTGACCATGCCCTGATAGCGCTCGGGGTCGACGATCTGGGTGGCGAAAAACGAGCCGCGCAGGCGCTCGATCCGATTGTCCGGGAATCCGGACTCGCGCAAGGCTGCGGTGAGGGAGTCGAAGTCGCCCTCGCCCGGCGTGTGGTCGAAACACTGGCCGGTGGAGAGGAAGGCGATGGTCTGGCCGCCGGCGCGCACAGGGATGGCGGTCTCTTTGAGTCCGGCGAAGCAGCGCGTGGTGTGGGCCTGCTGCTCGGAGCGGGCGGTGAGGCATTGGTCGGCATTCAGGCAGTGCTGGCAGGGCTTGCGGCCGGAGTTGAGTTCGGCGCAGAAGGCATTGCGGAAAGTGTCGCGGGGCGCCTCGTCGGCGGACTGGTCGGCTGGCTTGAGCAACAGGGGCAGGCCGGTGGCGGCCTGAAACGCGTCGCGATAGACTTGGAAGAGATCGGAGGTGCGGAGACGCTCGAAGAGGCTGGCTTTGGGCTGTTGGGACATGGGGTGGATTTGGTTGGTTTTGAGACGAGTAGGCTCCTGCCGGAACCGGACTCACGATGTCCCCGGAACTGGATTTCGGAAATTGTACGCAACTCCGATCCTGCCGCGGTGGATTCGCGTACACGGAGTACGCGATTCGCGTACGGGCGCCCGATGAGTCGTCTCAGCCGATTTCGCCAGTCTCGACCCAGCGTACTGCCTGGTGCATCAGGTCGGTGGCGTCGCGCAGTCCGAGCTTTTCTTTGATGTGGGCGCGGTGGGCATCGATGGTGCGCACGCTGATGCCGAGCTTGCCGGCAATCTCGCGGGAGCCGTTGCCTTCGCCGAGGAGGCGGAAGACCTCCAACTCGCGGTCGCTGAGGCGCTCGACCGGTGAACTGCTCTTTTCGCCACCGGCGAAAATCTCGACGATGCGGGCCTCCATCTTGGGGCTGAGAAAGACGCCGCCATCGAGCACGCGGCGGATGGCCTGGATGAGCTTGCCGGGAGCCTCCTCCTTCATCACGTAGCCGCGCCCGCCCGCCCGCAGCACGCGCTCGGCGTAGAGTTCCTCGTCGTGCATGGAGATGGCGATGCACTGGACGCCGTCGAAGGCGGCGCGGATGTCCTTGATCAATTCGAGACCGTTGCGATCCGGCAGGGCCATGTCGACGAGGACGAGATCGGGCTTTTCCCGCTCGATGTGGGACAGGGCCTCGCGGGCGGTGCCGGCCTCCCATGGCACCTGGAGGTCGGCTTCGGCCTCGATCAGGCGGGCGAGGCCGAAACGCATGATGGGATGGTCATCGACGATGAGGATGCGCCGGGTCGGAGCGGTGGTCTCACTCATTTTGGTGTGGAGCGATGCAGGTGATGGTGGTCCCGGTACCTGGTGATGAATCGACCTGAAGGTCGCCATCGACGAGGCGGGCGCGGTGGGCCATCGTCATGAGTCCCAGACCGGACGGTCCCGTGGCGCCCTTGGGCGGCATCCCGCGGCCGTCGTCGGCGATGCGCAGGCGCAGGCGGCGCGGCAACAGGTCGAGGTGGATGTCGATCCGGGTGGCGTCGCTGTGTTTCACGGCGTTGGAAGTGGCTTCCTGGGCGATGCGGTAGAGCTGCACGGCGCGCTTTTCGTCTTCGACGAAGATCGGATCGGGGCAGTGGAACTGGCAGGGCACGCCGAAGATGCGGCGGGTGCGGGAGGCGAGTTCGGACAGGGCGCCGGTGAGGCCCTCGCGCTGGATCATGGCCGGGGCGAGGCCGCGGGAGATCTCGCGGGCGCGCGTGTTGGCCTGGGAGATCATTTCGACGAGGTTGCCCAAGGCGTCGGCGGGGCGCGTCGAGCCGGAGGCATCGAGTTCCTGCTGGAGCACCTTGGCCAGGCAGCCGATGCCGGCGAGCTGCTGGCAGAGATCGTCGTGAAGATCCTGGCCGATGCGGCGCTGCTCCTTTTCAGCGATCTGGACGATCTCATCCTCCAATTCCCGCTGGCGGGTGATGTCGTGGGCGCAGACGATGGCTCCCGCCTGTCCGGTATCAGGGAACACGGTCTGGGCCGCCCGGATGGCCAGCGTGATGGCCGATCCGTCGCGGCGATGGCAGCGCAGGATGCTTTCAAAGCGCGACTGGTGTCTCAGTCCATCGAGAATGATGGTATGAAAGCGGTCGGGCTCCTCCGGAGGGCAGAGGCGCGAGACAGGCTGCCCAACGATCTCGGCCTCCGACCAGGTGAAAATGGCCGTCGCTCCGGGATTCCACGAGCGGATGACTCCGCCGCCGTCCACGGTGAAGACCGCCTCGTGGACACTGGCCAGAATGCGGGCCTTTTCAGACATCGCGGCGGTGGCGCGCTGACGCTCCGTGATGTCGGCGATCATGCCCAAAATGAGTCGCTCCCCGCCGATCTCGACCGGGGTGAGTCCGATCTCGACGGGAAATTCCGAGCCGTCCTTGCGGCAGGCATAGAGATCCCGGCCCGTGCCCATGGGGCGCGGCTCCGGCGCGCCATGGTAGCTTTCCCGCAGGCCGACGTGGCGGATGCGGAATCGTTCCGGCATGAGATGCTCGATGCTCATCGACTCCATCTCGCCGTCCAATTCATAACCGAAAAGCTGGCGCGCCCGGCGGTTGGCGAACAGGATGCGCCCGTCGCCGTCGGTCATCACGATCCCGTTGGGCGCGGCATCCACCGCACAGCGGAAGCGGTCGCCGGCCGAGTGGCGTTCGTCATCGAGCCGGGCCTCCAGATCGCGCACCCGCTGGCGCAGCGATTCGAGTTCAGCGGAGAGTGTCTCTGAGGATGGGGATTCGAGCTCCATGGCCGGGTGACAGCGCGAAAAACGCGAGCGGGAACGATGCCGCCCGCGAGGCTCCCGTGCAAGGGCGCAAAACAAGCCCGGTGAAAGTCAGGATTGGCGAAGCGCGGCGTCATCTTCTATGATTGATTGAGAGCCATGAAGAACCGATTTTTCCTCGAGATCGCAGCCGGCCTGTCGCTTCTCATGCTCTTCGGCTGTCAGGCGCGCCCCAAGCCGATCCCCGAAGTCATCGTCGTGGCGCCCGAGTCGAAGGTCGGCGCGGTCGATTTTCGCAAGGACATCGCTCCGATACTCGAGCGCAAATGCATCACCTGTCACTACGACCACGCCCCGCTGACGGCCCTGAGCTTCCAGCGGAAGAAGAACATGATCGAGGACACCAATGGCCGGCCCGTCCTGGTGCCCGGTGATGCGCACCGCAGCACCCTGTTCCTCGTCACGGTGATGCCTGACTATTTCATCGAAGCCATGCCCGCCGGCGGTCACGCCCTGACCAAGGACGAGACCAGCAAGCTCTACCACTGGATCCAGGCCGGTGCCCCGTGGCCCGATGGCCTCGTGCTCCAGCCGGAAGCCGGGCTGTGAAGTTTTTTCAGCCGAACCACCCGCTCCAACCCCGCCCCCACCACGACCATGAGTGCCGCCATCCGACGCATCCTCACCCCGATCGATGTCTCCGCCTTCGCCGAGGCGGCATCCCGACGCAGTTGTGAAGTGGCCCTGCGACACGGAGCGGAGATCACCGGCTTGGTCGTGCTCGACTCGCCCG
Organism: Verrucomicrobiales bacterium; assembly: GCA_016795505.1. Classification (GTDB taxonomy): domain Bacteria; phylum Verrucomicrobiota; class Verrucomicrobiia; order Verrucomicrobiales; family DEV007; genus JAEUHH01. The sequence goes on along the minus strand of JAEUHH010000109.1, from coordinate 35,598 downwards.
GCATCCGGTCCAGCGTGGCTCCCGCCGACGTGAGCCACTGGCCGCTGGTGCAGGATGCCGTGATGCGCGCCACGGCCGACGCGGCGGAGCGCATTCACCGGGCTCGCGACCGGTTCGCCCGCGTCTGTGGCGAGCAGAGCGTCTGCCACCGCGAGAGCGAGTTGGAGGGCATCCCGGCCGACAAGATCCTGGAAGCCTCCGTGCTGCACGACCTCGTCGTGATGGGGCTGCGCACCTTCTTCCATTTCGAAACCCAGAAAGGTCCCGGCGATTCGCTGGCGAAAGTGCTGGGCCGCACCGTCACGCCCGTGTTGGCCGTGCCCGAGTCCGATGCCGGAGAGCCCTACCGGCGCGCCGTGGTCGCCTGGGACGGCAGTTTCAGTTCCGGCCGGGCTTTCCGCGACTTTCTGGCCTTTGCCGCTCCCTACGACCTCGATCTGACCGTCCTCACCGCCACCACCGAGCCGGAGCAGGGCGAGTTGTTGCTGCGCGAGGCCGAAGCCTTTCTCGAGGCCCACGGCGTGAGCCGCTACCGCACCGAACTCGTCAAAACCACCTCAATGGAAGAGATCCAGCGCGAGCACCTCTCGCAGGCCGACCTGATCGTCGCCGGCATCCATTCCCGCCGCTTCTTTGTCGATCTGTTTGTCGGCAGCTTCACGAACCGGCTCATCGAGAACGGCGACACCGCCCTCTATCTCTCCCACTGATTTTTCCCCAAACCCAACCGTCAACAAGCCATGCCTGAAACCGAAAAAGACCAAGCGCCCGACTTCCCCATCTCCATCACCGCCCGCCACATGGAACTGACGGGTGCCATCCGCGAGTACGCGGAGAAGAAAGTCGGACGCATCCACTACGGCTACCCGCGCATCATCGAGGCCAAGGTGATCCTCGACTCCACCTCCCACGGGCACGTGGCCGAGATCGTCATCGTCGCGGCGGACAATGTCACCATCGAGGCTGACACCGAGTCCGCCGACCTCTACGAGGCGATCGACCTGACGGTGCAGAAAGTCGAGCGCCAGATGCGGAAGGAAAAGACCCGCATGCTCCAGCAGCACGGGCACGGCTGAGACGGGTCGTCACCCGGCTCCTCCCGCCGCTTTCCAACATCATCCTTCAGCGGACATGGCAGACTCCGACGATCAACCGCCCCGCTTCCGGCTCCGGGAGCGCTTCGTATGGCTCTGGCACCCTCATTTCTGGCTCACCCTGGTCCTGGTGGTGATCCTGATCGTGCTGGCCATGCGGCTGGCCGGCTGATCACTGTCGGGCAACCGGTCCGGAACCGCCAAGCCAGAAATATCGACATGACACCCAATACCATCGAGTTGTTCCGCCAACGCCTGCTCGCGCAGCGTGAAGACCTGAGACGCAATCTGGAGGCCCACGGCGACGAGTTGCGCGAGGCCCATGCCACCGCCGACATCGCCGGTGGTGACCGCGCCGCCGAGTGGGACGACGCCGAGGTCGAGTCCCGCGTGGTCGAGAGCGAGGAACTGCTGCTCGCCAAAGTCGACCATGCCCTCGACCGGATCGAGCGGGGCACCTATGGCCTGTGCGAGGGCTGCGGTGACAACATCCCCGCCGCCCGGCTCGAGGCCAAGCCGAGCGTGTCCCTCTGCGTCGATTGCCAGGAAGTCAAGGAGGCGGGTTGATCCCTCCGCGCCCGTGGCAACCGGGTCTCATCTCCGCAGAGACCCTGTTGCATCGGAGATCAGACCCTGTTGCATCACTCCCAGGGTAGGCTGAGACCGAGTCGCTGCACTTCGGCGTGGGTCGTGATGCCGGCTTCGATCTTGGCGGTCGCATCCTCCCACAGATCGGTGTGTCCCTCGGCATCGAGGTGCCGGCGCAGGGTCTCCTCATCGGCTCCGGCGAGCAGCATCTCGTAGTCGGCGCGATCCACGTGCCAGACTTCGAACAGGCCGGTGCGTCCGTGGTAGCCCGAGCCCTCGCAGGCCGTGCAACCGGTCGCCCGCCAGGCGGTGGATGGCTGGCGCAGGCGGTGGCGATCATGCCACTCGATTTCGGCAGGCGTGAGACTGGCGGGTTGCCGGCACTCGGCGCAGAGCCGTCTCACCAGTCGCTGGTTGACCACCACGGCGAGGGCGGTGGCGATCTGGTGGTCGGCGAGGCCGAAATTGCGCAGGGCCGTCACCGCGCTGACAGCATCGCGGGCGTGCAGCGTGGCGAGGATGACCCGGCCGGCGACGGCAGCGGCGACCGCGGCCTGGGCGGCATCGGGATCGCGCAACTCGCCGATCATGGCGTGGTCGGGATCGAGGCGCAGGATGGTCCGCAGGCCTTCGGCAAAATCGATGCCGTGCCGGTGATCGACCTGGATCTGGTTGATGCCGTCGATCTCGTACTCCACCGGGTCTTCGATGGAGACGATATGCCGGTGCTCGGCGGCGAGTTCGTGGAGCAGGGCGTAGAGCGTGGTGGTCTTGCCGCTGGCGGTGGGACCAGTGACGAGAAACATGCCATTCAGCGTGGTGAGCCAACGGTGGAAGCGCTCCAGCCCCGATTCACGCAGTCCGAGGTCGGTGACGCGGTGGCGGAGGCGATCGGGATCCAGCAGGCGGACGGCCAGCTTCGGCCCGCTGATGCACGGCGCCAGCGTGATGCGGCAATCGATCGGCCGGCCCTCCGCCGTGAGCTTTTTTCGGGCGCCGAGCGGGGTGAAGGCCGTGCCCGGCTCGATGCCGGCGGCCGTCTTGAACTGATTGATCAGCCGGTGTCCGGTGTCAGTGCTTAGGTGATCGGTTGTCGTCAGCAGACCGTCGATGCGCAGGCGGATCTGATAGCCGTCGAGGAGGGGATCGATGTGGATGTCGCTGGCGCGGCGGCGCAGAGCGGCCTCGACGAGGCGGAGATGGGCATCGGGATGGGTGGCGTCCATGGCTGGCAGAGACGCAACACCTCACAGGGTCGCCGTCAAGCACCGTGAACAGAACCAGTCGATCACGGCGTCGCCGATGAGTCGCGCGGTGCGATCCTCCTCCAGGCGGCCGGCGTGGATGGTCAGGTGGTAGGCGGCAGGGTCGTCAATGCGGGCGCCGAGGTGACGCCGGACATAAGACTCGCGGGCGCGGTCGGTCGACTCCACCCAGGCGGCAGCCTCCTCGTCGGAAAGGCCGAGTGACTGCTGCACTTCGGTCAGGCGCTCCTGCCGGGAGCTGACCAGACGGACGTGAAACACATTCGGCAGATCGCGGGTGATGAAATTCGCCCCGCGGCCGAGGATGACGGCATTGCCCAGACGGGAAAGGCGCCGGATGGAGTGGATGGTGTGTTCGCGCAGCGTCCAGTCCGCGGGTCGGGTGCCCTGGAGATCCTCCACCGCCTTCAGCGGGGGCTCGGTGGCGGAAAAGGGATTCGGAAAATCCGGTACCACGTCGGGGAGGCGGCGTTCCTCGATGACGCGGGCGAGCAGGCTCTGGTCAAACAGCGCCCAGCCATGCTCGGCGGTGTCGTCGAATTGATCGAGGTAATCGACCAATTTCATCCCGATCTCCAATCCCCGCGTGCCGGCTTCGCGTGAGATGGTGATGGCCGGCCTTTCGACATGCTGTCGCAGGCGACCGTGGGGATGCTCCTCCGCCAGCCGGCAGCTGAGGAATTCATCCATCCGTTTGATCAACCTGTTGCGCATGTGTGTCTCCGGGAGCCGGACATCCGACACCGGAGTCATTCTCGCCGATGCTGCCGCAAGGGACTTCGCACGATTTGCCCAATTTCTCGCGTGGGTTGACCGGTTCCGGCCGGTTTCACGGTTCGGTGCCGGCGACGGCTCCGGGAGGCAGCAGGACGCGGTATTTCACGCCGCTGAGGTGCTGCCGTTGCTCGTTCGGCAGGCTGAGCCGCACCCGGGCGGTGCCGCTGGAGGGGTCGATGACCGGGCTGATGAACTCCACCCGCGCCGTGGCCTGGACCCGTCGGTCGAGGGATTCCACGGCCAGATCGCGCCCTTGGGCGAGGCTGTCGAGGCGGCGGTGATCGACGTGGACGACCAGGTCCAGCCGGTCCAACTGAACCAGAGACACGATGGGGCCGTCGCTGGGCGTGACGCTGGCGGCGGGATCGCGGGCGATGCGGGCGACGACCCCGTCGAAAGGCGCGCGCAGGGTGCGCTGCTCGATCTGGGCTTCGATCTGGCTGGCTTCGAGCGCGTGCTCGGCGGCGGCTTCGTGGGCGAGTTGCAGGTCGGCCTGGGCGATCTCAAATTCAGCCTTGGCGCGGGCCAGTTCATCGGCATTGGCATTGTCGCTGGCGGCGAGGCGCTGCAATTGCTCATGGCGCTGCTGACGCATCGTCAGGGTGGCGCTGGCGGACTGGATGGCGGCGGTGCTGTCGGCCTTCATCCGGGCGATCTTTAGTTGGCTTTCCAGCACCCGGCAGTCGAGTTGGGCGAGGACCTGATCCTTTTTGACCAGGTCGCCCTCCTTCACATCGACCGTGCGGATCACGCCCGGTTCGGGAAAGGCGAGATCGATCTGCTCCATCGGCTCGGTGACGCCGGTGAGGGCGGCATCCTCAGCGGCGAGAGCCGGCGTCAGGATGGCGAAGAGGAGGCCAAGCAGGGTGGGTAGGTGAGTCCGGAGGTTCATGGGAGGCGGAATGGGTTGGGAAGCGATGGCAAAATTGGGTCAAAGCCGGCGTTTGGTCTCGGAGAGCCAGTCATCGTGCCGCAGCAGGCCCTGGCGGGCTTCGTAGCGCGTTTTTTCGGCGCGGAACTGGGCTCGGCGGAAGATTTCCGGCCAGCGGCCCGTGGGCAGGACCTCGCCGTGGTCGTCGCTGCGGCTGGCGGCGAGACGCTCGGCCTCGGCGGCGGCGTAGTGGCGGATCACAAAATCGTCGGCAGACAAAAACACCTGCGAGGAGCCCGGCTGCCCCTGCCGGGCGGCCCGTCCAGTGAGTTGGCGGTCGATGCGGCGCGATTCCTCGATCTCCAGGGCGATGACATGCAGGCCGCCGGCTTCGAGGGCTTCCGGTCCGAGGGTGATGTGAGTGCCGCGACCGGCCATGTTGGTGGCGATGGTGACGGAGCCGGGCGTGCCGGCGGCGGAGACGATGGCGGCCTCCTCGGCATCCTGCCGCGCATTGAGGAGGCGGTGGGGGATGCCGCTGGCGGTGAGCAGGGCGGACAACTTTTCGCTGTTGCCGATGGTCCGCGTGCCGACGAGCACCGGCTGGCCGCGGTGGCGGCGATCGGCGATGTCGCGGACCACGGCCCAGAGCTTCGCCTGCTCGGAGACGAACACCCGGGTCGGCAACACGGCGCCGCGGTCCGGCTTATTGCGCGGGATGGGGACGACGGGCAGCCGAAACACCTCCCAGAATTCCCCGGCCGAGTCGATGGCGGTGCCGGTCATGCCGCAGACGTTCTCGTAGAGCCGGTAAAACCGCTGTCGCGAGATGCTGGCTGCCGAATCCGACTCCGACTGGATGGTGAGGCCCTCCTTGGCTTCGACCGCTTGGTGCAGGCCGTCTTTCCACGAGCTTTCGGGCCGGGCACGGCCGGTGAACTCGTCAACGATGACGGCCTTGCCATCCTGGATCACATAGTGGACGTCGAGTTGGAAGCGCAGCCGGGCCTGGAGGGCGTTTTCCACATACCTGTGCCACGGACGGCGCAGCTCCTGCCAGGGCACGGGAAATTCGCCGCCCGCGATGCGTTCCCGGCCGGCTTCGGTGAGCCGCACGGGTCGCCCCGATACGGGCGGCGTGTAGTCGGTGCCCTCTGCGAGCGCCTCGGCCACCGCCCTCGCGACGAGGAACGGCGCCGGCTGGCGGTGCGGTCCTTCCTCCTTGCGGCTGATGACGAGCGGCGTGGTGGCTTCGTCGATGAGGATGCTGTCGGCTTCGTCGAGGATGGCGTAGGCCAGTTCGCGCTGCGAAAGCCCGGCCCGCTCCACCGGCGGCTGGCCGAGCGCGGCGCGGGCGAATCGTTCGCCGAGCCGGGGCCGGTCGTGGCGGAAGCGCTCCAGTTGATCGCGCAGATAGTCGAAGCCGAACTCCGTGCCCGTGCCGAAGGTAACATCCGCGGCATAGGCGGCTCGTTTGGCGGGGCCGGGCGTCTTTTCGGGGAGCAGGGCGCTGGTCAGACCGAGCGCGGCGAAGAGGTCGCGGGAAAATTCCTGGTCGCGCTCGGCGAGGTAGCTGTTGGCGGTGGCCACGTGGACGCCGCGGCCGGGCAGGGCCCAGGTGTAGGCGACGAGAGACTGCACCAGCGTCTTGCCCTCGCCCGTGGCCATCTCGGCGATGCCGCCGCGGCACATGGCGAGGCCGGCGAGGAGCTGCACATCATAGTGGTAAAGCCCGAGGATGCGTCGCGAGGTCTCGCGCACCAGGGCGAAGGCGGGCGCGACGAGATCGCCGAGGCCGCGACCGGCCTGGATCTGGTCACGCAGGGCCAGGCTGCGGGCGCGGAGCTGATCGAGATCGAGCCGGGCAAATTCGTCGGCCAGGGAGTGGATCGCGGCGAGCTTGGTCCGGTCGTCCCAGTGCGGCCGGTCGCCGGTTGGGAGCGGCAGGAGCCGGCGGGCGGCCTGGTGGCCGAGCGCGTGGAGGTAGCCGTCGAGGGCATACTGGTCGCGCAGCGTCTCCCACCGGCGGGGCTTCCTGGCTGGGGCGGTGGCTGACATGACAGGGTATGATCTCCGATCGAACAGGGTATGATCTCCGATGAAACAGGGTCTGATCGGAGATCACTTGAAGTTCTCGTAGGCTTTGACGGCGTCGTCGGCGGCTTCCTGCTTGACGAGTTGGACGAGGGGGAGGCCGGCGGCGTCCTCGGTGCGCTCGACGGCGATGGTCTCCTCCTGGAGCAGGGTGCCGCGGGCGCGGTCGAGGTTGGTGAGGGCGGAATTGTAAACGACGAGCGCGGTCAGGTATTCCTCGCGGGCGAGAGCGCGGCGCTCCTGCGCGTCGAGGACTTTCTCCAGATAGAGGGTGGTGCCGGACTCGGCGGATTCGACTTCGCGCCGGTCGCGCAGCATGGTGAGCTCCTGGTCGGCGGCTTTGGCGGCTTCCCATTTTGCCTTGGCATCGGGCCAGGCGGTGGCGACTTCGCGGTGGGCGATCTGTACCTCGAGCAGCACCTGGTCGAGGGTGGAGCGCAGGGCATCGCGGCGCTGGCGCACCTCCAGCTGGGAGCGGAGCAGGCGTGCCTTGGCGGTCTTGCGACCCCAGGGCAGGCTGGCGACGACGCCGGCGCTCCAGGTGGGCTCGACATCGTCGAACTGGTCGCCGACGGCGCCTGACCAATCGCCGTCGCCGCGCATGGCGGAGGCGCCGACCTCTCCGATGAGGTTCAGGGTGGGCCGGGTCTCGTTGGCGGCCATGCCCTGGCGCAGATCGGAGGCGCGGAGGTAGTTTTCGGCAATGTGGATCTCGGGCCGGTGGGTGAGGGCATCGGTGACGGTCTGGCGGAAGTCGGGAACGACGGCCGAGGCGATAGGCGGGGAGCCGGGGACGATCTCGCCGATCCGGTCATCGACGAAAACTGGGTCATTGACGAGGGTGCGCAGCCGGCTCTCGGCATTTTTGATGGCGAGTTCGGCCCGGACGAGATCGGCCTTGCGGGTGGCGAGGGCGGATCGGGCGCGGGAGCGCTGGCTGGCGATGCTGTCGAGGTTTCCGCGGCTTTCGAGTTCGTCGACGATGGTCTGGGTGTCGGCGACGAGGCGTTTCTTTTCGAGATAAGTCGCGCGGGCGAGGTAGAGCGACCAGTACTGGCGATTCACCTCCATGAGGTGTTCTTCGAGCTGGCCGATGAATTCGTCATAGCCGGTCTCGGCTTCCAGCTTGGCGATCTGGATGAGGGAGCGGTTGTAGGCGGTGCCGGCGCCGTTGAGCAGGGGCTGCATCACGGAGAGTTTGAGCCGGCCGCGGCCCTGGTCGCGGGGATTGAAGTAGTCGGAATTGCTCGTTTGCTCCGTGATCTCCTGAGAGAGGGACAGGCTGGTGCCGGTCTGGAAGCGTTTGCGGACGCCGGACTCGCTGGTCCAGCCGCGCTGGCGGAGGAATTCATTGTCCTCACCGGCTTCGAGCACGGAGCTGGTGGGCTCGTGGCTGCGGTCGTAACGGGTTTCGGTGAAAAGTTCGGGGTCGAACTCGCCTTCGGCTTCGGCGATGGCAGTCTCGCGGATGAGCGGGGTGGCGGCATAGACTTTGACCTCGCTGGAATGGGTGAGGGCGCGCCGGTAGATCTCGTCGAGATCAAGTTGGAGCACTTTTCCGGTGTGGGCGAGCAGGGGCCGGGCGGTGTCGTCGGCCCACCAGCTTTCAGGGGCGATGGCACCGGACCGGGCGAAGGCCTCGGCGAGATCGGAGCGTTTTTCGCCCTCACCGACGGAGGCGGCATCGGCCAGATAATCGGCCGACTGCTCACGGAGGGCGGTGTCGAGCGATTTCTCGGTTTTGCTCTCGGGTGTGTAGGTGTCGCCGATGAGGGTGGATGGGAGGCGGACGCTGGCCGGATCGGCGGGATCGCTTGCTTGCAACACGCTCAAGTCCTTGGGAATCTGGCAGCCGGCCCCTGCCACCGCGAGAGATCCGACCATAGCAATCCGAGCCGCGAAGAGGGCGGATGGGCGGCGGGAAGGTCGCTGTGGGAGGGGACACATCTTCAATTTATAAAAATTACTATAAAAACAATAATTAAGCAAGCCTGATTTCCTCCACCATGAGAGACCGGCCTGTCGCTCAAGGCGTGCGGGCCGTGTCCCAAAGCCGGTCGAGCTGACGGCGCAGGGCTTTGGCGCTCAGGGAGGCGAGCGTCTCCGGTTCCGCGGCGGCGGCGAGGAGGGTGCCGGGCTCGCCGGAGAGCAGGGCGGCCGCATCCGGAGCGGCGATCTCGGCGCGGATTTCAAAGCGGGGAGCGGCGAGGGCGTAGCGGGAGAGAGCGTCGGCACTGGTGGCGGCTTCGGGATCGCCGCCGGGCCGATCGCGGACTGTGAGCGGGCCTCCGCCGGGGGTGATGAGGCCAAAATGGGAGGGCTGGGTGGTGGCGCTGGCGTTGGCGACGCGGATGGTGGCTGGCGCGGTGTGCCAGCGCCGACGGGGAACGAAGGTCACGGTACGACCGGTGGCGCGGGCGGCATCAAAGGTCTGCCAGTCCTCCTGCGCGGCCATGATGACGAGTTCCTTGCGGTCCTCGGCGCCGATGGTCATCAGGAGGCGCCCGGGCTCGATCCAAGTGCCTTGCAGGGAGTCGAGGCCGGGGCTCTGCACGATGCCGGCTCGGGGCGCGCGGCGCTCCAGGGTGGCGGTGTGATTGCGCAACTCGGCGGCGGTTTCTTCAAGGGCCTGGAGATTGCGTTCTTCGGCCTGGGAAGCCGCGATCTGGCCGGCGGCGAGGCTCTGGGCGGCGCGGAGCCGGCTGCGGGCGATCTCGGTCTCGATGCGCCGGAGTTGGGCGGTTTCCTCGGCATTTTCCAGCCGGAAAAGGAGGTCACCTGCCGCCACCCGGGCGCCGTCAGACACGGCGATGTCGATGAGAAAGCCGGGGCACTCGGCGCGGATTTCGCCGCCGCTGACTTCCTGCACCACGGCGGGCGCGGAGGCGGTGGGGGTGATGTGGATGAGCCCCATCGCGGCGCCGACGGCGGCGGTGAGGAGCGCGAGCCGCACGGTGAGCCGCAGGGGGCTGAGTCCCTCGGCGGTGGCGGACTTTTTCAGATATTTTAATGCTCCGGCAAGACTCTGGAGCACCATGGCAGCGGCGGCGACGAGGGCGAGGAGCAGTCCGGCCCCCTCGAACAGCAGGGCGGCTCCGATGAGCAGGCCGATGGTGACGAGGACGCGCCAACCGGCGGCGGCGACGCCGTAGAGGCCGATGATCCAGCGGGGCTCGCCCGGGCGCAGGGGAAAACGGGCCTTTTTCATCCCGAGCAGCCAGCGGCGGAGCAGCCAGCGGGTCACGGACTGGCCTTTGCCGGCCAGATTGGGGATGTCGAGCAGGTCGGAGAGGATGTAGTAGCCGTCGAACCGCATCAGCGGATTGGCGTTGAACAGCACGGTCGTCACGCTGGACAGGACGATGACCTGGTGCAGGGCGGCGCTGAGCGGTCCCGGCTCGAGCCGCGCCCACGCGATGGCGGCGATGGCGGCGATGAGCAGCTCGCCATACATGCCGGCGGCGGAGACGGCGATGCGCTGCCACTTGGAGGGAAAAGCCGCGCTCGACGAGGCATTCACGTAGCCGAGCGGGGTGCTGAGGAGCAGGAAGGTGACGCCCGCCTCGGGCACGGCGCCGCCGTGTCGCCGGCAGACGAGGCCGTGCCAGCACTCGTGGACGATCTTGAGCACGACCCAGAGGCCGCCGAGCATCCACAGATTTCCCACGTGGAAGACGCCGGACATTTCGGCGCGGAAGCGCCCGGCCTGATCGACGACGGCGAAGACTCCGGCGATGACGACCACCAGCCAGACGAGGGCAAAGCCGGGACTGGCGAGCCAGCCGGCGTGGCGGGCCAGCCAGATGAAGAATCGGTCGGGATTGCCGAGCGGCACGCGCAGGAAAAGGATCTGGCCGAGCCGGCCGAGCAGGCGCTTTGATTCCTGGGGGCGGTTCACCTCGTCCCAGACGCGGTCGGCGTGGTCGCTGTCGCCGGTGCTGACGAGGCCGTGGTCGATGAGCATCCTGACCAGCGAGGTGGCCTCCTGCGAGTCCATCGCGAGGTCGCGATCGCCGGTGGACAGGGCGGCGACGATCTGGGCGACGGTGCGCCGGCCGTCGAGGCATTTCACGAAATGGTGCTCGCGCCGGCCGAGGCGGAAAAAGCGGCCGTGGAGGGGATCTTCGAGGAGGTAGACGCCCTCGCCGCCGCTCTGCTGGAAGGTCCACCGCAGGCCCGCACGGACGCGGGGCGCGGAGACTTCGATCTCGCGCACGGCATAGTCGGGATTTCCGATGGAAGAGGGTTGCATCGTCGAAGGGACCCTGTTTGATCGATCACCACAGTCGGTAGCGCAGCGCCAGCCAGGCATCGCGGGCCCAGATCCAGAGCAGCGGGCGACGGGGGCCGGAGACGCGGCATTTGCCCTTCAGGCCGGCGCGGAGTTCGGCGTCGGGATTGGGGAGTTCCGCCTCGCAGAGGAAGACATTCGACTCGCCGACCCACTCGGACCGCGGCGGGATGTGGCTGATCTCGCTGGACAGGGTGGTGCGGGCGGCGGACTCCAGTTTCAACGAGACGGGAGCGCCGGGGCGGACGAGGGAAATGTCGGTGGCTTCGACGGCGATCTCGGCGACGAGGCGGTCGAGCGGGCCGACTTCGAACAGGGGATCGCCGACACGGAGCGGCGCGCCCTCGGATCGGTCGAGATCGCCCTGGAGGACGATGCCATCGATGGGGGATCGGATTTCGAGGTGGGCCTGCCGATATTCGAGGCGCTCGATCTCGTGGCCGAGCCCGTCGGCTTCGTGGGCGGCCATGCGGGCTTCGGCGACGCGGTCCTGGGCGAGGGCGAGGTCGGACTCTTTCAGGGCCCGCTCGCGGCGGGCGATGGCTTCGGACAATTGGGAGCGCACTTCGCGGCCGTCGAGGACCGCGAGCAACTGCCCCGCGGTGACTTTTTCCCCCGCCCGGACGGTGGAACGCTCCAGAATGCCGTCGAACGGGGCGGCGATGACGCGGCGCACCACGGGCTGCAATTCGCAGGTGGCGCGGACGGGATAGGGCAGGGGAATGAGGCCGGCCAGCAGCAGCAGGGCGATGCCGGCGGCGGCGAGGCGGCGCTGCGAGAGGGTGCCGCGCTGCCAGAGCCGGAGCACGGGACCGAGGGCGGCGCCCGGCTTGGCCCGGTGGAGCAGGGAAAGCAGCGGGGCGACCTCGGGGCTGGCGGCCTGGATGAGGGTGCGCTTTTCGTCCAAATCGGCCGGCTCGTCGCGCCAGAGGAAAATCCACGCGCCGCGGAGCTGTCCGGCGGCGTCGATGAGCGGGAGGCAGAGCGACAGGGCGGGATCGAACCACTCGCGCAGCGACACGGCGCCCTCCGATCCGGCGTCGGGTGAGGCGGCATGGCCAGTGGCACCGGGGCGTCGCGTGACGAGCGGCTGGCGGCGGTGGATCGCCTCGGTGAGATGAGCAAGCAGAGCGCGCCGGCCCGGTGTGTGGGTCTCGGCGGGGCCGGACTCGCCCGACACAGCGGCGAGGCGCGGCGTGCCGAGGCGGCCGCAGACGGCGAGAGCCACGGTATCGCACTCCAGCACTTCGCGCAGATGGTTGGCAAGGCGGCGGGCGCATTCGGCAAAATCGACTCCGCCTTCCGCGGCGGCGAGCAGTTCCACAAATGCCGCGACTTTGCCGAATCGGGACCGGATGCGGTGTGTCTCGGAGCGGGACGCGGAGAGGGCGCGCAGCACGCCGGCGAGCTGGAGCCCGGCGATGGCGGTGGCTTCGCCGCGCTGGTTGGGTGGGTGGACCCGGCAGAGACAGCCGGTGATGACCCCGCCTTCATAGACCGGCAAGGCGATGACGAGGCAGCGCTGGCCGGCCAGCTCGGTCTCGACGAGGATGGAATCGCCGGTGGCCACGGCCTCGCGGGCGGCAGGTTCGCAGGCGAGTTGGAGCAGCTCGCCGGCGGCCTGGTGATAGCGGTCCCGGAGAGTCTGGGCGGGCACGATGGTGACCGGCGTGCAGACGGGAGCGGGCGGCGCCCCGTCGCCGATGGGGGAGGAGGCGGCGAGGGCGAGGCCGTCCTCGACTTGGTAAAGGAGGCAGCCCCAGCCGCCGTGGAGCTTGGTGAGGCCCTCCAGCGTCGCGGGCAGGATGGCGGATTCCGGCAACGCGGTGAGTTGGCCGAGGATCTTCGGCGGGATGGGGGCGGGAAACTTCCGGGCCGGGGCGGGACCGGTGCCGGCCTCGGCTTTCCGGCTTTCAGCGAGGGTCGGATCGGCGCCCGCGACGCTCTCCGGCCGTCGGTCGGAGGAGCTGGTGATGTGGATGGGCGCTGGGTCGGACACGGAGGTTTGGATTTATGAATTTTATGATAAATCTATTACTTCGGAGTTCAAAACATTTTTTTCCTCCGCTGGCTGGGGGAAATCGGTGTTCAAAACGGGCCGCATCCCGTACAATCCGGGTCATTCGTTTTCCGAGAGCCGGACATGTGGGTCAAATACCGCGATTATTATGAGATTCTGGAGGTCGAGCGGGACGCCAGCACGGACCAAATCCGCAAGGCGTATCGAAAACTCGCCCGGAAATACCATCCGGACGTCGCCGAAGACAAGGAGACGGCCGAGGAGCGTTTTCGCGAGATCAGCGAGGCGTATGAGGTGCTGATCGACGGGGAAAAGCGCCAGACCTACGACGCGCTCGGTCCTGGCTGGGAGCACGGCAGCGATTTCGAGCCGCCGCCCGGAGGACCCGAGTCGCCCTTTACGCCGGAGTTTGGCGAGGCTGCCGAGGAGGCGGGGCGATATCACTTCGACGGCAGCACGGGGTTCAGCGAATTTTTCGAGAGCGTCTTCAGCAGTCGCCTGTCGGGTGCCGGCGATGCGGTGGAGGCTTTCCCTGGCATCCGCCGCGACCGGGGGCGATCCGATCGGCCGGTCAAGGGCCACGACATCGAAGCCGACCTGCTGGTGCCACTCGACGAGGTGATGCAGGGAGCGGAGCGGCAGATCCGCCTGCGCCGACCGATGGGCGCGGGGGTGACGAAGGATACCTCGGTGAAAATCGCGATCCCGCGCGGTGTGACGGAGGGCACGCTGATCCGCTGTCCCGGCCTCGGTGCCCCCGGGCACAAGGGAGGCCAGCCCGGTGACCTGTTTTTCCGCGTGAAATTTGAGCGGCATCCCGATTTCGAGGTCGATGGCGCCAACCTGAACATGGAGATCGCCATCGCCCCGTGGGACAGCGTGCTGGGCAGGAGCGTGCCCATCCGGACACTGCACGGAATGCTCGGACTGAAGATTCCCGTCGGCACCCAGCCCGGTGCGCGGCTGAGGGTGAAAGGCAAGGGGCTGCCCCAGGATACGGACGAGCACGGAGACCTCTACATCCTGGTGTCGGTGAAGCTGCCCACTGAAATCAGTCGCGAGGAGCGCCGCCACTGGGAGGCGCTGGCGGACCTGAAGGGTGGTGCGGCGTGACCGGGAACCGGCGACCCTGTGCTCGAATGGACCCATGAAGGCGCTTTTAGAAACAGCATGTCGGGTGGCGGCGGGTGTTGTGCTCGTCTGCGGCCTGCTGTCGGCGGAGGAACCAGTCTGGATGCCGCCACGCTACGAAGTGGTCCCGCAGGCCGGGCATCAGGCGGCGTTTCGGATCGAGGGAGCCGAGCGGGTGCGGTGGCACTTCGGTGGCGAGTATCCGCGACCGTTTTTTTATCCGTTCTCCGGTCCGTCGGGCGAGTCGCTGACCCGGATGGGGCATCCGGGGGCCCAGAATCACGACCACCACCGCTCGATCTGGTTCGCCCATCAGAAGGTGAACGGCGTGGACTTCTGGTCCGACAACACCGCGGCCCGCATCCGGCAAAAACTTTGGCAGGCCTACGAGGACGGGCCTGAGGAGGCGGTGATGGCGTCCCAATTGGGCTGGTATGACGGTGAGGGCGTCGAATTGATGGAGCAGGACCTGGTGGCGGCGCTGCGGCCGGGGCCACAGGGCGCCGGGCAGGAGTTGGAGATCCAGATCACACTGCGTCCCGCATCGGGAGCCGAGTCGGTGGAGTTGGGCAAGACCAATTTCGGCCTGCTCGCGGTGCGGGTGGCGAAAAGCCTCTCGGTGCACTTTGGCGGCGGGACTCTGACGAACAGCGAGGGTGCCCAGGGAGAAAAAGCCATTTTCGGCCAGCCGGCGCGGTGGATGGACTACTCCGGACCGGTGGCGACCGGCGCCGGGAGCCAGCGCCGGGTCGTCACGGAGGGCATCACCTTTTTTGATCACCCCGCGAACCTGCGTCACCCGACGAAGTGGCATGTGCGCGAGGATGGCTGGATGGGGGCGGCCTTCTGTCTCGACGAAGGATTGCAAATCGCGGCGGGCGAGCCGCTGGAACTACGCTACCTGATCGTGGCACATGCCGGCGGGTATGATCCGGCTCTGGCGGAGAAAACGGCGGCGTCCTTCGCGGCGCGGGGAGGCTTCACCGTGACCAAATCGACCCGGCCGCACCGGCAGTTCGATGTGGCGCGCCGGATCGCGGCGGGCGCCAGGTGAGTCGGACGGTGGTCACCAGTCTTCCGGACTGCGTGACTGGAAAATCGGCGGCGAGACCCACTGGGTGTCCTCGAACTGATTGGTCGGCCCCTCGAACAGCCCGCGCCACGTGGCTTCCACCGCGGCTGGGTCACCGTTGATCGGCGGAAACGGGCTGAAGAGGTCTTCCGCGAGTTGGATCACCCCCGTGTGCGGGCTGGCCAGGACGGTTCCCCGGTCCCGGACCGAGAGCACTCGGCGAACCGATTCGACGCTGTCGATGCCGGAGACGATAGCCGGTCCCGACGTCTCGATGCGGCACTTGTCCAGGTTCAGTTCGATGCGGATCTGGTCGGGGCCGGCCTGTTTCCCCAGAGTGAGCGCGCTTTCGGCCCTCACAGCCGATTGGGTAATCGCGAAATGAATCTCCGGGATCACGTTGGACGGCGATTCGCGCCCTTCCTCCGGCGGATCGATGTACAGCCAGCGGCGGCTGTTGAACCGCGAGTTGGAAATCTCGATCGACTCGTGCGGGGCCGGCTTGAAACTGGATCGGGCCACGCAGATGCCGTGCTCGTCCTCCAGGATGCTGTCGACGATGCGGATCAGGGGCGCGTCCATCCTCGAAAGCACCAGGAAAGCCGGGTAGCCCCGGCTGGTGCCGGTGCGGCGGATGATGGAGTCCTGGATCGTCAGATTGCCACCCCCGATGCGGATCAGCGGCGACAGCGTGTAGCCCGGCCGCCGGGTCGAATGCTCCACCTGCTGGAGCAGTTCCAGCCCGTCGATGATCAGCGTGCCGTTGTCGATCCAGATCAGCGAGTCCAGCGAGTCCGGCGCCAGCATCAGGGTGGGACGGGACTGGCCGGGCAGGCGGCCGGCGGCGGCGCGCAGGGTGATGGTCCGGCCTTTCAGGATGAGGGGCGCCACTTCGATCGGCTGGGTGCCGATCACTTCGATGACATCGCCGTCGCGGGTCTCGTTGAGCATCAGCCGCAGACCGCGACTCACGCCGAACCGCCCCTTGATGGCAAACACCGTCTGGCCGTGCAGGGCTGCCAGCCCCCGGTTGACCCAGTTGGTGCCCGCGATCAGGTCGCTGCCGACCACAAAGGCCGTCGGCAGGCCGAAGACGATGGCCAAGACCGCGGCCGCTCGGTAGAGGCGGCGTTTCAGCCGGTCGGTGGCGACCTTTTCCATCTCCGCCTTCAGCCGGTTCTCCAGTTCCCTCACCACGGCTGCCGCGTCGTCGGGACGATCGGCCGGCTTGGAGGCTTTCAGGCGGCGGATCAGGTCCGTGGGGCGGTTGATGCAACCTTCGGGGAAAAGGGTCTCGTAGAGCACACCCAGACTGTAGAGATCCGATCGGGCGGTGGATTCGCCGCCGGCTTCGATCTCCGGCGCCACGAAGCCGGGCGTGCCGTCGCCCGTGGCGCGGGACTGGCACTCATCCTCCCGCCGGGCCAGGCCGAAGTCCGCCAGCCAGACCAGCCGCTGGCTCGGGTCGCGCATGCCGGCGTGGATCAGCAGATTGGCCGGCTTGATGTCCCGGTGGATGATGCCCGCCTTGTGCGCGGCCGACAGCCCCTTGGCCGCGGCCAGGGCGATGCGGAGCCGCTCCTCTGAGTTGGGCGCGTCCTCGCTCTTCAGCCAGTCGGAGAGCGAATGATCCGCCAGCGGCATGACGAAATACAGCAGCCCTTTGTCCTCGGCCACGTGGTGGATCGGGATCACATTCTCATGGGTCAGGGCGGCGATGGCGCGCGCTTCGCGGCGGAACCGGTCGCGCACCGTCTCGGACTCGCGATAGGCGGGGTGCAGGATCTTCACCGCCACATCGCGCTGCAACTCGCGGTCGTGGGCGCGCAGCACGATGCCCATGCCACCCTGGCCGAGTAGTTCCACCACCTTCATGCCCCCCAGCCGGCCCAGTTCCTTCGAGCCTGTCTCGCCCAGCAGATTGCGGATGCCATCCTCGTCCACCATGGCCAGAGCCGGCTTGCCGGCTGACATGCCCGTGAGCCAGGTCACGCTGTCGGCCACCAGATGGGCGGCCACCTGGTCGATCTGCTGCATCCCGCCCACCGGTCCTAGGAGGCCCATCGCGCCGGCCGAGTCCGCCAGCCGGTCCAGCCGCTGCCGGCACAGGGGGCATTCGGAAAGGTGCACCTCCCAGAAACTTTCCGAGATCTCCGGCTGATTCAGCGGGGCGGTCAGCATCCTCAGCAGCGTGTCGTCGCTGAGGTGGGTCTGCGCGGTGGGGATCGGATCGCTCATGGCTGTTCCTCCCCCAGGGTTTCCGACAATTTGGCGGCGCCCGATTCCCAGTCGATCTCGATCTGGGCGAGCCGCTCCCGCATCCGATTCAGCACCCGCGAGCGGGTCAGGTAGATGGACCCGAGCGTGATGCCCAGGTCGGTGGCCACCTGGGCGGGATCCTCCTGTTCCAAAATGGTGCGGCGGAAAATCTCCCAGTTTTTCCCCTCGCCCAGTTCCTGCAGCATCTCATCGGCCGCCTGTCGGTAGGCCCGGCGGCGATATTCTTCCTCCCAGAGTTTTCGGGCTTCCGAAGCGGGCGTGGCCGGTTTGTCGGCCGAGGGCGGCGATTCGAATGGAAGCACGGCCAGATCCGGATGTCGTTCGGTCAGAGCATCCATCACCCGGACGAAAAGCCAGTCGCGGAAACGGCCGGAGCCGCCCTCGACCGGGATGAATTCGCCGATTTCCTCCGCCACCCGGATCATGACGGCCTTCGTCAGCTCGGCGGCTGACTCGGCGGGACAGCCCCGGTGCATGTAGAAGGCACAGATCACGGGCACATAGACCTTCGTGAAATTTTGCCACGCCTCGAAGTCCGCAGCGTCGGGCAGGCGACGCAGCAGGGTAAACCGGGTATCAGGAAATTCTGGCGTCGGAGTGTGTGGCACTTCGGACGATTCGGTTCGCAAGTTGAGGGAGGCTGGAGGCTAAAGGAATACTTTAGCGAAAAAGGCCCTTGTTTGTATACCCTAAAATTTACCGATTTACCGATGCGGACGCCGCGCTATTCCGTCCGGAAATTCGGCCCCCATTTCGTCCGGGGAAGTTCCCCATTTCGTCCGGGGAAGTTCCCCATTTCGTCCGGGGTCTTCCATGGACGGCGCGGGGTGTTCCATGGACGGCGCGGGGTCTTCCATGGACGGCGCGGGGTGTTCCATGGACGGCGCGGGGTGTTCCATGGACGGCGCGGGGTGTTCCATGGACGGCGTGGGGTGTTCCATGGACGGCGCGGGGTCTTCCACGGACGGCGCGGGGTGTTCCATGGACGGCGCGGGGTGTTCCATGGACGGCGCGGGGGGCGAGTTTTCGATGAGACCCTGTTGGATCGGAGATGAGACCCTGTTGGATCGGAAAGCGGGGGGCTCGCTTTTTTCCCTGTCTCAGGCGGGCGGGTCGCCTTTTTCCGCCCAGGCGGTGGCGGTGGCGTAGTGGTCGGCGTGGCTCAGGCTGACGTGGATGCGACCGATGCCGAGCCGGGCGGCGGTCTCGCGGCCGATGCCGTGCAGGACGATGGCGGGCTGGCCGCCGGGGTGGCGGATCACTTCGACATCGGTCCAGTTCAGGTCGGCCCCGAAGCCGGTGCCGAAGGCTTTGGCGACGGCTTCCTTGGCGGCGAAGCGGGCGGCGTAGTGCCGGGCGGGGTGTTTCATCCCGTCGCAGTAGGCCCGCTCGGCGGCGGTGAAGACGCGGTCGAGGAAGCGGTCGCCGTAGCGCTCGATGGAGTCGGCGATGCGGCTGGTCTCGACGATGTCCGTCCCGATGCCGTGGATGCTGCTGCTCATGCGGTGACGGCTTGGACGATGATGACGATCCAGGTGATGAACAGGGCGATCCAGCCCAGGGTGGCGGCAATGGACAGGATCAGCGCGAGCCACCAGCGGAATCGGCTCCGGGGGATGAGGCTGCCGGGGGCGCGCCGATGGCGGATGAGCTGGAACAGGGCGATGGGTCCGGTGACGAAGCTGAGCGGCGCCAGCAGGACGACGAGCCCGAGGGCGGCATTGTCATGCAGGGGACGGCGGGGGGAGAAATCGCCGGCGCCCTTGGTCTCACGGAGAGTGTGCAGGCAGGGCATGCACAGGGTGCGGCCCGCCCAGTCGACGGCGGCACGGCGCGACATGAGACAGCCGCACTCGGCGCAGACGGTCTCGGCCTGGAGGTGGGGATAGAAGCGGCAGACGGCGTCCCCGTCGCGGGCGGTGGACCCGGCGGTGTCGGGAGCGGCCTCGGCCGGCTGGGCGGTGAGCCGGGGGAAGGCGGTCAGGGTCAGGGTGGCGTGGCACCGGGGGCAGCGGCTGTCGGCGATGCCCGCGGCGGCCTCGGGCGGCGGGGCGAAGGCCTGCTGGCACTTGGGACAGGAGAGGGCGGTGCGGGTGACCATTTTATTTGCCGGTGGGATCGGGGAGACGGGCGAAACCAAGCCGATGTCGGCGGTCTGTGCAAACGATGGCTGTCACGGGTCGGCTGCCGGTTGGGTGCGGGGCGCGATCGGGGGCGAAAGTTCTGCTTTCCCCGCGGTCGATCCATGGGCAGATTCGAGGCCCTTCAGACGGGCCTTTTTTGCCCCGTTTCACCCATCCACCCACTTCTATCCCCCTTCTTTGAGAGCCATGTCCAAACCTGTTCGCATTCTCGTCGTTGGCTGCGGCCACATGGGCAAATCGCATGCCAAGGCCTACCACGCCATGGAGGGCTTTGAAATCGTGGGGGTGGTGGCGCGCCGCGAGGCATCGCGCCGGGATCTGCTGGACGCGCTGGGCACGGAATACCCGCAATTTTCGAGCTACGAGGAGGCTCTGGCGGCCACGCGGCCGGATGCGGTGTCGATCAACACCTACCCCGACACGCACGCGGACTACACGAAGAAGGCGTTCGCGGCGGGCTGTCATGTCTTTTTGGAAAAGCCGATCGCCGAGACGGTGGCGGAGGCGCGCGAGATCGTGGACGCGGCCAAGGCGGCCAATCGCAAGCTGGTCATCGGCTACATCCTGCGGGTGCATCCGACCTGGGCGCGCTTCATCGAGGTGGCGCAGACGCTGGGCAAGCCGCTGGTGATGCGGATGAATCTGAACCAGCAGAGCTCTGGCGAGATGTGGCACACGCACCGGATGCTGATGAACTCGATGTCGCCGATCGTGGACTGCGGGGTGCACTACGTGGATGTGATGTGCCAGATGACGCGGTCCCGTCCGGTGCGGGTCAGCGCGATCGGCGCGCGGCTCACGGATGAGCTGGTGGAGGGAATGTACAATTACGGCCAGCTCCAGGTGACCTTCGAGGATGGCTCGGTGGGCTGGTACGAAGCCGGCTGGGGTCCGATGATGAGCGAAGTGGCGTTTTTTGTGAAAGACGTGGTGGGTCCGAAGGGCTGCGTGAGCATCGCGGGGGTGAAGGAGGGCGAGACGGCGAGCGATGACATCGACTCGCACTCGAAGGCGGCCACGCTGAAGCTCCACCACGCGGATCTGGGAGCGGACGGGCGTTTTTCCCGGCCGGATGAGATCATCGACTGCGCGGACGAGCCGGACCACGACGGGCTGTGTGCGCGGGAGCAGGAGGTCTTCCTGAATGCCATCGTCAACGATGTGGATCTCACCGATCACATGGAGGATGCGGTGAACAGCCTGCGCATCGTGCTGGCGGCGGACGAGGCCTTCCGCACCGGGCAGATGGTGAATCTCTGATGCCGGGGCGGTGAAAGTCGTGGCGCGCGGGCCGCGGCTGTCTATGGTGGGGCGTCTCGCCTCCGGGAAGCCATGCCGAGCCCGCGTAAACACTCCAACGATCATGTCTCGCCCCTGCGAATGGGGGACCGGGATTTTCTGCCCGGCGAGCGTGGAGTGGTGGACATTCCGGTGGGTTCGCTGATCGACTATCAGCCGGTGCAGATGGCGGTGCATGTGCTGCGGGGGAAAAAGCCGGGGCCGCGGCTGTTGGTCAGCGCGGCGCTGCACGGCGACGAGATCATCGGGGTGGAGATCATCCGCCGACTGTTGCGGATGCCTGGCTTTGACCGGCTGAAGGGCGATCTGGTGGCGGTGCCGGTGGTGAATATGCCGGCTTTTCTGTCCCACTCGCGCTATCTGCCCGACCGGCGTGATCTGAACCGGCTCTTTCCCGGGGCGGCGAATGGCTCGCTGGGCAGCCGGCTGGCGCACATTTTCCTGAATCAAGTGGTGATGCCCTGCACTCACGCCATCGACATGCACAGCGGCGCGGTGGGCAAGCCGAACCTGCCGCAGGTGCGGGTGTCGCCCGGGGACAACGAGGGCTACGAGATGGCGCTGGCCTTCCGCCCGCCGGTGGTGGTGGAGACCTCGCTGCGGGCGGGATCGCTGCGGGAGACGCTCTATTCGCGGGCCAAGCCGTGCATCCTCTACGAGGCGGGCGAGGCGCACCGGCTCGATCCGGAGAGTGTGCGACAGGGGGTGGATGGCATCCTGTCAGTGATGCGTTTCCTCGGGATGCTGCCGAAGACACGAAAGGCTGCCCCCGCCGGTCACCGGGGCGAGACGGTGGTGAGCCGCCTGACTTCGTGGAGCCGGGCTCCGCGGGGCGGGATTTTTGCGCCGGAGGTGGGCATGGGCAAGTCGGTGAAGCCCGGGATGGTCCTGGGCGTGGTGGCCGATCCGTTCGGCCGGCAGGAGACGCCCATCAAGAGCAAGGTGGCGGGCGTGATCATCGGCATCTCCCGGGAGGCGACGGTGAATGAAGGCGACGGGGTGTTTCACATCGCCGTGACGCGGGATGCGATCGCGGCAGAGCGGCAGATTCTCCATGGCGAGGAACACGTCGAGGACACGGCGGAACCATTCGTGGGCTGGTGACGTGACATGAGCGTACCCGCAGACACATCCGGACCGGGCGGCCAGGGGTGGCGACATCCGGTGGTGCCTCTGCTGGCTTTTTGCCTGCTGTCGCTGGTGGCGGGCGAGTTTTACCCGTTGTCGCCGTTTTCGATGTATTCGAATCCGTCACCGGTGCCGCTGCGGTTCTGCTACGTGGCCGATGGCGAGGGCGAGCCGCTGCCGATCCTCTGGCATACGGGAGTGAGTCCGGCCAGTTTGACGAAAAAATACGGGCATCACCGCGGAGAGATTGCCGAGGCGATCGAGCGGGGAGATCGGGCGCCGCTGGAGGACGATGCGATCCGGGCCGAGGCCGGTCGTGAGGTGCTGACGTGGCTGCGGGAGATCTCCCGGGGCCGGCCGCGCCGGGAATTGACAGATCCGCTGCAATTGGTGGAAATCGCCGTGAGCGCGGAAGCCGGCGGACTGCGTGAAACCTCGCGGGTGGTGGCCGAACTGGAGTGAAAGACGACGCCATGCAGACTCCACCGACTCAACCAAGCCGCAGGGCGATCGACCGGCTGAAAGGCTGGCTGCGCGAGGGCTTCCGCCCCGTGCCGGTGTCGGCGTGGGAGTGGGCGGTGATGCGGGCGGGCTTTGCAGTGGTGGCGTTTTTCAACTTCACGAGCCGCCAGCCTTTCAACTATCCGGGCCAACCGGCTCCGGTCGGACTCGCGAAGCTGTTCGACCTGACCTGGCTGAACCAGCCGTGGGCTTACCCGGTTTTCGTGACGCTGGCGGCCATCGGGCTGCTTTCCTATGCGTCCGGCTACGGCCTCGCCATCTCGCTGCCGGTGCTGACCCTGCTCCACACCCTGATGCGGACCTATGAGAACAGCCAGGGATCGATCCACCATTCCCACCACATGATCACGCTGGTGCTGCTGGCCCAGACCGTGGTGGTGCTGGTCATCCGTTTGCGGGACTGGCGCGGGGGCGGGCGGACCGGCTGGAGTGACGGGCTGAAGGAGCGCAGTTGGCTGCTCTACTACACTCAGGGCGCCGTCGCGGCGACTTATGTGATCGCGGCGCTGAGCAAGACGATCAATTCGAAGCTGCTGTGGGTGTGGAATTCGCCCTACGTCGCCTTCGATTTCGTCAAGGCGCAGCGGCAGCAGTATTACAAGCTGCTCGACCCCCAATACGCCGGCGATCTGGCGGCGGCCGAGTGGGTGCTGGCGCATCCGATGCTGGCTCGGATCGGGTTTGGCGGGGCTTTTTTCCTGGAGTTGTTCGCCCTCGTGGCCCTGAAGAGCCGGCCCTGGGCATTTTGGACCGGCCTGGCGCTCATCGGGCTGCACCGGGGCATCTTTTGGATCATGCACCTGCGATTCCACAACAGCGAGTGGGTGCTGCTGATCTTTTTCCTGAACCTGCCCTACTGGGTGTGGCGATGGCAGGCGGGTCGACGGGGCGGCGGGGTCGCTTTGTGAAGGACAATCCGCTTGTGTTTACGGGCGACGCGGCGATTTTTCGCGCACCGTGACGAACGTCAGTGAGAACCCCGAGACGGCCCCGATGGGGGGCGACACGCCGATCAGCGCCTCGAGCGATGCCGGAGAGACGAGCATTTACAAAGCCTACCGCTCCCTCCTGCCGC
Organism: Verrucomicrobiales bacterium; assembly: GCA_016795505.1. GTDB lineage: Bacteria > Verrucomicrobiota > Verrucomicrobiia > Verrucomicrobiales > DEV007 > JAEUHH01. The sequence continues at coordinate 11,947 of JAEUHH010000109.1, read as the reverse complement.
CGGAGCGGGTCAGGGAGCTGAGTGTGCTGAAGCCGTGGCGTCCGGTGGTCGACACGCTCTGGATGTGGGCCGGGATCGTGGCCGCCTGGGCGTTGGTAGCCTGGCATCCGGCCTGGTGGACGGTGGCGATCGCGATTCCCGTCATCGGCACCCGCTTTTACGGCCTGTTCATCATCGGGCACGACGGGATGCATCGCCGGATCTTCGCCAAGATCTCGTCGAACGATCTGTTCTGCGATCTCTTCATCCTCGGCCCGATCGGGGCCATCACGCGGATCAACAACCGCAACCACATGGATCACCACCTCCACCTCGCCACGGAGCGGGATCCTGACCGGCACAAGCACGCCTGTTTCAACAAATCGACCCGGCCGGAATATCTCTTTTTCCTCAGCGGCCTGATGAGCCTGCTCCCGGCTCTGGGCAATGTCTATGCGGGACGGGCCCGGAAAGCCGCCCAGCCCAAGGCCGCGGCGACAGGGGACCCGCGCCGCCAGCATGGTGCCCGCGACTTTGCGATCCTGCTCGGCTGGCAGATCGCCCTCATCGGCGGGCTGACCTGGGCGATCGGGTGGTGGGCCTATCCCGTGCTGTGGCTGCTGCCGGTCTATGTCCATGCCTATCTGGCGGATCTGGTGCGGTCCTTCCTGGAGCACGCCCACCCTGAGTCGGATGAAAAGGCCGACCGCCACCGGCTCATCACCTACACCAGCAATCCTCTGGAGCGCCGGATTTTCGCGCCGATGAACATGAATTACCATGCCGCGCACCATCTCTGGACCTCCATTCCTTACTACAATCTGAAAAAAGCGGATGCCGAGCTGAGACAGCAGCCCGGAGCCGCCGGCCTCGAATGGCGTCCGTCCTATCTGGGCTTCGCCCTGCGATACTTCCTCGCCCTGCCGCTGCCCGAGTGCCGGCGCGGCGAGCCAACCTCTCCCGCGGGCGCCTGATCGAATAAAACTGCCGCATGAGCGACGAAACCCACCCCGAGAGGCCGGCCATCGCGCTGCCCGAGGAATTCCGCCGCGTCGGCGCCCCCTTGGTGTCCGAGGAACCCGTGCCGCAGTGTCCGGTCTGTGAGGGCGGGAGCCACCATCCCTACGCGGAGGGCTACGACTATGAGCTGATGACCTGCGCCAACCGCTGGCGCTTCGTGCAATGCGACGCCTGCCGCCATGTCTGGCTCCATCCCCGGCCGGCCATCGCTGAACTGTCCACGATCTACCCGCCCCACTACTACGCCTACAATTACGCCGCGAAAATCAGCCCCATCGCCGTCAAAGCCAAGCAGTGGCTCGACCGGGGCAAGATGCGCGGCATCGTCGGGGCGCTCGGCCGGCCGCCACGCAGCTACCTCGACATCGGGTGCGGGGATGGCCGCTTCCTCAAGTCCATGGAGGCCCTCGGCGTGCCCAAGGAGAGCAATTACGGCCTCGAACTCGACGAGCGCGTCGTCGCGCCGCTGCGCGAGCAGGGATTTCAGGCCTTCTGCGAGCGCGTCGAGGACTGCCAGCGCATTCCCGAAGGCTCGCTCGACCTCATCACGATGTTCCACGTCATCGAGCACGTCGATGATCCGGCTTCCGTGGTCCGTCAGGCGGCCCGCTGGTTGGCTCCGGGCGGCATTTTCGCCGTGGAAACGCCCAATATCGACAGTCTCGATGCCCGGCTGTTCCACGAGACCTACTGGGGCGGTTACCACATCCCGCGTCACTGGAATCTCTTCGCCGCCGACACGCTGGCTCGCCTGTTCAGCGATCAGGGCCTCCAGCCGGTGGCGACGCGCTATCAGACGGGGCATTCCTTCTGGATGTATTCGTTCCACCACTCGCTGCGCTACGGGGCCACGCCCCGGCCGCGGATGGCGAAATGGTTCGATCCCGTCGGCGGCTTCCTGCCGTTTCTCGCCGGCTTCACCGGATTCGACAAGGTCCGCGCCGCGCTCGGCGCGAAGACTTCGGCCATCCTGATGCTGGCCCGGAAGCCGGAGTGAGACCCGGGGCTGCCCGGGTCCGATACACGTCCCGCTTTGGGGCTTGCCAAATGGGCGCGGTCGGGGCCATGCTCGCGCTTTTCCGATCCATCCCCCCAACCACGCGGCTACCCCATGTCCTCGGCCAATCCCTCGAATCCCTATCAAACCGGCGCCGACCAGATCGCCGATCCGCCGGTGCGGCTGCTGGACCGCATCCGCTACCTCGGGCCCGGCTTCATCCTCACGGCTTCGATCGTGGGGTCGGGAGAGTTGATCATGACCACCCAGTTGGGTGCCAAAGCCGGCTTTGTCTGTCTCTGGGTCGTTATCTTCAGCTGTCTCATCAAGGTCGCGGTCCAGTTGGAGTTCGGCAAACACGCCATCTACGCCGGCGAGACGACCTTCGCCGCCTTCAACAAACTGCCGGGACCGAAATTCGGCCGGGCCAACTGGAGCATCTGGCTGTGGCTCGCGCTGATGCCGCTGAAATTCCTCCAGGTGGCCGGCGTCGTCGGCGGCGTGGCCCTGATCCTGCACAAAGTGGTGCCCTCCGTCGGCATCGTCATCTGGACGGCCGTCACGGCGGCTTCCGTCGCCCTCCTGGTCTTCCGGGGGAAATACGGGACCATCGAGAAAATGTCGGTCCTCATGATCGGCGCGTTCACCGTGCTCACGCTGGCATCAGTCGTCATGCTGCAGCAGACGGACTTTGCCATCGGCTGGGCCGACATCGCCGGCGGCTTCACCTTCGAGCTGCCGACCGCCTACGTCGCGGTCGCCCTCGGAGCTTTCGGCATCACCGGCGTGGGAGGGGATGAGATCATGGCCTACAACTACTGGCTGGTGGAAAAAGGCTACGCCAGCAAGACTGGTCCGCGCGGGGACAAAAGCGACCCGGTCTGGACCGCCCGGGCACGGGGCTGGATCAAGATCATGTACCTCGATGCCCTGCTCGCCATGGTGGCCTACACCGTGGTCACCGCCGCCTTTTACGTGCTCGGAGCCGCGATTCTGAAGCCGCAGGGCCTCGTGCCGGATGGGAAATCGATGGTCGATACCCTGTCCCAGATGTACACCCGCACGCTGGGACCCGGCGCGATGGGAATCTTTCTGGCCGGCGCCTTTGTGGTGCTCTACTCGACCCTGCTCTCGGCGTTGGGGGCCTGGTCGCGGCTGTTTTCCGATGCCTTCACCCGGATCTCGGGCACTGATTTCAATGATCCGCATGTCCGCAACCGGCTGGTCGCCATCCTCGCCTGGGTGATCCCGGCGATCTGGGGCGGGCTCTACCTCTACTTTCAGGCACCGGGGACCATGGTGATGCTCGGCGGCATCGCGACGGCCCTCATCCTGCTGATCGTGCTGTTCGCCGCCATCCACTTCCGCTTCCGGACGCTGCCGGCCGAGTTGAAGCCGTCGCCTGTTTACGACATCGCTTTCTGGCTCAGCGCCCTGTCGATCATCGGCGTGGGCGTCTATTCCGTGTGGTCTTCGCTTCCGAAGTGACAGGGTCTCATCGCCGATCAGACCCTGTCTCATCGCCGATCCAACCCTGTTCGATCAGAAAAGCCGCCGCTCACTCCGCCGTCCCGACGGTCTGGAGCACCCTGTCGGCGGCGTCGGCTCCCATGCGCATGGCCTTGTGCATGTTCGGATAGCAGAAGCCGCCCTGACGGCCGGTGGTCTGCACGTTGCCGATCGAGCGAACGAAGCCATTGACCTTTTCCAGATGCGGCTCGAAGCCGAGCCCGAAGATGGGATAGCCGTCGGGGGCGCGCAGCAGGTGGACCTCGACGATCTCGTCGGGCCGGCAGATGCCTTCTCGCTCCAGATCGGCAAAGATGGCCTGACGCGCGCTGTCGTCGCCATTCCACTTCGCATCGCCGATCTCGCAGGTCGTCTCCACGATGAGCACGGTGTGGTCGGGCGGATTCACGATCAGTCCGGCATTTTTCGGTTCGCCGACGCGGTGGAAGGCCTTGTCCCGGTAGTAGATGTAGAGGGAGTCGATGGCTTTCTCCTTTTTCACCAACAGCCCGTAGATGGTGATGGCTTTGGTCTTGAGGTAGGCAGCCGACTCCCTCACGTCTGCGGGCGCGTGATCGCCAAAGGCCGCCAGCAGGTCGCGGATGGGAATGGTGGAGATGACGTGGTCGCAGCCGATCGCATGCGTGGAGTCGGTCGCCGTGTTGCGGTAGGTGACTGCATTCGCCTTCCCGCTGGTCGGATCGATGGAGATCCCGCAGACATCGGCCTGGCGCACCACGCGGCAGCCGAGGCGCTCGATCTCGCCGACGATGAGCCGCGGCATGGCCTCGGCGCCGTTGCGGGAGTAGTGCAGGATCTCCTCACTGAGCGCGCTCTCCACGGCGTGGACGCTTTTGTCCTGGATGCCGAACTTCGCCAGCACCTTCTTGATCACATCCACCGCCGAGAGCCGGGGCATCTTCGTGGTGATGAAGGTGGCCGAAAGCTGGGTGGGGGGAAAACCCCAGTAGCGGGTGGTGAACTCCTTGAAGAAGAATTCGTAAAGCGGTTTCCCATAGAGCTGGATGAGCGCCTCTTCCGCGTCCTTGGGGGTATGGGGGCGGAATTTGTACCAAGTCTGGTAAGCGAGCAGGCCGATGCAGCACTGGGCGAGGACCAGGGGGTTCATGCCCTTTACCATGTCGCCAAATTGGAGCGGGTAGCGGTAGAAGGAGCCAGCCCATTTGATCTTGGCATTGAGCGGTACCTCGATGCGCTCGTCGCCCATGATTTCCTTCACCGTCTCGAAGACTCCCTTGTCAAAGGCGTGCAGCATGTGCACGCCGAGATCGTAGTGGTTCCCGGCACGCAGATGGCCGCGGGCGAGACCGCCGGTGACGTCTTCCTTCTCGATCAGGGTGACCCGGCGGCCGGCTTTGGCCAGAGTCAGGGCGGCGTAGAGTCCGCAGGGACCGCCTCCCAGCACCACGGTCTCGGTACGGTCGGCGAAGCCGGTGGATGGTTCGGATGACATGGATCTCGCAAAAGGGAACCGCAGGCGCCGCGGCTCTCAGCCCAGCGCCGACTGGCGCTGCAGCAGATGATGGAAGGTGATGTCGGGGAACTCGACGTCGGAATAACGCACCGGCTCATCCTTCGCGATGTCGCGCTTCAGGATGGGGAGCTTGTCGCCCTCGCCTTCGAGATACGCGATCGGCAGGTGGTCGATGGCCGCCGCATCGGCGGTGGTCCGGATGAGACCGTAGCACTCCGCTCCGCCGATGCCGTGCTCGACGGTCTGGCCGGCTTTCAGGTCGGACTTGGCGTAGGCGTAGACGTCGGCGAGATAGCCGGCCTCGGGCGTGAGTACCGCCTCACCGTCCAAAACCGCGCGGGCGATCGCCGTGGTGGTCTCAAGATGGCAGAGGTGGTAGGGACGGTAGAAGAGGTAGTAGTTGCCCTTGCTGAGCAGCTTGTAGTAGGCCAGGTAGGGGCGCTGGAAGTCCGAGTCGCTTTTGCCCACCACATAGACGCCACCGCCGGGCTCCGAGCCGAGGATGTAGTCGACGCGGCCCTGATCGCCATAGGCGTCGAAGTCGAAAAGGTCGAGCACTTCGGTCACGTCCTGGCAGCGGGGGCCCTCCATGCCGTCCTTGAACGGAGCCAGGCCGAGGGCGTTGCAGAGCAGCGCCATTTCGATGTTGAGCTTGGTGCCGTCGGTGTAGGCGCAGCACTGGACGGCGCTGAGATTGCGCTTCTCCGCCTCGGGGCGGATGGACTCGGGCGTGGCATAGTAATTGAGGAAACCCTTGATGTTGCCCGCCTGGACGATGTCGAAGCCCCAGAGCTTGATCTCGTCGATCATCGTGGCGAGCACGCCGTGCTGGTCACCGGCGTCGCTGGTGACGACCACGTTGTGCTTCTTCGCCTCGTGCTGGAGCAGCTTTCCGTAAACCATGTCCACCTCGGCGTTCATCAGCACCACGTGCATGCCGCCTTCGATGGCCGCCAGGCAGTATTCGCAGGCCGCGGCGATGGCATTGGTGGCCTCCGCGAACGCTTCCATCTTGAGCACGTCGTTGCGGCGCAGGAGACCGAGGGTGTTGGTCGTGATCAGCACCTGCTGGTCGGTAATCTCGGGGATGGTGACGCCGTCGGTCTCGACCGGCTCTTTCCCGATCTGTTTGGCCGTGCTCCGCGCCACTTCGATGTCCAGGTCGCCGATGAACATGAGCCTCATGCCCGTGGTGTGTGCGACCTGCCACGCGATTCCCCTGCCCATGGCACCGGCGCCGACCAAGCCGACACGGATGGGATTCGATTGCCGTTTGAGAAGTTTCTTGAACATCGTGACTCTCAGGGTTTGAAATACGGAAGGTCCCCAGGCGCGATGCGGACTCGAGGGCCTCTGATTGCTGGCGAGGACCTCGGGCGGATACTGGGGACCCGGAGCGGGATTAAGACCCCGGAGCCGCTCCTGTGCAAGAAATATTCTGGCACGCAGGGGGCATGAAGGCTTTTTCATCCTCCCAGTGCCGGCGGCGGGAACCCGATCCACCAAACACCTGTTGCCATCCGGGCCATCGGTCCTCCATGAGGCCCTCGATCACGAAGCCGGCGCAAAGGGGTGGACCGTCCATCGCTACGCCCGCACGGGGGAAATGGAACGAACGAGGCGGGCGACTGAGGACTGAGGGGAGAGGGTCGCTGGACCTATATACTCGGTTTGGAGAAAGCGCGGGGCTGGCACCCGCGTGGCGGAGTGGGCGCCTGCCGCCAGCCAACGGTCATGGGACCCGATGGCGACCTCGCCGATCAGTAATTGGCTGTCTGAAGGGCCAAAATCCGACCAGCCAGACGGCAGGATCTGATTTGCGACAAAAAAGTTCCCCGCCTTCCGGATCTGAGAAGGCTTGGCTCTTTCGGGAGGGGGAACGCTAAACGGCTTTGATTTTAAGCGATTAAGCGGCCGAAAAGAAAACTGGGAAAAGCGGATCTCGTGCCGAAGCCGCCGAAAAAGTGATCAAAATCCGAAAAAACTTCGCGAAAAGCGGTTGACCGAAACCGGATTGGGTTTAATCTCCTCGAACCGGCCGGAAACGTCGGGTGTCGGTGACCGATAGGGTCGATCGCAAGAGATTGTGATCGGCTTTTTTGTCCCCTGATACTGGTGATCTTTACAAGTTTTGGCCGATTTGAAACCGCGTGAGTCGCAAGGCTGCGAGGGCAAATCGGTGGAAGAAAAGGCTAAATTGTGCGCTGCGCATCAAGTGGATGCGCAGGAGAGTGGCCAAAGTGACTTCGGTTGCTGAGGCTGCGATCCGTCAATTTTCCATACCGGGGCCCACGTGGTTCCGGCAGTGGATCCGATTTTTTACGGAGAGTTTGATTCTGGCTCAGAACGAACGCTGGCGGCGTGGATAAGACATGCAAGTCGAACGGAAGATCTTTGGAGCTTGCTTTAAGGGTCTTTAGTGGCGAACGGGTGAGTAACACGTGAGCAACCTGCCTGGAAGTGGGGGATAGCCCGGGGAAACTCGGATTAATACCGCGTGTGGTTCTGCAGGACATCCTGTGGAAACTAAAGGTGGCGCAAGCTGCCGCTTCCAGATGGGCTCGCGGCCTATCAGCTTGTTGGTGAGGTAACGGCTCACCAAGGCTCCGACGGGTAACTGGTCTGAGAGGATGATCAGTCACACTGGAACTGAGACACGGTCCAGACACCTACGGGTGGCAGCAGTCGAGAATCATTCGCAATGGGCGAAAGCCTGACGGTGCGACGCCGCGTGGAGGATGACGGCCCTCGGGTTGTAAACTCCTGTCATCAGAGAGTAAGGCTCTTGCGAGTAACTGCGCAGGAGATTGATAGTATCTGAAGAGGAAGGGACGGCTAACTTCGTGCCAGCAGCCGCGGTAATACGAAGGTCCCAAGCGTTGTTCGGATTTACTGGGCGTAAAGCGTCTGTAGGCTGCGCGGTAAGTCAGATGTGAAAGCCCGGGGCTCAACCCCGGAACTGCATCCGATACTGCCGTGCTTGAGGGTCGGAGGGGAGTCTGGAATTCACGGTGTAGCAGTGAAATGCGTAGATATCGTGAGGAACACTAGTGGCGAAGGCGAGACTCTGGACGACACCTGACGCTGAGAGACGAAGGCCAGGGTAGCGAAAAGGATTAGATACCCTTGTAGTCCTGGCAGTAAACGGTGCACGCTTGGTGTGGGAGGGTTCGACCCCTTCCGTGCCGAAGCTAACGCGTTAAGCGTGCCGCCTGGGGAGTACGGCCGCAAGGCTAAAACTCAAAGAAATTGACGGGGACCCGCACAAGCGGTGGAGCATGTGGCTTAATTCGATGCAACGCGAAGAACCTTACCTGGGCTTGACATGCTTGTCGTACCTTTCCGAAAGGATTGGGTCAGTTCGGCTGGACTTGCACAGGTGCTGCATGGCTGTCGTCAGCTCGTGTCGTGAGATGTTGGGTTAAGTCCCGCAACGAGCGCAACCCCTATGAACTGTTGCCAGCGGGTAATGCCGGGGACTCTGTTCAGACTGCCTAGTTTAACTGGGAGGAAGGTGGGGATGACGTCAAGTCAGTATGGCCCTTACGCCCAGGGCTGCACACGTGCTACAATGCTCAGTACAATGTGAACCGATACCGCGAGGTGGAGGAAATCTTGAAAACTGGGCTCAGTTCGGATCGCAGGCTGCAACTCGCCTGCGTGAAGTTGGAATCGCTAGTAATGGCGCATCAGCTACGGCGCCGTGAATACGTTCCCGGGTCTTGTACACACCGCCCGTCACATCATGGAAGCCGGTCGCACCCGAAGTATCTGCGCCAACCGCAAGGAGGCAGGGTCCGAAGGTGTAACTGGTAACTGGGATGAAGTCGTAACAAGGTAGCCGTAGGGGAACCTGCGGCTGGATCACCTCCTTTCTAGGGAGAAAGTCGTGGTAGGACACCAATAACCGTCCTGCTGCGATCAGGTCGACACCTGTGACTATGTCAGTGGTGCGCGGTTGCCGAAAGGCGCCGCCGACAAATGTTTTGCGCAAAGCTCGGTGTTGCAGCGCACAATTTAGCCTTCGTCTTCCGCTTCTAAGGAAGTCAAACAGGGAAAACACAAGGTGGTTTGCTCCCTTTCACAGGGGGGTATAGCTCAGTTGGTAGAGCGCCAGCTTTGCAAGCTGGATGTCAGGGGTTCGAATCCCCTTGCCTCCACGTGAGGCGGGGCGGTAGCCGTTCTCTGGTCCGCAATGCGGCCGGGTTTCGGGTCTGTAGCTCAGCTGGTTAGAGCACACGCTTGATAAGCGTGGGGTCACAGGTTCGAATCCTGTCAGACCCACCAACGTTCCCCGACATGGGGGTGTTTTCTCGGGATCCGTTCTTTGACAACTGCATACAGGGTAGAAAAAGATGCAATTTCCCAGGGAATGTCGCGCAAGCGGCGCCCTGGTTGCAGACTTGGTAATTTGCTTTACGGCAATTATCTGACTGGTGCGAGTTTCAAAAAGACTGAAACAAGCTGTTAAGAGCGCATGGTGAATGCCTTGGTGCCAACAGGCGATGAAGGACGTGATAAGCTGCGATAAGCCTCGGATAGCGGCAAATACGCTTTGACCCGGGGATTTCCGAATGGGGTAACCTGATACTGTTAATACGGTATCGTCCCGCTCTGAATACATAGGAGCGGGTTCGCGACACCCGGTGAAGTGAAACATCTCAGTAACCGGAGGAAAAGAAAGAGAATCGATTCCGTAAGTAGTGGCGAGCGAAAGCGGAAGAGCCCAAACCGGAGGCTTTGCCTCCGGGGTTGTAGGGCCCTGATGTGGGACTGAAACGATTAGGTTAAATGTGTGGAAAAGCATTCCATAGAGGGTGAAAGGCCCGTGACCGAAAATCCGATCAGCCCTAGGGTGTCCCTGAGTAGTGCCGCACACGTGAAACGTGGCATGAATCTGCGCCGACCACGGCGTAAGGCTAAATACTAGTTGGCGACCGATAGTGAACCAGTACTGTGAAGGAAAGGTGAAAAGTACCGCTGCGAGCGGAGTGAAATAGAACCTGAAACCATGTGCTTACAAGGTGTCAAAGCCCCTTTGGGGGTGATGGCGTGCCTTTTGCTTAATGAGTCTGCGAGTTAGTGTCTGTAGCGAGCTTAAGCCCTTCTGGGGTGCAGGCGTAGCGAAAGCGAGTCCGAATAGGGCGTTCAGTTGCAGGCGCTAGACCCGAAGCGGAGGTGACCTACCTATGGCCAGGTTGAAGCGTGAGTAAAATCTCGTGGAGGACCGAACCGGTGAACGTTGAAAAGTTCTCGGATGAGCTGTGGGTAGGAGTGAAAGGCTATTCAAACCCCGTGATAGCTGGTTCTCCTCGAAATGCATTTAGGTGCAGCGTCATGTGCTGACTCGTGGGGGTAGAGCACTGAATGAGCTAGGGGCCACACCCGGTTACCAAACTCAATCAAACTCCGAATACCACGAGGTGGAGCATGGCAGTGAGTCGGCGGGGGATAAGCTTCGTCGTCGAAAGGGAAACAACCCAGATCAGCAGCTAAGGTGCCCAAATGACGCTAAGTGGAAAGGATGTGAGACTACTTAGACAGTGAGGATGTTGGCTTAGAAGCAGCCACCATTTAAAAAGTGCGTAATAGCTTACTCATCGAGTGGTCTTGCGCCGAAAATGATTGGCGATAAGCGTCATACCGAAGCTCTGGGCTTCGCGCAAGCGGAGCGGTAGAGGAGCGTTCTCAGAGCCTTGAAGCCGGATGGCGACTGAAGGTGGAGTTCTGAGAAGTGAGAATGCAGACATAAGTAACGATAAGACAGGTGAAATTCCTGTCCGCCGTAAACCCAAGGTTTCCTGGGCAACGTTCGTCGTCCCAGGGTTAGCCGGGACCTAAGCCGAGGCCGAAGGGCGTAGGCGATGGATAGCAGGTTAATATTCCTGTGCCTCCTGAACCCAAAGCGAGAGGGACGGAGTGGTGGAGAGATGACGCCGACTGATTGTGGCGGAAGCGCGGCTACGGCCAAGCTCATCTTCTCAAAACTGCTTCCAAGAAAAGCTCTCGTGTCGTGCTAAGGGAGCCCGTACCGTAAACCGACACAGGTGGGTGGGTAGAGTATACCAAGGCGTAAGAGTGAACCCTGGTTAAGGAACTCGGCAATATAGCCCCGTAACTTCGGAATAAGGGGTGCCTGCTTCGGCAGGCCGCAGTGAAAGGGATCAACCGACTGTTTAGCAAAAACACAGCATTGTGCCAAGACGAAAGTCCAAGTATACGATGTGACACGTGACCAATGCGGAAAGATTAAGGCAAGGGGTTAGCGCAAGCGAAGCTCTGAACCTAAGTCCCCGTGAATGTCGGCCGTAACTATAACGGTCCTAAGGTAGCGAAATTCCTTGTCGGGTAAGTTCCGACCTGCACGAATCGTGTAACGAGTTGATCGCTGTCTCAACCAGAAGCTCAGTGAAATTGTATTGGCGGTGAAGATGCCGCCTACCCGCAGAAGGACGGAAAGACCCTATGAACCTTAACTGTAAGCTGTTACTGGTTTTTCGTTTTCAATGCTCAGCGTAAGTGGGAGACTTTGAAGCGGCCCTTTAGGGGGTCGCAGAGTCGTCAATGAGACACCACCCTTTGGTAATGGGAAATCTAACCTCGAGCCATGAATCTGGCCGAGGGACAATGCCAGCCGGTCAGTTTTACTGGGGCGGTATCCTCCCAAAAAGTAACGGAGGAGCGCGAAGGTGGGCTCAGCGTGGTTGGTAATCACGTGTCGAGTGTATAGGCATAAGCCCGCCTAACTGTGAGACGGACATGTCGAGCAGATACGAAAGTAGGCCTAAGTGATCCGGTAGTCGAAAGTGGAATTGCTATCGCTCAACGGATAAAAGGTACTCTAGGGATAACAGGCTGATCGCGCCCAAGAGTTCATATCGACGGCGCGGTTTGGCACCTCGATGTCGGCTCGTCGCATCCTGGGGCTGGAGAAGGTCCCAAGGGTC
>JAEUHH010000085.1 GCA_016795505.1 Verrucomicrobiales bacterium | reverse complement strand
ACCGGCCGCCACGGTGAGGACGACGTCGTTGCCGTCGCCACCGGCGTAGTCGATGTCGAAGTAGGACACCGTGCCGCCGAAGAGCGCGGCGACCGAGGCGCCCTGGACGAAGGTGCCGGAAACGGCGTCCGCGCCGTCGTTAGTGATGATGGTGTAGCTGTTGCCGACGGTGGGGGTGAAGCCCAGGTCGACGGTGACGGTGGCGCCGCCGAGGTTGAGCGCGCCGACGATGGCGAGCTGGTCATGGCCGCCGACGAGGCCGGCTCCGGCGTCGCCGTTGAGATCGAGGTGGTAATCGGTGGTGGCCGAGAAGTTGACCGTCGGCGCGGTCAGGGTGGCGATGCCGACGGATTCGTCGGTGGTGCCGACCATGAACAGATCGTTGTAGGTCTGGTCGCCGGTGGAGTTGATCACGCCGCCGTTTTGGACGCGGGTGGTGCCGCCGGCGTCGGTGGTGACGGTGTCCAGCGGGGTGAGGGCGCCGATGCCGCCGAGGCCGGGAGGCCGGGCGACGGTGGTGCCGCCGCTGACGATGCTCAGGTCGAAGTTGCCGTTGATCTTGCGGTTGAAATTGACCGTGCCGGGCGTGACGAGGGTCAGGTCGGCGGGCAGGACGATGTCGGCGTCGACGGTGATGGTGCCCGTTTCGCTGTCGCCGACGGTGATGAGACCGGCGGTGAGGCGGCTGATCTCAGCGGCGGAGATGCGGACGGTGTCATCGACCGGGTCGGCACCTGAGCCGAGCAGGTAGCGCTGGACATTGCCGGTGGTCAGCGGGGTGAAGGTGATGTTGCCCGCCGCGCCGGTGTTCAGGGCGCCGCCGATGAGGACGCGGTTGGCGATGATGGCCGCGGCCGGGGTGGTGGCGGCGGAAAGATCGAGCGAGGCGCCGCCGGCGATTTCGAAGGTGCCGGCGGTGATGCTGACATCGGCGGCCAGGGTGGTGGCGTTGGTCACCGTGACGGAGTCGCCCGCATCGCCGATGATGGTCAGCGAGTTGGTCGGCCGGGTGAAGGTGACGCTCTCGGCCAGGGGCGAGTCGATGGTGATGGTGGCGCCGTCGTCGGTCACCGTGATGGCGTCGATGCCGCCGCTGAAGTTGAAGGTGCGGTCGGCCACGACCAGCAGGTCGGTGATCGGCTCCAGCCCCGTGTAGGTGACCGTCAGGCCGTCGATCTCGATGTTGCCGTCGTTGGCGTTGTCGGCCGAGTGGGTGTAAGACCCGTAGGTGCGGCCACTGGTGTCGGAGATGACCAGCGCATCGTCGCCGCCCGTGCCGCCGTTGAAGACGATGTTGCGGGGGATGAGACCACCGGTCAGGTCTACGGTCAGGGTGTCATCGCCGCCATTGCCATTGACGATGATGTCGCCCGTGACGCTGGCGAGGGGAATACGGATGGTGACGCCGTTGGTGGGATCGGTGATGAGATAATCCGTGCCGTCGATGACGATGGTCAGATCGTCGTCCGTGTCGCCGCCGGCCACGTCTTCGATGACGAGATTACCCGAGGGGTCCACCGTGGCGGTGGTGGTGTCGGTGGAGGCGACACCGTTCAGCCAGACTTGATTGGTGCGTCCATAGTTCCCCGCGACGAAATCGAGGTCGCCGTCACCATCCAGATCGCCCACGGCCACGCTGAGGGTATCATGATTGCCCAGTGACTGCCCGCTGTCGGAGAAACTGCCCGCACCATCGTTCAGCCACACCTGATTCGACTGGTAAAAGCTCCATCGGATCAGATCGAGATCTCCGTCGCCGTCGACATCGGCCAGGGCACTGCCACCATAGTAGAAGCTGCTCAGCGCCAGGCTCTGCCCGCTGCTGGAGAAGCTGCCGGCTCCGTTGTTCACCCAGATCTGGGTGCCGTCATACCTTGATTCGACGAGGTCGAGGTCGCCGTCGCCGTCCACATCGCCCAGAGCCAAGTTGTAGGTGGTGTTTTTGCCCAGCAACTGCCCGCTGTCGGTGAAGCTACCCGCGCCGTCGTTGAGCCACACTCGGTTGGATTGGTTGTTGGCATTGCCTTCGACGAAATCGAGGTCTCCGTCGCCGTCGATATCTCCCAGAACCACGGTGATGGTATCATGATCGCCCAGCGTCTGCCCGCTGTCGGTGAAAGTGCCCGCGCCGTCATTCAGCCAGATCCGGTTGGCGTGATCGTTGGTATTGCCTTCCACGAGATCGAGATCGCCGTCGCCATCCAGATCACCCAGCGCCACGCTGTAGGTTTTGTGATCGCCCAGCGCCTGCCCGCTTTCGGTGAAGCTGCCCGTGCCGTCATTCAGCCACAGCCGGCTGCCATCGTTGCGGGTTCCTTCGACGATATCGAGATCGCCGTCGCCGTCCACATCGCCCAAGGCGACCGACCAAGTGTCGTGGTAGCCCAGCGTCTGCCCGCTGTCGGAGAAGGTGCCCGAGCCATCGTTGAACAACACCCGGTTGTAGCCGACGACATTGCCTTCGATCAGGTCGAGGTCGCCGTCGCCATCCACATCACCCAGCGCCAAAGACAGCGGGATACCGCTGCCCAGCGGCTGCCCGCTGTCCGAGAAACTGCCCGTCCCACCCGTCGCGGCCAGCACCACGATGTCGCTGTCGCTGTCGGCGTTGTTCGCCAGATTGGAATCTGCAAACCCTCGCGGCAGACTGACCTGCGCCGTGTTGGTCACGATGCTCTGCGCCGCCAGATTCGCCGTGCCGGCATCGACCACGGTGGCATTCACCGTGTAAGTGATCGAACTGCCGACGGGGAGGTCGACCAGTTCATCGATATCACCCGAGCCGTTGGCATTGCCCGTGGCGCCGCCAGCGTAAACCGCCGACCACGAGACGCCGGTGAGCAGAGGGGAGAAAGTATCCGTCACCGAGGCGCTGGTGACCGCCAATGGGCCGGCGTTGGACACGGTGATGGTGTAAGTCACCGCGCCGCCCTGCACCACCTGCTCGGCGGGCGAGGTCTTGGTGAGGGTCAGGTCCGTTTGCGGTTGGTTTTGATTGAGCCAGACACGGTTAGGTTGGTTTTGGTTTCCTTCAACGAGATCGAGATCGCCGTCGCCGTCCACATCGCCCAGCACCACACTTTGGGTATTATGATTACCCAGTGCCTGTCCGCTGTCGCTGAAACTGCCAGAGCCGTCGTTCAGCCATACCCGACCGGCTTGGAAATCGCCCCCTTCGACGAGATCGAGATCGCCGTCGCCGTCCACATCGCCCAGCGCCACGCTGCGGGTGGTGTGATTGCCCAAGGTCTGACCGCTGTCAGAGAAGGTCCCCGAGCCATCGTTCAGCCAGATCCGGTTGGCTTGACCAAAATTCCCTTCGATGAGATCGAGATCTCCGTCGCTGTCCACGTCACCCAGCGCCACACTTAGCGTGCCGTGGTTACCCAGCGTCTGCCCGCTGTCGGTGAAACTGCCCGCACCGTTATTCAGCCACACCCGGTTGGCTTGGTGATGGTTCCCTTCGACGAGATCGAGATCGCCGTCTCCGTCCACATCGCCCAGCGCCACGCTGAAGGTGCCGTGATTACCCAGCGCCTGCCCGCTGTTGGAGAAAGTGCCGAAGCCGTTGTTCAGCCACACCCGGTTGGCTTGGTCGTAGTTTCCTTCGACGAGATCGAGATCGCCGTCGCCGTCCACATCGCCCGTGGCCACGCTCAAGGTGGAGTGATTGCCCAGCGTCTGCCCGCTGTCGCTGAAGCTGCCGAAGCCGTCGTTCAGCCACACCCGATTGGCTTGGTGGCGGTTCCCTTCGACGAGATCGAGATCACCGTCGCCGTCCACATCGCCCAGCACCACATTACGGGTGTGGTGATTGCCGATCGCCTGACTGCTGTCGGTGAAACTGCCCGAGCCGTTGTTCAGCCACACCCGGTTGGCTTGGTCGGGGATCCCTTCGACAATATCGAGATCGCCGTCGCCGTCCACATCGCCCAGGGCCACACTAAAGGTGGAGTTTTTGCCCAGCAACTGCCCGCTGTCCGAGAAAGTCCCTGTCCCACCCGTCGGAGCCGGCTCGGTTGCCGGATCGGGCGGCAAATGGGTGCCGCCGAGAAACGCATCGCCCTCCACCGAGCCCACCACGGCCCCGTTGGCCGTGCCAGCGGCCGGGGAGCGCCGCGCACCCTGGCTGAGCAGCCCATTCATCACCGCCGCGCCGTCGCCCGGCACATCGGCCAAGCCCAACACGTGCCCCTGCTCGTGCAGCACGGTCGAAAGCAGGTCGTAGGCCCCCGCCGCGCCACCATCGGCCAGCGCCGTGCCCGTGGCGCCGAATTCCTCGTCCACCAGCGGCGTGCTGTCGATGAACCACGCATTCGAGCCCGCCGCGTCGCGGTCGATCGTGATGGTGTAGCCATTGGCCTTGCCCAGAGCATTGCCGCTGAGGTCGGAAATCTGATAGGTCACCGAATTGAGCGCCGAGAGCTGCTCCGCCGAGATGCCGGCATCGATCCAGCGCTGCTTGGCCGCGTCGGCGATGGCGGCGAGGGTCTCGGCATTGAGATCCGCCGTGCCCGAGCCCGTGGCAACCAGCGTGGCGCCCGAGTCACCCGAAACTCCCGCACCATCAGCAGAGGCGGGAGCTTCCGGAGAGACCGCCAGCACCAGCTCGGTGGCTTCGTCGGCCGGCGCCTGAGCATCGGCCGTCTCTCCCTCGGTCGGCTCCACCGGCGCACCGGAGAACAGGATGCGCGGCTCGATCGCTTCGACCTGGAGGTGACGGTAGGGAGCCGGAGCGGTGCTCGCGGGCGATTGGGCGGATTTGCGGTTCTTCTTCATGGACGGGATCAGTTCGTTGGGCTGGTGACGATGAGAAAGGGACAGTGGCTGAGGAAAGAGTGGATTCCGGGAGCCGGCGCGGTGAGCGAGGGGGGGGGCAGGCGATCAGCATGTCGCCAGCGCCGGGCGCCGGGGAAAATGAGGGAAGCCACCGCCGAGGGGGCGGGGGCGTGGACAGACTGAAGGACGGTTCAGGTCGGTTCGGTTCACTCCAAGGAAAACGGTTCAGCCCCGGAGAAAGGCTGGCGAGTTGTAACGTCTTTCCGTTATCCGGTCAATAACGAAAGCTGTGAATATTGCGCCACTCGGAATTGAGAGAGCTCGATCCGGAAAGGGAGTCCCACGGAAGGCCCGCACCAGGCCCCGCGGGAAGGGTCCTTTTGTCGCGGGAGGACCTCCTTCCGTCGCGGGAGGGACTCCTTTCGTCGCGAGAGGGCCTCCTTTTCTCGCGGGAGGGACTCCTTTCGTCGCGGGAGGACCTCCTTTCGTCGCGAGAGGAGCCTCCTTTTGTCGCGAGAGGACCTCCTTTTGTCGCGGGAGGACCTCCTTTCGTCGCGAGAGGGCCTCCTTTTGTCGCGGGAGGACCTCCTTTCGTCGCGAGAGGGCCTCCTTTTGTCGCGAGATTTCCTCCGGTTTTCGTCGGCGGAGGGCCAAAATCGGCCCTCCAAAAGCCGTTTCCAAAGGCAGGATGGTTGGCAGTGTTCTGATTATCCGGGAATTATGGTGAAGCGGGCCGTTTTGGCCGTCTGGGCCGGTTCCCGAGGCCGGTGGGAGGCGGACGTTCCGATGAGACCCGGTTGCCTCTCCGATCGAAGAGGGTCTGATCGGCGATGAGAGAGGGTTGGATTGGGGGGAGGAGGACGTTTTTAACGCGCAGAGGCAGAGGCAAAGGAAAGGGGGCCGGGGAACGGGGATTTGCGATCCGAGGTTTGGAAAATGGGGCATTCGAAGATTTGAATTTGTTTCGGATTTCGAGCTTAGGATTTCGGATTTCCGCCGCAGGCGGCACAAGTGGGGGATCTCACGCAGAGGCGCGGAGGCGCAGAGGCAGGGAGATTTGGACAAGGGAATGGGGACAAGGGAATGGGGACAAGGGAATGGGGACAAGGGAATGGGTGGCAGAGGAATGAAAGAATGGCCCCAACGGGGCCAACGCATACCAGCCCAGAGCAACGCTCTGGGTGGTAGATTCCATCGTGAAGCCCGCGTTCTGAAGGAACGCCGCATTCTGGTCGAATCGCGCTCGACCATCCGGGCGGTGCGGCGTTCCTTCAGAACGCACTCGTATTGTTGTTCCCATTTTCCCAGGGTTGCACCCTGGGCTGGTATGCTTTGCCCCGTTGGGGCAGGCGGGCTGGTCGGTGCGGTTTCGTTGGGGTGAACAGGCTCGGTTGGTGGGCGCGGCTTCGTTGGCGTGAACGGGCTCTTGGGTTTGAGCTTTTCCCGATTGGGAATTGGAAATGGTTTCGGGTTTCCGCCGCAGGCGGCACAAGTGGGGGGCTCACGCAGAGGCGCGGAGGCGCAGAGGGAAGGATTTGGGGTCGGGGACGACGCGCGTGTGCGATGCCCGTTTTGAGCCTTTCCGAATTCGAAGATTCGAGTTTGTTTCGGATTTCGAGCTTCGGATTTCGGATTTCCGCCGCAGGCGGCTTGGTTACTTGGTCGCGGGAGTTCCCGGCGCGGCTGGCACGGCTGATCCAGCGGGCAGAGTCGACAGGGGGTCTTCTTTGAAGAAGTCGGCGAAGTCCTGAGCCTCTTCGGCGAGAGGATGGCCGGGGGTCTTGGCGATGCGCTCGGCGACGGGGACGGAGATGGATTGGTCGCGGTTGTGGAGGTCGGCGAAGAGGATGTCGTTGATTTCCTCGGGGAGGGCGGGGTTGGTGGCGAGGGCGAGGGCGTCCTGAAGGTAGTTCTCGTCGTCGAGGAGGTTGAGGCCGTGCTGGACGGCGTCGATGCGGAGGGGCTCGGGGCCTTTGGCTTCGCCGGCCATGGCGAGGAGTTCGCGGGAGGCATCGCGGGTGGTGATGTCCTGGTTGGCGAGGAGCTCTTCGATGCGGGCCTCCCACTGGGCGGGATCGACGGTCTTGACTGGGGGCAGGGTGCCGGCGGGGGCGGCGGGGGCCGCGGTGTCGCCACCGGGGGTGAAGGTCTGGACGGGAGCGCCGCCGCCGGTGGTGGTGGTGGCTGCGGTGCCGGAGGTCGGGGCGGGGGTGCCGGTCTGGGCGGCGCCGGGGGGAGTTTTTTTGCCGGCTTCGGTCCGCGGCTCGGGGCCGGTGCGGAACATGATGACGATGAGGCCGACGCCGATGGCAAGGACGCCACCGACCATGAGGGCGAAGGCTTTGGGGGAATTGAGTTTCATGGGGAGGTGAGGTGAATGGGGAGTTTCCATGGCGGGCACCGGGGGCGCCAGCGAAAAAACGGTCACATGGGGGATTTGGGATCTTGGATTTTGGATTTTGGATTTTGGATTTTGGGGCGCGGGTTTTGGGGCGCGGAGGTGTGGTGGTGGCGTGGCGAGATTAAGGGGAAGTGCTTGGGGCGCTTTTTTGTGGGCGGCCTGGGCATCCCGGAGGGATGCTCCGTGAATAGCCCGGAGTGAAACTCCGGGTCACCGGCGGGCCTCGATATGGCACCCCGGATGGGGTGGTCCGATGCGGAAGGGGTGCGGCGGCGTGACAACCGCAAAGGACAACCCCATCCGGGGTTGCCGAGATGCTGGGCGTGTACCAGGGGTCTGCGACCCCTGGCTATTCATGGAGAACCGCTCCGCGGTTCGGGGGATGGGGGAATTGCGATGGGCGATTTGCGATTTGCGATTTGGGCGCTTGGAATCTGCGATTTGGGATTTGGGATTTGGGATTTGGGGTGGCTCTTTCGGGGGAGGTCTGCTAGCCTCGGCGGGATGGATCAATTTGAAGCGTTTTTGAAGCAGGCGGGTGACTTCGCCTGGGGACCCTGGATGCTGGCTTTTCTGGTGGGGACGGGGATCTTTCTGACCATCCGGCTGCGGCTGCTACAGATCACGAAGCTCGGGATGGGGCTGCGGATCGCGCTGGGCCGGGAGGGACGGGAACACCGGGGAGCGGGGGATGTGACGCAGTTTCAATCGCTGATGACGGCGCTGGCGGCGACGATCGGGGTGGGGAATATCGTGGGGGTGGCGACGGCGATCTCGATCGGGGGGCCAGGGGCGCTGTTCTGGCTGTGGGTGACGGCCTTTGTGGGGATGGCGACGAAGTATGCGGAGGGGCTGCTGGCGGTGAAGTACCGGGTGAAGGATGAGAAGGGCACGATGCAGGGGGGGCCGATGTACTACATCGAGCGGGGGATGGGGGCGCGATGGAAGTGGCTGGCGGTGCTGTTTGCGATCTTTGGCTCGGTGGCGGCGTTCGGCATCGGGAACATGGTGCAGGCGAATGCGGTGATCTCGAATGTGGCGACGCTGGCGCATGTGGCGGAGGGCGATGCGGGCTACGGACGTTTCCGCCTGATCGGGGGAATCGTGCTGGCGGTGCTGACGGCGCTGGTGGTGCTGGGCGGGGTGAAGTCGATCGCGCGGACGGCGTCGGTGCTGGTGCCATTCATGGCGATCTTTTACATCGCGGGGGCGCTGTTCATCATCCTGCGCTTTGCGGGTGAGGTGCCGGGGGCGCTGGCGCTGGTGTTCTCGGATGCGTTCACGGGGACGGCGGCGACGGGTGGCTTTGCGGGGGCGGGGATCATGCTGGCGATCCGGATGGGGGTGGCGCGCGGGGTGTTCTCGAATGAGTCGGGTCTGGGCAGTGCGCCGATCGCGGCGGCGGCGGCGCAGACGGAGGAGCCGGTGGAGCAGGCGGTGGTGTCGATGACGGGGACGTTCATCGACTCGATCATCGTGTGTACGATGACGGGGCTGGCGCTGCTGGTGACGGGGGTGTGGACGGAGGGCAAGGACATGGCGGGGGTGATGACACAACATGCTTTCAGCCGGGGGCTGCCGGGCGAGTGGGGCGGGATCGTGGTGGGGATCGGGGTGATCACGTTCGCCTACTCGAGTCTGGTGGGCTGGGCCTACTATGGGGAGCGTTGCACGGAGTATCTGCTGGGGGTGCGCTCGGTGCTGCCCTACCGGCTGCTCTGGGTGGGCGCGGTGGTGGCGGGCTCGGTAGGCGGGCTGCATCTGGTCTGGGACATCGCCGATGTGCTGAACGGCCTGATGGCGGTGCCGAATCTGATCGCGCTGCTGGCGCTGTCGGGGGTGATCGTGGCGGAGACGCGCTCGTACTGGGAGCGGAAGGGCGCGGCGCGGCGGGACTGATCGCCAAGCGGTCTGAGAGCCGGCGTGGGGCCCGGGACGCGAGATGTTCGCAGGCGTGGGGGCAATCAACCCACGGGGATCATCTCGCCGGCGCGCTCGGTGAGGTATTCGACGATGCGATTCGCACCATCGACGAGGATGACCTGGGGCTGGACGGGCTTTTCGCAGAGTTCGAAGCCCATGATGATGACTTTTTCGCCGGCGTTGATGAGGTGGGCGGCGGCGCCATTGATGCCGACGGTGCCGGAGCCGCGGGGGGCCTCGATGACGTAAGTCTCGAGCCGGGCGCCGGTGGTGGCGCTGGCGATGAGGACTTTCTCTCCGACCCAGAGGCCGACGGCATCGACCAAGTCACGGTCGATGGCGACGCTGCCGACATAATCGACGTTCGCCTCGGTCACGGTGGCGAGGTGGATCTTGGAGCGGAGCAGGGATCGCATGGGCGGGTGGGAATGTCGGCGACAGTGTGGTTCTGATGAGACGGGAGTCAAACGGGGAACTTTCAGGGGTGTGACGGGCGATCTTGGATTTTGGATTTTGGATCGCGGAGGTGTGGTTGGTGGGTGGTGAGAGGCAGGGGAAGTGTTTGGGGCGCCCATGGGGTGGTGGGCGGGGCGGAAAAGGTGGGAAAAGTCGGGTTTTGGGCTTGGAAAATGGTGGGTTTTCCGCTTTTTTCGGCCTTTTTCTGTAGCAGCGGCACCCCAGGAGACAAGGGACTGCTGGAACGCGATCATCGCCCATCCGAAGAACTCCCTCTGCCTCGAAACACATGAAGACACGCTCCACTCTCTTTTCCCTGGCCGGCCGAACCGGTCTCGCCGTGCTGACGTTGTGCTGTCTGGCGATCGGCATTGTCCCGATGGCCCACGCGCTGACGCCGCAGGTGGCCAAACTGCACTCCCGTGCGGGCAAGACGCCAGCCAATGAGAGCGCCGGGAGCGCGGTGGCGATCTCCGACGCGTGGGTGCTGGTGGGGGTGCCGGACTTTGATCCCGCCGGGGTGGCGGTGCCTACGAACCCTATGAACAATGCCGGGGCGGTGCTGGTCTTCGACGCGCGGACGGGGCGCTATCTGCGCACGCTGACGGCCCGGGATGGCGACACGCCTGAGGCGCGATTCGGCGCGTCGGTGGCGCTGTGCGGGAATCGTGCCATCGTGGGCGCGCCGGGGCAGGACTCCGGGGCAATCGACGCGGCGGGTGCGGCTTATGTTTTCGATCTGACCAAGGGCACGCGGCTGATGAAGCTGGTGTCGCCGACGCCGGGGGCGAATCGCGCTTTTGGCACGGCGGTGGCGATCAGTGCGACCCAACTGGCGGTCTCCGAGCCGGGCGACAACACCAACCGCGGCGCGGTGCATCTCTACGACGCGGCCACGGGGACGAATCCGGCTTTGACGGGCGGTGGTCAGAAATATCAGAAGCTGATCATCCCGCCGGGGATCGCCAGCGCCGGCGATCGGCTGGGGCAGTGCCTCGCGCTGGCCGGCCGCGTGGTCGCGGCGGGGGCTCCGGATTTTGGTGGCGGAACGGGCCGGGTGTTTTGTTTCGACGTGCAGACGACGACCGGCCTACCGTATCAGACTCTGGTGCCGACGGGTGGATCTGCGGCGGGCGATCGGTTCGGCGCCAGTTTGGCTGTGGACGGGCCGCATTTGGTGGCCGGTGCGCCGGGTGTCAGTGCCGGGGCGGGGAATGCCTACGCGTTCAACCTGATCGACGGCAGTCAGATCCGCGAGCTGCTGCTGCCCGGTCTCGCTGGGGGCGACGGCTACGGCACCAGTGTGGGGTTCAGTGGTCACCTGGCGCTGATCGGTGCGCCGGGACAGCTTTCGGGAGCCGGGCGGGTGCATCTGGTCGATGTGGGGACGGGCGCCCTGGTCCGCAGCCTGACGCCGCCGGATGGGGGCGCTGGGGACCGGTTTGGCGAGGCGGTGGCTCTGAGCAATGCCTATGCGGCGATCGGGGCGCCGGAGGATGACGACATCGGCGCCGACGCGGGCGCGGCTTACTACTTCCGGCCGTTGGCAGGGGCGCTGCCCTTCCTCACACTCGGAAAGACGGGCGACTTCGCTCCCGGCGTCGTCGACGCGGACCTCGGGGCGATGGGCACGCCGGCGCTGAGCGACCAGGGCTTGGTGGACTTCGCCGCGACTCTGGCAGGTCCGGGTTCGAATCGCGGTCGCGATCGGGGCATCTGGACCAACCGGCTCGGCCCGCTCCCCGACTCCCTCGCGCCGGTGGGCAAAAGCCGGGATAGCCTCTCGGGATTCGGCGGTGGCTTTGCGGGCACGGCGCTGGGCACGGTGTCGCTGCCCATTTTTGATCAGCGCAACCAGAGCCTGTTCCAGGCGACTCTGACCGGCACCGGGGTGACCACGCTCAACAACCGGGCCATCTTCGGCTCGAACGGCACGACCCTGACGCCGCTACTGCGCACCGGGGTGGTGCAGCCGGCGCTGACCGGGACGCCACAGGTGCTGAGCTACAGCGAGGTGGTGCAAACCCGCTACCCGAACGACATCCGCACCCTCGTGCCGTATCTGCTCAACACCCGCGTGGGCGGGGCGACCGTGGCCAGTGATTCGGGGGTGCTGCTCCTGACGGAAGCCGGCGCCGTGCTGGATGCCAACATCCGCGAGGGGCAAAGCCCGACCCTGGGAGGCACCTTTGGCCAATTTTTCGGCCGGGCCTCGGTGGGATTGGACCCGACCTACTTCGTGTATCCGGCTTTCTGGACGCCGGCCGGTGGAAATGTCGCGCGTCAGGTGTTGTTCGCAGGGCAATTCGGAGGCAATGATGAAGTGGCGGTGAATGAAAACGACTTTGATGAGGTGCCCACCATCCTAAAAAATACTCTGGGCGTGACTCTGAATGCAAAGGTGCAGTCCTTTTTGGGTGAAGGGGTCGATATCAGCGGTTTCGCCCTGTTTCGGGCGACCATCGCGCCTGGGCAGAGTGGGGCGGCCATTACCAAAGCCAACAATGAAGGCATCTGGCGCGAGTCGAGTGCGTCCGATAACGAACTCCTTATCCAGAAAGGCGACCCGGTGCTCGGCGCGGACTCGGGCATCGTGGTGGCGCGATTCCTGCAATGGTGGCCGGTCGATGTCGCCAGCGCTGTCGTGCTGGTGAAACTGGCGGGCCGGGGCGTGAATACCGCCAACGACTGTGCCGTCATACTGGTGCAGGACGATCCCGTGCAGCGTCTGCTGGTGCTGATGCGCGAGGGCGATCCGGTGGCCGATTGGGACTGTCCTCGCGTGGGGGTGATCCAGCGCGTCGAGGTCGATCCCGGCTCGGGGCGCTATCTCATCCTCTCCTCACTGACGGGTGCGTCGGCGCGGAATCAGGGGCTTTTCATCGGCGATGCACTGGTTGGCGATGCCAGCACCTCCCAGGTGCGGCGCCTGCCGGTGATGCGCATCCGCAAGGGCCACCGGTTCGACACGGGCTACTCCGATGCCACCACCATACTGGCCCTGTCACTGGAACCA
Source organism: Verrucomicrobiales bacterium (assembly GCA_016795505.1). Classification (GTDB taxonomy): domain Bacteria; phylum Verrucomicrobiota; class Verrucomicrobiia; order Verrucomicrobiales; family DEV007; genus JAEUHH01. The sequence goes on along the minus strand of JAEUHH010000085.1, from coordinate 102,964 downwards.
CGGGTCGATCGCATGGGCGTCGGCGGCAAAGGGCTCGGCTCGGTGCTGAATGGCAATTTCGAGGCCGTTTTCCAGATGCTCTTCAACAACGGAGCCAAGGAAATGGTCACCGGAGCGGTGGCCTACTGACCCGATGGGGAGAGGAATGCAGGGGGAATTCTGGCTGCGGTAGCGGTACGGGAAGATCTCCAGCCGATTCAGGTAGGCCAGCAGATCTACGGGCAGGAGCCGGGGTGGCTGCTGGCGGCGGCGACGCGCTGTCTTATCCGGCTTGCAGCCGGAATCAATCAGGCGGCGACGTAGTCGCTGAGGGTGGCGAAGATGATGGACACGCTGACGGCACCGGCATCGGGATGGCCCAGGGAGCGCTCGCCGAGGGTCTTGGCGCGGCCCATGGTGGCGATCATGTCCTTGCTGGCGTCTTTGCCGGCCTCGGCGGCAGCGGCCACGGCGGCCATGGCTTCGGGCAGGGCGGCGTCGGCCACTGTTGCGGCTTTTTCGGCGGCGGGGACGAGGGCGTCGACCATGGTCTTGTCACCGGGCTTGGCTCCGCCCCGGCTCTGGACCCCCTCGGTGCCGGCGCTGAGGAAATCGGCCAACTGGCGGGCGCCAAAGGCGGGGGCGCCGGTCAGGGCCTTGCCCCCGGCGCGGAACAGGGTGCCAAAGACGGCTCCGGAGGCGCCGCCCATGCTGGACATCATCGCCATGCCCATGGTCATGAAGGGCTTCTCGATGGCGTCGAAGTCCTGACCGGCGAGCTTTTCCTTCACCGCCATCATGCCGCGCTGCATGCCGATGCCGTGGTCGCCGTCACCGAGGGCGCGGTCGGCATCGGTCAGGATGGGCTCGGACTCGATGATGCGATCAGCCGCGGCGAGGAGCATGTCGCGGCATTCATTGGGGGTGAGGGCGTCTTTGGGCATGGGAAAAGGTGGGGCGGTGCTGGCTGGCTGGCGGTTTTCGTTGATACCCTGTTTGATCGGAGAGGCAACAGGGTCTGATCGGAATCGGGCCGTCGTTCTGAGGTTTGTCGGGTCGTGGGGCTGGCAGGGCTCCGCCTCAGCCGCCGTAGCGGCCTTCCATCTTGCTGAAGCAGATGCTCTGGCAGGGGAGGTCCCAGGCTTGTTTCAGTTCGTCATCAAGCTTGGTGATGCTGAAGGAGATGCCGGACATTTCCTGGCAGGTGACGAGGGGGCCGACGATCACGTCGTAGGTCCGGATGCCTTTTTCGTTGAGAACCTGGCGGGCTTTGCGCAGGGCGATGAGCAGTTCCATCATGGTGGTGGAGCCGAGGGAATTGACGAAGAAGAGAATCTCGTCACCGGCTTTGAGGGCCTCGACCTCGTCGTCTTTCTCGAAATCCTCGAAGATGAGGTCGAGCATGCGCGGGGTGAGGTCATCGGCGGTGGTCATGGGGATCTCGGCGACGCCGGGCTCGCCGTGGATGCCCATGCCGAGGCCGATCTTGGCGGGGTCGATGTCGAAGGTGGGCTTGCCGGTGGCGGGGATGGAGCCGGGGGACATGGAGACGCCGACGGAGCGGGTGAAGAGCACGGCTTTCTTGGCGAAAGCCTCCAGCTCGTCGAGGGTCTTGGCGGTCTGGGAGGCGGCGCCGACGAGTTTCACGATGGGAACGAGGCCGGCGATGCCGCGGCGCTTGTCCTTTTGGGTGGGGGGGGCGGAGCAGACGTCGTCCCAGATCAGGACGGTGCGGACGTTGACGCCCTCGTCGGCGGCGAGTTCGGCACCGATGTCGAAGTTCATCACATCGCCGGCGTAGTTGCCGTAGAGGTAGAGGACGCCGTTGCCTTTATTGACGGCCTGGGTGGCCTCCAGGACGATGTCCGGCGGGGGGGCGGCGAAGATGTCGCCACAGGCGGCGCCGTCGGCGAGGTTCCGACCGACGAGGCCGTGGTAGATGGGCTCATGGCCGCTGCCGCCGCCGACGAGGAGGGCGACTTTGCCATCGGGGATGTGCTGGAGGGCGAGGGAACGCTGGCCGACGTGGACGCAGTCGCCGTTGTAGGCTTCGACGAGGCCTTCGACGAGTTCGTTGGCGACTTTGAGCGGGTCGTTGATGAGTTTCTTGTGGCTCATGTGCGATGGGGGAAAGGGGTGTTTTTGGGGAGCCGTCAAGGGAAGGCGCGGGGCCCGATTTGTCAAGGCAATAGGCCGGGTGGAATGCCGGTGCGAAGGCGGTCTCGCCAGCGCCGGGGCTGGTGGCGGGCCTGGTCAGATGAGAGACTTCAGCGCGGCGAGGTTTTCCGCCTCGTCGAAGACGGCCTGCACGGGGATGGTGAAGCCGGGGATGACGAGGGAGGTCAGGGTGCCGGTGGTGCTCTTTTGCCGCAGGGTGTAGGCGCTGTCGCCGTCGGGCAGGATGTATTGCTCGATGGTGGCGGTGTCGGGATCGACGATCCAGTACTCGCGGACGCCATGGACGGCGAAGTCCTCGAATTTGACGCCGCGGTCGCGCTCTTCGGTGGAGGCGGAGACGACTTCGACAATGAAATCGGGGATCGGGAACTTCAGGGTGTCGGGTTCGATTTTGGCCATTTTCTCGGGGCCGAAAAACACGATGTCGGGCTCGTAGTCGTTGCGGGGAAAGACGCAGAGGCATTTCTCGACCTTGACGGTGCCGAGGCGGTGGATGCGGACGAAGTTGTTGAGGAGATTGACGAGCAGGAGAGTGGCGTCGAGGTGCCGGTTGCGGGCGGGGGAGTGGAGGATGATTTCGCCGTCGATGAATTCGATTTTTTCCTCGGGAGTCATCTCGGCATAGAAGCGCTGGCGTCTGGCTTTCTCGTTGGAGAGCTGCCGGGTCAACAGGTCGACGGCCTCGATCAACTGGGGCGAGTGGCGCAGGGGCTCGACGAGGGCTTCGAGGGTGGACATGGCGGGGCGGTGGGCTGCGGAGGGACGGTAAGCGACGATGGGTGGTTTCTCAAGCCGGGCACCGGGTGGCGATGGCGGTGCCTGTCAGGGCTTCTTTGGCGGGGCCTCGCCAGACTCGAGGATCAGCTCGGGGCGGTAGATATCGCGGTTGTCGGCCTGGAATTCGGCTTTGAGCCGGACCTGGAAGCCGCTGAGGTCGACCAGATGCCAGCGGAGGAAGCGCCATCGGCCGGTCTGGCCGTCGTGTTCGATGCCGATGAGGAGGTGGTGGGCGTCGTCGCGCACTTTGCCGGTCTCCTCGGCAGGGGTGTAGTAAAAGGTGCGCAGGGACGAGGCGAGGGCGCCCTGCTCGACGAGCTTGGGATCGAGGTAGGCGACGCGGCCGGTGGCCTCGTGGACGAGCCGCAGGTCGGGATAGCCGGAGCGCTGCTGGCCGCCCGCGGCGGTGCGGGGAAAGTCGCAGGTGAAGCCGGGCTCGGCATTGAGGCGACGGCGGATGGCCTCCTCGAAGTGCGCGCTGCATTCGTTGATGCGGCTCTCCAGGTTGGTCACGCTGTTGGGGCGGTTCATTTCGGCGAGCACGTCGGCGAGGCCGGCCCGGATGGCGGCGACGATCTCGGCGTCGCCCTCGCTGCCGGGATCGAGCGGGATGACTTCGTGTCCGGTGGCGGCCTGGATGATGCCGGCAAAGGACACGTCGTGAAAGGTGCCGTCGGTGCTGCGCAGGGTCTCGATGAGGTCGGCAATGGTCGGCTCTGGTGAGTACAACACCGGGGGACTCTCGGGTCGGCGGCAGGCGCCGAGGAACAGCAGGGCGGTCAGGCCGGAGAGCAGGCCGATGGTCAGGCGTGGAGGCATGGCGGAGATAGCGCCATGATGCCGGATCAGGCGACGATGGTCAAGGCTGCCCGAAAGGCTTCGGCGGCAGCCGCGGCATCGGCCTCGCTGCGGGCGTGGATGATGCCCAGGCAGTCGCCCGCCCTCACGGTGCTGCCCGTTTTGACGAGATCGCTGAAACCGACAGCGAAATCGACGGCATCATCGGCACGGGAACGCCCGGCACCGAGGCTGAGGCTGGCGTGGCCAATGGTCCCGGCGTCGAGCCGGCTGACGACGCCGCTGCGATCGGCGGTGACGGGATGGCGGACCGGGGCGGGATGGACGGTCTCGAAGTGGTCGAGGCAGGAGACATCGCCCCCCTGAGCGGCAACGAGGGCCTGGAATTTCGCCCAGGCGGTGCCGTCGCTGAGCCAGGCGGCGAGCTGTTCGCGGGGCGCATCCGATACGGCGGCGGCGAGATCGAGGGTGATGGCGACGAGGTCGGCGGGGCCGCGTCCCTGGAGGGTGTCGATCGCTTCACGGACCTCCAGGGCGTTGCCGACAGCATGCCCGAGCGGCTCATCCATGGGATTCAGCCGTGTGGTGATCCGGACGCCCATGGCCTCGCCGACGTGGCGCATGGCGTCGGCCAGATCGCGGGCGGCTTCGTCGGTTTTCATGAAGGCGCCGGAGCCGTATTTCACATCGAGCACGAGGCGGTCGAGGGATTCGGCGAGCTTCTTCGACAGGATCGACGCGACGATGAGGGGGATGCTCGGCACGGTGCCGGTGACATCGCGGAGGGCGTAGAGCTTTTTGTCTGCGGGACAGATCGCCTCGGTCTGGCCGATCATGACCACGCCGATGGTCTCCAACTGGGCGAGGGTCTCGGCTTCGCTCAGGCCGACGCGGAAGCCGGGGATGGCCTCCAGTTTGTCCAGAGTGCCGCCGGTGATGCCGAGTCCGCGTCCGGATATCATGGGCACCCAGAGGCGGTCGCAGGCGAGCAGGGGCGCGAGGATCAGGGAGACTTTGTCCCCGATGCCGCCGGTGCTGTGCTTGTCGACGACGGGCGGGTGGCCGGGTGGGTGATGCAGGACGCTGCCCGACTCGAGCATGGCGCGGGTGAGCGCGGCGGTCTCGCGGGGGCACATGCCGCGCCAGCAGATGGCCATGGCCAGAGCCGACATCTGGTAGTCGGGCAGGCTGCCGGCGGTGAAATCGGCCACGATGCGACCGATCTCGGCGTCGGTGAGTTCGCCGCCGTCGCGTTTGCGCTCAATGAGGGACGGGACGTGCATGGCGGGCCAACCGCGTCACGGCGTGGGGGCGGGAAGCGACTGTCCCATGAACAGGTAAACCATCGCGGCACTGACGATGCCGGCGAGCACGATGAAGCCCGCGATGGGCAGGGCGAGGGGATTGCCCCGCCGGGTCATGACGGTGAAAACGATGAAGGCGGCGATACTGTCGGCGAAAAACACCGCGACGGCGAGGATGAGTGGATTCATGGTGAGTCAGGGAGCGTAGAGCGTGAGGATGGCGTCCTCGATCGCGCCGAGCGGCACGTCCGAGCTGACGTAAGCGTCGCCGATTCGGGGAGTGAGGACAAATCGCACTTTGCCTTCCTCAAATTTTTTGTCCCGGCTCAGGGCTTCGAGGATGGCGGCCCGGGACAGGTGGCGCGGCAGGGTGGTGGGCAGGTCGAACTGCCGCAGGGCGGCGATGAGACGGTCGGCTTCCTCCTGTTTCAGCGAGCTGTAGGCGACGGAAAGCCGCGCCGCCGCCACGAGGCCGAGGCTGATGGCCTCGCCGTGGAGCATTTCTCCATAGCCGGCCGCATTCTCGATGCCGTGGCCGATGGTGTGGCCGAAATTGAGCAGGGCGCGGAGGCCGAGCGTCTCGCGCTCGTCGGCTTCGACGATGGCGCCCTTGATGGCGATATTGCGGGCGATCAGCGGGATGAGCCGCTCGCGCCGGGTGCCGAGGCTCTCGACATGGGCGAGCAAGCCGGCGTCGCGGATGGCGGCGTGCTTGATGATCTCGGCAAAGCCTTCGTTGTACTCGCGATCTGGCAGGCTGCGCAGGGTGGCGACGTCGGCGATGACGAGCGAGGGCTGGTGGAAGGCGCCGAGGAGATTCTTGCCCTCCGGCGTGTTCACTCCGGTCTTTCCTCCCACCGAGCTGTCCACCTGGGAGACGATGGTGGTGGGAATCTGGACAAAGGGGATGCCCCGCTGAAAGATCGCGGCGGCAAAGCCGGCCAGATCGCCCACCACGCCGCCGCCGAGGGCGATGAGCAGCGACTTGCGGTCCAGACCAGAGCGCAGCATCTGTCGGCAGACCTCGGTGACAGTCTCCATCGATTTCGACGCCTCGCCGGCCGGCACGGCGATCTCGACGACTTCGCAATCGGCCGCCCGCAGGGCCTGGACCACGGCGGGGCCGTAGAGCGGCTCGACATTGGAGTCGGTCACGATGGCCACCCGACGGCGGAAGATGCCTGCTTCGACAAGGAAAGCCGGCAACCGGTCAAGAATGCCGTCGCCGACGAGGACATCGTAGCGATCGCGTTCCAGCGAGAGGGAGATGCGGGTCAGGCCGTCGATTTCAGAGATTTCGGGCATGGAAAAGGGGGAGACGGAGCGGCTTTGGAGGGTTGGAAACCGAGGATGCGATCAGCCGGCGACGGGGCGGAGCCAGTCCATCAGGCGATCGGCGGCGGAATTTGGCGTTTCCGAGGGCGACAGGCAAACGCTTTGGAAGGCTTTCTCCCGTCGAAACCAGGTCTCCTGCCTTTTGGCATAGCGCCGGGTGGCCTGCGCGATGGAAGCGAGGCAGTCTTCGGGCGAGAGGCGGCCGGCAATCATGTCCCGGATCTCGCGGAAGCCGATGGCTTTCTCCGCCGTGGCTGAGACGGGCGTCCCGTTCAAAGCGGCGACCTCCTCGACGGCCCCAGAGCGGAGCATTTCCGCGGCGCGTCGGTCGATTCGCCGGTAGAGATCGTCCCGGCTGCGGGTGAGGACAAAAGCCCGGATCTCGGGATCGGCCACGGCGAAGGACTGCTTCAGCCGCGATGCCGGCTGGCCGGAGAGCAGGGTGATCTCGAGATTCCGCGTCACATAGCGGCGGTTCTTCAGATTGGTGGCCGCCGCACCGACCGGATCAAGGGCGGTCAGCCACGCGACCAGCGACTCCAGCGGCAACGAGTCGAGTTGCTCGCGCAGGACGGCATCGCCCGGTGGGGTAGGGGCCAGCCCATGGGTGAGGGCTTTCAGATATAGGCCGCTGCCACCCACAATGAGGGGGACAACGCCGTCGGCGAGCAGCCGGTCGATCACCTCGCGGGCCATCGAGGCATAGGTGGCGGCATCGCAGGTCTCGGTCGGCGCCAAAATGCCGTAGAGATGGTGCGGCACGGCTGATCGATCGGCCTCTTCGGGTGCGGCGCTGAGCCGGGAGAGGCCCTGGTAGAGCTGGAAGGCGTCGGCATTCACGATCGCCGCCCGCCCGAGCCGCCGCGCGAGCGCCATGGCGACGGCGCTCTTTCCGCTGGCGGTGGGTCCGGCGAGATAGATGGGAGACAGCGGCGGGGACATGATCCGGTAAAGAAAAAGGGACGGCACTGAGGCCGTCCCTTTCGGAAAACAACGATGGAGCCGGCAGGGCGGGCCTGCCGGGTCCGATCAAGAGGCGGCGGGCGTCTCTTCCCCGGTGGCGGGTGCCCCGGAGTCGCCTTCCTCGTCCTCGCGCGGCCCGTCGCTCTTGGCGCCGGTGACGAGGAGCTTGCGGCCCATGAAATCCTTGTCGTGGAGCACTTCCACCGCCCGGCGGGCTTCATCGATGTGGCTCATCTCGACAAACGCGAAGCCTTTCGACTGCTGGGTGCGGGGATTGGTGACGATTTCGGCGCTGGCGACGTTGCCGACACCGCGGAAAAGGTCCTCGAGGTCCTGCTCCTGGGCTTCGTAATCCAGATTGCCCACGTAGAGGCGGGGGCTGGTGACCTCGACCGACACGGGCGGCTTCGGGGCGCGGGCGGGCTTTTCCTCACGCGGCGGACGCGGCTCGCGGGGTTCCCGGGGCGGGCGCGATTCGCGATTGTTGCGCGGCTCGCGGTCTTCCCGCGGGGGACGGCCTTCGCCGCCGGAGCGCGGAGGACGCGGCTCGTCGAAACGGCGCGACGGCGCGGCTGGCTTGGGCTTGCCGAGCAGGCCGAAGGTCAGGATGGACAGGATACGCTGGCCGAGAGTCGGCTTTGGCGGCTGTTTCGGCCCGCGATTCGGCGGACGATCGCCGCGGGGACGATCATTCCGATTGCCGCGGTTGCCGCCCTGTTGGGAGCGCTGGCCTTTGTTTTCGGCGGCCGGACGGTCGCCATTTTCTCCGCGATTTCGATTCCGGTTGCGGTTACGATTCCGGTTGCGGTTACGGCGAGGCGCGCCATCGGGGCGATCGCCTCCTGGTCCTGAGTGACGGCCGCTGTGGCCGCCGGGTTGGGATGAATCCATGGGATTTCGAAGTGGATTGTGGCGTCCTCCTGCGGGAGGCGCGCCGGGTGGGGTGGTTGATGGAGCCTGGGGTTGCCGCGGTCGTGGTCGTGGCCGGGGCAGCCGTCGGGAGGAAAAGCGGGATCGGGTCAGTGCCGTCGATCCGGCCACACGGCCGGACGGCGCTGAGTTCAGCCATCCTGTCGCTCCATCGGGAGGGGCAGCAGAGCCATGAACCCACCCGATCAGAATCTCCGTCCGCCGCGAAAGTCGGCGCCGAGATGGCGCCCCGTCGGTGGGCCGGGTGTCCCGTGTTCGGTAGGTGGATCGCCAAGGGGTCGAGGTTCATGTCATTCAGCAAAACCCGCTGAATGGTGTCCTGCTGCCGTGGCCTACACTAGACCCGGACGCGCGATCGGCAAGAGGGGACTTCGTCGGCTTGGGGAAAAATCCGGTATCGGAAAACGCCGAGAAATCCGGGGAGTTTGGCTTTTGTGACGATTCGACAGGGGACTCGCACTATTTTTCGACTATTGGCGGTAAAATTTTACAAAACTCACACGATTTCAGGTCATTGGCGACTTCGTCGACAGGGCGATCATGTGCCCGACCAGGTCTGCGACGCTGACAATCCCGATCGGTCGGCCCGTCGCATTATATACCGCCGCGATCTGGTGGCCGGCCCGCCGGAGACGCCGGACCACGGCGATGGCGGACTCGTGTGGCGCGCAACGCACCAACTTGTGCCGATAGAGATGGGCCGCGCCACTGTTGGTGCGATCCCGGAGGCACTCCGGCACGTCGATCACCCCGATCAGGTCGCCGGTCGAGGCCATGAGGGGGAATTGATCGATTCCCGTCTCGCGGGACAGCGCCACCACCGAGGTCACCGGCATTTCCTGGGGGATGGCGGTCACGCGGGACAGCGGGCGCATCACCTCGCTGACCCGCATCTGCTGGAAATCGAGCACGCTCTGGATCATGCGCGATTCCCGCGCCGTGATCGTCCCGTTGCGCTCCAGGATCTCCGTGTAGGCGCGGAATTCCTCGCGAGTGGCGCCCGGTGGAGCCTGTCGGGCGCCTCCCGGCATACGACCGGCGAGAAGCGCGACCGGCAGCGTGAGGAACTGGATCAGCGGGCGGATCGTCAGGTCGATCATCAGCAGCACCGGGGCGAACAGGCACAGCAGCCGCAGTGGCGACCGCTTGAAGATCGCCTTCGGCAGCGACTCCACCCACAGCACATAGACCGGCAGAGCCACCACCGTCGCGAGACCATAGCCCCAGCCGCCGATCCGGCTGACCGCCTCGGCCGTGAGAATGGCAAATGCCAGCAGGTTGCACCCGGCATTCATCGTCAAAATGCCGCCGAGGAGCGGTTCGCGCCGCGTCAGGAGACGCTCCACCAACCGGGCGCGCCGGCTGCCTTCCTTGGCGGCATGTCGCAGGCGCGCCGGTCCCACCGACAGGATCGCACTTTCCAGCCCCGAGAGCAGAAAGGACAGCAGCAGGCTGGCGATCAGGGAAATGAAGATTCCGGTATCCATCTTTTGGGGAAAAAGAAAAGGCGGTCAGCGTTCGTCTTCGTCCGATGGCTCGGCCGCGTCCGCGGGGGCGATGCGCTCCACCTCGACGGCCGTGATGCGCTGCCGCTGACTGCGGCGGACCTTCACCCGCAGCGGGCCGATCTCAACCACCGTGCCCGGCGGCGGCACCAGCCCTGCGTGATTGAAGACAAGACCACCGATCGTATCCAACCCCTCGTAATCGAGGTCCACATCCAGCGCGTCCGCGATCTCATCGAGCCGGGCATCGCCATCGGCCCGCAGGCAGCCGGGGGCGAGCATCTCGATCTCGTCCTCCTGATCGGGAGCCGGCGCGGCATCGGCCAGGATCTCTTCGATGATGTCTGCGTGGGTCAGCACGCCCTCCACCCCGCCATATTCGTCCAAGATCACCGCCAGACTCCGCGGCGAACCCAGATAATCGCGGAACACCTCCAGCGCGCTCATCGTCTCCGGGATGAACACCGGCGGCTCGAAGTGGCTCCGGAAATCCGAGCCCGGTTGGAAAAGCCAGCGTTTCACATCCAACACCCCGATCACCAGGTCCGGGCTGCCCTGATAGACCGGCACGAACCAGTGCCAGTCCGGCGCCTCGCGCAGCCGCTCCATCGCCGCCTCCGGATCGAGCCGGTCCGACAGCATCAGCGTGTCCACCCGCGGCGTCATGCAGTCCTTGGCCGTCTTGTTGCCGAGGCGGATGATCTCCTGAATGATCTCACTTTCCCCTCGCGCCAGCACCCCCTGGTCGCGGCGCATCTCCACCAGCGTCTCGATCTCGTCATCGGTCAGTTCTGGGCGCGGTTTCAGCCAGACCGGCGTGAAACGGTCCGCCAAGTGCGACGTGACCCGGTCCAGCGACGCCGACAGCCTTTCCAAAAGCGGCGAAAGCCGGATGAAAGGCCCCACCGTGATGCGGAACACCCCCGCCGGGGCTGCCAACGCGATCAGCGTGGGCACCAACTCCGTGGCCACCACCAGCAGGGCGAAAAACAGGGCCGCCGACAGGTAAGGCCGATCCGGCAGCCAGGGCGGGAATTCCCGGGCCAGCCACAGCGCCACCACCGCCAGGGTGAGATTCAGCACCGAGCCGAGCAGCAGCACCTGTTGCAGGCTGCGGCGCGGCTGTCTCGCGATCGCGCGCATCAGGCCTGCCGTGTCCGGCTGGGTGGCGCAGAGCGAGGCCACGTGGTGTTCCTTCAGGCAGAGCAGCGCCGTTTCCAGCGCTGAGACCAGGGCCGAGACGATCACCGTCACGAGCAGCAGCCCGATGGTGAGGATGAGAGACAGAGGGCTCATCCGGCAGACAGGTCGGAGACGGCTGGTTTTGTGGCATCCATGGCGGCAGATCCGGCTCTACCGGCGGAGGGACTCGAACCCTCACTCCCGAAGGAACACGATTTTGAGTCGTGCGCGTCTACCATTCCGCCACACCGGCTTCAGCCGCAGAGACGACTGCTCAGAGAGCGACAATCGTAGGAGGGCTTGCGCAAATAGCAACCTAAATTCAGGCAGTCGCGATCAGTCGACCGGCCTCACCTTTCCGGCCGGGAGCCGGGAGGTGGCGATTCTGATCAGACAGGGTATGATCTCCGATCAGACAGGGTTGCATCGGAAATCAGCCTCGTTGAAAGGCTCAGCGCCACAGGGAAACGGTCTGCACGGTGCCGGTCGCGATGTCGATCAGCACGAGGATCGGCTCCGATACCTTGTTGGGGACGGGAGGACGCTCGCCGATCAGGGCCACGCTGTCCGGGCCGGGCAGGATCTGATTGAGCCGACCGATGCCGGTGGCGGCGTCCCAGATCGACTGGCCATCTGGCGCGAGACGGGTCAGGGTGAAGGGCGCGAACAACTCGTCACCGGGGCGCTGAAAGAGAAAGGCGCTCACCGGCTGGGTCGCCAGGAGCAACTCGCCGCCGGGATGGGTGCGGATGAAAGAGCCGGCGCGGAACTCCCTCTCGCCGAGGCGTTCGCTGGCTTCGATGCGGGGCCGCGGACCGCTCGGATCCACCGTGCCGCGATACAGGTGGCGGCGTCGGTCCTTGAGATCGGCATCAAAATCACGTGGGAGGGATAGCCCCGGCTTGAAGTCGGCTGCCGCCTCCTCCGGAGTGGCCACGGCGATCCAGTCGGTCGCGGAAACCAAGCCGCCGGCACACAACTGGTTCTCGAAGCGCTCACTCCGCATGACTTCCATCGAGCCGGGCCGCTGTGGGGGCGGCGCCTCGCCGGCTTTCAGGGTGTCTGCCGAAAATTGATAGGCGCGGGTCCAGTCCGGAGCTACGGCGAAGAAATGGTCCGCGAAAAAGGGCTTGGCGGAGTTTAAAAAGAGGCCCAACTCGGGATTGGCTTTCCGCAGGTCGGCTTCGCCCGCGATGCGGCCGGTTTTCAGGTTTACCGCGAACAGCTCGGGCGCCTGGACCCACACCGTATCGCCATCGGCACCGAGGATTTTGGTGATGGGCGTCAGGGCGTTCGATTGTTGCTGTCGCAGGAGCGTGAAAGTCTGCTGCTGCGCCGGATCGGCGAGAGAGATCGCCAGCAGGTCGATGCGGTAGCGATCCTTTCCCGGCGCGCGGTGCAGGGTGGGCAGGTAGGGCTCCGTGGTGGCGATGAGTTGGAGCAGGTGGGTCGGTGTCCGCGCCGCCGGGCCCAGCGGGGCACCGGTGGATTTGATGGAAGCCAACTGCCAGGCCGCCAGGGCCGCCGCCGTGAGGGCGAGTAGGGCGATCACCAGTCCGATGGCGAGCGGAGTCGTGTAGATCGATTGGAAGGCGATGGCGGTGCCGGCCGCCGCGGGGGCGATGGGAGTGTGGTGGGCAGACCCGGGCGCGGCGGGGCTGAGTTGGCGGAGGATCAGCTTCCAGGCATCGAGTTCGGGCAGGGGTTGAGAACCGGCGTGGCGGGTCACCTCGAACTGGAAAAATTGCCGGAGCATTCCCAAAAAAGCGGCCTCGTCGCGGTAGGATTGGGAGTCCTGATAGTCCCCGTAGTCCGAGCGGATGTAGCGTCCGTCGTGCCAATAGATCCGGGTGCCGCCCTCCTTGTGCGCCGTGCCGAAGGTGCCGCCCCTTTTCAGGCCGTCGAGGATGGCGCGCTGCACCGCCGGGATGGAGTCCAGTGCGAGCCTTGCCTGCTCCCATTCCCCGCAGCAGGCGGCATAACGGCCCGGCTGGATTTCGCCCGGAGCCGGCGGCGGCGCCTCGGTCAGGTCGCGGGTCCACAACTGAAACCAACTGTCCGAAGACTTCCTGACATACTCGACGAATGCCGGGTCGGCTCCCGGCGTGAAGGATTCGCACCGGAGAGAATAGCAGTGCGCGCCTTCGATGGCGGCGAGGTAGCGCAGCTCGAAGTCGTAGCGCGCGCCGTTGACCGTCGCCGTGGCCGTCTGGAGCGACGGCCCGCCGTCGGGGGAGGCGGTGAAAAGCACTTTCAGCTCGCATTCCAGAGCGAACTGCACCTCGTGCGGCGGGCGTTGGTCGCGGAAGTGCAACAGGCGGGTCCAGCCGGTTGGGAAAGCCGAGCCGGTGGCTGATGCGTTGTTTTGAGGTGTCTCCGGCTCCGGTGGATTCGGGGCCTCGAGCACGAAGAAGCGGCGGTGGCGGTCGGCAAATTCCCCGGAATAGAGCGAGCTGTGGCGCTCCTGAAATTCGAGGCCGCTGCCCGAGGCCCGCTCGCGGGTGCTGACCCGTCGCGCGAGCAGGGCATAGGCGCCGACGGGCGGCGCGGGGTGGCTGTGGCCGATCTCGACCAATTCGTTGCCGGCCTCCAACTCCGCCCGGATCAGAGCGCGGAGTTCCGGCGGAAAGGTGGCGAGTTCCCGTTGTTGTTCGGCGGTGAGGTTCATTTTGGCTTGGGATCGGTCGGTAACGGTTCGATGCCCGCCCACTGGTGGAGATAATAGCTGGCGACGCGGCAAACGTCCATTCGCAGCGCATGGCTGTCGGGCCGTTCGCGCGACAGAACGAGGATAGCCTGCAGTTCCCCGGTGAAGTCGCCGCCGCTGTCGCCCCGCAGTTTGCGGGCGGCACACAGCCATCCATTGAACCGGATCGAAATGTCGGCCGCGCCGTCGTAGCCCGGGTCTTTTTCCACCGGAGTGGCGACGACTGCCCGCAACCGCGCGGCGATGTCGCGACCCGCCGCCGCCACCGGGGCGTTGAACTCCGCGGTGGGGGCGGGCAGCATCTCGATGCACCGCATCGCCATCTCGGCGAGTCGGGCGTCTTCCGCCGTGGCGAGGCTTCCCAGTTCCGAAGCCAGACCTGGCCGGCTGGCGATGTGGCTCAGGGCGCGCTCGGTCAGAGGCTGGCGGTATTCGATGTAGGGAAACCAGCGCTGCACCGGTGCGTCGGGCGGGATGGCATTGAATTCGGCTTCCTGCAGCGCGTTCACTTCGGCGCGGTGTTCCGCCTCGGTCTTGGGAGGGGGTGGCAGCGGGACTTTGGTGACTCGAAAGCGGTAGGACAACCGGTCATCCGGCCACGGCTGACCGTTTTCCTGCTGATGTGGCAGCCACTCGCTCCACGATTCGAATTCGGGCTCCGGATGGCCTGGGAGGGAGAGCAGAAAGCCGGCTTCTTCCTGTTGGTTGTGTTGCAGGCTGATCAATCGGCCGCCGCGCGCGGTGAAAAGCGGTGCGGTGGCTGGCACGATCCAGCGATCAGCCTCCCGCCGCGCGCCTTCCGCGGCGAGGGACCCGTCGCGATAGGTGCGCTGGGTGTTGCCGTCGAGAGCGGCGAGGCGAAAAAGCCAGGCGCCTTCCACAGTCGGCGGTTGCTCGCTGCCGGATGATTTCGGAAAGCGGAATTCGACCTCGAGATTCAATTCCCTTCTGTCCCACGTCGGCGCCACGTCCGCCCCGAGGCGGCAGAGCAGGGCGGCGACGCCGGCGATCCCGAAGGTCGCGCCGAGGGTGATGCCGAGCGCTTTGGGAAAACCCGGATCGGCACCCGCCGCCACGAGACGCGCGATGATCAGCCCGATGATGGCCGCGGCGAGACCTCCACCGAGGGCGATGAAGACGACGAAAAAGCCCGCCTTACCCTCAAAGTTCGAAACGCGGTACCACGAGACGCAGGCGTTGGCGACCAAACCGCTGAGCACCAGACCGGTGACGCCTGAGAGAAACGAAAGGGCGATGGATGGGAGCCACGACATGGCTGAAAGGGAGGCGGACGCATCGGGTGGCCGGGCTATGCCGCTTTTCCGGCAGGGTGGGGCGGATGGAGGGCTTTTTCAATGCTCCAATGAACTGGCTCCGGCTTTTGCCTGCAATCGGCCAGGCTCATGATCCGGCGGAAAAGGTGTAGGCCAGCAGAATGGGAAGCGAACGGGGCGGAAAGGCGGAGGGGTCCCATTTTGCCGAATGTCCAGGGTCCAGCAATGCGCCATGACCCGCCCCCCTTGACCTGCCTCGCTGTCCTGTTAGGTTCGGCGGCTCGTCGGGGCTCAATCACCTCGGCGGCCCTACCTTCACACATGAGCGAATACCAGCCCAACCTGAAAGAAGCCGCCGAGCTTGCCGAGATCAATCAACTGCCGTTTTTAAAACGCCTCGGTTACTATGCTCGAAAATCCGGTCCCGGCTGGCTCCAGGCTGCCATCACCCTCGGCGGTGGATCGCTCGCCAGCGCGCTGTTCCTCGGCGTCATCCTGAACTACCACCTCATGTGGCTGCAGCCGCTCGCCATGATCCTCGGCGTGGTGATGCTCTGCGCCATCGCCTATGTCACCCTGTCGAGCCAGCGGCGGCCTTTCGAGTCGGTGAAAACGTTCGTCAGCCCGGTGCTCGCGTGGGGCTGGCTGATCGGGGCGATGCTGGCGAACATGGTCTGGTGTCTGCCACAGTTCGCCCTCGGCACCGGGGCGATCCAGCAGAATCTGATCCCGTCCCTCGACGGGTCCAAAGCCGCCACCTGGAGGGTGGGCGCGGTGCTGTTCCTCAGTTCGGCTCTGGCCGTGCGGGCCTATGATTCGGGCGGTCGCGGGGTCAAAGTCTTCGAGAGCATCCTGCAGGCCATGGTGGGCGTGGTGGTCGTCTCCTTTTTCCTCGTCGTCGGCCGCCTGACCACCTCGGGTGCGCTGGACTGGGGGCTCATTTTCTCCGGATTCGTTCCGGACATCAGTCTGCTGAAAAATCCCTCGCCCGTCATCGGCGCGGCCATTGCCGGCACGGGTGACAATGCCGCGGTTTGGACCTCGCTCATTGCCGGTGACCAGCGCGACATCATCATCGCCGCCTTCGGTACCGCCGTGGGCATCAACATGACCTTTCTGCTGCCCTACTCGATGCTCCGCAAAGGCTGGACCCGGGAGCACCGCGGGCTCGCCACGATGGATCTGGGCGTGGGGCTTTTCGTGCCGTTTGTGCTGGCGACGAGTTGCATCGTCATCGCTGCCGCGAGCCAGTTTCATGGGAAAAGCGACGATATCCTCGCTTCCGACGGCACCGTCATCGCCGCCAAAGCCGGCGGGTTCAATGGCGTGGCCGATCGATTCGTGAAAGCCCGTTTCGCCGACGAACTGGCCGCCCTGCCCGAGGCTGACCGACCCGCCAAGGTCGCCGAACTGCGCGACGCCCTGCCGCTTGCAGACCGCAAAGTGGCGGCCATGCTGGTGTCGCGAAAGGATTCCGACCTCGCCAAGTCGCTCTCGGCCCTCGCCGGCGAAGGCGTCGGCCGCATCGTGTTCGGCGTCGGCGTGCTCGGCATGGCGCTTTCCACCATCATCATCCTCATGCTCATCAATGGCTTCTGCCTCTGCGAGGCGCTCGGCCGGCCCGGCGACCGCAAGCTCCACTTCCTCGGCAGCCTCATCCCCGGCTTGATCGGCGTGTGTTTCCCGCTGATCTGGAATGATCAGTCGCGCGCCAAACTCGCCGTGCCCACCTCCGTCATCGGTGCCTCGCTGCTGCCCATCGCCTATTTCACCTTCCTGCTCCTGATGAACTCCCGCAAGCTCCTCGGCGATGCCATGCCGCGGGGCGGAAAACGCATCGCCCTGAACGCCCTGATGATTTTTGCCACCGGCGTGGCGACCTTTGGCTCGATCTGGGCGCTCCGGGGCAAGGAAGTGGACGGCATTCCCGTCGGCACCTTCGGACTGGTCGTCCTCGTGGTGCTGTTCGTCCTCGGCAGCATCGGATTCGTCACGAAAAACCGCCGGGAATCCTGAGGGCTGGCTTTGTCGAAAAAGGACGGTTGCCTTTGGGTCGAAAAAAGGCGCGCCTCACCCTCCCGCCGCCGCTGACGCCACCCGGTGCGAGGCCAGGTCGCGTGGGTGGGGCTCCACCGCGCGGGCGGGCAGGGTGGTGAGGATCACGCAGATCGTGCCGGTCGCCGGATCGGCCCAGCAGCGCGTGCCGGTCGAGCCGGTGTGGCCAAAAGTCGCGTCGCTGCAGCCGGGACCGCCGAGGTCCGGGCCGAGGTCGAAGCCCAGCCCGCGCGGATCGACGCCCGCGGGGTTGTGATTCCGGATCATCAGACGCGCCGTCTCGGGCCGGAGGGCTTTGCCAGAAGCGTGAAGAAACTCGGCCAGAAAGCGGGCCACATCCGGCGCGGAGCCGTGCGCACCGCCCCAGGGTGCGCCGAGATGCCGCCAGTAGTCGCTGTTCCAGTCCCAGGACTTCGCCGACGGGTCGCCCGCGCCCGACTCCGGGGCGCCAAACTCGACCTGATTGAGAATGAGCGACGCGGGATCGAGCCGGCCGACGCCCATGGCCGAGTGTTTCAGGCCCAGCGGCTGGTAGATGGCCTCGTCCGTCAGCGTGGCGATCGGCTTGCCGCTGATCCGTCGCGCGACCTCCGTGGCGAGCAGGATCGCCATGCTGGAGTAGTGGTAGCGGGTGCCGGGAGGGAACTGGAGCGGTGTCCGGATCGTCGCCTCGACAAAAGCGGACAGCGGCGAGTGGCTGGCGCGCAGTTTGGCATTGTCCGCCACCTGATCCGGCAGCCCCGAGACGTGGGTGAGCAGATGACGCATCGTGACCGTCTCGCGTCCATCGCCCTTGAATTCCGGGATGTGGCGCGACACCGGGTCGTCGAGACCGAATTTCCCCTGATCATAGAGCGACATCACCGCCGCCGTTGCGATGGTCTTCGAGATCGAGGCGAGCAGGAAAATGCTGTCAACCGAGGTCGCCGTGCCAAAGGCCCGGCCGAAAACCGTCTCTCCCTGGCTCACATACAACGACGCGGCCGTGATCTGCCCGCTGGCCGTGGCGGCTTCCAGAATGCCCGCCGCCGCCTCCAGGCCGTCGCGTTTCACCGCCGCACTGGCGGAATTCAGGGCCAGCCCGCCAGCCACGAGGCCACCGGAGTGAAGGGGAAACTGGCGGCGGGTCATGGGACAGATCGGGGATGGGTGGAATTCGGTGGGGATTGCCGCCACCAAAGCCAGAATTCCACCCGCCACAATGCGCGCGAAAGCGGCGCGGCGGCGCAGGAAAGACCCGATTTTCGCCCGATCAGCGCAGCGACACCGGCTTGTCGAGGATTTCCCGCAGGACGACGGCCTGTTGGAGGGCGCCGGGGCGGCGCAGCCATTCGGTCAAAGCCGGGGCGGGGCGCGAGGACGACGCCGCGGGAGCCGGGAAGGGATCGGCGGATGACTGGCGGCGCAGGCGTTCGAGGGCGGCGCGCTCGGCTTCGGTCAATTCGGGGGCGGCAGCCGGCGGCTTTGGCTTGGTGACCGTCTCGGGTCGGGGCCGGGATTCGCGCCGGGCTTCACGGGCAGGGGAAGTGGTCGGACGTCGGTTCGTCTCGGGCGCCGGAGCGGGTGGGGGCGGTTTGACGGGCGGACCTCCGAGCGCCTCCATCAATTCACGCAGCGAGGCTTCGGCTTCTTCGAAAACGGGCCGGGGCTCCCGGCGCTCCGGCAGGGGCGGCGGGCTGGCCGGACCACCGGAGCCGGGTGGGTTCCCGGCGGCGGCTTTTTCGCGACGACGGGCCAGTTCCTTGGCCCGCTGGCGCTCGGCGGTGGCCTCCTGGATGCGGTTGAAAATCCAGGAAATGAAGGCGATGGCCACCATCGCCAGCCACGGCCAGGGCACGTCTTGATTCATGGTCGGCAGGGGGATTAGCGGCGATCAGACAGGGTGCGATCTCCGATCGTACCCGGTTGCATCGGAGACACAACAGGGTCAGATCGGAACTGGCGGGGTCAGGATTTGACCTCGTTGCCGGCGTCGGGGGAGTCGCCGGCGATGCTTTCGCGCATCTGGGTGTCGGCGAGGACGTTGCGGTATTTCACGTAGTCCATGACACCGAGATTGCCGTTACGGAAGGCTTCGGCGATGGCCATGGGGATCTGGGCCTCGGCTTCGACGACTTTGGCGCGCATCTCCTGGGTGCGGGCCGACATTTCCTGCTCGGTGGCGACGGCGGCGGCGCGGCGGACTTCGGCTTTGGCCTGGGCGACGACTTTGTCGGCTTCGGCCTGGCTCTTTTGCAGGGTGGCGCCGATGTTTTCCCCGACATCGATGTCGGCGATGTCGATGGACAGGATTTCAAAGGCGGTATTGGCGTCGAGGCCTTTCTGGAGGACGAGACGGGAGATGTGGTCGGGATTTTCGAGCACGTCCTTGTGGCTTTGGGACGAGCCGATGCAGGTGACAATGCCTTCGTTGACGCGGGCGACAATGGTCTCCTCGGTGGCGCCGCCGACGAAGCGGTCGAGATTGGTCCGGACGGTGACGCGGGCACGGGCGCGGAGCTGGATGCCATCGCGGGCGACGGCATCGATCTTGCCGCCGCCGCTGGGGCAGTCGATCACGGCGGGGTTGATGGAGGTGCGGACGGCCTCGAGCACGGTCTTGGTGGTGCCTTTCACGGCGAGGTCGATGGCGCAGGCGCGATCGAAGTTCAGGGTGATGCCGGCTTTGTCCGCCGCGATGAGGGCGAGGATGACGTGGTCGATATTGCCGCGGGCGAGGAAGTGGGCCTCGAGCTGGTCGGTGGTGTATTCAAGGCCGGCTTTGGCGGCGGTGATGCGGGTGTCGACGATGAGTGACGGCGGGACTTTGCGCAGCCACATGGCGACGAGGTTGAGCATGCTGACAGGGGCACCGGCGACACGGGCGCGGAGCCAGATGCCGAAGAAGCGGAAGAGGACCAGCAGGACGATGAGGCCGACCAGGATGAGGCCGGCCCAGAGGAGGTAGGTGAACATGGCAGGGTGGGGTGGGGGTGGATTGCTTGAAGAGGTTTCGTCGGGATGCTGTTAACAGATGCGGTGTCGGGGCAAAATACAAGGGCGCAACGGGGCTTTTCGAAAGCCGGGACTTGCGCGTCGCGGCGGTTTCTGGTAGCCCGGAAGGGATGAAGGAACGGTCTGATCGGTTGTTTTATTCAATGCGGCTCGCCTGCGGTGTCCTGATCGCAGCTGCGGGATGGTCGCCGGCCCTGCCGTCGGCGGCGGATGTGACCCTGGTCTATGGGGAGGCGCCCGATACGGGAGAGAGGCCCCAGCCGACCCATCAGATTCACATCCAGGGCAGCCGGGTGTCGATCGCGAATGCCGCTGACAAGCGCCTGCTCATCTACGATCACGGCTCAAGGCGGGCCACGATCGTGGATCATGCGACGAAGCGGCGGTCGGACTTCGATACCGACGGGGTGCGGCGGTTGGCGGCGCAATTTTTGGACAGCCAGCGGCAGATGCTGGACCAGATCGAAAAGCGAATGGAGAGCCTGCCCAAGGACGAGCGCGACAAGCTCCGGGAGACGGTGGATATGCTGCAACTGGCCAACCGGAATCCTGAAAAACTGGCTGCGCCGGTCTTCCGCCATGAGGAAACCGGAAAAAAGGAGACTTTTCTCGGGATGGAAGGAGTCGAGGCCATGCTGCTGCGGGGAGACAAGCCGGAGGCGCTGACGCTGCTGGCGACGCGGGAGGTCACGAAGATCGGGGAGGAGGAATTCGGAGCGCTGATGGGCCTGCAGACGCATTTGGAGTCGCTGGCGCGTGGTCTGCCGGCTGACATGCAGTCCTGGCTGGGGCCTCAGGGGATGCTGTCGGGCGACGGGCGGCTGGCGTTGCGCATCCTGACCGACGGCGATCCGGCGCTGGGCGGCAGCCGGCGGATGGAACTGCTCCGGCTGGACCACGGCAAGGTGGAAAAAGGCTGGTTCGAGGTGCCGGAAGACTACCCGGCTCTGCGGCTCGATGAGTTCGTTTTGCCTCCTGTAATTCCTTCCAAAAGTGAGAATAACTCGGAAAAGTGAAATGAATTCTTGACCCGGGCTTGCCTTTTGCTTCAGATGGAAACGATTTTTTTTCGAAAAAAAGGCTTTTTCTTCGAGGGCACTCTGTGATAAACGGGTGGCTTTGACGGAGTAGCCGTCCAGATTTTAATCCTGCTCAGTGATGAGAAGAACTTACCAAACAGCCCTCAAAATCGCGTTCTTGGTGGTCGCGGCGCCCCTGATCTCTTCGGCGCAGCAGACCGTTGTGACGCCGGACGGCACGGAAATCCTGATCGACGCCCTGCCGCCGGACATGCAGGCGCAGGTGTTCGAGACCCAGCAGAATCTCCAGACCGGTGTCGGTCAGGGACCGCTGAAGGTGAATACCGACGGCCAGTTTTACCTGAATCCCGGCAATGCCACGATCGGCAATGGCCTCAGCGAGGAAGTGCTGGTCGATTACCTCCGCGGCGTGGTGATCGTGCCGCGGCCGGGTGATGTCCGCGCCGAAGGCTGGGCCGGCATCGAGGGGATCTGGCACGACTTTGACGATTTTCCGCCGAAAGTCGGCGAAACCATCAATGCCTACATCGGCACGCCGGTATCGCTGGCTTCGCTGGACATGCTGGTCCGCGACGTGATCAAGGCCTACCGCGACTCCGGCCGCCCTGTGGTCGACGTGTTGCTGCCCGAGCAGGACATCACTCCCGGGGTGGTGCAGCTTGTGGTCATCGAGGGCACGCTGAGCCGCATCCGCGTGGAGGGCGTCGATGCGGAGTATGAGGATTACCTGCGCCGCCAGATGTCGATCAAGAAGGGCGACGAAATCCGCTCCCGCCAGATCCAGCAGGACCTGAACTGGCTGAACAAGAGCCCCTACCGCAAGGTGGACCTGATCTACGCCCCGGGTTATGAGTTCGGTGAGACGGACGTGATTCTGCGCGTGATCGACTCGAATCCGTTCTGGTACTACGTGGGTTACGAAAACTCCGGCACCGAGGCGCTGGGCGAGGACCGCATCGTGGCCGGTTTCAACTGGGGTGACATGTTCGGCCCGGATCAGGGTCTCAGCTATCAGTTGACGACGGATCTGGAGTTCGATCAGGTGGCCGGTCACTCGCTCGTCTATCAGGGCGGCCTGCCGTGGCGCCACTGGCTCACGCTGCTCGGCTCGTTTGTCACCGTGGACGCGGAGATTCCGGTGGGTGACGGTACTTTCGTCAATTCCGGTGGTGAAAGCACCCAAGCCAGCATGCGCTATGGCATTCCGCTCAACGCTCCCGGCGGTCAGGTGCGCGAACTGCAGTTCGGTTTCGACTACAAGTCTTCGAACAACAACCTCGAGTTCGGTGGTCAGGATGTCTTCGACGTGACGACGGAGATCTTCCAGTTCATGGCCGGCTACAACATGATGCTGTCCGACCGCACCGGGGTGACCCAGTTCGATGCCAAGGGCTTCTACAGCCCCGGCGACTGGACGGCGCAGAACAGCGATGCGGTGTTCGATCAGGCGCGGGCCGGTTCTACCTCCGACTACCTCTATGCGAGCATCGGTGTGGAGCGCCAGCAGCGCCTGCCCGAGGAGTGGTCGGCCCGGTTCCGCGGCCAGGGACAGATCTCGAACGCCAACCTGCAGGCCAGCGAACAGCTCGGCGCGGGTGGTTATGACTCGGTCCGCGGCTTTGAGCAACGCGCCGTCCGCGGTGACGAGGGCTTCTTTGCTTCGGCCGAAATCTACACGCCACCGATTTCCATCGGACAGATCATGGATTGGGAGAACGAGACCGACGAGTTGCGTTTCCTCGCCTTCTACGATCACGCCGCTCTGACCAACGTGAATCGTCTGCCCGACGAGCCGAATCAGCAGGAGCTCCAGAGCGTGGGTCTTGGTCTGCGCTGGCGCTACAGCGACTGGTTCCGTCTTCGCCTCGACTACGGTCTCCCGGTCGGCACCCACCAGACGCCGGGCGTGAAGGACGACGGCTATCTGCACATCGGTGCCACGGCCAACTTCTGATCGGTCTGGTCTACGCGTTTCAAGATTTACCGAAAAGCGGGTTCCTAGGGGAGCCCGCTTTTTTTGTGGCTATCAAGGTTGGGGGGGGCTGGCATTGGTGTAAAAACAAATTGTCTGCGTGATGTGAGAAATCTAAAAGCCAAGGACGAAGCGAGAGGGGAGCTTCCGACTCGCTGGTGCGAGGCGCTGAAGTGTCGAGCCCGCTAAAAAAATGCGTCGCGTAACGAAGTTCCTGACGATTTCGGTGATTTCTAAGGTATGAAACGTCATTTCAGGCACTGCCATGGATAAGGAGCCGATCTCATCCGATTCCGAGTCATTTGATATTGGTGCCGATCCTGGAGACGAATGGCAGCCGGAAGGGGGCAGTCGGCTGCGAAGAATGGCCCGGCGTTGGATTTGGGCGTTGGTTGGCGCGGGGTGGTGGCTCGTTTTCATCGCTCCTTATTTTGGCGGCTCCGGTAATCGTCTGGCATGGCTTTGGTATCCTTCGGATTCGGCATTGGGCTACATTGGTGCGGAGATCCAAATGGTGGAGGCGGCTGAATACCTCTTTCCGCCGGGAGAGGGGCTTTTGGGTGCTTGGTTTGCACGCAGTCGGGATGAGACGCTGCAGTGGTGCATTGAGATCGTTGAATCCACTTCTGACTATCTCGGGAGTGAGGAAGCAAGAGCGCGCTTGTCGTCGAATCCCGACGACGCCGACCGCCCGAAACTTCTCGCCAATCTGGCTATTCTTTGCGGAGAGGCGGGTGATCGCGAACGCATGGAGTTCGCTTTGCGTGACCTGGTGAGGGAAAGACCGCTAATGAGTGATTTCGCGACATCGTGTCGGCATTTGTATTCGGGAAAGTCGCCCGGTGTTGCGGAACTGACGGGCAACGATTACGAACTCGAATTCCTCGGGAGTTATTGGCCCCGGTGGCTGTTCGAGCAACGGTATCGAGGTGCGATCGGCGATATTGCTGGAGAAGCAGAGATACGCGACTGGCGGCTGAAGCAAGGGCAGCAAAAGGGCCGGCTCTTGTTGGTGATGTTGGCCGTCGAGATTGGTCTCATCGCGGTGGCGTTGGTAATTGCCGGCCGCGCCTTCTATCGGTGGAGGCACCGTGAATTCGCGATCCTTTCCGAGAGGCCGGCTTTTCCAGAATCGGTGCGGCAAGGCGCCGGCATTTTCTTCGCCGGCACCTTGGCAGGGTGGTTCCTTTATTGGCTTTCCAGTTTCTTCCCGGGCTTGGGTGAGGCGGTTCAGTATCAGCATTCGTTTGTGATGGGGTTGCCCGTGTTGGTGACCGCATTTGCCTTGGGAGGTTTCAGGGAAGCGTGGCAGAGGACATGGAGGGACGATCTGTGGTCTGGGTGCAGGGCGTTCCCGGTTATTTGGGTTATCTATGGCACCTGTTTTTACATCTTGGACATCTGGGCTCCCGAGGATGCGTGGCTGGACACGTGGCGTGAGACTGAGCGTGGATTAACGGGGATATCCGCGTGGGCAAACGTCGTAAATACGGTGATTTGGGCTCCGCTTTTCGAAGAGATCGCCTGCCGATGGATGCTCTATGGAGGCCTTAGAAAGAGATATGGCGTGGGCGTCTCTGCTGTGGGCAGTTCGCTGGCCTTTGCGCTACTGCATCAGTATTCGTGGGAGGGAAATGCCGCCGTATTTCTTTTCGGCGTCTTGCTCTGCCTCCTCTGCGAGCGGACTGGCAGCTGGATGCCCGCCGTGATCGTTCACGCAATGACCAATTTGACAATTGTCCTGTGGGATTGGGTATATTTTGGATAGGCGTGTGTCGGGTCAGGGCAGTCTATGCTGGGGAAGCGGGAGGTCCGGTGACGCATTTTTCAAACACGTTTTGCTTGGAAAACGGCCCGTTCTGGGCTAGACAAACGGTCCGCCGGAGCCACCGGCTTTCCCCCGAAAACAACCCCTCAACCGACCCTTTTCAGCCATGCCACACGTCGATACCAACGGAATCAAGATTTACTACGAGGAGCGAGGCTCCGGTGACCCGGTGATCCTGATTATGGGCATCACGGCCAACGGTGCCGTCTGGGAAGCCCACGCCGACGACTGGTCCCAGCATTTTCGCTGCATCATGCCGGATAATCGCGGCGTCGGTCTGAGCGACAAGCCGGCGGGCGACTACTCCAGTGAGATGTTTGCCGATGATTACGCCGGCCTCATGGATGCCCTCGGCATCGAGTCGGCCCGCATCGTGGGCGTGTCGATGGGCAGCATCATCGCCCAGCAACTTGCCCTGCGGCATCCGCAGAAAGTGCGCAGCGCCGTCCTGATGTGCCCCTGGGCGCGCTGCGACCGCTACGCGAAGTCGATTTTCAAACACATGGCCGACTGCAAGGCCCGCCTCACGCCGTCCGAGTTCATGGAATGGATCCAGTTGCTCATTTTCACCAAGCCTTTCTGGGACAATGACGATGCCTACCAAAGCCTGCTCGATGGTCGGGCTGCTGCCGACACGAATTCGCTGGTCCAGCCTCTGCACGGCCTGAAGGGGCAGGCGGCGGCTTGCGTGAATCACGATACCTTGGCGCAGTTGGGCCAGATCAAGGCTCCCTGCCTCGTGATCGGCGGCAAGGACGACATCTTCACCCCGCGGTGGATGGCGGAGGAAGTCGCCGCCGGCATCCCGAACTGCGACCTCCACCTCTACGACAATGCCGGTCACGCTTTCCATTGGGAGGTGATGGCCGATTTCAATCCCCGCATCCGCGAGTGGCTCCAGGCCCATTGATCGCCAGAAGAGTCAGAGCAAACGCGTTTTCCCCCATTTTCACCCCAAACCCATCCCACCCACGTTATGGCAAACATCCAATTCGGTTCCGAAGTTTACACCTGGTTCATGCAGGGCACCGGCAAGGCCTACGACAACAAGCTGGACCACATGATCAAAATCGCCGCGCAGGCCGGCTTCACCGGCATCGAGCCGATGGTGCTGGAGATCTCCGAGAGCGCGCTCGGCTGCGGACGCTACTGGTTGGGGGACTTCTGCGACGCTTCGCGGCTGAAGGATGCCCTCGACGAGCATAATGTGAAACTGGCCGGTCTCGCCCTGGTTTGCGCCTGGGACGGTGAAGAGGAGGCTCCCAATGAGCGGGCGGCTGCCGATTTCACCATCGATCTGCTGAAGAAATTCCCCGGGGCCATGCTGGGCACGGTGACGCTGCCAAGTGGTCGCGCCAAGGATCTCCAGCGCCGCCGCCTGAACGTGGCTCGCAACGTGAATGCCGTTTCCAAGCGCGCCGCCGATCAGGGCATCAAGTGCTCCTACCACCCCAACAGCCCGGCCGCGTCGCTGGTCCGCACCCAGGAAGACTACGATGTGGTCCTGAGCAGCCTCGATCCCAGCGTCACCGGCTGGACTCCGGATGTGGGCCACATCGCCCGCGGCGGCATGGATGTCATCGCCACCCTCAACAAGTGGCAGCATCTCGTGAATCACATTCACTACAAGGACTTCAGCGGCAACGGTCCCGAGCCGTGGGCGCAGATGGGCACCGGCAAGCTGGACTTCCACCGCATCACCGAATGGCTGGTGCAGCGGAACTACAGCGGCTGGATCATCTGTGAAGACGAAGCCCACGCCGCGGTCGACGATCCGGATGGCGTCACGCTGCAGAATGGCCAGTGGTGCAAGGAGAATCTGGTGCCGCTGATCGGCGGCTGATCTCTCGCTTCCCGACGGAGTCCCGGGCCGGCAAGGGTCCGGGAACTGGGCACTGGTGCGGTCGCCCGGTCCGGGCCACAATGGAGGCATGCGTGCGTTTCGGATTGTGGCAGTTGGTTTTCTGGGAATGGTCCTTGCGGGACATTCCCAGGAGGCCGCGCCTCGGATGGCAAAAGCCGAGGAGCCCGAGAAAGTCGGGCTTTCGCTGCTTTCCGATGCGCCGTTTCCACACGCCGGTGAATGGCCGGATCTCCCTCTGACCTTTGCAGACAAGGGGGAGTCCTTTTCGTTTCCCGTTGCCGAGGGGTTGCCCTATCGGATCGAGGGGATCGTGACGACCGACGTCCCCTTGTCCGGTGTCGTCTCGTGTGAGAGCGGGGAAATTTACTACGGGAAGACTACGGTGCTGTCGGTGCCCGCCACCGGCGGGGTGGCGAAGCACGTGGCGCTTTTTTTCCGCGCCGCGACCGGAGCCATCTCGGCCAGTGTGCAGTTCGGCCCGCGGGGACGGGAAACGGCGCGTCTCGGGTCACCGCGCGTGCGGCAGGCCACCGAGGCCGAGTATGCCGCTGCCTACGCGGCCTGGCGTTCGCAGTTTCCCGCCCGGGACCTGTCGCCCCGTCCCGGTGACGGCGCGCAACTTTCCGGATTTTTGTCCAAGCTGACCGACCCGGTGGCGCCGCGCCAACCGCTCCGGGTGATCGGCATCGGGTCGAGTTACACGAACATGCTGGGAAATGGGGAGCGGCTCATCCAGTGGATCCGCGAGCACTTTCCCCAGGCACCGCCGATTCTGTACGAAAAGCATGTCGGTTCGGCGGTGGAATTCGATTTTACCCGCGGCTGGATGCGCCAGCATGTGCTGGGTCGCCAGCCGGACCTGGTGATCCTGTATTCGGGCGGCAAAGCAGCCGATCTGGAGAAGCTGCTCGCCGATTTCCGCTCCCATTCGAGTGCCGATATCATCGTGGCCAGCCTGCATCTGCGCGAGCAGGACCGGGAGATCACCGAAGCCACCATCGATCCGCCCGAGTGGCGCGCCATCCGGGAAGTCGCGCGGAAATACCGGTGCGAATGGGTGGATAATCGGATCGAATGGGCGGCTTACCTGCGTGAGCATCGTCGGGACATCCCGTGGCTCCTGAAAGATGCCGTGCATCAGAGCGACCACGGGGCACTGGTCATCAATGAAAACATCTGCCGCCACCTCGTGGCCAATCCGGCTCCGGGTGCATCCGCGGAGGCAACTCCGCGCTCGGCGGCGGAGCGCCTGCTTCGACCCGGGCACGAGGCCGATGGCGAATCCGTGAGTGGCAGTCTCGATGGCGGAGGAAAGGTGACGGTGCGTTTTCGGGGCTCTCGCATCGACCTCGTCGGCCGCCGTTCACAGGCCGGCGGTGTGCTGGAACCGGGCGCGATCCAGATCGACGGCGTCGCTTTGGATGAAGTGCCGGCGTTTGTCACCACCGTGATCGTTCCCGGAGCCGGCAATCACCGGCCCGAGCGAGGCAGCGCAGCCGATCGATCGCCCCATCTCGTCCGGCTGGGTGAGCCCGCCTGGCTGGTGCCGCAGCGCTGGACCATCCGCATGCACGGCGATGCCGGAGCGTATGAGTTGATCGGCTCGATCACGGGACACGATGGCTACGGTCACAATGGCGGCGATTTCACCGGACGGTCCGGACAGATCACTGTGCCCAGCGAGTTGTGGCGTCGACGTCTGGAAGCCGATGGCGAAACTTACTCGAACCGGGATGGCGACACCTTCACTTGGGAGGTGCGACGCGCCGTCGCGGATCGGGTGGATTTTGCCGAAGGGCCAGAGGGCGAGGTGTTTATCCTGCCCCTCGCCGATCAGCTTCCCCGCGGGGTGCACACACTGGAAATGGGGCCTCTTCGTGGAGATGGAGGGGAGATCATCGGCTTTCGCGTTCACGAGCCGCCCTTTTGAGCGACGGAATTTTTTGAACGAAACGGGCGCCAGTCCGTCAGAGTAGGGCGATAGCGGCTCTCCCATCCCCCATCATGATTCCCCGGGGACCGGAGCCGCTTCATCATAGCCAACCACCCCCTCATCCATAGCCCATGAACATCAGCCAATTCACCCTCAAACTACAGGAAGCCCTTCAGGCCGGCCAAAATCTGGCCCAGCAAAGCGGGCATGCCGAGCTGAACAGCGCCCACGTCCTGCTGGCCCTCATCGAGCAGGCCGATGGCGTCACTCGACCCATCCTGAGCCGCATCGGTGCCGATCCGGCCGCGATCGCCCGTGACCTGCGTGCCTGGCTCGACCGCCAGCCGAAGGTTGAAGGCGCCAGCTCCGGCCAAACCTACCTCAGCACCGATCTGCGCGACATCCTGGCCGAGGCGGAAAAGCAAAAAGCCGCCTTGAAGGACGACTATACCAGCGTCGAGCACTTCCTGCTCGCCGTCGCCAAATCCACCCGCGCCGAGGCCGCCAATGTCTTGAAGAAGGCCGGCGTCACCGAGCAAACGCTGCAAAAGGCCGTCGGCGAAGTGCGCGGCAGCCAACGGGTCTCCGATCAGGACCCCGAGGGCAAATACCAGGCCTTGGAAAAGTACGGCACAGACCTCACCGCCATCGCCCGCCGCGGGAAGATCGATCCCATCATCGGCCGCGACGAGGAGATCCGCCGGGTGATGCAGATCCTCAGCCGCCGCACCAAAAACAATCCCGTCCTCATCGGTGAACCCGGCACCGGCAAGACCGCGATCGCCGAGGGCCTCGCCCGCCGCATCGTCAGCGGCGACGTGCCGGAATCGCTCAAGAACAAGCGGCTTATTGCCATGGATATCGGCGCCATGATCGCCGGCGCGAAATACCGCGGCGAGTTCGAGGACCGGCTGAAGGCCTTCCTCAAGGAAGTCACCTCCAGCGAAGGCGAGATCATCCTCTTCATCGACGAGTTGCACACCATCGTCGGTGCCGGCGCCAGCGAGGGCGCGGTCGATGCGTCGAATCTGCTCAAACCGCAGCTCGCCCGCGGCCAACTGCGGTGTATCGGGGCCACCACGCTCGACGAGTATCGCAAATACATCGAAAAGGACGCCGCTCTGGAGCGTCGCTTCCAACCCGTCATGGTCGACGAACCCAGCGTCGAGGACACCATCGCCATCCTGCGCGGCATCAAGGAGCGCTACGAGGTTCACCACGGCGTCCGCATCCAGGACAGCGCCCTCGTCGCCGCAGCCACCCTGAGCGACCGCTACATTTCCGACCGTTTCCTGCCCGACAAGGCCGTTGACCTGGTGGATGAGGCCGCCTCGCGGCTCAAGATCGAGCTGGACAGCCTGCCCACCGAGATCGACCAGCTCGATCGTCAGGGCATGCAGCTCGAGATGGAGCGCCAGGCGCTCGCCAAAGAAAAGGATCCCGCCAGCAAGGAGCGGCTTACCAAAGTCGAGAAGGAGATCGCCGACGTGAAGGAAAAGGCCGAAGCCCTGCGTGCCCACTGGCTCGCGGAAAAGGCCGTCATCGACGAGGCGAATGCCGTTCAGGAGCAAATCGAGTCGCTCAAGGGCGAACTGGAGCGCGCCCAGCGGGCCGGAGACCTCGGCCGGGCCAGCGAGATCCAGTATGGTCGCCTCCCTGAGTTGGAAAAGCGCCTCCAGGCCGCCACGGCCAAGCTGACCGACGGCCAGGGCACCCGGTTGCTCAAGGAGGAGGTCACCGAGGAGGACATCGCCCAGGTCGTCAGTTCCTGGACCCATATCCCGGTGAACCGCCTGCAGGAAGGTGAGAAGCAAAAGCTCGTCCACATGGAGGACCGCCTCGGCGAGCGGGTCATCGGCCAGAGATCAGCCGTCAAGGCCGTCTCCAATGCCGTCCGCCGCGCCCGCGCCGGCTTGCAGGATGAAAACCGTCCCATCGGCAGCTTCCTGTTCCTCGGGCCCACCGGTGTGGGCAAGACCGAGCTGTCCCGCGCCCTTGCCGAGTTCCTCTTCGACGACGAAGGGGCCATCGTGCGCATCGACATGAGCGAATACATGGAGAAACATGCCGTCTCACGGCTCATCGGCGCGCCTCCCGGCTACGTCGGCTACGAGGAGGGCGGCCAGCTCAGCGAAACCGTCCGGCGCAAGCCCTACTCCGTCGTGTTGTTCGATGAAGTCGAGAAAGCGCACCCGGATGTGTTCAACGTCCTGCTCCAAGTGCTCGACGACGGTCGCATCACCGACGGGCAGGGACGCACCGTCGACTTCAAGAACACCGTCATCATCATGACGAGCAACATCGGCTCCGAGTACATCATGACCGAGAGCAATCCCGAGCAGCGCGAGGCACTCGTGTTGCAGGCTCTGCGCGGTCACTTCCGGCCGGAGTTCCTCAACCGGGTGGACGAGACCATCATCTTCGACCGCCTCAGCGAGGAGGACCTGAAAGCCATCGTCGGCATCCAGGTCGCCCGCGTACAACGGCGCCTGGCCCAGCAGGGGCTGACGCTTCAGCTCACAGAAGAGGCGATGTCACTCCTGGCGGCCGAGGGATTCGATCCCGCCTACGGAGCGCGTCCGCTCAAGCGGGTCATTCAGCGTCGCGTGCTCGATCCCCTCAGCCTCGAGTTGTTGGAGGGTCACTTCGTCGATGGCGACACCGTCATCGCCGATGCCGGGCCCGATCTCGGCTTTGTCTTCCGCAAGGGGTAAGTCGCAGCAGCGCTGCTTTCCGATGAGACCCTGTCTGATCTCCGATGAGACAGGGTTTCATCGGCGATCCTACCCTCTTTGATCGGAAAATTCACGCAACCGGGCGCGCCAGCCACCCCTCCAGCGCCTGGCGGGCCCGGCGGAGGCGGCCTTCGATGGCGCGGGGGGAGCAGTCGAGCACTTCGGCACACATCTCGTGGCTCAGGCCTTCGAGGCCGCAGAGCACGATCACTTCCCGATGGCGACGGGGCAGGGCGTCGATGCCGGCAAAGAGGCGGGCGAGATCGGCCTGGGCGGCGGCGGCTTCGGCCGGATCGAGGGCAGGGCAGGGAGAGTCGCCGACGCGGTCCAAGCCCACTGTGATCCGCTCGTGGCGGGTGGACTTCGACCGCGCGTGGTCGCGGCACAGGTTCATGGCGATGCGGAACAGCCAGGAAAGAAAACGGCCACGGTGCTCATAGTCGGCGAGGGAGCGAAAGGCGCGCACGAACGTTTCCTGGCAGACATCGCGGGCATCCTCGGGTCGCCGCAGCCAGCGCAGGCAGAATCGGTAGACGGCCTCCTGGTGGTCGGCGACGAGCCGGGTGCAGGCCCACTGATCGCCATCGATGGCGGCGGAGATGAGGCGACTCTCGGCGGCGGCGGCATCGACCGCAGACGACGGGGCGGCGGCCAGGTCTCCCAGCCAGGCGGCGGAAAAGGTGTCAGCGGTCATGGAGCAGTCGGTCCTGGGTCCAGGTGCGCATTCGCTCGGCCTGTTCGGGCGAGAGATGCCGTTTCATGGTGAAGAAATGATCGAGGGTGGCGGTTTGCAGTTGTGTCTGGGCGGTGTGCAGCCGCTGCATGGCCGCCTGGATCTCCGGCGTCAGGCTTGTCTGCTGGCCGATGGCCGCGGCGAGATCGGCACCGGCTGCGGAGATCTCGGCACGCAGGCGCCGGCTGGTCTCGTCGTATTGCTGCTCGTGCGGGTGCAGCACGGCATCCTGCTCCGGTGTGACTTCGAGGTGTTGGTGGAGCCAACTGTGGAAGTCCGAGTTGCCCGGAGTGGCTTCGTGGCTGTGATGATGACCGTCCGGCGCGGCCAGCCATCCCGCGCCGAAGCCCAGCCCGAGCCCGAGCAGGGCGGCGGGCAGACGGTGGCGGATCCAAGTGCGCGGGCCGGTCATAAGACGTTCAGGGTTCGCCTTGGGGGAAATCCTGCGCTTCGAACAGCGGCAGGGGCGGTGGCGTGTGGTCCGTGGTGGCGGTGCGGGTCAGCAGCAGGGTCGCACCCAGGGCGAGGACAGCCAGTGCGACCGCCCACAGGATGACGGAGGCCGCCGGGAGCCGCCGCGGCCCGGCCGTGGCCCGCTCCATCACCGTGGCGGTGAAGGCGGGCGGCAACTCGCGCTCGTCGACGTGGCGGGCGCGGGCGAGCAACTGGTCGAGGGGCTCGGCTGACATGGGCCGAGGATAGACTGGCGATCAGGGCCGGTGCAAGCCCGCCGGAGGGGGTAAATCGACTTTTTTCTGCGCAAAGTCTCGTTTCTGAAATTTAAGCTTTGCAAAACAACTGTAATTCTCTAAAAATTTCGGAACCTGCCGTCCTGTCGCCTTTCTCTGGATTCCGAACCCGCTCCTCAACCATGAACAAGAACTCACGTGTGAAGCACGCTTTCTTCTGGCTCTCCGGAGCCGGTGCTGAAACGCTCGAACAATGCCCGAACTGGGAGCAACGCAAGTACGTCGCCTTTGGGGCGACGGTGCTGGTGCCCTCGGTGTTCGCCATCATCGCCTGCGCTTATGCGCTGTCCACGCTCACCAACGACTGGCGCATCATCGTGCCGGTCTCACTGGTGTGGGGTTTCATCATCATGACGATCGACCGGGCGCTGCTGGCGACCTACCGGTCTTACCAGGGACTTCACCGGAAGTTCACCCAGTTCTGCCTCCGTATCGCGGTGGCGATGCTGATGGGGGTGACGATTTCGCATCCCCTGACGCTGTTGTTGTTCCAGGACACCATCACTTCCGTCATCGAGGAGGAACGCGACACCGAAATCGCCGGGGTGCGGGCCGAGGCGCTGAAAGTCAAGACGGCGGTCGAGGGCCAGATCGACGCGCTGGAGCAGGAAATCGCGACCCAGCGGGAGAATTGGAACAAGACGTTCAATGCCGAGTTTCTGGTCGAGGACACCACGGCCGGGCAGTCGGACCCGACTTCGGAACTCGACGCCGAGACGAAGGCGGAACTGGATGCCAAGCTGAAGGAATCCACTGCGCCGATCGTGGCCAAACTCGACGCCGCCGGCCAGCAATTCGCTACGGAGACGGCGAGCTACCAGAAATTGCAGGGAGAGCTGGATCACTGGCAGAAGGAGTTCGAGAAGGAAGTGAACGGCCAGCGGAGCGGCATCGTGGGCCTGGGGCCGCGTGCCCGCAGCATTCATGACGACCAGCTCACCTGGCGACGGGAAGAGGCGAAGCGCATCGGCGAAGTGCTGGCCTTCCTGACCCAGCAACAGACCGATCTGGCCACCGAAAAGAAGGCCACCGAGGACCGCATCACCCAGGAATACCTCGCCATCGGCGCGCAGAAGGCCGAGCGGATGAAGGCCGAGCGCGAGCGGGTGGCCACGCTGAAGCGCCAGGTGCAGCAGGAGCAGGCTTCCCAGTTCGTCGGTCAGCAAAACGCCATCCGCGACACCATCGCGAGCCAGATCGACACGCGGCTGCAGGAACTGGCCCGCCTCCAGGGGGAGATTGCGAAGCTCGCCCAGGACGAGCAGGACCGGGTGGATGCCATCAAGGCCGAGCCGCGTCGGGACATCCTGACGCAGACGCTGGCTCTGCACAAATTGTTCGATGCGGGTCAGGAAGGCGGCCGCTTCGCCCTGATCGCCTACGGTGTGCTCGCGCTGCTCTTCATGCTGGTCGACACCATCCCGCTGATCGTGAAGTTTTTCTCCAAACCGGGGCCTTACGATGCACTGGTCGATTGCGAGGAAGTCCGGTTTGCCCGCGAGCGCGAGGCTTTCCTGCGGAGTTACCACCGCTACATGGATGAGCTGTCGCAGGGGCGTCTGCTGCACTTGTCCCCATCGAACAAGCCGTTGGAAAAATCGCTCATCGAGGGCGTCGACCGGTCCCGCGCCGCGAAGGAGTTCATTGAGCATCTCATCGATCTGGAGCACGCCTTCGAGGAGCGCATCGCCGAGGAGCGCAAGCTACTGGCGGCCAAAACCGGCGGCGAGAAGACCAATCGGGCCCGCGCCGCGATCCTGGAGGACATGGCGGCGACCTTCTACGACGATCTGCGGCAGCGTATGGAGTCGTTCTTCGATCCCGAGGCTGCCAAGGCAGCGGCGATCGCGGAGAATCGCCGGCGCTGATCTGAGCGCTCACTGATTTCTGTTTGGTGTTGGGTTTTTCCCGGTCGCGGCCCCAGGTGCCGCGGCCGGGTTTTTTGTGTCGCCTTACGGAGCAATTGAAAAACGGGGGGGGCGGCCGGGGAACAGTGGCTTTCCCGATGATTTGGGGTAAACTGTCGCTCGGCTCTCTGGAGCCCCAGAATCTACCCCCGCCGATGTCCCTCACGATCCGAACCCAGTACGACAAGCGTGGCTTTGCCCAAGCCAAGCTTAACCAGTATTGGAAATCGCTGAAGAATCCGGCCCAAGCCCGGCGCACCGACGAGGAGCGGCTCGCTGCCATCGATGCCCGCGGCCGGGAGATTGCGGCGATGAGCGACTCGAAGATCCGCGATACGGCTCAGCGGATGAAGGAGTCGGTCTCCGCCGGGCACCACGATGCCGACGATCTGGCCGAGATCGGCTTCGCGATCGTCCGGGAGGCGACCCGGCGCACGCACGGTCTGTTCCATTACCCGGTGCAACTCCTCGCTGGCTTGCGCCTCATTCGCGGCTCCATCGCCGAGATGGCGACGGGGGAGGGAAAGACGCTTGCCGTGTCGTTGCCGGCCTTCATCTTCGCGCTGGCCGGCAAGGGGGTGCATGTGGCCACGGTGAACAGCTACCTTGCCGAGCGCGACTACGAATTTTCCGAGCCCATTTTCAAGTTCCTCGGCATGACTGTCGGCATGCTGCCTGAGAAAAACAACACCGAGGGCAAGCGCCAGGCCTACCGATGCGACATCACCTACGGGACGGGCTATGAGTTCGGCTTCGACTACCTGCGCGACCAGCTCGTGTTGATGCGCCAGCCCCATCCCGGCCCCCGCGAGCGCCTGCGCCAGGCCATCCTGGAGCGCGAGGCCGCCCCGGCGCCGGCCATCGTGCAGCGGTCGCTGGCCTTTGCCATCATCGACGAGGTGGACAGCGTGCTCATCGACGAAGCGGGCTCGCCGCTGTTGATTTCCGAGTCGGCTGAGACCGACGATCGCGACCTCGCCGCGCTGCACTTGGCGAAACAGCTCGCTGAATCCCTGGAAAAGGGCACCCATTACCGGGTGGAGGAGGATTCCAAGAAACTGGAGCTGACTCAGGCCGGCTTCAACACCATCCACGAACTGCCCGACATCCCCTGGGAGGGGCTGCGCCGCCCCTGGCAGAGCTACGTGCTCAATTCCCTGAAAGCCGGCCTCTTCTTCGACCGCGATGTCCACTACGTCATCGACGAGGAGCAGAAGATCGTGATCGTCGACGAATTCACCGGCCGAAAGCATGCCGAGCGCACCTGGCGCGACGGTCTCCATCAGGCGATCGAAACCAAGGAGGGAGTGCCCGTGAGACCTGAGAATCACGATGCCGCCAGCATCACCCGGCAGCGCTATTTCTCCCGCTACGGCAAGATCTGCGGCCTCACCGGCACCGCGGCCGAGAGCGCGGGGGAGATGTGGCATTTCTTCAAGCTCACCGTGGAGCCCGTGCCGCTGAACAAGCCCTCGCGCCGTTCCGTGCTGCCCGAACGCGTCTTCCGCGACACGAACAGCCTCTACGACGCCGTTCTGGTCGACGTGAGCCAGCGCCACGCCAACCGCCAGCCCGTGCTCATCGGCACCCGCACCATCAAGGTCAGCGAGGCTTTGTCCGAATTGCTGAAAGCGGCCGGCATCCCCCACAAGGTCCTCAATGCCAAGGAGGACAAGGAGGAAAACGAGATCGTCGCCTCTGCCGGTCAGCCGGGGAATGTCCTGATCGCCACCAACATGGCCGGCCGCGGCACCCACATCTCGCTCACCCCGCAGTCCGAGGCCGCTGGCGGCCTGCACGTCATCTGCGTCGAGCGCAACGAGTCCGCCCGCATCGACCGCCAGCTCATCGGACGGGCCGCCCGGCAGGGCCAGCCAGGCAGCGCCCAGAGTTTTGTCTGTGCCGACGATTACATCATCGACCGCTACGGACCGGAACTCGCCTCCGAGATTCGGAAGGCCTCCGCCGACGAGTGGGGCGAAGTTTCCGGCGATTTCAGCCGCCGCATTGATGTCCTCCAGCAGAAAGTCGAGCGCACCCGCTACGAACAGCGTCTCAGAATCGCCGAACGCGACAAATGGATGCACCAGACCCGCCAATCTCTCGCATGAAGAATTCCCCACGCCTTTTCGCTCTCGCCGGCCTCGTCGCCGCCCTTTCCGTCGGTCTGCCCGGCGGATACCTGCGCGCCCAGGACGCCAGCGGCGACGGACTCGGACTGCTCACCTATCTGGAGCCCTATCGCAGCATCGAGATGAGCCCCGCCGAGGGCGGCATCATCGCCGAGATCCTCGTGAAGGAAGGCGACCGCGTCCTCAAGGACCAAGTGCTGCTGAAACTCGACCACGACGTCATCGCCGCCCGGCTTTCCGTCGCCACTGCGCAGGCCGACAACATGGGCGACATCCTCGCCGCCGAGAGCGAATACAAGTTGGAAAAGGACCGCTACGACAAGCTCGCCGGACTCGCCAAACGCGACGTGTCCTCCGACTACGAGGTTCAGCGCGCCCTCGGCACCATGAAGGCCTCGGAGGGCCGCCTCACCGCTGCGCTGGAACTGAAACGCATCTACCAGCTTCAGGTCGATCAGGCGAGGGCCGAACTCGACCGCCGCTTCCTCAAGAGCCCCATCGATGGCGTCGTCGTCGAGATCGTCAAAGACGTGGCCGAACCGGTGAACCCCGTCGAGAGCACCCGCGACGAATTCCTCGTCCGCGTCGTGCAAATCGACCGATTGATCGCCGAAGTCCATGTTCCCGGCGTCTATGCCAGCCGCGTGACCGAAGGGTCCGAACTCCAGCTCAAAGTCGAAACCGCCCCCGGAGCCCGTCCCCAGGTCGTGGTGGGCAAAGTCGAGTTCGTCAGCCCGGTGATCGATTCCGCCAGCAACACGGTGCGCATCAAAGTGGTCGTCGACAATGCCGCCGGCACCATCCGCGCCGGCTCGCCTGCCCAGTTGATCCTGCCCGGCACCCCGCTGGCCGGACCCGGCGAGGTCGACACAGCCGCCCAAGCGGCCCCGGCGACCCGCAATCAGTGAGGATCCTCGTTCCGGCCCAGCGAGCCGAGCGCCGCCGACAGCATCGGCCGGATCGCCATGGCCGCTGCTTCCACCGTCCACTCCGTGCCCGACTCGCGGCTGAGCGACGTCATCGCGACTCCGGCGATTCCGCACGGCACGATGGCGTCAAAGCCCGCCAGATCGCTCCCGATATTGAGCGCAAAGCCGTGCATCGTGACCCAGCGGCGCACCCCGACCCCGATCGACGCGATTTTCCGGTCCCCGATCCACACGCCCGTCAGTCCCTCCCGGCGCCCCGCATCGGGGATGCCGCAGTCTTTT
Source organism: Verrucomicrobiales bacterium (assembly GCA_016795505.1). GTDB lineage: Bacteria > Verrucomicrobiota > Verrucomicrobiia > Verrucomicrobiales > DEV007 > JAEUHH01. Next base: position 64,879 of record JAEUHH010000085.1, on the reverse strand, counting down.
AGAAAGTCGATCTGCGCCTGCTCCAGCGCCCGCAGATAGTGGTGCAGATCCCGGCCCCGCGGCTGCAAGTCGATGATCGGATACCCGACGAGCTGTCCCGGCCCGTGCCAGGTCGCCTGACCGCCGCGATTCGTCTCCACCACCGGATGCGGCAGCCTTTCCGGCTCACCGAGGCTGGCGCGGTCGCGGGTGCGGCCGATTGTGTAAACCGGCTCATGCTCGAGAAGCAGCACGGTGTCGGGGATCCGGCCCGCCTGCCGTTCCGCCACCAGAGTCTCCTGCATGGCGAGCCCGTCCGCGTATCTGATCCGGCCGATCCAGCGGAATTCCAGCGCATTGCGGGCGGCAGCGGGGGAGTCGGGCACGATGAAACAGGGTTGGGTCGCCGATCAGACAGGGTACGATCGGAAACGCCCTTCGATCATACCCTGTTGCCCTGCCCATGCAACCGGCAGGCGTCCGCTTGGGAGTCTGGGCTGGCTTTGGCAACGGGACGGGAGGGGAAAAATGGGGGTCAGATTACAAATTGCTTGCTATTTTATAGAAATTATAATATTTTCCGAAAAATCCAGACAGCCCGATGTCCAAGATCACGCCATTTACCTTGAACGCCCCGTCCGCTCCGGCTTCGTCAGCCGCTTCAGGACTGGTGCGGACCGCCGCCGCCAACCCGGGGGCGAAATCCGGTGACCAGCCGGATGCGAATGCCCGGATGAGGGCGATCGAGGCCCGATTGTCGATTTTGGAGACGGCTCTCGTCGAGCATGCCCTGGTGCTGCGTGATCGGATCGGCACCCGGCTCGATCGTCTGGAGCAGAAGTTCCGCTACGAAGCCGACGGTCTCCGCCGGGCTTTGGAAAATGAGTCCACTGACCGGAAGACGAACATCATCCAGCTCGCCCAGTCAGTCACGGCGGCGGTGGATCGGGTGGAAGCCAATCAACAGCAGTCCACCGTCCAGCATTCCATCGACGATCTCGTGTCGGCCTTGGCGGCGACCCGATCGCATCTCGATGTGTTGACGCGCGCTGTCACCGGCTCGACCGACGGGCTGGCTTCCTGAGCGGAGCGGCTCTCAGTAGCGCATCACGCGGCTGAGGAATGCTTTCACCTCCGTTGTTTGCGGGGTGTCGAACAATTTGGCTGCGGTGCCGGCTTCCAGAATCCGGCCGCCGGACAGGAAGACGACTTCATCCGCCACGGCGCGGGCAAAACCCATCTCGTGGGTGGAAAGAATGATCTCCTGGCCCTCGCGGCACAGTTCTTCGATCACTTCGAGCACTTCGGCCGTCATTTCCGGGTCGAGGGCCGAGGTCGGCTCGTCGAGCAGCAGCAGCCGGGGACGATGGGCGAGTGCCCGGGCGAGGGCGACCCGCTGCTGCTGGCCGCCGGAGAGTTGGGCGGGGTGTTTCTCGGCATGGTCGGCGAGGCGGAAGCGGGACAGGCAGGCCCGCGCGGTCTCGTCAGCTTCGGCGGCGGATTTGCCATGCACGTGGACCAGTGGTAGGGCGATGTTTTCCAGCGCCGTGAGGTGAGGGAAGAGATTGAACGACTGGAACAGAAAGCCGAGCCGGCGGCGGTGCGATCGAAGAGGGTCTTCTCTCCGATCCAACAGGGTCTGATCGATTTCGATCTCCCCGGCATCGGGCACCTCCAGGCCGCCGATGAGGCGGAGCAGGGTCGATTTTCCCCCTCCCGACGGTCCAATCAGCGCGAGGACGCGCACGCCATTCCCGACCCGCAGCGAGACATCGCGCAGGGCCTGGGTGGCGCCGTAGCGCCGGGAGAGGCCGCGGAGTTCAATGTTCATAGCGGGTGCGGTGCTCCAGCCAGCGGCTGATCAGGGAAATTGGCAGGGTCAGGGCCAGGTAGCCGAGCGCGAGCGGCAGGTAGCTCTCGAAGGTGGCGTAGGTCTGGGCATTGGCCTCGCGGGCCTGCATGGTGAACTCGCCCAGACCGATGACGTAGAGCAGCGAGGAGTCTTTCACCAGATTGGCAAATTGCCCGGCCGTGGCCGGGAGGACGCGGCGGATGGCCTGGGGGATCACGACGTGGCGGTAGGTCTGGGCTCCGGTGAGGCCGATGGCGCGGGCCGATTCCCATTGCGATCGGGGAATGGACAGAATGCCGGCGCGAAAAATTTCGCTGAGATAGGCGCCGGCGAAGGCTGCCAGGATCACCACACCGACGCCGAATTTGTTTTCCCAATGCAGGACCGGGGCGACGAGGTAGTAGCCGATGAGGATCTGAGTGAGCAGGGGCGTGCCGCGAACCAGTTCGACGTAGGCGCGGGCGAGCCAGCGGGCGACACGCGAGGGAGAGAGCTGCCCCACGGTGAGCCCGGCGCCGATGAGGACGCTGAGAATCAGGGCGACGGCCGAGACAGCCAGAGTCATCGCCCAGCCGGAAAACAGATTGCCCGCATACGGCACCACCGCCTCCCAGCGGTAATCGTGGGCGATCAGGATGTAGAAAAAGAAGCAAAACGTCGCGCCGAGGATGGCAATGACGAGGCTGGTCAACAAGGTCCGCACCGGTCTGAGTAAACGAAGGGTCCGCCCCGATGGCAAGGCGGAGTTTTGCGGTGATGCGGGATTCACCGCGGCCGGGACGGCGTCGGCTCGACTGGCAACCGGTCAGTTGACCTGTTGTGGTCGGAACGGCACGGCGGACAATTTATCCGACCGATTGAGCCAAGATCCTGATTATCAGGTGAAAAATATCCGACTGTGTCTTCCGGTATTGGCGATCAATGGAAGATGAAGGGCACGCCCATCGCTTCGAAGGTCTTCTTTTCTTCAGCCATGTAGCGCTCCGCGAGGGCGTCGAATTGGCCGGCCTCGCGATAGGCTTTGAGCCAGTCGTTGACTTGCTGGCGGAGGGTGTCGTCTCCTTTCCGGATGCCGATGGCCCAGGCCTCGGAGCGGATCGGCTGGAGGATGGCGCGGGTCTTGTCCTCGTGGCGTTTCCAGAGTTGGTAGATGGAAATCTGGTCGTAGATGAAGGCGTCGGCTTTCCCTTGGGTGACCTCGAGGGCGCAGGTGCCGGCTTCATCGAGCACGACGAGTTCGACGCCCTCCAGAGCCTGCATGGCCCAGGTGTGGCCGGTGGTGCCGAGCTTTACGGCGATGCGGGCGCCGCTCTCGGTCAAGTCATCGGCGGTGCGGATGGTCGACTCCTTGCCGACAAGCATGCAAAGGCCGTTGGTGACGTAGTCGTCCGAAAAATCGATGGCGCGGGCGCGTTCCTCGGTGCGCGTGAGTGAGGAGATGATGAGGTCGATCTTTCCTGACTGGAGGGAGGGAATGATGCCGTCCCAGGCGACATCCTCCAGCCGCAGGGGCCGGCCGAGGTGGGCGGCGAGATCCTCGGCCATGCGGACGCTGATGCCGTCGGGCTGATTCCGGGTGTTCCGCATCTCGAACGGGGGATATTGCATTTCCATCCCGACGACGAGTTCTTGGTCTTCAGCGGAGTAGGGCGAGCAACCCGCGGCCAGCAGGGCGGCGACGGCTGGAAACAGGGGAAGCCAGAGCCGGGCAATCACGCGGCGGAGGGACGGGAGCATGGCGGTTGGGGCGGTAGGGATGAAAGGGAGGAAGGTGTCACACGGGCTCGGAGGCCGCGTCGGCGGGTTTGGATACGCCGCCGAGGCGCTCCATGATCCACACCAGCAGCATTCCGGCGATCATGATGCCAAAGGCGATGTAGGTCTCCGTGCTGGCCGAGGGGGCGAGCCACTCGTAGCCGACGACTTTGGTCTTGAGGGCTTCGCCGGAGCCAAACGTCTGGACGATCTCGCGTTTCCACGGCCAGATGACCAGCAGGGAGCCGGCCACAAAGCCAGTCAGCAGGGCGACGGCAAAGTCGTGGTGTCGCCGGAACACCCAGGACAGAAAGTGGCTCAGGGAGGCCAGCCCGATGATGGCGCCGATGCCGACGGGGGCCAGAATGCGGAGGGCGGAGAAATCGAGGGCGCTCAACTGGGCGACGGAATCGATCATGATCAGCTGGTAGTTGCCCATGAGCAGCAGCACGAAGGAGCCGGAAATGCCGGGCATGATCATGCTGGCCATGGCGACGACGCCGCAGAGCATGAGATAGACGGTGCCGTCGTTCTGTGAGGCGGGTTTCATGAGGGCGATGCCGACGGCGGTGGCGGTGCCGAGGGCGAAGGCGAGCACAGGAACGGGGCCCCAGCGTTTTACTTTCACGCCCACATACCAGATCGACGCGAGGATCAGCCCGAAGAAGAAAGCCCACAGATGAACCGGGTGATGGGCGAAGAGATATTTGAAAACGCGGGCCAGACTGAGAATGCTGGCGATCACGCCGACGCCGAGGACGGCGAGAAAGGTGAAGTCGGTGGCGGAAACGAATTCTTTAATTTTTCCCGTAAAAAGCAGCTTTGCCGCAGTGAAATTCAGGCTTTTGATGCCGTTGATGAGGCGCTCATAGATGCCGGTGATGAAGGCGACCGTTCCGCCCGAGACCCCGGGGATGACATTGGCGGCCCCCATGGCGACGCCTTTAAGAAACCAGGCGATCAGAGAGGGGAAGGAAGGTTTGGGGGACATGGCGGCGGAAGACAGGCGGTCAGTGTTCGGGAGGAGTCGTGACGATGCAAGGGGCGGTGCCAAAGAAAAACGCCGCCTCGTTTCCGGGGCGGCGTCTTGCGGGTCAAAGGGTGGAAGGCGAGTCCACTCGCGGCATCAGGCGTCGGCCTTGGTTTCCGCGGGGGCCTCGGCGGCGGCGTCTTCCGCGCCCTTGGGCACGTAGGCGTCCACCCACTCGATGAAGGCCATCGGAGCAGAGTCCGAGCGGCGCTGGCCGAGCTTGGTGATGCGGCAGTAGCCGCCCTGACGGGCGGAGTGGGCCGGAGCAATCTCGGAGAAGAGGGTCTGGGTCACTTTCTGCGCCAGTTCGTTGCTGCCGAGCAGGGCGATGGCCCGGCGGCGGCTGTGCAGCGAGTCATTCTTGCCAATGGTGACGAGGCGCTCCGCGAAGGGGCGGAGGGCCTTGGCCTTGGCCAGAGTGGTGCGAATGCGGCGGTGCTCGATGAGGGAGCAGGCCATGTTCCGCAGCATGGCGTCGCGGTGCGAAGCGGTGCGGAAAAATTTGACGGTTTTCTGTCGATGTCTCATGGGAAAAGGCGACGGGGAATCGTTGGGGTCTGTGGAGCGAGGGTCTCGTCCGGGCCGCTCCAGGCGGGAGCATGCAGCGGCCCGGCGCGGAGCGCAAATCAATCGTCGAGATTCTGGGCAATGAGGGAGGCGAGGCCGGGGCCTTCCGACAGACGGTCGGCTCCAAGGAGCGGTCCGCCGTAGGACTGCTCGAGCAGGCCGGGATCCAGCTGCATGCCGAGGGACAGGCCGAGTTCGGAGAGCTTGTCCTTGATCTCGTTGAGCGACTTTTTACCGAAGTTGCGGTATTTCAGCATTTCGGCCTCGGACTTCATGGCGAGCTGGCCGACGGTGCTGATGTTCGCGTTGTTGAGGCAGTTGGCGGCGCGGACGGACAGCTCGATCTCGTTCACGCTCATGTTGAGCAGCTTCTTGAGTTCCGCGTTTTCCTCGCTCTGAGCCTCGGGCGCGGATTCGATCTCGATCTGGTTGTCGTCGTAGTTGACGAACACGTCGAGGTGGTGGCGTAGGATGGCCGAGGACTGAAGCAGGGCGTCGTGCGGCTCGATGCGGCCGTCGGTCCAGACTTCGAGGATCAGCTTGTCGTAGTCGGTGCGCTGGCCGACGCGGGTGTTTTCCACCGCGTATTTCACCCGGCGGACGGGCGAGAAGATCGAGTCGATCGGGATCACGCCGATGGGCATGTCGGGGTGCTTGTTTTCCTCACCGGTGTTGAAGCCGCGGCCGACGCGGACTTCCATGTCGATGGAAAGCTTGGTCTTCTTGTCCAGCGTGCAGATGTGCTGGTCCTTGTTGACGATCTCGTACTGGGAAATTTCCTGGATGTCAGCGGCGGTGACGACGCCGGTGCGGTCGAGATTGATCGACAGGGTGGCGGGTTCCTTGTTGTCGAAGTGACGGAAGCGGATCTGCTTCAGATTCAGCACGATCTCGGTGACATCCTCGACCACGCCGGGCAGGGAGGTGAACTCGTGCGGCGCACCGGCAATGCGGACCGAGGTGATGGCGGCGCCTTCCAGCGAGGAAAGCAGCACGCGGCGCAGGGAGTTGCCGATGGTGTGGCCGAAGCCGGCTTCGAAGGGTTCAGCGATGAACTTGGCGTAAGTTTCAGTCGCGGTTTTGTCGTCTTTGACCAGACGATCGGGAATCTCGAAGGGAGCGAGTTTGACGGGCATATCAGTATTGGGGTAGCCGGGTTTCCCTCTGCCGAGCTGATTCCGGAGGCTCGCGGGGAGCGCTCGTAAGAACCCAGAGGACCGACGGCGGTTGGTTTTGGCTCGTGGGCGCGGAATATCGGGGGCTTTTCGGAAATGTCAAACGTTCGCCGGGTTTCCATCGAGTTTCCGGTCCTGGCGCGGACGCGAGAAAGCCGCCGGGACTGAGCCGGCGGCTTTCTGTCCAGCCGAAGCTGGCATTTCTGGCAGGTGCTCCCGACCGCGGCGACAACCAGGCGCGGGAGAAAGGGAATCAGCGGACTTCAGCGGCTTTCCGGGGCGGCTGCGGGACGGGCCTTGGGGCTGGCAGGGGCCTGACCGCGGGATTTCGCGTGGCGGGCGGACATTTCGGCCCGGCGTTTTTCGGAAAGATCGTGCCAAAAGATGGAGCCCCCGATGGGATCCCAAGCGTGGGCATTCCAGTAATCCTGAATCGGCACGGCGCGGATCAGGGCAGGATCGGCGGGGCGGCCCTGACCCGGCGAGGGCTTCGGAGCCAGCTCAAAGGACGAGGGCGAGGTGTCGGCCGATTGCGCGGCTGGCATCGTCATCAGGACGCAGCAGGCCCAGAGGGCGAACCGCGGACGGAGAGAAAGGTTCATCGGAGATGGAGGTTTCTGGGACTGTTCTGTTTGGAAGGAGCGGTGGAATTGTGTTTCGGGATGTTGAAAATTATAATTTTTACAGAAATTATCAAGCGAAGATTGTTCGGTGGGCGCCGATTTTCTCCATTCCCTGCCATTCAACGCGGGAGGAACGATGCCCCGGCGGTCGCTCGACGGCGAATCCGGGGGCCACTCAGACCCGAAACAGGGCGCCGAGCTTTTGCCCGAGGATGAGTCCGGCGCCGACGATGGTCACGGCGAGGAAAGCCATCGCCCACACGCCCAGGGCCGAGGCCAGGTAGTGGCCATTGCCCAGCGCGGAGACGAGCGCGTAGATGGCTTTGGTGATGGGGAAATGCTGCTGCTGCTCGGCCAGGATCAGGGAGTCGGACACCTCGAGCATGGCAAAGGAGAAGGCCAGCAGGCCGCCGGCGATGAGATTGGCTCCGATCAGGGGGAGGGTCACCCGTCGCAGGGTGCGCAGGGGGGAGCAGCCGAGGTTTTGCGCTGCCTCCTCCAGGCTCACGCTGGTCTGTTCAAAACCGGCCACGGCGGAGCGCACCACGTAGGGCAGGCGGCGCACCGCGTAGGCGATGACGAGCAAAAGGACGGGATCTTCCCCGAGCATCAGGCCATGGAAGGGCTGCCCCTCCCGCGTCAAAGCCAGAAAGCCGAAAGCCAGCACCAGCCCCGGAACCGCCAGCGGCAGCATGGAGAGGGCGTCGAGGAGATGACGGCCGGGCAACCGGGTGCGGACCACGACGTAGGCGATGGCGATGCCGAGGATCACGTCCAGCAGCGTCGAGAGCGAGGCGTATTTCAGCGAATTGCCGATGGAGTGGACCGTGAGCGGGTGTCCCAAGGAATCGACGTAGTGCTGGGCGGTATAGCCGTGGGGCAGCAGGGAGGCATACCAGTCCTCGGAGATGGACAGCAAGATCACTCCTGCGTGCGGGAGGATGGCGAGGACGGTGACCCCGGTGAACAAGCCGGTGCAAAGCCAGCCGGTCAGCGGCGGCGCCTGGGTCAGGCTGCGTCCCGTGGAGGCCCGGCCCGATGTGGCGTAACCGCCCCGGCCGAACAGTGCTTTTCCGACGATGTAGAGCAGCACCGTGGTGACCAGCATCACCACGACGAGCGCATAGGGAAAGGGATTGCCGCTCAGGTCTTTGAGGCCGTCGAAAATCTGGACCGATGTGACCCGGCCGTAGTCGAAAATCAGCGGCACGCCCAGTTCCGTGAATGACCAGATGAAAATGATCGTGGCCCCCGCGAACAAGCCCGGCATGATCAGCGGCAGGGTGACCCGTCGCAGCCGCCGCAGCCCGTGGCAGCCAAGGTTTTCCGCCGCCTCTTCCATGGCCGGATCGAGATTGGCGAGTGCGGCCGAGAGATTCAGGTAGGCGATGGGGTAAAGGTGCAGGGCATTCATGGCCACCACGCCGAGGAGCTGGCCTTCGCCCATCCAGTCGACCGGGTGGGCTGGGTCCATCAGGCCGCATTGAATCAGCAGCGTGTTCAGCACGCCAGCCTGGCCGAGGAACTGCCGCACTCCGAGAGCGCCAACGAAGGGTGGCAGGATCATTGGCACCAGCAGCAGCGAGGTGAGGGCATCCTTGCCGGGGAAGCGGTAGCGATTCGCCAGCAAAGCCAGCGGCAGGGCGATGAGCAGGCTCGCCAGCGTGCTGAAAAGGCCCATTTTGAAGGCATTGACCAGTCCCTCCAGATAGATCGGATTCCGGAAAACGGCGGCTACGAAGTCCAGCGTGAACCGCCCGTCAGGCCCCACAAAGGCGGACTGGACCGTCTTCCAGATCGGGAACAGGAAGAAAGCCGCGAAGAAAAGGACCGTGGCGGCAAAGATGATTTTGGCGGTGTGTCGGGACACGGGGAGTCGGCCGGAAGCCGAATGCCGATTCGATAGGAGAAAGCCGGCAGTTTGGCAAGCAGGCAATCGGCCAGCGAGCCCACACGAGGCTCGGGGCGGGTGCTGTCGTCAAAATCCAGAGGGGGTGGACTCTCGGGAAATGGGCGCGGCAACGGGAGGGAAGTATGGAAATTCCTTTCTATTCTAACCTGTGGCAGAAGACTCAAAGCTCGCCGGGGAAGACGGGTGGCGAGCGGTGCTATTTGGCATATACCAAAGGCGAAAACGCGGTCGATGGCGTTAGTCTCTTCGTTCTTTTTGCTTGGGTGGATTCAGCAGTCGGAACTAAAGGTGGGGATGGCTTGGTGGTGACTTCGGTGTCTTTGGATTGATCTTTGCAAAGCGTTGTCTTTCAGTGGGACAGGTAATGTGAAAAGGGTGCTGCTGAGGCGGCTTGGATGTCGGGATTCAGGCTAGGCAGGCAGACTTGGGATGGAGTGGGGAATTCAAGATCGATGCGATAGCTGTCTGTGACCATTTCGTTGCCGGTCAGCAGGGCGGGGCCGAACTTTTTTGTTGGTGTTTTGCATGGCGTTCTGTCACAGTCAGCCGTTCGGTCGAGAACCCGGCTGACGAAAATTCCATGAAATTACCTCTCCTCATGAGTTTGTTCGGATGGATTGCCTTGGATGCGTGGGCGATCGAAGTGCGTAGCACTGGTGGCCAGGCGATGGAAGTCGAAGTGCTCGGTTACACTCAATCGAGTGGAAACGTCCGCATCAAGCGGACCAGCGACGGGCAGATCTTCAATACCAAGATCAATGTATTCGACGACGCCTCCCAGAAGGCCATCATCGCCGCCGCGCCCGCGATGATGCCCGAGTTGCGGGTCGACGTTTCGGTCGGCAAGCGACGCGCCCGGGAAGGGGACAGCACCTACATGAAGTCGCAGGACATCACCGTGTCCCTCAAGATCACCAACGGATCCCGAGACATCGATCTGGCCAAGTCGAAGTTCACCGTCATTCTCCTCGGGCGCAGCACGCTGCGATTCCGGGATCGGGAGCAAGATTTCGACAATGTGCTGGCCAAAGAGTCGTTCGATCAGGCGGTTCCGGCGGGCAAATTCATCGAATACGAATGCAAGCCGGTCACCACCTCCTTCGATTCCGATTTCGACAGCAGCAACATCGGCGGTTGGGAGTACGACGGCTATGTGTTGATCATTCAGGATGCCGCCGGCAAGATCATTGATGCCAAATCCAACATTGGCCCGGTCGAGACCGAGACGCTCAAAAAGCCGGCCGCACTCGAGGAGGCGCTCAAGCTGGTCCCCGGCATGGTGGTCGAGCGGAACCTAAAGCCAACAGGGCGAACGAGTGTGGGCGTCGGCCGCACTTTTTGACCGGATCAGCCCGAAAAACCGGGCATTTCGGGGCTTGCAAAGACGCGATCAGGCCGTAATCGTCCCGCGTCATGCCTATCGCCACGCCGAAACAATTCGCCCAGATGTTGGATGCCGCTCAGCAGGGCGGCTACGCCTACCCGGCCATCAACTGCACCAGCATCATCACCATCAACGCCGCTCTCAAGGCCTTCGCCGACCAGAAGTCCGACGGCATCATCCAATTCTCCACCGGGGCCGGTCAATTTGCCTCGGGGATCAACAACAAGGATGCCGCCTTTGGCACGATCGTTCTGGCCGAGGCCGCGCATCGCCTCGCTGAGCAATACAACGTGATCGTGGCGCTGAACACGGACCACTGCCAGCCCGAGGCCGCTGCCAAGTTCCTCGATCCGCTCCTCGACGCCACCGCCAAGCGCCGCGCCAAGGGCGAGAACAACCTGTTCCAGAACCACATGCTGGACGCCTCCATCCTCCCGCTGGATGAGAACATGGCTCTCTCGAAGCAATACCTGGCTCGTTGCGCCGAACTGGAGATCGTCCTCGAAGTCGAAGCCGGCGTCGTTGGCGGCGAAGAAGACGGCGCGGCTGGCCACGAAGGCATGCCCGACGACAAGCTTTACACCACCCCCGAGGACATGGTTGCCGTTTATGAGGCGCTTCACGCCATTCCTGGTGGCCGATTCACCTTCGCTGCCACATTCGGCAACGTCCACGGCCACTACAAGCCGGGCGCCGTCAAACTGCGCCCCGATATTTTGAAGTTGGGACAGGAGGCGGTGATTGCCAAGTACGGCGCGGAAGCCGAGTTCGACCTCGTGTTCCACGGGGGATCGGGCAGCCCGCTGGACCAGATCCGCGAGACGCTCGGCTACGGTGTCATCAAGATGAACGTCGACACCGACACCCAGTATGCCTTCACCCGGCCGATCGTGGCCCATATGTTCCAGAATTACGACGGCGTCCTCATGGTCGACGGAGAGCTGGGCAACAAGAAAGCCTACGATCCCCGTGCCTACCTGAAGAAGGGTGAGGAAGGCATGGCCAAGCGCATTGCCGAAGCCTGCGACGACCTCCTGGCCAGCGGCAAGACCCTCTTCGGGCAGGTCTGATTCGATCGACCGGGGGTCAGCTCCTTTTTCCGCAAAGCCCGCCCTCCGGATCCGCTCCGGACGGCGGGTTTTTCCGTATGCGGCGCCCGGCTCCGGGGCTTTCCTGCCTTGACGCTCCGAGCCCTGTGGCGAATCGTAAGCCCTCGTTCAGAGACCGCCCCCGCACATCCCTTCCCATGGCCAAAAAATCCTCGAAAAAGACCTCTTCCACCCCGCGATCCAAAGCCGGAGCCACCGCCCATCGCCAGTTCTCCGGTCCCATGCTCGACGGGCCCGATCGCGCTGCCAGCCGGGCCATGCTCTATCCAGTCGGCTTTGAAAAAGAGGACTTCGCCAAGTCCATCGTCGGTGTCGCCTCCACCTGGAGCATGGTGACCCCGTGCAACATGCACATCGACGGTTTGGCCAAAGAGTCCGTCAAGGGCGTCAACGCCGCCGGGGGCAAAGCCATCGAATTCAATACCATCACCATCTCCGATGGCATCTCCATGGGCACCGAGGGCATGAAGTACTCCCTCGTCAGCCGCGAAGTCATCGCCGACTCCATCGAGACCGTGGTCGGCTGCGAAGGCATGGACGGCATCGTCGCCATCGGCGGTTGCGACAAGAACATGCCCGGCTGCGTCATGGCCATCGCCCGGCTGAACCGACCCGGCGTCTTCGTCTATGGCGGCACCATCCGACCCGGCTGTCACGACGGGCGCGACGTCGACATCGTGTCCGTCTTCGAGGCCATCGGCCAGCATTCCGCCGGACAGATCTCTGACAGCGAACTCGACGGCGTCACCGCCACCGCCATTCCCGGGCCCGGCTCCTGCGGCGGCATGTACACTGCCAACACCATGGCCAGTGCCATCGAGGCCCTCGGCATGAGCCTGCCGAACAGCTCCGCCCAGGCCGCCGTCAGCGACGAAAAACTCATGGATTGCTTCGATGCGGGCGCCGCCGTCGTCAATCTGATCCAAAAAAACATCCGTCCCCGGGACATCATGACCCGGAAGGCCTTCGAGAATGCCATCACCGTCGTCACCGCCCTCGGTGGTTCCACCAATGCCGTGCTGCACCTCATCGCCATGGCCCATGCCGCCGGGGTGTCCCTTTCGATCGACGATTTCACCCGCATCGGGAAAAAAACGCCCGTGCTCGCCGACCTGAAGCCCAGCGGCCAGCACGTCATGATGAAACTGGTCGAGATCGGCGGCACCCTGCCGCTCATGCGCATGCTCCTCGACAAAGGGCTGCTCCACGGTGACTGCCTCACCGTCACCGGCCAGACCGTCGCCGAGAATCTGAAGCGTGTGAAGCCCGTTTACCCGAAGGGCCAGACCGTCATCCGCGGTTTCGACAATCCCATCAAAAAAGACGGCCACCTCGTCATCCTCTACGGCAATCTCGCCCCCGGTGGGGCCGTGGCAAAGATCTCCGGCAAGGAGGGGCTCCAGTTCACCGGTCGCGCCCGCGTCTTCGAAGGCGAGGAAAAGGCCATGAAAGCGATTCTCGCGCGGAAAATCAAAAAGGGCGACGTCATCGTGATCCGCGGCGAGGGCCCCAAGGGCGGTCCCGGCATGCGCGAGATGCTCGGGCCCACCAGCGCCATCATGGGGCAGGGGCTCGGCAAAGATGTGGCCCTCATCACCGATGGACGCTTCTCCGGCGGCAGCCACGGCTTCGTCATCGGCCACATCACCCCTGAGGCCTTCGTCGGCGGCCCGCTGGCGCTCGTCAAGGAAGGTGACACCATTTCCATCGATGCCGAGAAGCGCGAAATGGCCCTGGACATCTCCAAGAAAGAGCTGGCCGACCGCCAGAAAGCCTGGAAACAGCCCAAGCCGAATTACACGCGCGGCGTCCTCGCCAAGTTCGCCAAACTCGTCAATTCCGCCTCTGAAGGGGCTGTGACAGACGCGAATCTCTGATCGTCACGGGCTGTCGGGTCTAAAAACCCGACGTCCTCAGGGGGGACTCTGCCGTGTGATGGGGGCATAGGCTCCGCCGGCGCAAACCGGCAGGTGTCAGGATAACCGCCTTTCCTTGACAGTTTTTGTAATTATTGTAATTTCAAAAAAATTACGCTTTTGTTTTTCTTTTGAGCGCAGTGGAAACCAGAGCCTCTGGACGCGTCCTGATTGTGGATGACGATCCTGTGAATGCCCGGCTGGCCACGGCAGTGTTGTCCACTGCCGGGTTTCTGGTCGATGCCTCGTTCGATGGGCGACAGGCGCTGCCGAAGATCGAGGAATTTGAACCCGATGTGGTGCTGCTCGACCTGATGATGCCGGGACGCGATGGCTTTGAACTGTGCCGGCTGATTCGGGTGAACCCCCGGATGATGCGGATCAGCGTCATCATCGTGACGGGCCTGCTCGATCTCGACGCGCGGCAGCGCGGCATCGCCTGCGGGGCGACCGACTACTTGACGAAGCCCTGGCAGCCGGAAGATTTGCTGCTCCGGGTCCGCAACGCAGTCGAGATCAAGCGGGCTCAGGACGAAATCGAATACGCCTACAGCGAAATCGATCGTCTCCGTGCCGCTCTGGCCGTCTATGAGGGCGAGGAACGCCCATTGCACGCGGCCGCTGCTGTCGCTCTGCCCGTGTGAGGGGGGGAACCGCCCTCGGATCAGCCGAGATCGACCTTGGCGAAGACCAGGACCACCGTTTGTCCCGGAGCGCCCTCATTCGCTCCGGGCAGGCGCACCGTGCCGACCAGAGTGGGTTTGCCGGGTTCGGCCACGATCTGCGAGGTGATCTTGGCGGTGTAAAAACGCGGTGTCTCGGCGCGGTGACGGGCTTCGACCTCGTCATTGGGCCAGGCATCGGTGCCGAGTTCGCGCACGATCTCGGGAGACAGGTTCAAATCGACCGTTTTCCCATCGCCGGAGATGACCGGGTCGACTTCGACGGTCACACCGACGTTGCGGGTCTCGAAGCCTTCCGGGTGGATCGTGGTGGAGGGGCTTTCGACCAGATTATGGATCTGGGAAAGGGTCTCCGGAATCTTCGCGGGTTGAAAATCCGTCGGGTAGGTGATTTCGGTGATCGATTCGGCCTTGCACCGTTGGCCGCTGCGTCCCTGGACGCTCACGATCTCGATGAGGCTGGCTTTGCCCGCCTTTTTCCACTCCCCGACGGTCTGGTAGAGGGGCGAGGCATCGACCCGGAGCGGGTTTTCTGAAATCCAAGCGCCCCAGTCGGCCAGCGGGACCTCGACGAACTCGAACGTCAGGTGGAGTGCTGCGGCTTTCGGTGCGGGGGCAGCCGGATCGGCGGCCACGGCGGCCGGCAGGCAGAGTAGAAGGGCTAGAGCGGGAAAGGTGAATCTCATGGCGCGGTTGTATCCGATCCGCGCCGGAGAATCAAGCCATTCCCGCGGCTGCCTCGCGGGCGGCCTGGGCCCGGGCGTTGGCTTCGGCAGCCCGGCGTTGGATTTCCTCGGGCGATGGCAGTGACGACAAGTCCAACTCGGCGAGCACCTCGGCCGGTATGATGCCGCTCTGCTGGAGTTTCACCAGGCACTTTTTCCGCTCCTCCAGGGCTTTGTCGGGGCTGCGTTCTTTGGAAAAACGCGACTTGGCCGCATCACTGCGGTCGCGCAGCCGGGAGTAAATGTCGCCGCCGAGCAGGGAACTGATGTCCACCTTCATCTTCTCACGCTGCACGTCGGCCTGGTTGACCACGTCGCCATTGATCGGGCCGGCGGCATACTTCGGGAACATGATGGCCACCTCGGGGCAGACCCGGGAGCAGGCGGGGCAGTTGGTCTTGCAGTTGTCCTGATTCTTGACCTGGATTTTCTGTTTCTCATCCACGCCGTAAACATCGAACAGGCAAAAGCTGAGGCACTGCATGCAGTTCGTGCAGCGGTCGTAATCGATCACCGGGAACCATGGCTTCCACATGCCGGGGGCGCCGGGCTGATTCAACCCTCTTTGATCGCCGATCCGACCCTGTTCGATCAGATCGAGCACCGCATCGGGAGCCAGACCGCCGATGTCGTGGGTGGCGATGGAGACCCGGCCGGCGGCATCCTCGAGCACGGGGGCGGCTCCGCCGAAATCGCCGATGACGATGAGCGGGATGGCGGGCGAGGGGAGGTCCGGGGCAGTCGTCTGTCCGGGGCCGGCGACTCGCCGCACGGCATAGCCTTTGTCGAGGAGCAGGCTCAATACGGCAAAGCGATCTCCGGGGGCGAGGGGTTGGGCGCCGTCACCTTCGTAGAGGACGACTTGGAAGGGCAGGGTCTCGGTCTTCATCGGTGGAATCAGGGTTGGTCGATCAGGGCGTCGGCGATGGCGTCGGCGGTCTGCTCGCGCATGTTGAGCACCTCGATCCGGTCGGGATCATCGGCGGGAAAGGGGACGCCGGCATTGTGGAACAGCCATTTCACGGCGCGGGGGTAGCAGGCGGCGATTTTGACGGGTTCGTCGCTGTCCAGCAGACCGGTCAGGCGTTCGTCCCGGCGCGCGGCCATCTCGCAGAGGTCAGCGACGGTCTCAAAGCTGGTGCCAGAGGCGCAGAGGCGCTCGAGGACGGCGTCCTTGGTGGCCTGGGGCACGACTTGGGCAAAGGCGCAGCGGCAGTAGAGGATCTTGGGCATCCTGGGAGTAGGGGCAATCGGTGGGGCGGGGGTGTCAGCGGGGGGCTCCGGCGGGTTCGGTGGGCCGGGAATGGGCTCTGGGAGCGGCGGAGGCGTCGAGATTCTGGTAAACGCCGAAATCGTTGAACCAGATCCGCTTCGCCCAGCGGTAAACGGGATGCTTTTCCGGAATCTCCTCGCCGGTGGGCAGCCACTGGCTGTTGCGGGGCGTCATCGACTCGATCTCGGTCATCGCCGTCTGGCGCAGGGTGGTATCGCGGGCGCCATGCTTTTCGGCCAGTTCCTTGACCAGGTCGGGCCGCTCCAGAACTATGCAGCCGCGGGTGTGGCGGGCGGCCGTCTCGCGGAAATCCTTGAGGAACTGTGACTGCGTCAGCGTCTCGTAGATACCCCGGTCGCGGATGTTTTCGGTGGCAAACTGGAGAATGGGACAGGGCTCCACGGCGCCGGTTGGCGAAATGTGATGAGATATGCCGGTGGCCATGGGGCAGAGGGCCCGGCCTTCGCCGTCATAATAGGCGTCGATGATGCCGAGCGGCAGTTTCACCCGCATGTCGACGACGAATTGCCGCACCCGGCGCGCCTGCTCGGGGGTGAGGGCGAGTTCCTCATGGATCTGGGGGCCGACGGGCCGGTAGGTGTGGTACCACGCGTAGTGGACGCCGCGATCGATCAGTGAGCGCAGCCATTTCTCGGTGAGCAGGTCGTCGATGTTCGTCTGGCACAGGCTGGTGGCCACGCCGGTGAGGAGACGGGCCCGCAGGCAGTTGTCGAGTCCGCGCAGGGTGCGGTTGAGCACATCCTTGCCGCCCCGGCGCTCGTTGGCGACCAGTTCGGTGCCCTCGATGGACACGAGCGGAGTGGCGTTGCCGATCTGGCGGAGCTGTTCCGCCTTTTTCTCGGTGATGAGCTGGCCATTCGTGAAGACCTGAAAGAAGCAATCGGGATGCTGGGCGAGGAAGTCCAGCAATTCCGGGTGCATGAAGGGCTCGCCGCCGAGGATGCCGAAGAAGCTGTTCCCGTGGGCCTTGGCATCGTTGACCAGGGTGTTGAGCTGCTCCAGGTCGATCTTCACCTGGGGCTTGTCGACATCCACCCAGCAGCCCTGGCAGCGCAGGTTGCAACTGTTGAGGATGGAGAGGTAGAGGAAGGGGGGGAAATGGATGCCCTGGCGGAGGCGCTTTTTGAAGAGGTTCACCGAGCGGACACCTTTGACGCCGAAATTCCAGACGAACTTGGCGAGGTGGCGTTTGTCCGCGCTGCGGAGAGTGCGGGCGGCGAACTGCAGGCTGGGAACGATCATGGGGTGGGTTGGCGGTCGGCGGGACGTGGCACTGAAACCGGAAACGGCGGGGAATCAATCCCCGAAGCACGCCGGAAAGCGCCCGGCGGCGGGTTTCTGCGCAGGCGGGCAGACAGCGAAAAGCCCCCGCGGCTGGATAGCCGGAGGGGCTTTCGAAATGAGACGGTGAAACGACGCGGGCTTTTCCAGATCGTGGAAAGCGCGGTCAATTCCCCACTTCTCAGTTGAAGAACGGATGCGTGCCCGCGCGGGCGAGGCTGCCGGTGCCCGCGCCGGCAGTGCCGACGAAGTTGCCGGTGACGAGGCCGCTCACACTGACGTCCTTGTTCATGAGGATGCCATGATTCTTGCCCGTGCCACCACCGCCGGTGCCGGTGACGGTGCTGAGACCGCCGCCCGCCCCGGTGAGGCTGGCGAGGTTGGTCAGATAAACGCCACAGTTCAGCGTGCCGGTGGTGCCGGCGAGGGCTCTGCCAGTGATCTTCAGGGCGCCCGTGGAGGCCGCCGTGGTGGAGTGCAGATGGATGCCGTGATTGTTCGACGTGCCGGCTCCGCCGGTGCCTGACAGCGTGATCTTGCCGCCGGTCGTGATGGAGGAACCCTGCGAGAAGATGCCCTGGTTGTAGTTCAGCGTGGATGACGCCGAGCCCACTCCAGTGATCGCAATGTCGCCACTGGTGCTCTGCACAGTGGACTTGTTCAGATTGATGCCCCGGTTGTAACGGCCGCTGCCATTGGCCGTGCCAGTCAGGGTGAGGAGACCGGTGCCGGTGCTGATGCTGGACGAGTTGATGGCATCGATTCCTTCGCTGTAATGCGTTCCAGTGGTGGAGCCGGTGCCGGAAATGGTCAGCGCGTTGGTGGAACTGACCGTGGCGCCGTCGAGGAGCACGCCGCCGTTGTCGCTGCCGCTGCCGCGGCCGGTACCGTTGATGGTGATGGTGCCAGTGCCGGAGGCCGAGACATTAACGAGGCTGTGGAGGGCGACCCCGCGATTCTGGTTGCCGGTGCCGTTTCCGCCGGTGCCGCGAATATTCATGGCTCCATTGACCACGGTGGCGCTGGAGCCGTTGATGAGGGCGACACCCGGGCTCAGGCCGATGCTGCCGCCGCCGGTGCCCTCGATGGTCAGGGCGCCGGAGCCGCCGGTCGCTACCGACGATCCGCTGAAGAACACCACCCCGTAGTTGTAGGAGTTGGTCGAGCCGCCCGTGCCCCGGAGCGTGGCCGCGCCATTGCTGGTGGACAGGGTCGCTCCGAAGAGATAGACGCCGTTTCCATTGTTGCCGTCATCGCTGCCGGTGCCGTTGATGGTGAGCGTGCTGCCGCTGCCGCCCGTGGCCGAGATGGTGGCGTGGGCGATGTGGACTCCGGAGCTGCTGATGCCGGCGCCCGCCGTGCCGTTCAGTGTGATCGTGCCGCCCGTCGTGATGGAACTGTCGGTCAGCGGCGTGTCGGCGCGGTTGAGGCGGACGCCGTCGTTGTAATGGTCGGTGTCGCCGCCCTGACCGGTGAGGAGAATGTTGCCCGAGGTGCTGCTCAGCGACGCTCCCTGCAACCACACGCCGGGTACATTGCCGACGAGGCTGGTGGCGCCCGAGCCGGTCAGCGTGATGCCACCCGTCGCCGTCGTGATGCTGGCGCCGACCGAGAGCTTGATGGCCTCGGCCGTGTAAGTCACCGAGCGGCTGCCGCTCATCACGACATCGCCGGTCTGGTTGATCCGGTCCTCGTCCGCCCCGCCATTCACGATGAGATTGCCGCCGCTGAGGGTGGCGATATTGCCGATATTGACGGTGTCGTCGCCGGCGAGGGTATTGATGGTGAGTCCACCGGTCACGAGGGCCAGCGGGATGCGGATGCGGTTGGCGCCGTCCTGCACGGCTCCGACGATGTTCGAGGAGACCGTCTCGTTGGCGTCTTCGATGACCAGATCAGTGCCGTCCACATAGACGGAAAGTTCGTCGTTCGTGATTCCACCGTTGATATCCTCGACGGTGATCATGTCGGTGATGGAATTCTGGGTGATCAGAGTCTCCGGCTCGCCGAGCAGGGTGATCTCCACATCGTTGCCATCACCGCCGATGTAGCTGATCGAGTAAAGCATCGCCGTCGAACCGAAGGGAGAACTGGAGACGGTGCCTTCCGGCAGCCCGTCGAAGGTGCCGGTGACGGCATTCGGGCCCGTATTGTCGATGATCACGTAGGTTTGGCCGACCACGGGCACGAACGAGCCAAAATCGACCTCCAGAGTCGCGCCGCCGAGATCCACATCGCCATTGACGACGAGTTGATCATGACCGCCCGCCACGCCGACGCCGGCGTCACCATCGATATCGACCCGGAAAGTGGTGGTGGCCGAGAAATTGACGCTGTTGGCCGTCAGGTTGGCCTGACCGACGGAGTTCGTTGAATCGCCCACGCGGACAAAGTCATTGTAAGTCTGGTCGCCGGTGGTGATGATGACCGCATCGTCCTGGAGGCGAGTGGAGCCGCCCGCGTCAGTCACGATCGTATCGAGGGGAGTGATCGTGCCGATCCCACCCAAGCCGGGAGGCCGCGCCACCGTGGTGCCACCGCTGGTGATCTCCAGATCGAAGGCGCCGTTGATGCGGCGGTTCAGGTTCACCAATCCGCTGGACCACGTCACAAATTCCGTGTTGGCCACCAGCGTGATGTCGCCCAGCACATCCACCTGACGGGTGTTTGTGTCACCGATGACGATCGAGCCGGCGGTGATGTTGGCGATTTCAGCATTGGAAAGCCTGATGGCGTTGTCGAAGGCATCGCCGGCCGAGCCGAGGTGGAAATCCTTCACATTGCCACCTGTGAGCGGGACAAACGTCACCGAGCCGGTTGCGCCCGTGTTGAGGGCGGCGCTGATCAGCAGACGGTCGGCGGTGATCTCCGCAGACGGCGTGGTTGCGCCGCTGATGTCGACCGCACCAGCGATGGTGAGGGAGGTGGTGCTCACGATCAGATCGGCATTCACCGTCATGGCCTGCAGGGTGACGCTGTCCGAGCCGCCACCCATGTCGATGTCGATGGTGTTCACGCCGGCCACTGCGCCGATGATGATGAAGCCGCCGCTGTTGAGGTCGTATTCGAAGTTCCCCGCGTTGATGCGCAGCACGAGATTGTCGGTAGCGGCGTCGCCCACGATGCTCAGGGTGTTCCCCACGATGGCGGCGGTGGTCAGAGCAAAGTTTTCCCCGCTGAGGGTCGCCGGAGTCAGGCCCAGAGCCTGCCCTTCGGCGGCGGCGCGGCGCTCGGCCACATTCAGGATGCCTGACATGACATTGGTGGTGCCAGACACCGAATCGGCGAGGCCAAGGATGTGTCCCTGCTCGTGCATGACGAGGGTGAGGAGGTCGATCCCGGTGTCGGCGCCCGACGAAATGCCCAAAAGCCGGCCGCCCGTCAGCGAAAACTCTTCGTCCAGATCTGGCGTGGCGTCGATGAACCAGCCCTGACCCGCGGCATTGTCATCGATCGTGATGGTGAAACCTTCGGCCTTGCCCAAGGCATTGCTGTTCAAGTCGGAAATCTGGTAGGTCACCGAGTTCAACGCATCCAACTGCTCGGCCGAGATACCCGAGTCGATCCAGCGCTGTTTGGCTGCTTCGGCGATGGCGGCGAGGGTTTCCTCATTCAGCGTAGCCGAGCCCGTGTTGACGAGAGTCGCGGCTGCCTCACCGGATACGCTGGCCTCAGCGGGAGCCTCGGCGCTGGTGGCCTCGGTCGATTCGGCGGCGTCCTGCGCGGGCGCCTGAGTATCGGCGGCTTCTGCTTCAGCGGGCTCCACCGGGGCGCCAGAGAAAAGCACGCGCGGCTCGAGTGCTTCGCAGTCCAGTGATTCGGGTTTCCGGTATAGGTCGATCATTTTCATCGGTTCATTCAGGGGATGGCTCGCTGACAGACGGGGATGATAATAACTTTTTTGTCATGGGAAAAGAAATATTTCGCAAAACTAATGCTTATTGCCCAGTAATATTATTACTTCTGAAAATTACGGAAGTTCGAAGGAAAGCCGCGATTGCGCCACCTTGGTCGGTGCGATTTCAAAGGCGGTGGGGTAGGCGGGTCCCGCGATGCGGGAGCGGGCGCGGGCTTGCCAGGAGCGGGTGAATGGGCTGAAATGGGGGGCCCTTTCCGAGCCCATGAGCCTTTTCGACCGATTTTCTCTCGCCGGCCGCCGTCTGTTCATCACTGGCGGCAGCCGGGGGCTCGGTCGCGAGATGGCGCTGGCGATCGCGGAGGCCGGAGCCGATGTGATTCTCGCCGGCCGCGACGCCGAAAGCCTCGACCGCACCGCCGGCGAGATCCGGGCGCTGGGCCGGGAAGCCGTGACCATCAACGCCGACGTCGGAGATCCCGAGCAGTGCGAGGCCGCCTGCCGCGAGGCGCTCGACCGGCATGGACCAATCGACATCCTGATCAACAACGTCGGCGGCCGGCTGGTCAATGTGCCGGTGCCGGACCAAACGCTGGCCGACTGGCAGCGCATCCTCGACCTCAATCTCACCAGCACCTTTCTCTGCACCAAGTTGATCGGCGGCGAGATGGTGCGGCGGGGGAGCGGCGGGCGGGTGATCAACATTGCCTCGATCTCCGGTCTGGTCGCCAATCGTGGCATCGGCGGGCGCAGCTACGAGACGGCGAAGGCCGCGGTGATCCAGTTTACCCGAGCCACGGCTGCCGACTGGGCGCCGCACGGTGTGACGGTGAATGCCATCTGCCCCGGCGGCTTTTTCACCGAGCCGAACCAGCGTTGGTCGCGCGAGCATCCCCAGGTAATCGACGAATTCCTGAAAGCCATCCCGATGGGGAAATTCGGCGATCCCGGGGACATCGGTCCTCTGGCGGTGTATCTCGCCAGCGACGCCTCGCGCTACATGACCGGCGCGTCTTTGGTCATCGATGGCGGTTATACCCTGTGGTAAACTCCGGCTTTTCCGATCCAACCCTGTTGCTTTTCCGATCCAACCCTGTCTCATCGAAAACTCGCCCATGAAACCGTCCACCGTCGCGCTGTTGTTCCTCCTCGTCGTTCCAGCCTGGGCACAGGATGAGAAGCTCTGGGAGGCGGTGCCGCTGACTGAGCCGGAAGAATTTACGAAAGGCGTAGAAGGTCCGGCGACGGATCGGGAGGGGAACATCTATGCGGTGAATTTCGGCCGGCAGGGCACCATCGGACAGGTGAAGCCGGACGGGGAGACCTCCCTGTTCGTGACCCTGCCCGAGGGCAGCACAGGCAACGGCATCCGCTTTGATCGCGCCGGCCTGATGTATGTGGCGGACTACACCGGGCACAACGTGCTGAGGATCGATCCGGCGACAAAGACGGTCACGGTCTTTGCCCACGAGCCGGCGATGAGCCAGCCGAACGATCTCGCCATCGGCCCCGACGGCACGCTCTACGCCAGCGATCCGGATTGGAAAGCCGGCACGGGCCGAATCTGGCGCATCGGCACCGACGGCAAGGTCACCCTGCTCGCCGAGGGACTCGGCACGACCAATGGCATCGAGGTGAGCCCGGATGGTAAGACGCTCTACGTCAATGAGAGTGTCCAGCGGAAGGTCTGGGGCTTCAACCTCAACGCCGATGGCACCCTGTCGGACAAGTGGCTGGTGAAGGAGTTCCCCGACCATGGATTCGACGGGATGCGTTGCGACGTCGACGGGAATCTCTACATCACCCGCCACGGCAAGGGCACGGTGGTGAAACTGTCGCCGAAGGGCGAGATCCTGCGCGAGATCGAGTTGCTGGGCAAGCATCCCACCAACCTGTGCTTCGGCGGTCCCGACGGACGCACTGTGTATGTGACGGAGGTGGACTACACGGGCATCGCGAGTTTCCGGGTGGATCGCCCGGGACTGGAGTGGCGGCGCTGGCGCGAGAGCGAGGCGGCGGCGCTGCGGCCGGGCGAGGTTGACCTGGTCATCGTGGCCGGCCAATCGAACGCGGTCGGTTTCGATGCCAAGCCGACGGAGTTGCCGGCCGATCCGGCCGATGCCGGCGTCTATTTCTGGTTTCGCGCCGGTGATCCGCCACCGGACCGCCACGACACGATCAGTGGCGGAGTCTGGACCACGCTGCGCCCGCAGCCGCTTGGGCAGCCGATGGAAAAGGTGAAGGGCGGGCCGCCGCGACAGTATGGGAATTTTGCCCAAAAGGAGGGAGGTTTCGGGCCGGAGATCGGCTTCGCCCGGACTCTGCTGGCGAAGCGGCCAGAGACACGGCTGGCCATCGTGAAAGCGGCCTTCAGCGGCACGGGGATCGCGCAGGATTGGGACCCGGAGGCAGAGGGGCCGTCGGGATCGTGCTATCGGGCGCTGCTGGAGGAGTTCCGGCTCGCGACGGAGCAGGCCAAAGCCGCCGGGGTGACCTTGCGGCCGCGGGCGCTGCTCTGGGTCCAGGGCGAGAGCGATGCCAATGCCAACGACGCGCCGAAATATGCGGAGCGACTGACGAAACTGATCGCCTCGCTGCGGGAGGATCTCGGTGCGCCTGACCTGAAGGCGCTCATTGCGGTAAACACCCAGTTTGGCCTCGGAAAAAATGCCCACATGCCGGCCATCGTCGAGGCGCAGCGCCAGGTCGATGCCGCCGATCCGCTGGCGGTTTACGTCGACACCGCGGCCGCGCCGGTGATCAATGCCGCCCACTACGACACCAAAGGCACGCTCGATGTGGGTCGCTGGTTTGCGGAGGCTTATCTGAAATTGGGAGAATAAATAGGGCTGCCGGACGGCGGAGGGCTTGACTGGACGGCGCGGACATGGAGGATTGCGGGATAGGAAGATTGGATTGGGAAACGGCTCTTGTTTCGGGTCCGGCGAAGGGATTTCTCGCGCAGAGGCGCAGAGGCGCAGAGGTGAGGGGAAGTTGGCGATGGGCGATGGGCGAACCGAGGTTTGAAAATTGGGAGATTCGAAGATTTGAATTTGTTTCGGATTCAGAGCTTCGGATTTCGGATTTCCGCCGCAGGCGGCCCTGGTGCTTGACTGGGCGGCGGGGAAAAGAGGACTGCGGGATCTGATGATTGGATTGGGAAACGGCTCCTGTTTCGGGTCCGGCGAAGGGATTTCTCACGCAGAGGCGCAGAGGCGCAGAGGCGCAGAGGCGCAGAGGCGCAGAGTTGAGGGGAAGTAGGCGATGGGCGAACCGAGGTTTGAAAACTGGGAGATTCGAAGATTTGAATTTGTTTCGGATTTAGAGCTTCGGATTTCGGATTTCCGCCGCAGGCGGCCCCGGTGTCTTGGCGCGGATGCGGACTGTTGGACGGCATGGGCGAGGGGCTACCATCGGAGGCATCGTTTTCTCCATGCTCCCGCGTCTGCCGAATTTGGTCTGGCTGGCTGCCTTGATGGTGGCAGGTGTCGTCGTCGCGACTGCCGCAGAACCGGCGCTGCATGAACGGGTCGATGCCTTAATCGAACAGGCGGCGTCGGGCAAGCCAGTGGCCGGGCCTGCGGAGGAAGCGGAATTCTTTCGCCGGGTCCATCTCGATTTCGCAGGTGTGATCCCGACGGTGGAGGAAATGCGGGCCTTTGTGGCCGATCCGGCGCCGGACAAGCGCACCCGGATGATCGACAGCTTGCTGAACGGTCCGGACTACGCGAAGCGGATGGCCGATTGGTTCCATGTCCACCTGATGGAGCGGCGGGCAGATCACGATCTTTGGCTGTCCTGGCTGGAGCGGGCTTTCGCGGAGAACCGCCCTTGGGACCAGATGGCGGCGCAGATCATCCGGGGCGACTTCCGTGACGAGGCCAACCGGGGAGCCACCTTTTTCCTGTCGAACCGGCTGGAGAAATACGGGCAGAACACCACCGACTACCCTGGTCTGACGCGCGATGTGGGACGCCTGTTCCTCGGGATGGACCTTCAGTGTGCGGAATGCCACAACCACCGGCTCATCGACGACTACGATCAGGCGGATTTTCAGGGACTGTTTGCGGCTTTCAAAAACCTGACTCTGCTGCCCGGTGACTATCCGGCGGTGGAGGAGGGGGTGATCTCGGAGAAGCTCAAATATGCCTCGGTCTTCACCCAGAAGGAACGCCTCACCGGTCCCCGCGTGCCGGGGCGTGACGAGATCGCCATTGCCGTATTCGAGAAAGGCCAGGAATACGAGGTGACGCCAGACAAAAAAGCGAAGCAGCCGGGCGTGCCGAAATTCAGTGCCCTCGAGGCTTTTGCCACCGAGATCCCCCACAGCCCGACCTTTTCGCCGAACTTCGTGAACCGCCTGTGGTTCCTGATGATGGGGCGGGGGCTGGTGGAGCCACTGGATCAGTTCCACAGCGAGAATCCGGCGAGTCATCCGGAGGTGCTGGACCTTCTGGCAAGGGAGTTCGTGGCCCGCGGACATGACATCCGCTGGCTGGTGCGGGAACTGGCTTTGACCCGGGTGTATCAGCGGTCGAGCCGACTGCCGGAAGGCGTGGAGTCGCTGCCGGAGGAAGCCTTCCTGGTTGCGAAGCAGCGCCGGCTCTCGGCGGAGCAGTTGCTCGCCAGCGCCCTGCGCGCCACGGGAGCCGAACTCGATGCCGCGGCGCGTGAGGAACTGGAGAAACGTTTCCTGAAAGCCTTCGCCAACGAGCCGAAGGAGCCGGAGTACGAGTTCGCCCCCAGTTTGAAGAGTGCCCTCTTCGTGATGAACGATCCCGAGGTCGGGCGACTGCTCGAGGCGGGCCCGGGGGCCATCGTGTCGCGTCTCGTCGCCGAGCCCGACGCGGCGCGGGTGGCGGGGGATCTGTATGGCGCCATCCTCAGCCGCCCGCCAACGACAGAGGAGACCGACGAGGTGGTAGCTTATCTGAAAGGCCAGTCGAGCGACCGGACGCGGGCGCTGCGGGAGATTGCTTGGGCGCTGCTGGCCTCGACCGAATTCGCGGTGAACCACTGAACGACGCGCCATGACCGACCGCCTCTGCACTCCCGACGAGCATCTCTGGTCGCGCCGCCGCGTGCTGGGTCGGCTGGCGCGGGCGGGCGCTGCCGGGATCGGGGCGGGTGGCTTGGGCGGCCTGCTGCATCCCGCTGTGGCCGAGGAGGTGGCGCGGAACGACCGGCAGATTCTCTTCATCTGGCTCGATGGTGGCATTTCTCAGTTTGAGAGTTGGGATCCGAAGCCGGCTTCCCGCTTTGGCGGTCCCTTCCGCTCCATCCCGACTTCCGTGCCCGGCATCCACTACAGCGAACTGATGCCCCGCACCGCCAAGCTGGCCCATCTGCTCACGGTGGTGAGAAACCTCCAGACTCAGGACAACAGCCACAGCGCCGGCGTGCCGCGCATCCTGCGGGGCGACCCGGCGAATCGCGGCGTGACCTATCCCTACTTCGGTTCGGCGGTGGCGAAGTTGCTGGGACCCGGTGACAGCGGACTGCCGCCCTACGTGTGGATCAAGCCCGGCAGCGGCGGCTTCAAGACCGAGAATGCCGGTTTCCTCGGGCCGAAATACGGCGCCGTGGCCTTCGGCGATGGCAAACCGCCGGAAAATTTCGTGCGTCCCGAGGGCCTGAGCGCCGAGGAGGACGCCGCGCGTCAGGCCCTTTTGGATCGCTTCAATGCCCGCTTCGTCAAGGGCCGACCGGGGCGGGCCAACGAGGCCCAGAGCCACGTCTATGACATGGCCCGCAAGCTGATGGCCCGGGCCGAATTGTTCGACACCACCCGGTTGTCCGAGCGGGATCTGGATCGCTACGGGCGCACCGAGTTGGGCACCCATCTGCTCGTTGCAAGGAACATGCTGGAGGCCGGGGTGCGCTTCGTCCAGGTCACCAGCTACGGCTGGGACACCCACGGTGACCATTTCAACGGCTCCGCTTCGCTGATTCCCAAATTCGACCGCGCCTTCGCCTCCATCGTTGAGGATCTCCGCGACCGGGGGATGCTCGATCGCGTGCTGGTGGTGGCGATGAGTGAATTCGGCCGCACGCCCCGGATCAACGGCCACCACGGTCGCGACCACTATCCTGAGGCCTGGTCGCTGGCCATGGCCGGCCCCGGTCTCGTGCCCGGAGCCACCATCGGCGCCACCGATGCCGAGGGCGTCTTTGTCGATGCGCCGCGCAGCTACGACATTGGCAGCGTTTTCCACACCTGGTATCACGCTCTGGGGATCGATTCGAAGAAGGTCGAGTTTCACAATGCCGACCAGCCGCTGCCCATTGCCCATCACGAAATGGAGCCCATTCGCGAGGCGCTGGCCTGACCCACCCTGACCATGACCGAGCCGTCATCCATCGGAACCATCGAGCCGGCGACCCAGGTGACTGGGATCCGCTTCAGTCCCTGCAGTCGGGTGCTGCTCGCGCCCGGTTTCGATGGCCAGGTGCGGCGCTGGCTGTGGCGCGGAGAAGACGGGGCCTTTTCCCCGGTGGAACTGTCGCCCGTGACCGGACACCGCGGCTTTGCCACCGCCGCCGAGTGTCATCCGGCCCGGTTGGTGGCCTTTTCGGCCGATTCCTGGGGCCAGATTCGCGCGTGGCCTTACTTGGCGACATCGCCGGAGCCGCTTTGGACCCTCGATGCCGCTCACGATGGCTGGATCCGGTCGCTCGCAGTCGGCGGCGAGGGTGACTGGGTCGTCACTGCCGGCCGTGATGGCGTGGTGCGGCTGCATTCCTCGACCGATGGCGGTCGGCTGGCCGAGTATCGCGGCGCCGGAGTGGAGGAGTGGTTCGCCGTCGCGGCGCATCCGTCGGGCCAATGGATCGTGGCCGCCGACTTGCATGGCCGGATTTTCCAATGGGAGGTCGCGAGCGGGAAAGTGGTGCGGGAATTCGACGGCAAAACCTTTCACCTGCTCGACCGGCTTCAGGATATCGGAGGGCTGCGCCAGTTGGCCTTCGACCGTGAGGGACGTACCCTCCTGGCCGCCGGTTGCGTGCCCGGCGGCGGTGGCAACGTGCGCGGCCACGCCCGGGTGCGGCTGTTCGACTTCGCCAGCGGATCGATCCGGCACGATTTGCCCATGGGCGAGGCGGACAAAGACATTTTCGCCCATCAGGTCGCGTTGTTGGACGATGGTTCGCTGCTCGTCGTGACCACGGGCCAGCCCGGCCAGGGCAAGCTCCTGCTGGTCATGCCCGGAGAGGAAAAGCCGCGTTATGAGACCAGCAAGGGCACGGTGAACTGCCACGGTCTTGCTCTGGCGCCCGACGGTCGCCATTTCGCCGTATCCGCCACCAACACGGGCTCGAACGGCAACGGCCGCCGGCTCGACAAGGACGGCAAATACCCCGACAACCGCTCGCCGATTCACTTTTTCGCCCTCCCGGCTTGAGAGGTCGGCACTGCGCATCTCCCGCGCCAGCCCATTTTTACCCCAGTCGAGCCAGCCGTCCGAGCCATTTGCGCGCCATGCGGTGCATCGACTCCTCGTCGGTATAGTCCTCCAGGCGGTCGATGGGCACCCAGGCGAGATCATGGGACTCCGCACTGACGGCGAAGCGACCGTCGCCGGGATGGCGGAGGGCGTAGCGCACGTCGTAGTGTTCGTGGGCAGGCTCGGCACCTCGGGCGGGGATGGTGTGGATGTCGAGATCGAAAATGGCATTCTCCACCGCGACCAGGGGCGACAGACCGGTCTCCTCATCGGCTTCGCGGCAGGCGACGGCGAGGACGTCGGGATCGCCATCGGCGTGGCCGCCGGGTTGGAGCCAGCGGTTCAGCTTGCGATGATGGGTGAGGAGCACGGCATCGCCGGTGGCATTGATGATCCAGGCCGAGCCGGTGACGTGGCCGATGGCGAGGGAGCGGTGAAAACAGTCGGCATGTCCGCGAACGAAGTCGGCAAAGCGCCCGCAGAGTGCCGACTCCTCCGGGTGGGAATCGGCGTAGGCGGCAATGGCGTCGAGCAGGGGCGTGCGGTGCATGGCGGCAACCAGTCGCGCCAATCCGGCGTTTGGTAAAGGGTTCGCGACGGTCGCCCTGGCATCTGATTCACTTCGCCGCCTTCAACTCCGCGAAGGTCCCCGGCATCTTGGCCAGATGGTCTTGTAGCAGGCGCTTCAGTGCCGCGAGTTTTCCGGCGTGCTCGGGGAGTTTCGCGAGATTCGATTGCTCGGATGGATCCGTCTCCAGATCATAGAGCTGATCGGCGTCATAAAAGGCCGGGTAGGCTCCCATGCTCGCCTGCTCGGCGTCGCCACCGCCGGGGATGAGGAGGACGTGGCTGAATCCGGCCATGGGATCGGTGTTGTGAACGGGCCGACCCTTGCGCCGCTGTTCGGCGTTGAATTCGTCGAGGATGCGCTGGCGCTCCTCGCGGGTCATGGATTTCGCCTTTTCGGGATAACGCAGGGCAAGGTATTTCCAGCCCTCGTGGATCACGCCGCGGACGTAGCCGAGTTCGAAGAAGAGCGGCTCGGTGCGTTGCGCTGACGTGCCGAGGAGCACGGGCGCGAAGCTCCTGCCGTCGAATTCCTCGGCGTCGTAGGCGATCCCGGCGAGGTCTAGCAGGGTGGGGGCGAAATCGACGTTCGACACGGGCACGGAGCTGCGCTTGCCGGCGGGAAAGCCGCCTTTCCTCCAGATGAAACTCTCGCCGTGCACGCCGCCTTCGTAGAGGGTGCCCTTGGATTTCTGACCGTGGTCGTTGAAGTAGAGCAGGACGGTATTCTCGAGTTTGCCGGCGCTACGGAGCTTGTCCACGAGGGCTCCGATCATGTCGTCGAGCCAGAGGAGATTTTCTTTCTGCGGCGACCGGATGCGGGCGGCTTGCAGTCGCGGGGCGTAAGTCTCCCGGCCTGGCAGGACGGTCAAGGGCTCGTCCAGCAGGCCGTCGGCGGTGATGCGGCGATCGGCATCCCAACTGCGCCCGGCCTCCTGTGGACCATGCGGCACGGTGGTGGCGAGGTAGAGGAAAAAGGGCCGGTCGCCGGCGGCATCGATGAAGTCGATCGCGCCTTTCGCGATCCAGTCGAGGTTGTGCGCGGCGAGGGCTTTCACGCCGTTCTCGACCGGGTTGTTGTAGTAGAGGCTGGCGGCGAAATCGAAGCCGATGGCACGCGCGGCGGCGACTTGGGCGAGCCGGTTGCGCTCGAGCAGGGCCCGCACCTCGGCGTGTTTGGGATCGGACTCCCACCTAGGCATCTCCCAGCCGTCGGCCTCGAAGGCGTGGTTCTTCCCGACCATGCCGGTGAAGTAACCGGCTTCGCGGAATTTCCGGGGCAGGGCGCTGACCTCACCGGTGATGAAGGTGTTCCATTGCACGACGGTCTGGCCGCCGGCCTGACGGGTGGACTGGGTGAATTTTTTGGACTGCGACCGGCTCGGATACAGTCCGGTGAGGGCGGCGTAGCGGCTCGGGGTGCAGACGGGCGAGGTGACATACAGCCGGTCCATCACCGTCGCCTCGGCGGCGAGGGCATCGGTGTTGGGCGTGAGGTTCTTGCCGTTGCCTTCGGGATAGAAGTTCATCATCGACTTGAACTGATCGTCGGTGACGAGAAACACGACATTCGGTCGCTCGGCGGCGCGGAGGATCGGCGCGGCGAGGCAGAGGGCGAAGAGGATGGCAGGTCGCATGGGGTGTGACGGAAGAATGCAAGGATGACGGGGAAGTCGCGGCCTTTCACTTCGCTTTCCCGATGAATTCCTCGCGGGTCACGAAGCCGTCGCTGTTTTTGTCCTGTTTCGCGAAGCGTTCCCGGATGGCGGCCGGATCGCCGCTCTGTGAAGCGGCCTATTCCTCGTAGGAGACCTTCGCTTTTCCCGGAAACAGCCGGTCGTAGCGCTGGTCGCGGGGTTCGTTGGGATCGTAGGCGGCTTTCGGTTTCGCGGTCTGAGCCTTCTTGGCAGGCGGAGCCGATTTGGCCGGAGGCGTCGGATCTTTTTCGGTGGCGGCGGCCAGTTTCTCGAAGCGCGCGAGGGTGTCGGCATGGGCGGGATCGGAGACGAGGTTGCGGGTCTCGCCGGGGTCGGTCTCGTAGTCATAGAGTTCCGCCGCGACGGGTGCGGATCCGGGCTGGCGGCTGTCGATCCACTGGACGTAGCGGTATCGCTCGTCGCGCCAAGCGTAGCCCATGACGGGGGATTTCTCCGAGCCGCGCGGGTATTGGGACCGGGCCGCGGGTTTCACACTGGCTTTGGGATCATCGAGGATGGGCACGAGGCTGGTGCCTTGCAACACGGCGGGGATGGGCAGTCCGGCGAGGTCGCAGAGGGTGGGATAAATGTCGAGAAATTCGACCGGGGACTGGCTGCGGCCGCCGGCGCCCGCTTGGCCGGGACGGGCGAAGAGGAGCGGCACGCGGGTGGCCTGCTCGTAATTGGTGTGTTTGCACCACATGCCGTGATCGCCGAGGTGGAAACCGTGATCGCCCCAGAGGACGATGATGGTGTCCTGCGCGGCGGGGCTGGCATCGAGCGCGTCGAGCAACTTGCCGACCTGGGCGTCCACGTAGGAGACGCAGGCCATGTAGCCGTGGATGAGCTGCCTCTGCACGGGCTCGGGCAAGAGCCCGGGACCTTTGGGAATGAGGTCGCGCTGGTAGCTGCCGTTCTTCAATTCGTTGGAATCCTGAAAAGCGATCCCTGGAGCGCCGGTCGGCAAGGTGGTGAACTCGGCGAGATCGATCTGATCACGGTCGTAGAGGTCCCAGTATTTCTTGGGCGCGACGAAAGGCAGGTGTGGTTTGTGAAAGCCGACGGCCAGAAAGAAGGGCTCGTCCCGCGAGGCGAGTTCCCGCACCTGGGCGACGGCTGCGTCGGCCAGTTCGCCGTCTTCATAGGCCGCGTCGGGCACATCTTCGCCCTCGGTGGGCGGGAAACCGCCGAGCGCCTCTTTCAGGGCGTCGGTGTCGCCGGGTCGGATGCCCTTTTCCTTCATGATGTTGGTGGCACGGGCGACGAAATCGGGATTGAGGAAGCCGGCCACGCCGCCCTTGCCGTCGGTGTGGATGTAGGGGCGGCTCCACGAGGCGGGGTCGTCTTCCTTGCGCCCATCGACACTGCGCGGGTCGAAAATCTTGCCCATGCCGATGGTCTCGTATCCCGCCTGACGGAAATGCTGCGGCAGGGTGACCACATCGGGCAGGACGGAGCGGATGCGCGTCTTCAGGTCGTAGACCTTGGTGGTGTCGGGTCTCAGGCCGGTGAGCAGACTGGCCCGCGAGGGACCGCACACCGCCTGCTGGGTGTGGGCGTTGAGAAAGACGGTGCCGCGCGCGGCGAGGCGGTCGAGATTCGGGGTGAGGATGGTTTTGTCGCCGTAACAACCCATCATCGGCTTCAAGTCATCGACGGCGATGAAGAGGATGTTGGGTCGGTCGGCCGCGGACAGGGGAGCGACGATGGCAAGAGAGAGAGCGGAGAGAATCAGGCGCATGATCAGATGGTTGGGAGCTTTGGACAGAAATGAGGGACTCACAGAGCGCCATCATCAGCGGTTCGCTTTCGGCTTCACGGCTTTGGGCTCGATGGAGGCGCCGACCTCGCGACGCCAGGCGTTGAGTTTGGCGAGGAGCCGGTCGCGATCTTCCGGCTTTGAGTCGGCGAGGTTATTGGCTTCGCCGGGATCGGCGGCGAGGTCGTAGAGTTCGATCCGTTTCTCGGCGGGGAAATCGATCAGCTTCAGGTCGCCCTCGCGGATCGCGGAGGAAAAGAGATCGCCGGTGCTGCCGGGGCGCGGCGACGGATTGTGCCAGAAAAAGGCGTCACGCGCCGGAGCCGCGCCTCCCTGGAGCAGAGGCACGAGATTCCGCCCGTCGGTGCCCGCCTTTTCCGGCAGAGCGATGCCGGCCATCGCGGCGAGCGTGGGCATCAGGTCGAGCGTGCTGACGGGCGTGTCGATCGTCGTACCCGCTTTCACGGCACCGGGCCAGCGCAACAGCATCGGGATGCGCAGGCCGCCCTCGTAGAGGTGCCCTTTGCCGGCCCGGAGCGGACGGTTCGAGGTGGCGACGCCACGGTTGTTGCCGCGCGCGCTGAGCCCGCCATGGTCGCTCGCGAGGATGACGATGGTGTGGTCCGCGATGCCGAGTTTCTGGAGCTGGTTGAGAAGGCGCCCGACGCCGTTGTCCACGCTCTCGATCATCGCGGCGTAGGTGGCGTTGTTCTGCACCAGCAGGTTCTCCCCGGCACTTTCCTTTTCCCACTCGATCGCCGCCTTGGGCAGGGTGGCGAGCTTTTCCTCGTAGCGTTTCGTCAGGTGCTTCTTGCCCTCGATCGGCGTGTGGACGGCGTAGTGGGCGAGCACCGCGCAGAACGGTTGATCCCTGTTCGCCTCGATGAATTTCATCGTCTCCTCGGTGAGGCGGTCGGTCAGGTATTCGCCTTCGGGCGCGTCATCGAGGCCGGTGATGGCGTCTTTTTCCTCGTGCCCGCCTTTTCCTTTGGACACATTGTAGGGCGCAAAATGCGAGCGGGCCGCACCGGCCGCACCCGCCGCCACCGAGGTGGTGAATCCGACCTGATCGGGATGGGAGGCGCCTTCGCCGAGGTGCCACTTGCCACAGTAAAAGGTCTGGTATCCGGCCGCCGCGAAGGCTTCGCCGATCGTGGCATCGCGACCGGGCTCGACATGCGGACTGTCTTTCTCGCCCTGCACCCGTGCGGGGTGTTTGCCGGTGAAGATCCCGAAGCGCGACGGCACGCAGCGCGGATAGGCGACGTAGGCCTGGGTGAGTCGTGCCCCGCTCGCGGCCAGTCGATCCATGTTCGGCGTTTCATACAGCGACGAGCCGTAGCAGCCCAGATCGCGCGAGCCGAAGTCATCCACGAGGATGAAGAGGACGTTCGGTTTCGTCTGCGCGTTCAGAGAGCCGCAGATGATCAGGAAGAAAATGATTTGGAGCAGTCTCATGGGCATCTGGGAATCACTGCCGGCCCCCGCATCATTTGCCTGAAAAGATTTCGAGGGTCCGTCATTCAATCCCGCATCAGGAATCCGGCGTCGTCGATCGCGAGTGCGCCGCCGGCATCACCTGCGCCCTGGAGCAGCAGGATCACCGCATACACGTCCGGCATCGCATCGAGGTAGTCGGGATCGGGCACTTTCAATTCGCGGGTGCTCCAGCCGTCCGTGAGGTCCGCGAGCGGGATTTCGCCGAGTGGCATCCACTGGCGGGCCTTGCTTTGCAGCACGACGCCGATCTTTCCTTCCGCGGGCGCCTCCAGCCCCTCCGCGCGGAGTTTCACGGTGAAGCCTCCGATCTTCGACTTGTCACAAGCCGGCAGTTCGTTGAAAACGACCAGCCGATTTCCTTCCACGGGCGTTAGCGCGACATGCAGAGCGCCCTCGCGATGGGAAAGGGTGTGCGGCGACTGCAGCTTCTTCACGGAATCGGCTTGGGCGAAATTCCAGAGCACCTCCGTTCGCCACGAGACCCTCTTCAGTTCAATGCCGTGCCTCGCCTCGAGCCCCGCGCCTCGCACGATGATTTCGCCCCGTCCGACGCCGGTGGGGCGCACTCTCACCCGCGTCGCGGCGCGATGCAGCGTCTGCATTGCCCTATCCACCTCGATCGGACCGGTCGTCTCGATCATCACCCCGTGCTCGCCGCCAAAGACCGGATTGCCGGAGGCATCAAGCAATGTGATCCAAGCATCGCCGGGCAAGTCGGCAGCCAGCCTCTCGGGAGCGAAAATGCCGAGCCGTGCCGTTCTCCCGGACGCCATCGGTGGCGCGGCGCGATTCAGATGCAGAACGGTCGCACTCAGTGCCGGCAGGATCAGCCCACCCATCCTGTCCAGCGTGTGCGACCGCATCACCGGCGGACGGCTCCACACCGGCGCGTTGGTGCGGGAATTCCAGAGATAGCTCGAAGTCGATAGCTCGTGTGCTTCCAACGTGCCCACCACCGGCGAACCCGAGATCTGCACGCGGACCGGGGCCGGCGATTCCTCGCTTTCGTTGATCAAGAGCAAAGCCATGCCCCCCTCCGTCGCCGTTGCAAAAGCCACCACGCCCTCGGCTCCTCTCGTCTCGCAGCGCAGCAGCCTGCCGCCCATCTCCTGCTGCCACAGAGCCAGCGCCCAGTAGGGGCCCCGCGGGGTCAACGATTCATCCTTGCCGAGCACGCCGTGTCCACCCTGTGCCGTCGCGCTGAAAAGGTCCCAGACATTCGCGAAATCCACCCCCGATTCCGCCATCCGCCCGATCCACTTCGCGCACCACGGACCGCTGATCTCATTCACCGTGCGGGCGCCCTCGTGAATGCCGACATGCCACTCGGTGATGCCGATCTCGATCTCGTCCGCCCGCGCCGGAGCATGCTCGCGGATCAACTCGCGGACCTTCTGCATGCCATGCCGCACGCTGTCCGCTTCCGCGAACAGCTTCGCCGGGCCCTCGTGCGAATTCGCCGGGTAAGTGTGGTAGGAAATGAAATCGACCCACTCCGCCGCCTTCTTGAGCAATGCGGGCGCGAGCACGACGCCGTCGTTCGACGCCGCCGGACCACCCACCTTGATCGAGGGATCGACCGCCTTCATCGCCTTCGCGAAAGCCAGATAGATTTCCGCGTAGATCTCGCCCGTCATTTCCCGGCCATCGGGACGTCGGTGACCCTGCTCCCATTCGCCCTCGAGTTCATTGCCGATCTCCCAATAGGCCACCGGATAGGCGTTGGCCTTCGCCCAGCGCACCCACTCCGCCGCCATTTCCGGCGTGCCCGTGCCCGCATTTACCGTCACGATCGCCGAGCCCCCCAGGTCGCGGATGAACTCGTGCATCGCCTTCACATCGACATGGCCGTGAAAGTCCGAAAGCCGGCCCCGCGCATCCGCTCGGAAACCCGGTGCATAGCCCGAAAAGTCGACCTGCCACCGCCCGTCCACATACTTCGAAACGTCGATCGAATTTCCCTGGCGGACCCCGTGGCCATTCCAGACCAGTTCATCCCCCCACGAACCGCCGGGGATGCGGATCAGCCCCGGACGCCACACCCGCAGCCGCTCGCCCGTGCGCAGAGCCTCCAATTGCCTCGGCGTGTACCACAGCCCCGCGTTCGTCCCGAGCAGACGCGGGAGATCGACCTCGCAGATCACCACTTCCGGTGAGACATCGACCGTGGTTTCACCACGAGCCGATCCCATCACCGCCAACATCAACAGCACGGAAACACAACGCATTCTCATCATTTCTTCCGGGAGCACTGCCGGCCACAGCCGCGTTTGCCGGAAAAAATCGCGAAAACCGTTTCACTTCACCGCCACCCCGTACATGGCCCGGCGCGTCGCGTTGCCCTCGGGGAAAGGCGGACCCAGCACCACCGGACCCGCGGCATCGACCTCCTTCTTCCACACCGCGTAGTCCAAGTGGATCTCGCCTTTCTCATCCGCCGTCATGCCGCGCACCACCGGATTGTCCGCCCACGGCCCGCCCCGCAATCGCCAGCCCGTGTCCGAAAAATCCTGCCGCACCCAATCCGGCACCTCGCCCCGCGCATCGAGCATCACATACACCGCACAAGGCCGCGAGACCGTCAGCGTCAGTTCCAGAGACGGCTCATGACGATCCGCCGAGAAGGTGCCGATCACGTCCGCCCCGAGCAACTCCTCCGGGAAGGTCCCGCCCTCCGCCGCCTGCCAGCGCGGCTTGCCCAGCGTCGAATATGGCCGCACCCCGGGCCGCATCGCCCCGCGCTGGATCGTGTAGAAACTGTGGAATCCGCTTTCCGCGATGTTGTCCTCGATCCCCGTCACCAGCGCGTCGGATGGCGCGGGTTCCAGAATGAAGGCCGACTCGCCCCGCGTCGAGATCAGCGCTTGACGACGGATCCGGGCCAGCCCGCCCACCCGCACCGAGTCACCCGCGTCGAGCACCGCCGGGGCGCGGCCTGATTCCCGCAGTTCCACTTTTCCATCAAAGACCGCCACATCCGTCTCCCCGCCCCCGAGCACATTCACACCGAAGCGCGTGCCCAGATCGACCACCTGCGTGTCCGGCGTGTCGAGGGTGAAACCCGCCCCGGCCGGACCCGCATCCGCCGTCACCGCGCCCGCCGCCACCCGCACCCGCATCGCGTCGATCAAATGCACCTTCACCGGCGCGACGAGATCCAGCACCACCCCGCTCGGCAGGCCGACCCGCAGCGATCCCTCGCCCAGCTCGATTTCCCGCAGTCGTTTCACCGAACCCACCGCCCAGCCCGCTGCCGTCGTCCGATCCAACAGGGTCGCATCGGCGATCAAAGAGGGTTGCTCCAGAATCCGCACCTCCACCCCCGATCGCGCCTGCCACAGCCAGCCCGCCGAGATCACCACCGCCGCCGCCGCGGCCAGAGCCGGCATCCAGCGTCTCGTAACGCCGCTGTTTTTCGGTTTTGTCAGGATCGCCGGTGCCGGACGCACCGAAGCCGCCAGCGCCGCGTCCACGTTCGCATGACTCAAAAACGTCCGCCGCAGCGAGGGATCCGCCGTGAGGCGCGACTCCAGCCGTGCCACCGCGTCCGCATCCGCCATCCCCGCGAGATAGCGGGCCATCAGGTCCCTGTCTTCGTCGTCGCCGTTCTCCGTGTTCATGAAAAGCCCTCCCGGACGAGTTGTTTTTTTGCACAGTCGATCAGCACCGTGCGGATGCGATGCAGCGATTTGTAGACCGCCATCGCCGTGCGTCCCATGCGGGCCGCCCATTCGTCGATGCGCGTTCCCGGCGCGTAGCAGCCCTGCACCAGGTCGCGTTGCTCCTCCGGCAGCTTTTGCAGGCAGAGGTCCAGCGCGCGCCGTTCCTCCGCCAGATCGTCCGCCGCCGACTCCGCCTCCGCCGCGAGCAGGTCGAACAACTCATCACCGAAGACATGCCGGTCGCGCCGGCGTTTCCGCAGGAACTCCAACGACTCCAGCCTGGCCACCCCGAAAGCCCAGCGCCGGAAGTCCTCCGGAGCACTGAGGGTGTGGAAGCGTTTCCACAGCGCCAGCGCGACCTCCTGCATCACATCCTGCGCGTCCTGCAAGGTCGGCACCAGCGATCGCACGAACCCGCGCAAGGCAGGCTCATGCTCGACATAGAGCCGCAAAAACGGCGCGTGGGCGGATGGATCGGACTCGGTCACTAGGGATACACTGCCGCAGGGCCACCGGTTTGCCGGGGAATTTGGCAGGCGGTCCATCATTCCCGATGCGACGCGTCGGAACGGGGGATCACTGGCGTAAGGGCTTTTTGAAACGGCGGGCTTCACAATTTTCACTTGCGGAGTTGTAACGCTTGTTTTAAACGGTCGTTTGAATCCATCTTCCTCCTCCTGCATGACTCCCGCCTCCCATCATCCGGCGCCCGCGCCGTCCGCTGCTGCTCCGAGTGCTTCGGAGACGCGGGAACGCATCCTCGACGCGGCGGAGGACCTTTTCGCCGAGCATGGTTTTCAGGGCGTCTCGCTGCGGCAGATCACAGGCATGGCGGGGGTGAATCTGGCGGCGGTGAATTACCACTTCGGTTCGCGGGAGGCGCTGGTGATGGAGGTCTACAGCCGGGTGCTGGGGCCGATCAATGAGCAGCGGCTGCGCCTGCTGGACGCCCTGGAGGCCTCGGCGGAGCGGGCCGGCACGCCGGTCACGGTGGAGGGCGTGCTCGACGCGGCATTCCGACCTGTGATGATCGATCTGCCGGGCTCGAGTGAGACGGCACCGCGATTTTTGCGATTGGCGGGGGCCTGTTTAAGCGAAAAGCAGGATCATTCGCCCGAAATGATGCGCCGGGTATTCCGCGAGGTGACGGAGCGGTTCGTCGCGGCGCTGGGGCGGGCGCTGCCTCATTTGAACGAAGCCGATGTCTTTTGGCGGCTGCATTTCACTGTCGGTGTGCTGCTCCAGGCGCTGACCCAGGGCGACCGTCTGGAGTGGCTCTCGGCGGGGCGCTGCCGGGTGTCCGATCCGGCTGAGACGATGTCCCAGCTCATCGCCTATGCCGCGGGTGGTCTGAAAGCGCCGGCGGTCGCCCGGAAGAAAGGCCGTTCCCCGGTGATGCCGGCGCTGGCGGGCTTGTTGCTGGCTTTGGGAGCGGTGGGATGTGCGGCCACGCCGCCGCCGGATGCCGCGGGGCTGGCGGATCTCGGCGAGGTGCCGGAGGGATTTGCGATGAAACAGGGTTCGATCGGAGATGATACCCTGTCTGATCGGAAATCAGCCCCCGCTGCGGTGCTGCTGGCGGATCACGAGTGGGTGCGTGGCTTTGGCGACGAGCGGCTGACGGCGCTGGTGAGCGAGGCCCTGTCAGGAAACAAGGATCTGAAGGTGGCGGCGGCCCGGCTGGAGGCGGCCGGGGCCAATGCCCGCATCGCGGGGGCGGATCTGTATCCGCAGGCGAACGGTCTGGCCCGGGGCAGCCGGCAGAAGCGGAATTTCATTGGCTTTCCGATCGGTCCCGATACCGGTGGTGGCGATGGCGGCGGGGTGTTCACGAATCTGAACAACGAGTTCGGCCTGTCCATCGACCTGAGCTGGGAGATCGACCTGTGGGGCCGGATTCGGGCGGGGCAGGGGGCCTTGCTCTCGGAGTATCAAGCCAGCGAGGCGGATCGGGCGGGGGCGGAGCTGTCGATCGCGGGGCAGGTGGCGAAGTCGTGGTTCGCTCTGCAGGAGGCGCGGGAGCAACTCGCTCTGGCGGAGCGGACGGTGACGGTTTTCCAACAGACGGAGAAGGCGGTGCGCGACCGGTTCGAGGCGGGCATCGCGGACGCGGCGCGGAATCAGGCGGCGCAACTGCGGCTCTCGATGGTGGACATTGAAACGGCCCGGGCGAATCTGGAAGCCCGGCGTGAGGCGGTGACTCGGGCTGCGCGGCAGATCGAGCTGTTGCTGGGGCGGTATCCGTCAGGCGCGGTCGAGGGGCGGGGCAGTCTGCCAAAGATGCCGGGTCGCCCGCCGGCCGGGATGCCGGGCGATCTGCTGGATCGTCGGCCGGACTTGCACGCGGCCGAGCGTCGGCTGGCAGCGGCGGATCGCCGGCTGGTCGAGGCAAAACGGGCCATGCTGCCGGCGATCTCGCTGAGCGGCAGCACGGGCACGTCGTCAGAGCAGATCGAGGACTTGCTGGACAGCAACTTCAGCATCTGGAGTCTGGCGGGGAATGCCGCGCAGCCCCTGCTGACGGGCGGCCGGCTGCGCGAGGGCGTGGTGCTCAGGAAAGCGGGCATCCAGCAGGCGGCGGCGGAATTTGAAAAGGCGGCGCTGACCGCGTTTGGCGAGGTCGAGAATGCCTTGACGGCCGAGACGTCGCTGGCGGCGCGCGAGGAGTCGCTGCGGAAGGCGGCGGACCTGGCCGGCGAAGCCTACGACAGTGCGGTGGCGGAGTTCGTGGCTGGGACCGGCGACATCCTGACGCTGCTGACGGCGCAGGATCGCCAATTCCTGCAACGGTCGCGGCTGATCGCGCTGCGCAGGGAGCGCCTGGACAATCGGGTGGATCTGCATCTCGCGCTTGGCGGAGGTTTTTCGGCAGAACGGAAGGCGTCCGCGGCGGCGGAGGCGCCGTAATCGTAGTTTTGGGTAGGTGATTTCGCTTTTGTCAAATGAGGCACAGGATACGGGGCATATGAAACGGTGGATCAAATGGATGATGGGTTTGGGGCTGCTGGCGTTTGGCGCCGGGTTGTCTGTCCTGTTGGTGAAGACCAAGCCGGAGGCGCGGAAGGAGAGCGAGTCGAGGCCGTCTCCGGTGGTGCAGGTCATGCCGGTACGCTTTGAGTCAGTGTCGGTGAAACTGCCCACGCAGGGGCTGGTGGAGGCGCGCCAGCGCACCCGGCTGGCGGCGGAGGTGGGTGGTCGGGTGGTGAAGGTGGCGCCGCAGTTCGAGGTCGGCGGTCGTTTTGCCGAAGGCGAGCCGCTGCTGTGGATCGATGCCGCGGACTACGAGGCGGCGGTGGCCCAGGCCGAGGCGACGGTCGCAGAGGCGAAATTGGCTTTGGCTGACGAGCAGGCCCGCGCCGAGCAGGCCCGTCGGGACTGGGATGCGCTCAAGATGAAGGGCGAGGCGAGCGACCTGACCCTGCGCCGGCCGCAACTGGCCCGCGCGGAGGCGGCAGTGAAGGCGGCGGAATCCGCCTTGGCCAAGGCGCGGCGCGATCTGGAGCGGACCCAGGTACGGGCGCCATATGCCGGGCAGGTGGCGGCCGTTTCGGTGGAACTGGGCGGCTTTGTGGCTCCGGGTGGCGCGGTGGCGGAGTTTTACAGCGCGCCTCCGCATGAGATCCGGCTGCCGTTGTCTCTGGACGACTGGTCATTGCTGAACCGGGATGGGAAGACAGGTCAGGTCTCCGGCGAGGTGGTATTCCGGGCCGAGGCGGGCATCGACACGCATCTCTGGCGGGGAAGAGTAGTCCGGCAGGAGGGTGAAATCGAGCGCGACAGCCGTTCCCTCTATGTCGTGGCCGAGATCGAGGCGGGAGCGGATGATTCGATCCTGCAGCCGGGCCTTTTTCTCCAGGCCCGCCTCTCGGGGCGTGAAGTCCCGAAGGCGGCCCGGGTGCCGTTCCGAGCCTTTGTCGATCTGGAGCGGGTGGTGCTGGTGGATGGGGAGAACCGCATTCGCATCCGCCCGGTGAAGGTGCTGCGTCGCGCGGGCGAGGAGGTGCTCGTGCTGTCGGGCATCGAGGCGGGCGAACGTGTCTGCCTGACGCAGCTGTCCGACCTGATCGAAGGCATGGTGGTGGATCCTCGCGAGGTGGAGCCGCCGGCTGAGACCGAGACGGAGCAGGGCTGGACCCTGTCGCCGCCGCAATCCTGAGACGGCCCCGGCTGAACTTCCTTCCCTGACCGAACAACCATGGAAAAGGCGATCTACTGGTTCACCCGCAATCATGTGGCGGGCAATTTCCTGATGGTGATCATCATGGCCCTCGGGGTGAAGACGTGGTTCGGGCTGAAGAAGGAGATCTTCCCGGAAACGTCGATCGACACCATCGCGGTGCGGGTGCCGTATCCGAATGCGACACCTGAGGAGGTGGAAAAAGGCGTGGTCGTGCCGATCGAGGAGTCGATCCAGGATCTGAGCGGCATTGACCGGATCCGCTCAACCTCGGCGCAGGGGATGGGCGTGGTGTTGGTCGAGGTAGCGAGCGGCTCGGACGTGAGGGCGGTGATGGACGATGTGAAGACGCGGGTCGATGCGATCCAGAATCTGGCTGAGGACGCCGAGACGCCGACTCTGGAGGAACTGGTGCTGAAGTCGCAGGTGATGAGCGTCGCGGTGTCTGCCGACACGGATGAAAAGACGCTGCGGCGCATTGCCGAGACGGTGCGCGACGGTTTGCTGGCCTGGGGTGGCGGGGCGACGAAGATCAGTCAGGCTCAATTGGCCGGCGTGCGAAACTACGAGATTTCGATCGAGGTATCCGAGCAGACGTTGCGAAAGTACGGCCTGACCTTTGACGAGGTGGCCGCGGCGGTGCGACGGTCGTCCCTCGATCTGCCGGGCGGATCGGTGCGCACGCAGGGGGGGGAGTTGCTGATCCGCACCGAGTCGCGGCGCTATACCGCGCCAGAGTTTGCCCCAATTACAGTGGTGACGCGGGCCGACGGATCGGTGGTCACTCTCGGCGAGATCGCGATGATCCGCGACGAGTTCGAGGAGACGGATCTGGAAAGCCGCTTCGATGGCCGGCGGGCGATGCTGATCAATGTCTTCCGGGTGGGGGACGAGGACACGCTGAAGGTGGCATCGACGGTGAAGCAATTTGTCGCCGAGGCGGCGCCGCGCATGGTGCCGGAGGGCGTGTCGCTGGAGATTTGGAAAGACGATTCCGTCCTGCTCGACGGCCGGATGAAGTTGCTGGGCAAGAACGCGTTGTTCGGCCTGCTGCTGGTGACCGGGGTGCTGGCGCTTTTCCTGCGGCCGAGCCTGGCGGTGCTGGTGGCGATCGGGATCCCCGTCTCCTTCGCCGGAGCGGTATGGACGATGCCGTTCCTGGATGTGTCGATCAACATGATCTCGCTGTTCGCCTTCATCCTGGTGCTCGGGATCGTGGTGGACGATGCGATCGTGATCGGGGAGAACGTTTACAGCCGCATCCGGCGCGGCGAGGATCCGCATCATGCGGCTCCGGCGGGCACGCACGAGGTGGGTGTGGTGGTGATCTTCGGCGTCCTGACGACGATGGTGGCCTTCACCCCGATGCTGGGACTCAGCGGGGTGAGCGGCAAGATCTGGCCGAACATCCCGTGGATCGTGATTCCCACGCTGGCGTTCTCCCTGCTGCAGTCCAAGTTCGTGCTGCCGTCGCACCTCGCGCTGCTGCGGCCCTACGATCCCCATCAGCGGCCGGGGCCGATCCTGCGGTTTCAGCGGCTGTTCTCGCGCGGGCTGGAGCGGTTCATCGAGACGACTTACCGGCCGGCGCTGAACTGGGCACTGGACTACCGCTACGTGGTGATCTGCGGCTTTGTCGCGGTGCTGGCGGCGGTGATGACAGCCGTCTCGTCAGGGTGGGTGAAATTTCAGTTCTTTCCCGAGGTCGAAGCCGATGCGGTGACCGCCAAGCTCACCCTGCCGAAAGGCGTGCCTTTTGAGGAAACCCAGCGGGGCGTGGCCCAACTCGAACGCGCCGCCTTTGAGTTGAACGACCATTTCCAGGATCGGGACGGCAACCCCATCCTGCGGCACCTGCTCGCGAGCGCGGGGACGCAGCCCTTCCAGGTCGGTTTCGATGCGGTGGCCGGGGTCCCGTCGGCGACCAATCTGGGCGAGGTGACGATCGAACTGCAGCCGTCGGCCAATCGCGATGTGAGCGGACAGGAGATCGTGTCGAAGTGGCGGGAACTGACCGGGGCCATTCCCGGCGCGGTGGAGCTGAGTTTCCGCACTGAGGCCGCCGGGGGAGGGAATGCGATCGATCTGGAGCTTTCCGGGCCGAATCTGGCCGAGCTCGAAGCCGCCACCGAAGAGGTGAAAGCCGCGCTGGCGAGTTTTGACGGTGTGATCGACATCGCGGACAGCAATCTCGACGGCAAGCGCGAGCTGAAACTGCGCATCCTGCCGGGGGCCGAGGCGCTCGGTCTGCGGCTCGAGGATGTGGCGCGGCAGGTGAGGCAGGGCTTTTACGGGGACGAGATCCAGAGGCTCCAACGGGGGCGCAACGAGGTGAAGGTGTTTGTCCGTTATCCGCGGGACGAGCGGCGTTCGCTGGCGGATCTCGCGAACATGAAGATCCGGACGCCCGCGGGTGCGGAACTGCCCTTTGGCGAGGTGGCGGTGGCGGAGTTTGGCC
This sequence comes from Verrucomicrobiales bacterium, assembly GCA_016795505.1. Classification (GTDB taxonomy): domain Bacteria; phylum Verrucomicrobiota; class Verrucomicrobiia; order Verrucomicrobiales; family DEV007; genus JAEUHH01. The sequence continues at coordinate 20,473 of JAEUHH010000085.1, read as the reverse complement.
GCAGCTACTCCACCATCGAGCGCGCCAATCGCCAGCGGACCATCCGGATCACGGCCGATGTGGACAAAGCCAAAGGCACGAATGCGAACGAAGTCGTCGCGGCGCTGACCCGCACGGGTGCGGCCGAGGAGAGCACGCGATCGCAGTGGGTGAAGAACATCCGCCAAACGCTCGGTCTGCCGGTCGAGGAGGCCGCCGTGGACGCTGATACCGCGCCGGGAGCTCTGGCGATGATCCGCGAGCGCTTTCCCAGTGTGCAATACAGCTTCGAGGGTGAGCAGAAAGACCAGCGTGAGTCGGTGCAGCAGATTGGGACGAAATTCCTCATCGCCCTGCTGCTGATGTATGTCCTGATGGCGGTGCCGCTGAAGTCCTACATCCAGCCGGTGATCGTGATGTCGGTGATTCCCTTCGGCCTGGTGGGTGCGGTGCTCGGGCACGTGCTGATGGGGTGGCTGATGGACCCGAGCCTGGGCACGCTCAGCATCATGAGCATGTGCGGCATCGTCGCGCTGGCCGGGGTGGTGGTGAATGACAGTCTCGTGCTGGTGGACTACGTGAACCGGCATCGCGATAGCGCCGGGAGCGTGGTCGAAGCCGCCCGCGCGGCGGGGGTGCGGCGGTTCCGTCCCATTCTGCTGACTTCGCTGACGACCTTTGCCGGTCTCACGCCCATGCTGCTCGAGACGGACATTCAGGCGCTGTTCCTGGTGCCGATGGCGATCTCGCTGAGCTTCGGGATTCTCTTTGCCACGGTCATCACGCTCTTTCTGGTGCCCTGCGTCTATCTGATCCTCGAGGACGGGCGGCGACGCCTCGGACTGGAATGGCCGAAGCCGGCGATGGACGCTCCGCATGGCGAAGCGGCGGCGGGCAACGTGGCTTGAACCCGGCGGCTGGAATCGGCCGCGGTCGGCGATTTCCGTTTGTCAGGCGGTCGCGGGAGCCGCATCTTTCTGTTTTTCAGCCCGTGCCATGAGGAGATCCCGATTGCTGATCCGCAAAACGATCGGGCGATTTGCCAATTTTCTGACGCAAAACGGCCTCAAGGCGATGCCCATTCTGGGCGGGTTTTCCGGTTACCAGCCGACTGACCTGCGGGCGGATCTGCGCGCTGGCACCAATGTGGCGCTGCTCGCATTTCCCCAGGGAATGGCCTATGCGGCCATCGCGGAATTGCCGATTCAGTATGGCATCGTGTCGGGAGCCGTGGCGGCCATCGTGGCGCCCTTGTTTGCCGGATCGCGGCACACCATCCTCGGTCCCACGAACGCGACGGCCTTCATGATCTACAGTTCCCTGGGGCTCTTCGCCGCGGCCGACCGCGAGCGCCTCATGCCGCTGCTGCTGCTGTTCGTCGGGATGCTGCTGGTGCTCGGCGCCCTGCTCCGGGTGGCCGATCTGATCCAGTACGTGAGCCGCAGCGTGGTGGTCGGCTACATCACCGGCGCGGCGGTCCTGATCATGGCGAATCAGTTGCGCCACGTGCTCGGCATGGATGTCCCCGACGATGGCCACGGCGGGGCGCGGACTTTTTTCACGATCCTGCAATCGACCGTCGGAGCCGTCTCCACCATCCAGTGGCAGGCAGCGGTCCTGGGGGGCGCGACCTTCGTCGTCTGGTGGATGTTGACGAAGCGGCTGAGAATGCTGCCGGTCTTTGCCACCACCCTGGTCCTGATGTCCGGGGTGTATGCGCTGCTGCACGCCCGGCTGGGGTGGGTGGTGCCGACCTTTGAGACCTTCCGCTTGTCCGACCTGCACCCCCAGTGGCCGTCGGTGGATCGGGGCGGCTTGTTTCTCGAACTGAGCCGGCTGTTCGGCGTCGCGTTTTCGGTGGCTTTCTTGGCGGCGCTGGAAAATTCCGTCATGTCCAAGACGCTGGCCAGCCAGAGCGGCGACCGGCCGGACCTGAATCAGGACATGCTGAGCGTCGGCATGGCGAACATCGCCTCGGCCTTCGCCGGGGGCATGCCGGCGTCGGGATCGCTGACGCGTTCGGCGCTGAACTTTGCCAGCGGCGCAGTCAGCCGCCTCAGCAGCATCGTCAGCGGCCTGCTGTGCGCGGTCGGCGCGGTCCTGTTGGGCGGCTACATGGATTGGGTGCCGAAGTCGGTGCTGTCCGTGCTGGTCATCTGCATCGCGGGATCGCTGATCAACCGCCGGCAGATCCGCATCGCCCTCTACGCGACGCCCTCCGATGCGGCGGTGCTCCTCACGACTTTTGTCGGCGCCCTGCTGGTGCCGCTGAACATGGCCATCTTCCTCGGAGTGGGCGTGTCGATCATGCTCTACCTGCGGAAGGCCAGCAAGCCCTACCTCACCGAGTACGAATTCTCCGAGGCCGGGGAACTCCGCGAAGCCGGGGAGAAGCGGCAGCGTCCCATCCCGTCGATTTCGATCGTCCACGTGGAGGGCGAACTGTTCTTCGGCGCGGCGGAGTTGTTCCGCACCCAGATTCAGAAAATCTGCCTCGACTCCGACTTGCGGGTCGTCATCCTGCGGCTGAAAAACGCCCGCCACCTCGATGCCACCAGCGTGATGGCGCTGGAGGAACTGGTGCGCTTCGTCCGGCTCGCCGGGCGCGACCTGCTCATCAGCGGGGCGTCGAAGGAAGTCTATCGGGTGTTGCGAAACGCCGGCATGGTCGAGGTGATCGGGCGGGAAAACATCTTCCTGAATTCCCCGCGAAACCCCAATCTCTCTACCCGCAACGCCCTGAAGCGAGCCCAGGAGATCCTCGGCACCACCGAAGCCGACATCCGGATCTACTACGATCCGAATAAACGGCAGGACGAGGGCGGGGCGGGGTGAACCCGGAAAATTAGCTGAAAATTATAAAAATTATTGATTTCATGATTATTTCGCATTATTTTCCCCTCCATGGCCCACCTGTCCGCCATCGAATGGGATCGCATGCTCCAGTCGCGCTACCGACTGGGCAGCGGCGTGGGCTTGCGTTATGACGGCCGCTGCGGCCCCTGCCTGCACGAACTGGCCTCGGGCCGGATTTTTGCCTTGGAGGATTGGCAATGGCGCCTGCTCCGCCAGCTGGATGGCGGGGAAACCTTCTCCGCCGCCGTCGCCGCGGTGCTGCGCGACTGCTGCGACCGGATCGGGCGTGAAGACCTGCGCCGGATGATGCGCGGATTGCTGCACCACCGCCTGTTGATCGCCGAAAAGCCGGAGCGCAAGGCGGCCGCCGCTGCCGCTGCCCGGTTGTCCGCGTGGGCCGATCGGCGCCGCCGTCAGACGCTGGCCTGGGTCGGCGGGGGCTTGAGCGCGCTGTCCATGACCCTCGTCGTGGCCGCGTGGGGCGCCTCGCATTTTCCCGGTTGGGTGGCCGCGGGCGACCGCGAATTGATGGCCGCAGCCGGTTCCGAGCGCGATTCCAGCGCGACCGTGCCGGTGCGGGTCTGGTGCCGCGGCGTGGTGACCGCCTTCCTGGTCCGCGAGGGCGATCTGGTTCGCTCGGGAGACATCCTCGCCCGCGTCGCCGATCCGATGGCCGAGGCCACCCGCGATGACCTGCGCAGCCAGTTGGGCGAATGCCGGATGCGACGCGATGCGTGCTATCGCTCGGGCGATCTCGTCGGCTATCTGAACGAAAGCAAAAATCTCGCCCGTCTGGCCGGACTGCTGAGCCAGTGGGAAATGGAGAGCTATCCCGTGGTGCTGCGCGCGCCGGTGGATGGCCGGGTGCTCCATCTCGATGACATCGAGGCCATCGGTCACCCGGTGAATCCCGGCGACGTGCTGCTGAGCATCGAGGCGACCGGCGATGCCGTCGCGGCCCTTGCCGCCGGCGACCGGGGCGGACTCATCGCGGCGGCGAGTCAGGAATCGTCGCCCGAGTGAATCGGCGGATAGACGATCTTGCGACGCAGCAGCCAGCACACCCCGACCAGGTCGTAGAGGCCGCGCAGGGCCCGTTCCCAGTTGGTGTATTTGCTCGTGCCGGCATGCCGCGGGCGGTGGTTCACGTCGTATTCGCCGAGCCGCAGGCCCGCATGGGTGAAGATGGCGGGCAAAAAGCGGTGCAGCCCGTTGAAAGGCACCAGCAGATCGACACAATCCTTGCGGAATACCTTCAGCGAGCAGCCCGTGTCGCTGATGCCGTCGTGGATGAAAGCCCGGCGCACCCGGTTGGCGATGCGCGAGGCCGCCCGCCGGCTCCAGGTGTCGCGTCGCTTCGCCCGGCGACCGCAGGCCACGTCGCACTCGCCGCGGGCCACGGCCTCCACCAGCCGCGCGATGTCGGCGGGGTCATTCTGGCCGTCCCCATCGAGCAGCACGCAGATGGAGCCACCCGCCGCTCGCAGACCGGCGTAGATGGCGGCGCTTTGGCCCCGATTCCGGCTCAGACGCAGCGGGGTGATGCCCGGCAGGCCGCGGATGATGTCCCAGGTCCCGTCAGAGCTGCCGTCATCGACCGCGATCAGCTCCGCCGCGGGCTGGCAGGCCTGGATCTCCCGCAGCACCGACTCGACACAGTCGGCCTCGTTGAAAAAAGGCACCACGATGCTCACCGCCGACGCGGCATCGGGCTCCCCGGCGCGGCGAATGCCCCGGGTCAGCGGAAAAGGGGACCGGAACGGGCCGGAGGCGGAGTCGGATGGGGAGGCGTTCACGGAGCAGAGTCGGTATCAGTCGAGTCGTCGTCCTCGACGGGCCTGCCGGTAGGCCAGTTCTTCAGGGAACGTCCGAGAAACAGGCGGTAGTGGCGGATATAGTCAGGGCTGACGGCCACGTCAATTTCTGCGAGCGGCTCCACCGCGTCAAATCCGCCGATGAACCGGTTGGGCAGCGTCCGGCCCCGGTCCGGCACCACGATCAGCGCGTCCCAGCCGGTTTTGCCGTCTTCGACCGGGTCGGGCCACAGCTCGTACTGCGAGGCGATCTGATCCCGGCTCTCCCACCGATAGACCCGAGGCTGACCCGGCAGGTAAAAGGCCAGGTGGCTCGCATGGTAGCGATGCCCGTGTGTCACGACAAAGGTCTGGTCCGGCCGCGGCACCGTTTTCAGAAAGCCCGCCACCGCCTCCGCCGCTTGTTCATGACCCCGCAGCCGGCGCATCGGGTCGAGACTTTCGTGACCCGCGTGTCCGAGTGCCGCGATGAGCGGCGGCCAGACATAGCCCGCCGCCACCATGGCAAAGCCCATTCCCAGCGCCAGCCGGCGCCAGCCGCGCCACCACTCCGGCAGGCGCAGCCCCGGTGCGCCGCCCGCCAGCCAGCCGGCCGCCAGCAGCGTCGCCCCCACGTAGTAGACCGCCGCCCAGTTGGGCAGCATCGTCTGGCGCAGCGCCATCAGCAGCATCACCAGCAGCGCCGGCGCGGAAAAAATCGTCAGATAGCGGCCCGCCGCGTCCAGATCGCGGTAGCGCCGCAGCCCCGTCAGCGCCACCGCCATCGTCAGCCACCAGAGCAGCGGCGACAGCACCCCGGCCTGGGTGAGGACAAATTCCACGAACGAGACCCCCGGCGCCCGGTCGTCCGTGTCCCCGGCGATCTGCCCACCCGTGTGATGGAACGTCACCCAGTCGTGCCCCGCATTCCACCACACCGGCGGCAGCAGGCAGATCAGCGACAGCCCGATCGCGATCCACAGCCCCGCCGAGCGCAGCCGCGGCCGCAGCTCCGGCGACAGGGCCAGGTGGACGATCATCAGGAGCGGAAAGACCAGCATCATTTGCTTGCTCAGGTAGCCCAGCCCCAGCGCCACCGTCCAGACCGACAGCCACAGCCCCGGCCGCCGGCCCTGGAGCCAGTTCCACCCGCTCCACAGCGCCAGACTCCAGCAAAAGACCAGCGGCGCGTCGATCGTCAGCATCAGGTTCAGCAGCACATTCGCCGGCGTCGCCAGCGCCAGACAGACCGCGAACCACCCGGCTTTCGGGCCAAACAGCGACCGCGCCAGCTCGCGGAACAACACCAGCGACCCCGCCCCGATCACCGCCGCCGCCAGGCGGAACACCACCGTGTGCGACCCGCCCAGCCCCGTCACCAGCGCCATCAGCCACGCGATGCCCGGCGGCTTCGAGAAATAGCCCCAGTCCAGCCGCCGGCTCCACTCCCAGTAGTAGGCCTCGTCGCCCGCCAGATTCATCGGGTAGAGCGCCGCATACAGCACCCGGCACAGGCAGCCCACCACCAGGAGCCGCCAGGACAGGCGGTCCCAGCGCTCCGGCGGGTGGGGGGATGAGGAAAGGAGTTCTGCCATCAGGCCTTGCGAGAGAATGCCGGGGGAAAAACCGCCGGCCAGCCCGGCGAGCCGCGACCCTAGGCCCGGATTCCCCCCGACTCAAGCCCCTGACGCACCGCGCGTCCCGGAAACACGACAGCGGCGCCGGTCGAGACCGGCGCCGCTGCGCAAAAAAAAACAAGGCTGGATCCGATGTCCGGAGGGGGAGGCTGTGTCAGTCGGCTTTGAATTCCGAGTGACAGCCCTTGCAGTTCACCGCCTTCTTGTAGGCGTCGGCGGCGCCCTCCTTCTTTTCCTGGAGCCCCTTCACGGCGGCGACCAGTTCCTGGCATTTTTTCACCCAGGCGTCTTTTTCACCCTTCGGCGGCGTCGCCGCGCAGATGGCCTGGTAGCCTTTCAGCAGTTCGGCCAGTTCCGCGTCGGATGCGGCCCCGTTGGCGGCCTTCTTACAGGTCGGGTCGGTGCCTTCGGGCGCTTTGTGGTGGGCCTTCATGAAGTCGGAGATCACGTCCTCCGCCTGGGCGGTGGAGAGCGAGAAGACCGCCATGGCGGCGCAGGTGAGCAGGGATAGCTTGCGGATCATAGGATGGTTATTCAGTAGGATTGGATTGAGCAAACAGGACGGCGAGCCGTCCCGCCGCCCGCTGGCACCCGCCAGCCGGCGACGGGGGAGAGAATGCCCAGTTTTCCCAAAAAACGTCAAGCCTTTCGTGGAAAAAATTCGTCACCGGGACCCGTTCCCATTTCATTTCGATTCGCGTCATTCCATTCATTCCTTTCCATTCGTGTTCACACCAAAAGCATTGCCTGGGGCATCGGCAGATTGGGGGGGATGGAGGTCCGCACGGAGGAACCCTAAAAAAACATTTTCCAGCCCTCCGCCGGCCGGAGGAGGCCTAAAAAATCTTTTTCCGGCCTTCCGCCGGCGGGAGGAGGCCTAAAAAATCTTTTTCCAGCCTTCCGCCGGCGGGAGGAGGCCTAAAAAATCTTTTTCCGGCCTTCCGCCGACGGGAGGAGGCCTAGAAAATCTTTTTCCGGCCTTCCGCCGGCGGGAGGAGGCCTAGAAAATCATTTTCCAGCCCTCCGACGGCGGGAGGAGCCCTAAAAAATCTTTTTCCGGCCCTCCGCCGGCCGGAGGAGGCCTAAAAAACGGGCCTGTTTGCCTGAAAGTGCGGACAGGAGTGTCCGCGCTCCGCTCATAGCATGGGGCACGGCCGGAAAGCGAGCCTGGTGGAGTTGCTGACGGGAAGCGCCGGAGGAAGCCAGCCTTATTTTTCCGGGTAAGGAAAAATAGTTCGGGGCGGACTGCCGATGGGGGAGTGTTTCCCGTCGCGTCGGAACCTCAAGGAGCGGGGCCGCCCCCGGCCCCGAACGACCGTCCCGAGCGCCTGCGACGGGGCCGGGGGCGGCCCCGCTCCTTGGTAGAGGCACCGCTTCGCCGTCATCTAAAACGGTGCCGCATGGGGTCTGATTTCCGATCAAAGAGGGTCTGGTCTCCGATCAAAGAGGGTTGGATCGGAGAGGGAAGAGGGTCACCACGGAGGCACGGAGAGCACGGAGGCCGGAATCTTGGGCCGTGCGGGTTCCCGGCAGGGAACGAAGTCATGAGAGCAAATGAAATTGATCCGTAGCCGCGCTCGCCAGAGCGTGGAAGTCGGTCCGGCCCTTCTACTGCTCCGACGCACCACCGTCTGGCGACGGCGGCTACGGGATGGTTCCGAGAGACGGCTGATTTCCACCGGTAGCCGCGCTCGCCAGAGCGTGGACCAGAGCATCGGGCCAACTTCTGGCGAAGTCGGCTACGTTTTTTTGTTTCAACGCTCTAGCCGGGCCATCTGATCCGGTGCTATCCACACTACACCGATCCTGGACGGGGGTTCCCGGCAGGGAACCAAGCCATGAGCCGGGGGTTGAGCGAGGCACGAGCGAAACCCCCGGAACGCCGTCCCTCCGATCCGCCCGATCCCGGAGGGATCGCAGCCGAGTCCACGGTCCGCCGACGCCCTCACCGGGGCCACTGGAGGCTGGCACCCCGGCCGGGGTGCCCGATCGGCGCATCATACCCATCCGGTGGTGTCGCTCGTGCCTCGCTCGACCACCGGCTACCGGCTGCGATGCCTCCGGCATCCCGAGACTGACCTCACCGTCCCAGCTTCGCGCGGATCTCGCCGACGAGGCGGCGGTCCGACGCGGCGTCGTTTTGCCACGTGACGTTGCTGGGATCGGACGCGGCGAACGTTTCAGAGACCGCGGAGGCTCGACCCGGAGGCGGCGATCCGGGAAATCCTCCGTGTCCTCCGCGCCTCCGTGGTGAAATCAATCCTCACTCCTCGTCCCCACCGGCGAACATCCCTGCCAATTGCTCATGCAATTGGGCCATCGGCGGGTCCAGATGCATCCCGCGCTGTTTCATGCCCTCCAGCACGGCGAAACAGGCGCGCAGGGCGGCGACAGCCGCCGCGTCGTCGCCGTTTTCCTGGGCGACGGAGTAGAGCTTGAAGTGCGACACCGCCAGATCGCGCTGCCACTCGGCGTTGGCGGGGTCGCTGGCGGCGAGACGCTCGGCGATAGCGAGGTCTTTGGCGAAATACTTCGCCGCGCCGGCCCCATCGCCCTGGGCGACGGCGAGATCGCCGAGCTTGTTCAGCGACACCGACAGATCGCGCTGCCACGCGGCGTTGGCGGGGTCGATGGCGGCGATGCGCTCGAAGATGGCGTGGCTCTCGGTGAAGCGCTGTGCCGCGCCGGCCCCATCGCCCTGGGCGACGGCGAGTTCGCCGAGCTTGTTGAGCGACACCGACAGATCGCGCTGCCACGCGGCGTTGGCGGGGTCGCTGGCGGCGAGGCGCTCGCGGATGGCGAGGCTCTCGGTGAAGCGCCGCGCCGCGCCGGCCCCATCGCCCTGGGCGACGGCGAGATCGCCGAGCCGGTCCAGCGACACCGACAGATCGCGCTGCCACCCGTCGTTGGCGGGGTCGCTGGCGGCGAGGCGCTCGGCGATGGCGAGGCTCTCGGTGAAGCGCCGCGCCGCGCCGGCCCCATCGCCCTGGGCGACGGCGAGATCGCCGAGCTTGATCAGCGACACATACAGATCGCGCTGCCACGCGGCGTTGGCGGGGTCGCTGGCGGCGAGGCGCTCGGCGATGGCAAGGTCCTGGGCGAAATACCGCGCTGCGCCGGTCAGATCGCCCTGGGCGACGGCGAGGTCGCCGAGTTTGTTGAGCGAGACCGCCAGATCGCGCTGCCACGCGGCGTTGGCGGGGTCGCTGGCGGCGAGGCGCTCGCGGATGGCGAGGCTCTCGGAGAAGCGCCGCGCCGCGCTGGCCCCATCGCCCTGGGCGACGGCGAGATCGCCGAGCTTTTCCAGCGACACCGACAGATCGCGCTGCCACGCGGCGTTGGCGGGGTCGCTGGCGGCAAGGCGGGTTAACACGCCGTGGGCCTGCTCCGTCAGGCGCCGGGCCGTGGCGAGGTCGGCGTAGGAGGCAAGAATCTGGCCCAAAAGCAAACCGTTTTGGGCCATTTCTGCGGAGCAGTTCTTCTGACCCATCCGCAGAGGCAAATCCGCGAGCAGCACCGTCCGTTCCCAAGCCAGCAGGCCGCCTTGGGGATTGTGTTCCGCCAGAGTGCAGCGGAACTCGATGAACTGCTCCACAGCAGCAAGACGTGGGGCATCCCCTCCCTCTTCTTGGGCATGAAACCGCAAACAGGCAGCGGCGAGGCGGTGGAGACGGCCGATCTCGGGCTGGGCGGCATCGGCCGGGGTGAGCAGGGCGAGGCTCTCACCGAGCCGGAGCAGGACCCGGTCCCAGGCATCCGGAAGGCCGGGCACGGCCTCGGGGTCGTCGAGCAGCGCCGGGTGGGCCTGCCCGGCGAGGATCCGCAGCCACGGCAACGGCACGGCCTCGGCAGGAAAGTGGGCGGCGAAATGGAGCACGGCGGCGGCGGCGGGGTCCTCCTCCGCGAGATGAGTGAACGTAAACCCTAGGGTGGCGGCGAGGGGATGGGCGTAGCTGGGCAGGTCGCCGCCTTGTCCAGCCTGCTGGCCGCCCAACAACCGGGCCAAGCGGTCGGGCGCGGCAGACAAGGCATGGCGGAGCCGGGCCAGGTAGGTGACAGCGGTCTCGCCCAGCGTGCGGCGGATGTGGCGCACGGCGACTTCGACACTGAGCGTGTGGCGCTCCAGCAGGCGGATGATCTCGCGGGCGGCTTCGAGTTCCGAATCGGAAAGCGGGCCACTGATGCGCCGCCAGAGTTCGAGGGCTTTCTCGGCTGAGAGGGCATCGACCGCCACGATCTGGGCGGGGTCGAGGGAGGCCAGTTCGTGGCTCTCCAGCCGGGTGGTGGCGAGGAGGTGTAGCCAGCCAAAGCCGGGATCGCCGGTGGCCTCGCGCATGGCGCGGTACAGGTGCTCCCGCTGGTGCCGGCCCAGCAGGTCGGCGTGTTCGACGTTATCCAGCAACAGCAGGGCGGCGGCAGGATCGCCCGGAGCGCGGTCAAAGTCGGGATCATGAGCGCGGCGGTAGAGGTCCTGCAACACGCGCAGAGCGGTGTCGGTGTCGTCTTCGGTGGCGATGGGCGGCAACTCCAGCGCGTCGCGCAGGGAAGCAACCAATGGGATCAATTCGCGGGCACCCTCTGCCCCAGCCTGCCAGCAACCGCCAGAATAGCGAGTGCGGAGATTCTGACCATACCTGAGGGCGAGGGCGGTTTTTCCCTGGCCTCCAATGCCATGGAGGGCGGTGATGACGCTGAGGGCGCCGGTACCGAAGAGCTTTTTTTCGAGGTCAGCCAGCTCCGTCTCGCGGCCGACGAAGGTCTCGGTGCCGAGGGCGATATTGCCCATGACGATGCGTTCGGCGCGGCGGGCGTGGCTGATCTGCTGGGCGACGCGCTGGGCGATCCGGCCGACCCGCTCGGCCATGGCGGGATCGTCCCGCAGGGCGGCAAGCTGGCGCCCGAGGTCGTCGCCGTGTTCCGTCAGTTCCAGCAGGCGCACCTGGCGGCTTTCCAACAGGTCTGAGGCCCAATCGGGCGCTGCGGCGACAATATCGGCGCTGCGGACGCCGGGAGCGGTGACGAAGTAGATAGGAGTGATGCCGCCAACCTGATTGGCGAGGCCGCGGGCACTTTCGTTTTCCAGATAAGTCTCCCACTCGATGCGGCACCATTTGCTTTGCCAGTAGTTCGGCGAGAGACAAGCGATGAGGACGCGGCTTTGGGCGACGGCGGTGCGGAGCCGGGTCTCCCACAAGTGGCCGGGCTGGATTTCATCCGGTGCATAGAAGGTATCCCAGTCGGGAAACAGATCGGAGTCACCGGTGGTATGGAGTTGGGCGTCGGTGAAGGGAGGGGCCAACTCCCGGAGGCGGTGGATGAAGGCATAGACCCAGCCGATGGATTCTCCCGGCGGCGGCACGTTGTCCTTGGTGGAGTAGGAAACAAAGAGGTCGTAGAGACCGGGATCGTGCAGTGGGGCGGAGTTTTCCATGGCGTTGCCCAGCATGATGCGCCCGCGCCCGTCCTTTGTCCAGCACGGACGGGAAGGCGCCATCACCAGCCAGCCACTCCCGATCCGCCGGCAGGGATGGCGGCGGTCCGTGAAATCAGTCGGGGCGAGGGTTTCTTTTGCACTTCCCGGTGGGGCGGGGAAACTTCTCCGCCGACACCTGCGCAACGACTGCCATGCAACCGCCCGGAGACGATCACGACCTGAGGAGCCACCCCCACGACGACGAGGAACCCCACGGGGAGGGAGCCGCGTGGCCGGTGCCGCCCATCCGCGGGCCGATCCCCGAGGTGTTGTGGTCTTTCTACGAGGAGCGCCCCTTCAAGACCTGCACGCGCTGCGGCGAGGGTCTGGTCGATCTGCCGGAGGGCTATCGGGTGTCGAAGGTGATCCGCGAGGGCGAGGTGATCTTCGAATACGCGCTCTGTGTGCCCTGTCTGCAGGGGCTGATGAATGAGGCGTCGGAGGAGTCGAAACAGCGGCTGATGGAATTCCAGATGTCGCGCTTCCGCCACGTCCACGGCTTCGACGAGTGCGCGCTGTGCGACAACCAGGCGGCCACGATGGCGGTCAAGGAATACGGTCTGGTCGGCATCTGCCTGGGCGCGGGGCTGGCGGAAAGCAATCTGATCTGCGGGGAGTGCATGGAGGCGATGAGCGAATGCCTCTCGGAGCAGACCCGACGCAGTTGGGATCGCTTCGTGGAGGAAAATTTCCCCGGGGTGCCCGCCGACTTCGAGCCGGTGCCATCGATCGGCCCGGTGCCGGTCTTTTGAGCCCTCTCGTGGCCGGAGGATCGCTCCGCTCTCACTTCGCCCGGATCGCGGCCGCCTGCTCGGCGCTGACGGGCCGCACGGAGACGGGCGACTGGGGCGGGGCCACCAGGACGTCGGGATTTTCGTCGAACAACACTTTGTCGAAGAGGATCCACACGCAGCCTTTCTCATCCGGCTGCAGGGTGCGGGAGCCGAACTGGCGCTGCAACTTCAGGCCGCCCTGGGCGCCGGTGGTGAACTCGATGGCAAACTGCTGCTGGCCGGGCATGCCGAACAGGGGATCGACCTGGCGCATGGATTCGTTGAGCAATTGGACGGGCTTGAAGAGATCCTGGTATTTGACTTTGCCCTCGACGATTTTCGGCAGTTCGGGTTTGGGCAGGCTGAGCTTCACCTCCAGGTTCAGCGAGCCTTTGGGCTGATTGGAGACCAGATCGGGGTTTTCCTGGACCAGGGTGGGATTGTGCGGGACCAGGAAGTAGCCGTTGGGATCGATGGAGAGCTTTTCCGGCGCGGCGGGGCGGTCGAGGAACAGCTCGATCTGGGTGACGGGCACGCCGATCTTGCTGGAGATGCGCAGGGTGTAGATCTCGGCGTCCTTCGGCTGCGAGGCGTCGCTTTGGGCGATCTTGAGCAGGGCCTCGTAGGGGATCTTGGCGATATCGTCGATGTCCACCGTGGCCGGGGCAGCCGGCGCAGCCTTGGGCGCGGCAGCGGTCGGTGCGACCGGAGCGGGGGCGGGCGGAGCCGGGACGGGTGAGCCGCCACCGACGGGCCCAAACAACGGCGCGCCCGGGGCGGGCGAGGGAGCCGGAGCCGAGGGGCCGGTCTGGATCGGCGTCTGGGCCGTGGCGAGTCGGCTCCAACCGAGAGAGGCGGAGAGGACGAGCGGCAGGAGGATGATCGGGCGGGCCTTCATCATGTCGGGAAAAATGCGGCTTTCTGCCCCGCCCGTCGAGCAGATTCCGATACGTGGTCGCCTACCGGCCCTGCTTTTCCCAGTAAAGCCGGATGCCATCGGCGCCCATGTCGGTGGAATTGGCCCGCTGGTAGCGCTGCCAATCCTCGGGCGGCAGGTTCGACTGGAAGGCGAGTTCCATCTGAAAGGCCTGATAGGCGATCCGCAACGAGTCGCCGTCGAAGCCCTCGCGCAGCCGGTCCTGGACGAAGCGCGAGGCCAGATCCACCGTCCGGCGGTATTCCTCCAGATGCGGGCGCGGATCGTCGACTTCGCCAAAATGCGTGAGAAACAGCCGCTCCGGCGCCAGAGCCAGCAGCCGGTCGATGGACGCCTCGTAGGCGACGGGATCGAACTGCGGCGGCGCGCTCGTCACCGAGAGGTAGTCACAGCCCTGCAGGCGCACGCCCGCCACGTCGCCGGTGAAGACGGTGCCGCCCAGGGCGTAGCAGTGGTGGTGCCGCGCATGCCCCGGCGTGTCGAGGGCGGTGAAGGCCAGGCCGCCGGCGGTGATGACTTCGCCATCGCTGACCTCGCGCACCCGATCCGCCGGTGCCGGCAGCATGTCGCCCCAGAGGGCATCGAGGGCGTCGCCATAGACCTGTCGGGCGCTGTCCATGAGCCGCGAGGGATCGACGAGATGCCGCGCCCCCAGGGGATGGACATGGATCGTGGCTCCCTGCTGTGCCCACCAGCCCGCCGCCCCGGCGTGGTCGAGGTGGATGTGGGTGACCAACACGTCGCGCACCGCCGCCGGATCGTGTCCCGTGGCCGCGATCCCTGCGAGCAAGGCGGGCAGCGTCGAGCCCGGACCCGACTCGATCAGCACGAGTCCCTCCGGTCCTTCCACCAAAAACGCCGCGACGATGCCCGGCACGGACTGGAACTGCAGGTCGATGGTGTGGATGCGGGGTGTGGACATGGGGCGTTGGAATCAAAAAGGGGAAGATGGGACGACCTCCGGCAAGGTCCCGCCGCCTGTCCCGGCAGGCAAGCGCCGATTGGGAGGCGAAGCGGCTGCCAATCGAGGATGGCGCGCTGAATCCGGGCCTTTTTCGTCCAGAATCCTTCAGTCCAGCACGCGGACGGACTCGGTCTCGTCCCCGGCGGTGGCATCGGGCGCGAGGAAGCCGAGATGGACGAGGAAGCGATCCATCAGGTCGTTGCACTGGCTGTGGGTGGCGGGATCGACGTTGAGATTGAAAAAGCCGTGCTGCCGGCCTTCGAAGGGGATCAGGTCGCAGACATTCCCTTTTTGCTGGGACTTCTTGGCGAATTTCACCACCGGTCCGATGGGGGCAAAGCGGTCGTCGGTGCCGTGGAGGATCAGGGTGGGGGGCAGGTCCTTCGCGACATGGGCGGACAGGTTGGCGGCTCCGATCGGCGTGCCGGTCTCGGCGAAGGCTTTGGATCCGTAGCTGCCTTTGGTCACTTCGACGAGGGGATTGAACAGAATGAGGGCATCGGGGCGGCCGGAGAGGCTCTCGGGATCGGTCGCATCGTTCGGCAGGTCGCCCTTCATGGCAGCAGCGGCGGCGATGTGGGCGCCGGCCAGGGATCCGATGCCGGCGAGCCGGGAGGGATCGACGCCCAACTCGTCGGTGTAGTGCCTGACCCAGCGGAAGGCGGACCGGGCGTCCTGCATGGCCTGAAGAGGCGTGGCATCGTGGCTCGCGCGGGTGCGGTAGTCTGCCAGGATCGAGACACAGCCGCGCTGGGCAAAGCGCATGGCCTGGGGGGCGAACTGGGCGACGCGTCCGCTGTCCCAGCCGCTGGCGTGGAAAAAGACGAGGGCGGGGCGTCCCAGACCGACGCGCCCATCGGCGGGAAGAAAGAGGTAGGCCTGGAGATCCGGGCCGGAGGCGGGCTGTTTGTAAACGACGGCTTCGGACTGCGAGAGGAGTTCCTCGTCGCGGGCGATGAAGGTCTTGGGCGCCGGAGTCATCGGGGTCGGGTGGGAAATTGCGGAAAAGCCGCTAGGCTATCGCTCGCGCTTCCGATTGGCAAGACGGGAGCGGGATCGATTTCGGCGCTGTGATCCGGCCGAAGGCGTGGTATCCTCCCGGCCGTGTCGACTTTTCATGCCTTATTGACCGCCTCCGGACTCGCCTGCCTCTGCGGATGGGCATCCGTCACCCAGGGACAAGAGACACCGGCGGCCCCGGCACCCGCCGTGTCGGATCCCGCGATGCAGCGGACCTTTGAGGGGCTCTACTCGGCCTGGCGGGATGCGATGACGCGCAAGGACTTTGCCGGTTGGCAGCAGGTGACGGCGACATCGCGGCAGCGGCGAGTGCGCAATGAGATCATCTCGCAGCGGATGCGTTTTCCCGAGGCGCTGTTCGCCTCGTCGGTGGCGGCTCCGGAATTGCGGGGCCTCATCTGTGTGGACACGCTGGTGCGCGGCGAGACGGCCAGTGTGGTCTATTTTGGCCGGGCGGATTTCGGGCTCGGCGACCCGACCGCGGTGCGGGACAATTTTGTGGTGCTGCGTTTCATCAAGGAGTTCGGCATCTGGAAGTTCGACAACCTGCGGGTGGTGAAATTCGGCGATGACCCGGAGATCCTGGCCAAGGTGAGCAATCGCGACCGGTCTTTCCTCGATGCGCCGGAGTTCCAGCCGGCCCCGGTGCCGCCCCCGGTGATGGGCGAGGTGAGTCTGCCGGAATTGGTCGGCGAAATCTGGGTCACGGCTTCGGGCTATGAGGTCAAAATCACCGTCAATGGCCAGCACCAGACCGCCATCGCCAACGACAGCGGCCGGGAACTGATCCTTGGGGGCCTTTCGAAAGCGATGAACCGGATCAAGGTCGAAGTGAAGCCCGCCGAAGCCGAAGCCGGCGGGCCGCCGCGCCATCTGGAGATCGGAATCTACGGCGCGGCGCGGCCGGACGAGGCGGCGCAGCGGTTTTACCATTTCCGCTCCGCTGCCGATGGCGGACCGGTGGCCGGATTTGAGACGACCTTCACCGGGGCGGCGCGCTGAGAGCGGCGCGTCCCGCAGAAATCAAGGAACGCCCGCTGCCGGCTTTCGAGTGTCCACGATGACGCAGCGGAAGCCATATTCGCCGGCTCCACCGCGTTTGAACTGCGGGCTGAGGGGATTCCGGAAGGCGGTGAGGAGATTGCTCGCCTGAAACGACGACCAACTGCCTCCGCGGGCCGGCACCAGACCGCTGCCGGGGCCGCTGAAAGGCTCGTCCACCCATTCCCAGACATTGCCGGCGAGATCGTGGATCTCGTAGGGATTGGGCCGGAAACTGCCGACCGGGGCGGTGAGTTCAAAGCCGTCGTCATAACCCGGGATGCCCCCGCCGCGGAGGGTTCCCCGGGCTTCGGCGGTGGCGTCGCCGAAATTGCCGCTGCCGGCCGGAGGCGGCCAATCGGCGCCCCAGGGATACTGGCCGGGCATCTTCAGGCGGTCGCGTTCGTCCGGCGTGGCTCCCGCCTCGTCGACGAGACCGGACAGGGCGCTCCACTGGCGGTCGGTCGGGATGCGATAGGCATGGTAGGGCTGGAGCAATCCCGCCGCCTGCTCTTTTTTGGTGAGCCAATCGCAGAAGGCCTTGGCCTCAACCAGATTGACTCCGGCCACCGGGTGGTCCGGGCCCTGCTGAAAGCCGGGTGCGGGCGGCAGGATCCCTTCCGGCTGGCTGGCCAGAAAGGCGTCGTAGTCCGACCGGCGGGTCTCGAAGACCGAAGCCATGAAGTCTCCGACGGGCACGAAAGACATGCCCAGACTGTTCTGCCAGGGTTCACCGAACAGCACGCTGTCGTCACGTGAGAGCGTGGCGACATGGGCGGTGAGTTCGGATGGCCGGACTTCCAGGTCCACCGGCGCCTGACGGTAGCCGGGGAGTTTCACGGTCAGTCGCACCTGGCCGATGCGCTGCTTTTCGACCGCCAGGGGCGTGCGGCCCAGTTCGGTCGAGCCGAGCACCACACTGGCTCCGGGCGGTTCGCTGTTGATCTGCAGGCTGCCGAAGCGGCTGTCCACGCGGCTGAAAAATGGCTGGAAGGGGTCGCTGTCGTTGTCGGGCTGGGGATGGTGGAATTGATCCGGGCGCAGATGGCCACCAGCGCGGTCCCGCTCGGTGAGCCAGTCGCAAAACGCCCACATGGCCGAGGGGTCGGCCAGGGCCTGGCCGGCGTTGGCTTCCGTGCGGGCGCTGGCCGGAACGGCGGAGGAAAAGGGGCTCTGGCCCAGTTCGGCGACGAACAGGTCGAAGATCTCCACGCTGACGGGATCCTCCGAGATGTGGTAGCGCCCGAGTGGACGGAAAGCCATGCCGACGCTGCTCACCCACGGCTCGCCCTCGGCCGGACTGCGGTCGGGGATCATGAGGATCTCGCTTTCGACTTCGCGCCGGCCGCGGGGCAGGTCGCGTTTCAGCGTGTAGTCGTAGTATCCAGGGGCCTTGACCACCAGTTCGACCGCTCCGGATGGGAATTCGAGGTAGTCGGTCGGAGTGACCGAGATCTGCTTGCCCTGATGCCAGACGGTGGCACCACTCGGCTGGGTGATGCGCAGCCAGGCGGTGTCCGGCATCGGTGGAGGCGCCGGACTGGCAGGTTCCGTCTTGGCTTTGCCGGTTTGGGATGCCGGATCGGTGAAGACAACGCCTTTTCCGGTTTCGGCGCGGCTGTTCACGGAGCCGCCGACGGTCTCCGGAGGCATGGCCGATGAGTTGCCGGCAAGGGAAAAGGCATCGGGCAGGCTCAGCAGATCCCCGGCCGGCTCGGTGCCGGTATCCGGCGGTGTGAGGGGCGGGGGAGCGATCGGGACAGAGTTGCCTTTCGCCGGGGCTGGCTGGGGCTCGGGAGAGACACCTGACAGGGTGGGATTGGATTCTTCGCCGTTCGGGTTGCGATAGATAGCCACTGCGGCGGCGCCCACCAGGGCGGCCACCAGGACAACGGCGGCGCGGGATAAATGGCGTCGCCAGCCGGCGGATGTCTCGCCCTGGGGTTCCACGATGCGGCGGAGCGCGGCGGCGAGAGCGGCCCCGTTTTCGAAACGACGCCGCGGGTCGGGTGCGCCGGCGCGGCAGATGACGGCGTTCAGGGCGCGCCACTCGTCGCGGTTCACCGTGGGGGGCAATTCCAGATTGGTGGGCAATTCGGGAAACTCGAGGCGATCCTTGCCGGTGCCCATCTCGTAGAGCACCATCGCGAGGCTGTACAAATCGGCCAAAGCCGTGCCGGGTCCTTCCGGTGGCACGTAGCCTTCGGTGCCGACGAACGTGCGCTGGCCGCTGGTCGCGACGAGTCCCACATCGGCGAGTTTGGCCACCCCTTTGACGAAGATGACATTGGATGGTTTCACATCCCGGTGCGTCAGGCCGGCCGCGTGGAGATGTCCGAGGGCCTCGGCCAGCAGCGCCCCGACTTCGATGCACTCCCGTACCGAACGCAGGCGGTGTTGTCGGAGGTCGCTCGACAAAGTCCGGGGAGTGTAGCGATCGACATCGATCTCACTGCCGGTCTCGACGTCGTCGGCCAACTCCATCACATAGTAGTAGTAGCCCTCCCGATCGTTGCGCCCGGCATGGAGCACATCGACGAGCCCGGGATGGTCCTGGGAGACTTTCTCGTAGCGTTGGATGCCCTCGAATTCCCGCTCGAAAGTGCGCTCACGCTCGAAATCCTCCCGTCGCACCACCTTCACGGCGCGGAAGGACCCGGTCACGCTTCGGGCGAGAAAAACCTCACCGTAAGAGCCTCCACCGATGCGGGAGAGGATCTCAAATTCAGGAATATCAGGGCTGTCGGATGGTCTGGCGATGCGGTCACTCTAGACGATTGCAGTGATCTTGCCAGCCGGCGATTTGCGGAGGGGCGAACCGGAATTGGACTCTCCCGCCTCGGCCCGCGATCCAACCGGGTTGGTCCGGAGACCAGACTCGGTTGGATCGGCGGAGCAAGAGGGTTTGGTCGGCCAATCAGAAGGCGAAGGTGCCGGCCTCGGGCAGAGAGCCGGTGCCGCTGCCGGCGGTGCCGACGAAGTCGCCGGCCGTCAGGCCGCCGCCAATCACGGTGTTGCCGGAGGCGTAGATGCCGTGGTTCTTCGCGGTGCCCTGGCCGCCGGTGCCCACGATGGAGCTGCCGGCCGCGCCCGTCAGGCTGGTCGCGTTGGTCAGATACACGCCGACGTTGTTGTTCAGGCCCAGGGGCAGCACACTGCTGGAGATGCCCAGGATGTCGAGCAGGCCGCCGGCGCTCAGGGTCACGGCGTTGAGGATCACGCCGTGGTTGTTCTTGGTCCCGGTGCCGCTGGTGCCGGTCAACTCGATGTCGCCACCGATGTTGGCGGTCACTTTCTGGATGGTGATGCCGATGTTGCCGTCCAGGGCGCCGCTGAGCGATCCCTGACCGGTGACGCGGAAGCTGCCGCCGGTGCTGCTCAGGGTGGTGCCGGACACCCACACGCCGTAGTTGTTCTTCCCGGTGCCGCCGGCGGTGCCGGTGAACTCGATGTCGCCGGTGTTGGTGCTCACGATGGAGCCGCCCAGCACTTTGACGCCGGTGTTGGAGCTGCCGCCCAGGGCGCTGGCCACGCCGGTGAGGCCGACTTTGCCGCTGCCGGCCACGCTTAGGGTGCTCTTCACCACGCTGACGCCGAGGTTCTTGTCGAGGCGGCCGCTGCCGGTGCCCAGCACGATGAGGTCGCCGCTGCCAGTGACGCCGATGATGCGCACGGTGGAGCCGTTGATGTCGATGCCGAGGTTGCTGGCACCCTGGCCGACCACGTTGGAGGTGGCGGTGCCGTCGATGAGGATGCCGCCGTTCTCGGTCTCGATGAGGGACGTGGTCTTGATGGCGACGCCGGCGGAGCTGGTGGTGTTGGCTCCGGTGCCGGTGATCGTGATGCTGCCGGCGCCGGCGGTCTTCACCACGGAGGTGCCGGTGATGAAGATGCCGTGGTTGCCGGCGCCTCCGTTGCCGGCGGTGCCGGTGATGGTGATGTCGCCGCCGGTGGATTCGATGCCGGACTTGGAGCTGACCATGACGCCGATGAACTTGGA